>JALUAG010000052.1 GCA_027045875.1 Alphaproteobacteria bacterium | reverse complement strand
ACCCGCGTCGCCCCCTTGCGGCCGGCATGGCCGAGCTGCATGCAGAGTTTCGCCCGGCTGTGGGCGTGGCAGAAGTCGACGATGCGGGTCCAGGCGGCCTCCTGCTCGTCGTTCCACATGCCGGCGCAGCCGGGGGTGATGCGGGCCTCCGGCGACACGTCGGTCATCTCGGTGTAGACGAGCCCGGCCCCGCCGACCGCGCGTGCCCCGTAGTGCACGAGATGCCATTCGCCGGGCACGCCGTTCTCGGCCGAATACATGCACATCGGCGACACGACGACGCGGTTCTCGAGGACCATGCCGCGCAGCCGGAAGGGCAGGAACATGGGCGGCGGCGGCGCGTCCTGTGGGATCGAGAAGCCGAGGGCACGGGCCTTTTCGGCCGCGTCGCGATCCACGAGATCGACGAACTCGGGGGCCCGCAGCCGGAGATTGTCGTAGGTGATGGCCTTGGCCCGGCTCATCAGACCGAAGCAGAACTGGACCGGCGTCATGTGCCAGTAGCGTTTCACGTGCTCGAACCAGACGAGCGAGACGTCGGCCGCGTGCTGGAGCTTTTCCACCTCGTCCCGCCGTTCGGCCTCGAAGCGGGCGAGCGCCCCCGCCACTTCCCCCGAAGCGAGGAAGGCGTCGTGGAGGGCGATCGCATCCTCCATCGCGAGCTTCGTACCGGAACCGATGGTGAAATGGGCGGTGGCCTTGGCATCGCCCAGGAGCACGATGTTGTCCTTCACCCAGCGTTCGAGCCGCATCATCGGGAAGCGGCGCCAGATGGAGCGGTTGACGAGCAGCGGATGGCCGGCGAGCTCCTCGCGGAACACCTCCTCGAGGAACACCCGACTCTCCTCCTCGTCCCGGTTCTCGAGGCCGGCCTTCGCGAAGGTCTCGGCGTCGGTCTCGATCACCCAGGTGCTGCGACCGCGCTCGTACTGGTAGCAGTGGGCGATGAAGATGCCCCATTCGGTTTCGCGGAAGAAGAAGGTGAAGGCATCGAGCGGCCGGGTGGAACCCATCCAGGTGAAGCGGTTGGGCCGCAGATCGATCCGGGGCCGGAAATGGTCGCGGAACGCCTCCCGGACCCGGCTGTTGACCCCGTCGGCGGCGATCACGAGGTCGTAGCCCCGGAGCTCGTCGACGCCCTCGATCTCCCGCTCGAAGTGCAGCCGCACGCCGAGCTCGCGGCAGCGCGCGTGGAGGATGCGCAGCAGGCTCACGCGCGAGCAGCCGCAGAAGCCGTTGCCACCGATGCGATGGACGGTGCCCTTGAAGTGGACCTCGATGTCGTCCCAGTAGGCGAAGTTGTCCCGGATCGCCTCGTAGGTCGGACGGTCGACGGCCTCGAAGGTGTCCAGGGTCTGGTCGGAGAACACCACTCCGAAGCCGAAGGTGTCCTCGGGCCGGTTGCGTTCGAACACGTCGATCTCCGTGCCCCGGAAATCCCGCTTCATCAGAATGGCGAAATAGAGGCCCGCCGGACCGCCCCCGATCACCGCGATGCGCATCTCGTCCTCCGCTCGCTCCCCTTTCCGGGTGGTTGCCCGAAAACGTTTTATGTGTAAAGCGATATGGCACCCCGACGCAAGCGGGTGGACGCGTCGGCCGCCGTCTCTGGACAAACGGACGGCGACGGGCCACCACAGAGCCCCGGGCAAGAGAGGAGGGAGACCCATGCGCAAGCTGTTCACGGCCATCCTCGCATCGGCCGCGATGGCCGCCGGCTCGGCAGGACCGGCGGCAGCCCAGCAGGAACTGAAGATCGGGCTGCTCACCACACTGTCGGGACCGGGCTCCGGGCTCGGCACCGACATCCGGGACGGGTTCCGGCTCGCGCTCGAACATCTCGGCGGCAACCTCGGCGGCGTGCCGACGCTGGTCATCGAAGCCGACGACCAGCGCAAGCCGGACGTGGCCGTACAGAAGACCGACGAGATGATCTCGCGCGACGGCATCTATCTCATGACCGGGCAGGTGTGGTCGAACCTGACCCTGGCGATGATGCCGACGCTCGCCCGCAATCGCGTGTTCTTCATCAGCCCCAACGCCGGGCCCTCGGCGCTCGCGGGCAAGCAGTGCAATCCCTGGTTCTTCAACACCGCCTGGCAGAACGACAACAACCACGAGGCGACGGGCGCCTTCGTCCAGAAGAAGGGCTACAAGAGCGTCTATCTGCTGGCCCCCAACTACCCGGCCGGCCACGACGCGCTGGCCGGGTTCAAGCGCTACTACGAGGGCGAGATCAAGGGCGAGGTCTACACCCCGCTCGGTCAGCTCGACTATGCGGCCGAGATCGCCAACCTGCGCGCGGCCGCGCCGGAAGCGGTGTTCTTCTTCTATCCGGGCGGCATGGGCATCAGCTTCATCAAGCAGTACGCCCAGGCCGGGCTGATCCAGGACGTTCCGCTGTTCGGGCCCGCCTTCTCCTTCAGCCAGGACATCCTGCGGGCGGTCGGCGAGGCCGCGGTCGGCGCCTACAACGGCGCCCAGTGGAGCCCCGATCTCGACAACGAGCTCAACAAGAAGTTTGTCACCGCGTTCCGGGAAAAGTACGGGCGTCTGCCGTCGCTCTACGCCTCCCAGGGCTACGACACGGCGCTCGTGATCGACGCCGCGGTGCGCAACGCCGGTGACGACTGGTCCGACAAAGCGACCTTCCGCAAGGCCCTCGAATCGGTGGTGCTGGAGACCACCCGCGGCGCCTTCCGCTTCAACCGCAACCATTTCCCGATCCAGGACTTCTACGTCCGCCGCGTGGTGAAGCTCGAGGACGGTACCATCACCAACCGGGTGGTCGAGAAGATCTTCGAGGACCATGCCGACGCCTACGCCGACGAGTGCCGCATGAGGTGAACCGCCGGACGCCGCGCCCGTGGGCGCGGCGTCCTTCCGGATCGCACGATGGACCTGCTGCTGCTCCTGCAACAGACCCTGAACGGCCTGCAGCTCGGGGTGATGCTGTTCCTGATGGCCGCCGGCCTCACCCTGATCTTCGGCATCATGGATCTGATCAACCTCGCCCACGGCTCCTTCTACATGCTGGGGGCCTATGTCACCGCCTGGCTGGTCGGCCTCGTCGACGCCTTCCTGCCGGCCCTCGCCCTCGCCCTGCTGGCGACCGCGGCCGTCGGCTACCTGGTCGAGGTCACGACCCTGCGACGGCTTTACGGCCGCGACCACCTCTACCAGGTGTTGGCCACCTTCGGTCTCATCCTCTTCTTCAACGAGGGCATCAAACTCCTGTTCGGGCCGCAGCCCATCTTCCTCCAGCCGCCCGACTGGCTGTCCGGCCAGATCCCGCTCTTCGGCGCCCCGTACCCGATCATCCGCCTCGCCATCATCGCCGTCGGGCTCGCCAGCGCGCTCCTGCTGTGGTGGCTCATCGGCCGCACCCGGCTCGGCATGCTGATCCGCGCCGGCGCCGACGATCGCGAGATGGTGCAGGCGCTGGGCGTCGACATCGCCCGTCTGTTCGGCGCCATCTTCGCCCTCGGGGCGGCCCTCGCCGCGCTGGCCGGGGCCATGGCCGGGCCGATCCTGGCGGTCAGGATCGGCATGGGCGAGGACATCCTGATCCTCGCCTTCGTGGTGATCGTCATCGGCGGCATCGGTTCCGTTCGCGGCGCCTTCGTGGGTGCCCTGCTGGTGGGGCTCGTGGATACCTACGGGCGGGCGCTGCTGCCCGATCTCCTGGCGGTCTTCCTCGAACGCACCGTCGCCGATGCCGCCGGCGCCTCCATCGCCTCGATGGCCATCTACATCCTGATGGCGCTCGTCCTGGCCTTCCGGCCGCGCGGCCTGCTGCCGGCACGGGCCTGAGGCGATGCCGCGCTTTTCCGAAATGGGCTGGCGCTGGCACCTGCTGCTGGCATTCGCCCTCCTCCTCGCGTTCGCCCTTCCCTGGCTCGGCGACGACTATCTGACGAAACTCGCGACCCGCATCCTCGTCTTCGCCCTCGCCGCCGCCGCCCTCGATCTGGTGCTCGGCCTCGGCGGTCTCGTGAGTTTCGGCCACGCCGCCTTCCTCGGCCTCGGCGCCTATGTGGTGGGCGTCATGTTCGTGCACGATTTCGAGGGCACGACCATCCTGGGCCTCGCGCCGACGCAGAACGTCTTCCTCCAGTTCCTGCTGGCGGCGGTCCTGGCCGGCGGCTTCGCCCTCGTCACGGGCGCCGTCTGCCTGCGCACGCGTGGGGTGGCCTTCATCATGATCACCCTCGCCTTCGCCCAGATGCTCTTCTACTTCTTCGTCTCGCTGCGCCGTTACAACGGCGAGGACGGCATCGCCCTGTGGAACCGCAGCTCCGGCGGCGGGTGGCTGGATCTCGAGGATCTCGCGGTCTTCTACTATTTCGCGCTCGCGTTTCTCGTCCTGTTCCTCGCCTTCGCCTTCCGCCTCTACCACAGCCGCTTCGGCCGCGTGATCCGGGGCAGCAAGGACAACGACCGGCGCATGCAGGCGCTGGGCTTTCCCACCTATCGCTACCGGCTCACCGCCTACGTCCTGTCCGCCGCCGTCACCGGCGTGGCGGGGGTGCTGCTTGCCAATGCCACCTATTTCGTCGGCCCCGCCTATCTGAGCTGGCACGTCTCGGGACAGCTCATCGTGATGGTGGTGCTGGGCGGTATCGGCACCCTGTTCGGCCCGGTACTGGGTGCGGCGCTCTTCATCCTAATGGAGGAATTCCTGCCCGACCTCCTCGACCTGGTGGCGACGGGAAGCGGGGAGTACTGGCAGCTCCTCCTGGGGCCGCTCCTCGTCGTCGTCGCGCTGTTCGCCCGCCGCGGTCTCCTCGGCGTCCTCGTGGGAGGCGGACGGTGAGCGGGGAGGTCCTGCGGGCCGTCGATCTCACCAAGCGCTTCGGCGGCGTGGTCGCCTGCGATCGGGTCTCGCTCGCCCTCCGGCGGGGCGAGATCCACGGCCTGATCGGCCCCAACGGGGCCGGCAAGACCACCTTCCTCAACCTGCTTTCCGGCGAGCTCGTCGCCGATTCCGGAACGATTCTCCTCGCCGGGACCGACATCACCCGGCTGGCGCCGCACCGGCGCGCCCGTCTCGGCCTCGCCCGGAGCTTCCAGATCACCAGCATCTTCCCGAGCATGACGGTGCTCGAGAACGTGAGCCTGGCGATCCAGGCCCACGCCGGCTCGAGCTTCCGTTTCCTGGCCGACGCCGGACGGGATCCGCAGCTCGTGGAACCGGCGCGCCTGCTGCTCGAGGAGGTGGGGCTCGGGGGCTGTGCCGGGCTGCGGGCGGCCCTTCTGGCCCACGGCCAGAAGCGGCTGCTCGAACTCGCCATGGCCCTCGCCGGGAATCCCGAGCTGCTGCTGCTCGACGAACCGCTCGCCGGCCTCGGTCCCGAGGAGGGGCGCCGGATGGTCGAACTGCTGGCGGCATTCCGCCAGCGCACCACCATGCTGCTGGTGGAGCACGACATGGACGCGGTCTTCACGCTCGCCGACCGGGTGACGGTACTGGTCTACGGACGGGTGATCGCGAGCGGCGATCCCGAGCGGGTACGCAGCGATCCCGAGGTACGGGCGGCCTATCTCGGCGAGGAGACCGGCTGATGCTGCGGGTCGAGGGCCTGGAGGCGGCCTACGGCGACAGCCAGGTGCTGTTCGGCATGGAGCTCGCGATCGACCACGGAGCGCTCGTCACCCTGATGGGCCGGAACGGCATGGGCAAGACGACGACGGTGCGTGCCATCCTCGGCCTGACGCCGCCGCGGGCCGGCTCGGTGGGCTTCGAGGGGCGCGAGATCGCGGGCTGGCCACCCCATCGCATCGCCCGCCTCGGTATCGGCTTCGTCCCCGAGGGACGCCGCATCTTTCCGCGATTGAGCGTGAGGGAGAACCTGGTGGCCACGGCGCGGTCCGGGGAGGGAGGCGGTCGCGACTGGACCCTCGATCGGGTGCTCGATCTCTTTCCCCGCCTCGCCGAACGCATCGACGCGATGGGCGGCCAGCTGTCGGGCGGCGAACAGCAGATGCTGGCCATCGGTCGGGCACTGATGACCAACCCGCGGCTGCTCCTGCTCGACGAGGCCACCGAGGGACTGGCACCGCTCATCCGCCGCGAGATCTGGCGTTCCCTCTCCCGCCTCAAGCGGGAGGGGCTGGCCATCCTCCTGATCGACAAGCATGTCGAACCCCTGCTCGATCTCGCCGACCGTCATTTCGTGATCGAGAAGGGTCGCTGCGTCTGGCAGGGATCGAGCGCGGCTTTCCGCACGGCAATGGAGGAGATCAAGCGGCGCTGGCTGGGGGTCTGAACATGCCCATTCAGCTCGGGCCGCAGACCACCCCGTTGCGCGCGCTCGCGCCCGCCATGGCGCGCAGCGCGTCCTCGAGAATGATCGCCGCCGCATAGTGATCGACGGGTGCCGAACGGCGCCTGGGCTTCGGCAGTCGTCCCTCGCGGATGGCCTCCTCGACCGCGAAGGTGGTGAGTCGCTCGTCCTGCAGCAGCACCGGCAGCGCGAACACCTGTCCGAGCCCGGTGGCGAAGGCCCGGGCGCGCTCCGCCTGCACGCCCTCGCTGCCGTCCATGTTGATCGGCCAGCCGACCACCATCCCGACCACTTCGCGGCGGCGGAGGACGAGCCGGAGACGCTCCACGTCCACTTCCCAGCGCCCCCGCCACAGGGTGACGAGAGGCGTCACGAGCCGCCTTTCCGGGTCGGTTCCGGCGAGACCCAGACGTCTCTTGCTGACGTCGATCGCGAGCAGCGAGCCGCGATCGGGTAGCGCGCGAACAAAGCGCGCCGGTTCCGAGAATATCTCCATGTCGGTTTCCACCACCAGCTTTTCGCACCCCATCGCATACTCCGTGCGCGTTGGGAAGAAGCGGATCGTCCGGAGCCGTGCTCCCGCTCGGGCGCCGACGGCGCACGCGGACGCCCGAAGCGCTGGCCCCCGCCCGTCGGAACGCGCTATTGTGGCATCGACCGGCACGTCAATTCCGGGACCGCTTCCATGCCCCCTTTCGACATCGTCATCCGCGGGGCGCGGATCGCCACCGCCACGGATCTCTTCACCGCCGATCTCGGCCTGCGCGACGGTACCATCGCGGCGATCGGCCGGAATCTTTCCGCCGGGCGCAGGGAGATCGCGGCCTCGGGCTACGTGATCACCCCCGGTGGCGTCGATGCGCATTGTCACATCGAACAGCTCACCGCCACCGGTCTCATGAACGCCGATACGTTCGAGAGTGCGACACGGGCCGCCGCCCACGGCGGCACCACCACCGTGATCCCCTTCGCCGCCCAGCATCTCGGCTCGAGCCTCGAGAAGGTGGTTGCGGACTACCATGCCGCCGCCGAGCGCGGCGCCGTGGTGGACTACGCGTTCCATATGATCGTGACCGACCCGCGCTGCGAGGTGCTGCGCGACGAACTCCCGCCACTGGTACGCGCCGGCCACAGTTCCCTCAAGCTGTTCATGACCTACGACCGGCTCCGGGTCGAGGACGAGCAGCTCTTGGACGTCATGTGGGCCGCCCGCCTTCATGGCTGCATGGTCTGCATCCACGCCGAGAACCACGGCATGATCCGCTGGATGAGCCGGCAGCTTCTCGAACGCGGCTATACCGCGCCCCGTTATCATGTGGTGAGCCACCCCCGCTACGGCGAGGCCGAGGCGGTCAACCGGGCGATCGCTTTCTCGGCCCTGCTCGATCAGCCCATCATGCTGTTCCATCTCTCCACCCGCGAGGCGGTGGAGGTCGTCCACCGCGCCCGCGGCGAGGGCCTCAAGGTCTTCGCCGAGACCTGTACCCAGTACCTGCTCCTGCGCTCGACCGATCTCGATCGCCCCGGCATCGAAGGAGCGATGTGGATGTGCAGCCCGCCGTTGCGGGAGACCGCCGACCAGGAGGCCCTCTGGCACGGGCTCGCCAACGGCACGCTTCAGCTCGTGTCCTCGGATCACGCACCCTACCGCATGGACGAAACGGGCAAGCTCGTCCGCGGTCCGAACCCGAGTTTCAAGGAGATCGCCAACGGTCTGCCGGGAATCGAGCTGCGCATGCCGCTGCTGTTCGACGCCATGGTGAGCTCGGGCCGCATGGATCTCTGCCGGTTCGTGGAGGTGACGGCCACCGCGCCGGCCCGCATCTACAACCTGCACCCGAAGAAGGGCACGATCGCCGTCGGTGCCGATGCCGATCTCGTGCTCTGGGACCCGACCGCCGAGGTCACGATCGAGCAGGGACCGCGCCACGACAACGCCGGCTACACGCCCTATGCCGGCCGGCGCGTTCGGGGCTGGCCGGTGATGGTACTTCGCCGCGGCGAAGTGATCGTGGAAAAGGGCGAGCTTCGTGCCGCACCGGGCAGCGGTCGCTTCCTGCCCCGCACCGGCGGCGAGGCGGCGAAGCCCACGGGAAGGCTGGCGCCGGAACTGGACCCCGCCCGCAATTTCGGGGCCGTGCTGTTCGACTAGGGGGGAGCCCGCTCAAAGGGCCGCCAGCGCCAGCACCGCTTCGCGGCAGGGCATGCCGGGCTCGATGCCGAGCCGGGCGGCGGTCGCGTTGACCCGCGAGATGCGTCCCTGCTCGAAGGTCGAACGGGCATCACCGATGCGCGCGGTCCGGCAGTCGACCGCGAGCCCGGCGGCGCCCTTCTCGTCCAGCACGGCGAGGCGCCGCACCCCGCACTCGCGGTAGCCGATGCCGGCGTCGTTGAACACCGCCGCGAAGCCGTCGGCCTTGAGGGCTCGCCGCGGATCACCGTCGACGAGCCCGCCGTGCGAGCCCGTGACGAGGATCGCGCCCTCGTCCTCGGGACGCACGAGACTGGCCGAATCGACGAGCAGGATGGGCCGTCCGTGACCTTCGACGAGATGGCGCTCCTCGTCGATCGCCGGTACCCGCCAGGAGGCCGGCAGCGGCGCCCCGGCCAACAGCCGCGCGGCCTCGCCGCAGGGCATGCCCGGCCGCACGCCGCGGGCGGCGGCCAGCGGGTTGACGTGGCTGATCCGCCCGTGGGCGAGGACGTGTCGGGCGTCACCGATGCAGGCCGTTTCGTGGGAAACGGCGGCGGCCGCCATCCCGGTCGCCTGACAGGCCGCGAGCCCGCCGATTCCCGCCTCCTCCAGACCGACGCCGGCATCGTGGAAGATGGCCGCCCGGAAACGCGCGCGGATGGCCAGCCCTGCCGCGAACAGCCCGCCGTGCGAGCCGGTGACCACGACCCTGCCTTCGGTCTTCGCCGGCAGGCTGGTGATGCTGCCGGCGAGACAGAGCCACTCGCGTCCTTCCCTCATCGCTCCCCCTCGCATCGCTCCGGCTTGACCCCGTACCGGCGCCGGTTAGGTTCGTCGGCGGTACCGCATAGGGGAGGCAGGCGGGCGCGGGCAAGCACCGACCTGCGAACCGGAAAAAGGAAGGGATCGGCCGCATGACGGACGCGGCAGCAGCCCGGGGCGCCAATCTCGATCGGGAGCGGCTCTGCGCCTTCTACCGTCAGATGTGGCGCATCCGCGCCTTCGAGGAATGCGCGATGCGCGGCGCCGAGGCGGGCGAGGTGTTCGGCACCGTCCATCCCTCCATCGGCCAGGAGGCGGTGGCGGTGGCCGTCTGCGGCAACCTGCGCCGGGACGACATCCTGCTCTCGACCCATCGCGGCCACGGCCACACGCTGGTCAAGGGCGCCGATCCCTACGCCATGATGTGCGAGCTCCTGGGTCGCGTGGACGGCAGCTGCCGCGGCAAGGGCGGCTCCATGCACATCGCCGATTTCGGCGTCGCCATGCTGGGAGCCAACGGCGTGGTCGGCGCCAACACGGTGATCGCCGTCGGGGCCGCCCAGCGCCTCAAGTATCTGCGTTCCGACCGCATCGTCGCCTGCATCTTCGGCGACGGCGCCGTCAATCGCGGCACCTTCCTCGAGGCCCTCAACTGGGCCGCCGTCCATGCCCTGCCGGTGCTGTTCGTGTGCGAGGACAACCGCTACGCGGCCTCGACCCGGACCTGCGATCTCACCGCGGGTGGCGGCGCCGCGGCCCGGGGACCGGCCCTCGGTGTCGAGACGGTGGAAGCGGACGGCAACGACGTCGCCGGCCTCGACGCCACGGTCCGCGAGCTGGTCGAGCGGGTACGCGGCGGCCCGCCCGTGCTGCTGGTCGCCCGCACCTATCGCCTCGCCGGACACACCAGCCGCGATCCCGCGGCCTATCGGCCGGAGGCGGAGGTGGCGGCGGCGAGGAAGGAGGATCCGATCGCACGCTGCGCCGCGCTCCTGCGTCTCGCCGGCGTCGGTGAGGAGGAACTGGCCGGGATGCGCGAGGCCGCCTGTCGCGAGATGGACGCCGTCTACGAGCGCGCCCGCGGGGCAGCCTGGCCGCCGCGGGCCCTCGCCTTCGCCGACGTGCAGGACGTGGGCTCGCCCGAGGAGCGGCCCTTCTGATGCCGCGGATGACCTATCTCGAGGCCGCCCGCCGCGCTCTGGCCGAGGAGATGCGGCGCGATCCGGACGTCTGGGCGGTGGGCGAGGATCTCGGCCGGGGCGGCGTGTTCGGCCAGTATCGCGGCCTGATCGAGGAGTTCGGCCCCGAACGGGTGATCGATGCACCGATCTCCGAGAACGCCATCCTCGGGTCCTCGGTCGGAGCGGCGATGACCGGTGCCCGGCCGGTGGTGGAGATGCGGTTCGCCGACTTCGCCCTCTGCGCCATCGACGAGCTCGTCAACCAGGCCGCCAAGGCCCGCTACATGTTCGGCGGTCAGATCCGGGTTCCGCTGGTGGTGCGGGAGCCGGTGGGGCTCTGGAAGTCGGCCGCCGCCCAGCACAGCCAGTCGCTGGAGGCCTGGTACGTGCACATCCCGGGGCTGGTGGTGGTGATGCCGGCCACGCCGGCGGACAACGCCGGCCTCCTCAAGGCGGCGATCCGCTGCGACGATCCGGTCGTCTACATGGAGCACAAGGATCTCTGGGGGCTCGAGGGCGAGGTGCCGGAGGAGATCGAACCGATCCCCCTGGGCACCGCCCGCCTCGCCCGGGCGGGCCGGGATCTCACCCTCGTCACCTGGTCGGCGGCGGTGCACACCGCGCTCGACGCGGCGGCGCAGCTCGCCGGCGAGGGGGTCGATGCGGAGGTGCTCGATCTCCGCACCCTGTGGCCCTGGGACCGGGAGGCGGTGTTCGCGAGCGTGGCCCGCACCCGACGCGTGCTGATCGTGCACGAGGCGGTGCGGGTGGGCGGGTTCGGCGCCGAGATCGCGGCCACCCTCGCCGAGGAGCTGGGGGACCGGCTGGCGGCGCCACCGCGGCGGCTCGGCGCACCGCGCATTCCCGTGCCCTATTCGCCACCGCTCGAGCAGGAGGTGCGGATTCCGGCCGACCGCATCGCCGAGGCCGCGCGCGCCCTCCTCCGTGCCTAGGAAGGACCGATGTCGCAGCCCAACGAGATGACCGGCGGCGAGGCCCTCGCCCGCATGCTGCAGGCGCACGGCGTGGGGCCGATGTTCGGCATGGGCGGCTTCCAGCTGCTGCCCTTCTACGACGCCGTGCGCCGGCTGGGCCTCGCCCACCATCTCGTCAACGACGAGCGCTGCGGAGTGTTCGCGGCCGACGCCTATGCCAAGATCACCGGCCGCCTGGGCGTGTGCGACGCCACCCTCGGCCCCGGCGCCACCAATCTCGTCACGGGCCTCGTGGAGGCCCTCAACGCCGGCTCGCCCCTCGTCGTGCTGACCGGCGACGCGCACCGCCTCCACGCCGGCAAGAACATGACCCAGGAGGCCCGGCAGCTCGAGATCCTGCGTCCCGCCGTCAAGGAGCTGCTGCGCGTGGAGGAGGTGGCGCGGATCCCGGAGCTCGTGCGGCGGGCCTACGCGATCGCCACCTCCGGGCGTCCGGGACCGGTGGTGCTGGACGTGCCGGAGGACGTGTGCCACGGCACCCATCCCTTCGCGAGCGAGGATCTCGCCGCCGATCCCTCGGTCGCTGCCGCGCCCGCCCGACGCTGCCGGCCGGAGGCGGCCGCCCTCGAACGGGCGGCGGATCTCCTCGCCGGGGCGCGTCGGCCGCTCATGCTGTGCGGCGGCGGTGTCCACATCAGCGGCGCCGCGGCCGAGGTCACGGCCCTCGCCGAGGCGCTCGAGCTGCCGGTCGCCCACACCATGTCCGGCAAGGGGGCGATCGCCTGCACCCATCGCCTCAGTGCCGGCCTGTTCGGCCGCTACGACCGGATCGCCAACCGGCTGATCGAGGAATCCGACTGCCTGTTCGTGGTCGGCTGCAAGCTCGGGGAGATCGCCACCAAGCGCTACGCCCTGCCGGGCCCGGGCAAGACGCTCGTCCATCTCGACATTCTGCCCGAGGAGTTCGGACGCACGACCCCGGCCAGCCTCGCGCTCTGGGGCGACGCCAGGGAGAGCCTGCGCGAACTGCGGGAGCTCCTGGCCGAACGCGCGCCCGAAATCGCCGCCCGCCGGCGTCCCTACACCGAGGAGGTGGCCGCCCGGATGGCGGCCTGGCGCGAGGACGTGCGGGAGAGGCTTACCTCGGACGAACGGCCGGTCTCGATGGCCCGTCTCGTGCACGAGCTCAACCGGCATCTGCCCGAGGATGCGCTGCTGATCGCCGACGGCGGCTTCGCCGCCCACTGGGCCGGCCTTCTCTACGACACGAAGCGGCCGGGCCGCGGCTTCGTGCCCGACCGCGGCTTCGCCTCCATCGGTTACGGCGTACCGGCGGCCATCGGCGCCGCCCTCGCCGCTCCCGAACGACCGGTGGTGTCGCTCACCGGCGATGGCGGGTTCAACATGACGATGGGGGAGCTCGAGACGGCGGTGCGGCTCGGCCTCGCCTTCACCCTGGTGATCATAAACAACGCCGCGTCGGGTTACGTGAAGGCGCTCCAGCATCTCATGTACGGGCGCGGCGCCTACCAGTCGAGCGACCTCGCCGCCATGGATTACGCGAGAATTGCCGAGGCGATGGGCTGTCGCGGGCTGCGGGTGGAGGATCCGGCGGCGATCGCCCCGGCGCTTCGGGAGGGGCTGCGCGGGGAAGGCCGACCGACGGTGATCGACCTCCTGGTCACCCGCGATCCGGCGAAGATGCTGCCCGGCGTCGACAGCCGCGCGGCACGGGTGGCGAAGGGCGACCGGATCGCCTGAGCGAGCGGCGAACGCTCAGCGGGTGGCGGGAACCGGTTCCTCCTCGGCATAGCCGAGACGGGTCACGAGATCCCCCGTGACGGCCCGGAAATGGGCCATGATGGCCTCGTCGAAATGGTTCTTCCAGTCGCCGGCGACGCCCTTGCGGTAGTGACTCCTGGCCGCCTCCTCGCCCTGCTTGCGGCCGTGGCTCAGCCGCTCGAAGCTGTTGCGCCGCGCGAGCGCTTCGAACTCGGCGGGGCTCAGCCGGATCTCCAGCCAGTCGAGCAGACGGGCGAGGAAGGCGGCGTTGTCGGCGGCCAGATCCTCGTAGCGGAAGATCCGCACATGCGGATCCGGAGGCGCCTCGACCCAGGAGAGCTGGGCCTCGAAGGTGCCGAACTCCGCCACCTTGTCGATGACGTAGCGGAACCCGTCCCGCTCCTCGAGCCGCTCGAGCTCGGCGCGCATCTCGAGGATGGTGGGATTGCGGGCGTGCGAGTAGCGGGCCGAGAAGTACCAGGACACCACCAGATCGCGGGGATCGCGGAGCACGAAGAAGCTGCGGTAGGGCTCCGCCTTGGACAACGCCGCATATGTTGGATGGTCGATGTAGAGGTGCACGCCGACGGTGCGGGGCGGCAGCGGCCCGTCGAGGCTCGCATAGCGCAGCCCGAGCGCGACGTAGGGTTCGGGATCGAGGCCGGTGTGGCGGATGATCACCGGATCGCTGAACACCGCCCGGAACCACTGGCTCGCCGTCTTCTGGGTGCAGCAGTGGTAGATGTTCACGAAGCGCGAACGCTCGATCAGCATCAGGTTGCGCGCCGCCTGCCACAGCGGGCGGACGAGCGGTTGTCGGCCGCAGAATTCGATCAGCTTGGTGCGCAGGGGCTTGGCGCTCATCGTCCCATCCCGTCGCTGCCCGGCCCGGCCTCGGGCGATCCACCGCCGCCAGACACTCCGGGCCGTGGCTTCCCGATTCCCAGAACCGTGAACAGCGTGTCAAGGGTGATCGCCCGCAAGGCGAACAGTCCGGCGAGATAAGCGCACCCGGTGATGCCGAGCGCCAGCGGCCAGAGGAGATCGGCGCGCTTGGTCGCCATCGCCACCAGCGCCGCCATTACCGCCGCCGCCAGGGCCTTCGCGAGGGGGCCCAGGGCGAGCCGGACGTCGCCGTGACGGAGCAGCATCCCCACCGTCCAGGCGAGTACCGTGAACTCGCCGACCACGGTGCCGACGGCGGCGCCGATCTCGGCCGCCCGCGGAATGGCCAGGATATAGACGAGGAGGGCGAGGCAGGCGGCCAGCACATGACCGGGCAGGAGCCGGCGCTGGAGGTCGAGGGCGGTCGCGGCGTGACGCAGCAGCAGGGTGAAGGAGACGAGCGCCATGGTCACCGAAAGGATGCGCAGCGGCGCCGCGCTCGGCTGGAAGGCCGGTCCGGCGATCAGCACCACCACCTCCTCGGCGAACAGCAGCACGGCCATCGCGAGGCCGGGGACGGCCACCGCCAGGGCGTCGAAGGAGGCCTGCAGAAAGCGGCGGAACTTCGGGGCGTCCGCGCCGTGACGGGAAAGTAGCGGCAGGATGAGGCCGGTGAACATGATGGTGAAGCCCACCGCCGTATCCAGGACCTTGGTGGCGACGCCGTACTGTCCCACCGCCTGCGCCGGCTGGAACAGGGAAAGCAGCACCGTGTCGGCGCGGTAGTAGAGGAGGGTGAAGATGTTGGCGAAGGCGAGCGGCAGGGCGGGCCGCAGCAGCCGCTTCCATTCCTCCCATTCGAAACGCGGCCGGAGCGGAAGGTAGCGCCCGGCCGCCAGCCAGGCGAGCAGCAGCTGGAGCAGGAAGGCGAAGCTCATCGCCGCGACGAAGGGAAGCGGCCCGACCCCGAGCCACGAAAGGACGCCGGCGGCGACGAACAGTGCGGTGGCGCCGCCCACCTCGGCCCAGACCTGGCCCGCCTGTTCGAGGCGCTGCTGGAAGAGGGCGATCAGGGTCTGGAAGCAGGAGAGCGCGACGAAGCCCGCGAAGGCGAGGAGGATGCCGAGCCGTACCGTCGGCTCGTAGGGCATCAGCCATGAGGCCGCCAGGGCGGCGCCGAGGATGACGAGGGCGGAGACCAGGCGGAGGCCGACGGCGTTGCCCAGAATGCGCGCCTGATCGGCACCGGGCTTTGCGATCTCGCGGGCGACGATGGCCGCGAGGCCGATGTTGGCGAGGAGCTGCGCGAAGGCCATGTAGGCCTGCGCGCTGCGGAAAATGCCGTAGCCCTCGGGCCCGAGATGGCGGGTCATCAGGGCCACCGTGCCCAGGGCCAGGATCACCGTGCCCACCCGGCCCACGGTGAGCCACAGCATGTTTCGACCGATCTTGCGGGCGATGGTCACGGAAGCGCGGTTCCGAAAGCGGGCCGGCCGCTGGCGGTCCGGCCCCCGACGTTCGCAGGGGGCTTAACGAGTCCGCGCCCCCCGTGACAAGCCCGCAGATCGCGTCGGTCGAAACCGACCCGGCGCAGTTGCGCCTTTCAGGCGTGCGCCCCCGCCGCCGTCCGGGCACGCCGGCCGAGCTCGGCGATCCGGCGGCGCAGCAGTCGCAGGAAACGCCTGACGCCCCCGACCACGTATTCCGCCCGCAGTCGGCGAGCCTCGCGCATCGCCGTCTCGACCCGCTCGCGGTCGATCTCGATGTGCCGTTCGTTGCGCTTGACCATGTTCTCTCTCCCACACTCGGGTCCAATCTCTGCGCGTAACATGGGCCGCCGGAGGGAAGGGAGAACGGACGATTTTTCATGGAACGCATGCAAAATCAGATGATTGGGAGGAGCGTCCGGTGACAGCGGCACGGCAGGGGTTGACATGCGGATATAAAGAAATGTAGATATGCTCATTGCCTATTGCGAACCGGCGATGCGCCCATGAGCAACGACGACCGTCACCCTCCCGATCTCGACCGCCTCCTCGGCTGCCTGCGGGCCGCCGCCGACCCGAGCCGCCTGCGGCTCCTCGCCATCTGCGCCCAGGGCGAATGGACGGTGAGCGAACTCGTTCAGATCATGGGTCAGAGCCAGCCCCGCATCTCCCGGCATCTCAAGCTGCTGGCCGAAGCCGGACTGCTCGAGCGCTTCCGCGAGGGGAGCTGGGTCTTCTACCGGCGCGCCCGCGGCGGCCCCGGCGGGCGGGTCGCGCGCAGCCTCTGCCGGCTGCTGCCCGTGGACGACCATCAGCTGCGACGCGACCGTCAGCGCGTGGACAGCGTGCGCGAGGCCCGCCGCCGGGAGGCCGAACGCTATTTCGCGACCCGTGCCCTCGCCTGGGACAGCGAACGCGACCTCGGCGTCGACGGCCGCCGGGTGGAGGCGGTGCTGGCCGAGCTGTTCCGCGAGGAGCGGCCGGAAAGCCTGCTCGACATCGGCACCGGCACCGGTCACATCCTGCAGGTGTTGGCGAGCCACGTCGGCAGCGCCGTCGGCGTCGACATCTCCCACGACATGCTCAAGGTGGCCCGTGCCCAGCTCGACCGTCGCGAGCTGCGGAACTGCCACGTCCGCCATGCGGACATGTACCAGCTGCCCTTCGCCGATTCGTCCTTCGACGCCGTCACCTTCCACCAGGTGCTGCATTTCGCCGACGATCCGCTGGCCGCCCTCGGCGAGGCGGTGCGGGTGCTGCGGCCCGCCGGCCGGCTCGTGGTGGTCGATCTGCTGCGCCACGACCAGGAATGGCTGCGCAGCGAACGGCACCATCGCCGCCTGGGCTTCGCCGAGGAGGAGATGGTCGGCTGGTTCCGCGAGCTCGGGCTCGTACCGGAGGCACCCCGTCGGCTCCCCGGCAGCGAGCTCACCGTCGTCGTCTGGACGGCCCGCAAGTCCCGGGTGGCCGACAACAGCGACCTCCAGCAGAAGGAAAGACGCGCCGCATGATCCCGACAGCGCAGGAAACCACGCGCCGCGCGGCCTGGAGCTATGATGCGCCGCTGCCGTCGGTGCGGCTCTCCATCGAATGCTTTCCGCCCCGTGGCGAACGGGCGGCGGCGCGCTTCTGGCGGAACCTCGGGCGCCTGGCGAGCGTCGAGCCCGTCTTCCTTTCGGTCACCTGCGGCGCCGGCGGGACCGGGCGCGAGGGCACCTTCCCCCTGGTGCAGGAGATCCGTCGCCGCTTCGGCCTCGAGGTCGCCGCCCATCTCACCTGCGCCGGCCACAGTCGCGCCGAGGTGGACGATCTCGCCCGCGCCTACTGGCGCTCCGGTGTCCGCCATCTCGTCGCCCTGCGCGGCGACCCGCCGGACGGCGCGGCGCGCTACGAACCGCGCCCCGACGGCTATGCCTACGCCGCCGATCTGGTGGCCGGGCTCCGGCGCATCGCCGATTTCGAGATCTCGGTGGCAGGCTACCCCGAGACCCATCCCGAGGCCCCGAGCCCGGCCTTCGATCTCGACAACCTCCGCCGCAAGGTGGACGCCGGTGCCTCGCGGATCATCGGACAATACTGCTTCGATACCGAGAAGGTGCTGCGCTTCCGCGACACCCTCCAGCGGGCGGGGATCCGGGTGCCCTTCGTCCCCGGCATCATGCCGATCCACGATTTCGCGCGCATCAAGCGCTTCAGCCGCCGCTGCGGCGCTTCGGTTCCGCTCTGGCTCGAGCGGATGTTCTGCGGCGTGCCGGCGGACTCGCCACTGCACGCGATGATCGCCGCCAGCATCGCCGCCGAGCAGTGCCGGCGGCTGGTCGCCGAAGGCTTCGACCATCTCCACATCTACGCCCTCAACCGGGCGTCCCTGACCCTGGCCGTGTGCCGGCTCCTCGGCGGCGCCGGTGCGCTCTCCGCCGCCGCCTGAGCGAGCCGCGGCCACGTTCCTTCCGAGAGGACCCGAATGGCGGACTTCCTCGCCTGCCTGCGCCAGCGCGTGCTCCTGCTCGACGGTGCCATGGGCACCCAGATCCAGGCCCGCGCGCCCACCCTCGAGGATTTCGGGGGACAGGAGAACTGCTCCGAGATCCTCAATCTCACCCGGCCGGATCTCGTGCGCGACATCCACGCCACCTATCTGGCGGCCGGCGCCGATGCGGTGGAGACCAACAGCTTCGGCGGCTCGCCCCTGACCCTGGCCGAATTCGGCCTCGCCGAACGCGCCTTCGAGATCAACCACAGCGCCGCCCTTCTCGCCCGCGAGGCGGTGGATGCCGTCACGACGCCGGATCGTCCCCGTTTCGTGGTCGGCGCCATCGGCCCGGGCACCAAGCTGCCCAGCCTCGGCCATGTCGCCTACGGGCCGCTCGAGGACGCCCTCGCCGTCCAGGCCGGGGGGCTCCTGGCGGGCGGGGTGGACGCGCTCTTGATCGAGACCTGCCAGGACCCCCTCCAGATCAAGGCCGCCGTCAACGGCTGCCGGCGGGCCTTCGCCGAGGCCGGCCGCGAGGTGCCGATCCTCGTCCAGGTGACCATCGAGACCACGGGGGCGATGCTGGTAGGCACCGACATCCAGGCCGCTGCCACCATCGTCGGCGCCCTCGAGGTGCCGCTTCTGGGTCTCAACTGCGCCACCGGCCCGCGGGAAATGGCGGAGCATCTGCGCACCCTGCGCGAGCTCTGGCCGGGGCTGATCTCGGTGTTGCCCAACGCCGGCCTGCCCGAGCTCCGCGACGGCCGCACCCACTACCCCCTGGGCGCGGAGGAGCTGGCGCAATGGCTGGCGCGCTACGTGCGCGAGGAAGGGGTGAACCTCGTGGGCGGCTGCTGCGGGACCACGCCCGAGCACATCCGCGCCCTGGATTCCATGCTGCGCGACCTCGCCGAGGACGGCTTTCGCCCGCGGCCGCTCGATCGCGGGAAAATCGAACCGCCCCCGGCCCTCGCCTCCCTGTTCTCGGCGGTACCGCTCCGGCAGGAGAACGCCTATCTCGCCATCGGCGAGCGCTGCAACGCCAACGGCTCGAAGAAGTTCCGCGAGCTCCAGGCGGCGGGCGACTGGGACGGCTGCGTGGCCATGGGCCGCGATCAGGTTCGGGACGGCGCCCACGCCCTCGATCTCTGCACCGCCTACGTGGGCCGCGACGAGCTCGCCGACATGACGGCGCTGGTCACACGCATGCGAGGGCAGGTGGATGCGCCGCTCCTGTTCGATTCCACCGAACTTCCGGTGATCGAGCGCGCCCTCTCCCTCTACGGCGGCAAGGGCGCCATCAACTCCATCAACTTCGAGGACGGCGAGGAGGCGGCGGCCGCCCGCCTTCGCCTCGCCCGCCGGTTCGGAGCGGCGGTGGTGGCGCTGACCATCGACGAGGAGGGCATGGCCAAGACGGCCGAACGCAAGCTCGCGATCACCCGCCGCCTGGTGGATTTCGCCTGCGGCCGCTTCGGCCTGCCGCCCGGCGATCTCCTGCTCGATCCCCTGACCTTCACCGTCTGCACCGGCAGCGAGGAGGACAGGAGGCTCGCCCTCTGGACCCTCGAGGCGATCGAGGCCATCGCCGCCGAATTCCCCGAAATCCAGATCATCCTCGGGATCTCCAACGTCTCCTTCGGTCTCGACCCGGCCGCCCGCCACGTCCTCAACTCGGTGTTCCTCGACCACGCCCTCCGGCGCGGACTCACGGGTGCCATCGTCCATCCCTCGAAGATCGTGCCGCTGCATCGGATCCCGGAAGAGGAGGCCCGTACCGCCGAGGATCTGATCTTCGACCGCAGGCGCCCCGGCTACGACCCGCTGCAGGCCTTCATGGCCCTGTTCGCGGGCCGCAAGGCACAGGCCGCCGAACGGCGGGCGCGCCCGGCCGCGGTGGGCGAGCGGCTCAAGCTCCGCATCATCGAGGGCGACCGCCGGGGCCTCGAGGAGGACATCGCGGAAGCCCTCGAGGAAATGGATCCGCTGACCATCATCAACACCCACCTCCTCGACGGCATGAAGGTGGTGGGCGAACTCTTCGGCAGCGGCAAGATGCAGCTCCCCTTCGTGCTGCAGAGCGCCGAGACGATGAAGGCGGCGGTGGCGCTGCTCGAACCGCACATGGAACGGGTCGAGGGCAGCCACAAGGGCACGGTGGTGCTGGCCACGGTCAAGGGCGACGTCCACGACATCGGCAAGAACCTCGTGGACATCATCCTCACCAACAACGGCTACAAGGTGGTCAATCTCGGCATCAAGCAGCCCCTGTCGGCGATCGTCGAGGCGGCCCGTGAACACGACGCCGATGCCATCGGCATGTCGGGCCTGCTCGTCAAATCCACCATCGTCATGCGCGAGAATCTCGAGGAGATGCGGCGCCAGGGGCTGCGCCTGCCGGTGCTGCTCGGTGGCGCCGCGCTCACCCGCGCCTATGTGGAGGAGGACTGCTATCGCGCCTACGGCGAGGGGCCGGTGGCCTACGCCCGCGACGCCTTCGACGGGCTCGAGCTCATGAACCGGGTGGTGGCCGGCAGCTTCGAAGCCCATGTGCGCGAGCGGGCGGAAAAGGCGCGTGCCCGCGGCAAGCCGGGCCGCAAGCCGCGCACCCTGGAGGCCGAGGAGATCACGCGGCGGTCGGCCCTGCGGCCGGTGGACCGGGAGACCATCCGCCTGCGGCGGGAGGAGCTCAACCGCGAGGTGGCGGTGCCGGAACCGCCCTTCTTCGGTCCGCGGCTGATCGAGCGGGTGCCGGTGGAGGCCCTGCTGCCCTGGCTCAACGAGCAGATGCTCTACCAGTTCCACTGGGGCTACGAGAAGCAGGGACGGCGCCACGAGGCGTTCCTCGCCTGGGCCCGAAAGGCCCTGCGCCCCGTCCTCGAGGAGCTGCTCGAGGAGGACAGGAAGCTCGGCATCTTCGCCCCGAGCGCCCTCTACGGCTACTGGAAGGCGGCCGGAGAGGGCAACGATCTCGTGCTGTTCGACGAGAGCGGCGAGCGCGAGGTGGCGCGCTTCCGTCTGCCGCGCCAGCGTCGGCCGGGCGGCCTGTGCATCGCCGACTTCGTCCGCGACATCGCCGATCCGCAGCGGGACGTGGTGGCCCTGCAGCTCGTCACCATAGGATCGCGGGCGTCCGAGGTCGCCCGTCGCTGGTTCGCCGAGGACCGCTACCGGGACTATGTGCGGCTGCACGGGCTGTCGGTGGAGCTGGCCGAAGCGCTCGCCGAATACGTCCACGCCCGCATCCGTGCCGAGCTCGGCTTCGACCATCTCGACGCCGCCGACCGGCGGCAGCTACTGCGGCAGGGCTATCGGGGATCCCGCTACAGCTTCGGCTATCCCGCCTGTCCCGATCTCTCCGCCCAGGCGCCGCTGCTCGAACTCCTGGGCGCCGAGCGGATCGGGGTTCGACTGTCCGAGGAATACCAGCTCGATCCCGAGCAAAGTACCTCGGCCATCGTCATTCATCATCCCCAGGCACGTTATTTCAACGTGTAGTCAATACGCTTTGCGAAATTCGCGCGGTTCGTGTATTCTGCATCGGGGAATCCGGCGGGAGATTCGGGGTGGACAGGCTGGAGATCGTGCGGCGCGCGGAGGCCTACCCCTTCGACCTGCCGGAGGGGTCGTATGTGTTCGGCGCCGGCCCGGGGCGTTCCGTCGGCCTCGAGGACCGGGTTCCGGTCCTCGCGCTGGGCTCCAACGCCGCTCCCTCGCAACTGGCCCGCAAGTTCCCGCGGCTCGATGCGCCCATTCCCGTCTCCCGGGCGGTGCTGCGGGACCATGCGGTGGTCTACTCGGCGCATTTCTCGCGGTACGGTTCGCTGCCCGCCTCGCTGACCCGGCTCGAAGGCGCCCTCGCCTACGTGTTCGTGACCTGGCTCACCCCCGAGCAGCTCGCGCGCATGCACGAGACGGAAGGCGTCGGCGACCGCTACGATTACGAGGAGGCGGCGCTGCCGGTCACCGTCGAGGATGCGGGGCGACCGGCGCGCGTCGGCGTCTATCGGGGGCGCGCCGGGCCGCTTCGGATCTCGGGGCGCCCGGTACGGATCGCCGAGATCCCGACCATCCGCTGCCCGCTGCCGGCGCTGACCCAGCCGGCCGCCCTCAGGCTCGCCCACCGCCGGCTGGCACCGGAGGTGACCTTCGAGGCGTTCGTCTCCGGCATCGCCGGCGACGAGGGCTACCGGCGCGAGATGAGCGCGCGCCTCGCGGAGCTGGATGCGGCGATGGCCTGAACGGCGAGCGATCGCCGCCGGCCCGGGATTCGCCTGCGCGCAGGGCCTCGCCCCACGGATCAGCCTCCCCCCTCCTCCGCCAGCAGCCGATCGTAGAGCGGCTTCTGCAGTACCGGCAGCAGATAGATCGGGAACTGGGCCATCGCCACGTAGGCGAGGAACTCGACGGGTGCCTCGACGACCAGCGCCGCCAGCACGATGCCGATGTTGTTGTTGCCGGAGAGAAGGCCGACGGTGAGCGCGGTACGCCGCCCGTGGCCCCAGAAGACGAGCGCACCCGCCGCCTGCAGGCCGGCGTTGAGGGCGAAGACGGCGACCAGCGTAACCAGCGCGTAGGTCGGACGGAAGCGGAGAAACTCGGCCACCCCGTCCATCACCGCCACGGCGAAGATCAGGAGCCCCAGCACCGCGAGACCGTCGAGCTGGCGCCCCCAGTTCAGGAGCCGCAGCTCCCCGACCCGTCTGCGCACGAGGGTGGCGACGAGAAAGCAGCCGCCGATCAGGGCCGCGAGACGTGCGGCCAGCCGCCAGGCGTCGATCTCGAGCCCGAGCCCCGCGAGATGGAGGGCCAGCGGCGGCAGGGTCAGCGGCAGCAGCGCGGTGGCCGCCACCGTCGCGAGCAGGGCGAGGCCGACATCGAGACCGAGAATGAGCGCGAGCGCCCCCGACGCCATCAGCGGCGCGCTCGCGGCATTGGTCACGAGCGCCGCCCTCAGCTCCGACGGCATGGCGATGCCCGCCGTCACCAGCCAGACGAGCCCCGGCGAGGCCAGCAGCAGCCAAAGGAGCAGCAGCGCGGAAAAGCCCGGCCGCCGGAGGAGCGCGGCGGTGCGGCCGACCTCGACCTTGAGCAGGGCGACGACGAACGGCAGCAGGATGGCCGGCAGCAGCAAAGGGCGCAGGAGCGACGCCAGGGGCGGCAGCAGCAGGCCGAGGAACACGCCCGCGGCGATGACCGCGGCCCCGTGCCGGCCGAGCCGTCCGAGAACCGCGCCGATCACGCGACATCCAGCCGGTAGAGGCGGAGCTCGCGCTGGCGTCCCCGTACCCGGTGGCGACCGAGATCCCGCAGGTCGCGGCGCGCCGAGAGGGCGGCGACCGTCGCCTCGCTCACCACGACGCCCACCGGGGCCCCGGGGCAGAGATCGCGCACGAGTTCCTGGAGACGCGAGGCGGTGTTCACCGCGTCCCCCAGCACCGTGTAGCTGGTGCGGGCGCGGGTGGCGATCTCGCCGACGATCACCTCGCCGCTGTGGATGCCGATCCTGAGTGGCAGGAAGGTGGGCTCGCCGCGGCCGGCGAGATGCTCGGCGGCGATGGCGCGAGCGGCGCGTACCGCCCGCTCGGCGTGGTCGGCGACCCGGCCGGGCGCCCCCCAGAAGGCCATCACCCCGTCGCCCATGAACTTGTCCACCGTCCCGCCCTCGGCCTCGATGCAGCGCCCCAGCATGTCGAAATGCCGCTCGACGAGCGCCGCCACCGCGGTGGTGTCGAGGGTCTCCGAAAGCGCCGTGAAACCGGCGAGATCGGTGAACATGATGGTCAGTTCGCGGCTCTCCGGCCGCTGTCCCTCGCCGGTGCGGACGAGGCGGCGGACGAGCTCCCGCGGCACGTAGCGGGCGAACGAGCGCAGGGCCGCCACCATGCCGTTGAAGGCCTGCGCCGCCTGATCGAGCTCGCGCACCGAGGAACGGGGCAGCGGCGCCACATGCTCGAGGTCGAGATCCGCCACATGTGTGGAGGCGGCGGCGAGACGGCCGATCGGGCGCGCCATGCGTCGGGCCATCGCCACCGCGGCGACGAGGCTCGCCAGCACGGCGAGGATGGCGAGGATCAGCGCCATGCGCAGCCGTCGGAGCTGGTCGGCCAGCTCCGAGGCCCGGAAATAGACCCCCACCAGCCAGGGAACCGCGCGCGCCTCGGCGAGTTCGCGGTAGAGATAGTAATAGGCCCCGAGGCCCTTCAGCCGATGCCAGTGCCCGCCGAGATCGCTCCTGATCCGTCGCTCCTCGTACCCTTCCGCCCAGATGGCGGCGAGCACCGGATCCCCGATCTCGGCGAGGGTCGGCAGCGGCTTGTCGGGCGACAGCCCGAGCCCGGCGGGCATGCGCGGATAGGCGAGGACGCGGTC
Source organism: Alphaproteobacteria bacterium (assembly GCA_027045875.1). GTDB lineage: Bacteria > Pseudomonadota > Alphaproteobacteria > Geminicoccales > Geminicoccaceae > JALSRW01. The sequence continues at coordinate 120,411 of JALUAG010000052.1, read as the reverse complement.
GCGGCCGTAGAGCAGGAAGACGTTGCCGTTGAGCTCTGTGCCGAGCGCGGCGAGAAAGGAAGCGAGCCGCTCCACCGCGATGGTGGCTACGACGGCGCCCACGAACCTGCCGTCCCGGTAGATCGGCCGCGCGAAATTGACGATCGTCGAGCCGGTTTCGGCGATGTAGAGCGGCGGTCCCCAGACGGGACGGGGGTCACCGCGTCTCATGAGCTCCACGATCGCGCTCCGGATGTGCGGCTTCTCGTTCCATCCCTGGGCGATGACGGTGATCTCGCCGTCCTCGCCGCGAAAGGCGGAGAGCATCCAGCCTTCGGGGCTGATCGTGACGCTGCTCTGGATCTGCGGAGCGGCGGCCAGGGTATAGCGGAGCGCGGCACCGAGCGTCTCGCGGTCCTCGAAGGCGAGCGCACCGGATTCGAGCTGGTCGCCGACGAATCCGACGAGCGCCTGGGCGGGCGCCAGATGGTCGCGGATCCGTTCGGTGACGAGCTGGAGAATGAGGGTGCCCTTCTCGGTCAGGAGTTCGGTGGTGTTGCGGGCCACCACCCAGAGCGACAGACCCAGCACCACCCCGAGGGCGAGCATGACCAGGCCGCCGAAGGCGGCGGCCAGCACCAGGGCCAGAGGGGCCTTGCCGGAGGGCGGTACCGGCTCGGAAACGGGCATGCTGTCGGCTTTCCGGGGCACGCGACCCCGTATACCCTTAAAGCAGCCCCCGGGAACCGGTACAAGACGCCGGGCCCCTTCCCCTTCTTCGCCGCCGCAACGGAGCACCGCGATGATCCCGCGCTACAGCCGGCCGCAGATGGCCGCCCTGTTCTCGCCGGAAGCGAGGCTGTCGCTCTGGCTCGATGTCGAGCTGGCGGTGGCCGAGGCGATGGCCGATCTCGATCTCGTGCCGCGCAGCGTCGCCACCCGCCTCGCCGCCGCCGTCGCCGCGAACCGCGACCGCCTGATCGACCCCGCCCGGGTCGAGGAGATCGAGGCGGTGACCCGCCACGACGTGATCGCCTTCCTCACCCATATCGAGGAGGTGTGCGGCGTCGATGCCCGCATCCTGCATCTCGGCATGACCTCCTCGGATCTCCTCGACACCAGCCTCGCCATCCAGCTCTGCCGTGCCCTCGACATCATCCTCGCCGATCTCGAGGACGTGCTGCGGGCGCTCGAAGCGCGCGCCTTCGAGCACAAGACCACGGTCTGCATCGGCCGCAGCCACGGGGTGCACGCCGAACCCACCACCTTCGGCCTCAAGCTCGCCGGCCACTACGCCGAGTTCGCCCGGGCGAGGACACGCCTGGAACGGGCGCGGGCGGAGATCGCCACCTGCAAGATCTCGGGCGCCGTCGGCACCTACGCCAACATCGATCCGCGGGTGGAGGAGGCGGTGGCGGCCCGCTTCGGGCTCGAACCCGAGACCGTCGCCACGCAGGTGGTGCCGAGAGACCGTCACGCCGCGCTGCACGCCGCTCTCGCCCTGCTGGCCGGTGCCATCGAACGCCTCGCCGTGGAGATCCGCCATCTCCAGCGCACCGAGGTGCGGGAAGTCGAGGAGCCCTTCGCTCCCGGCCAGAAGGGCAGCTCGGCCATGCCCCACAAGCGCAATCCCATCCTGTCCGAGAACCTCACCGGCCTCGCCCGGATGATCCGTGCCGCGCTCGGCCCGGCGCTCGAGAACATCGTCCTCTGGCACGAGCGGGACATCTCCCACAGCTCGGTGGAGCGGGTGATGCTGCCGGACGCGCTCGTGCTCGCCGATTTCGCCCTCGCCCGGCTCGCCGGTCTCGTCGAGGGGCTGGTGGTGTACCCCGAGCGCATGCGGGCCAATCTCGAGGCCACCCACGGCCTCGTCTTCTCGCAGCGGGTGCTGCTCGCCCTCGCGGAACGCGGCCTGCCACGCCAGCGCGCCTACGAGATCGTCCAGCGTCACGCCATGCGCGCCTTCACCGAGGAGCGGCCGCTTCTCGAGTTGCTGGCCGGGGATCCCGAGGTTACGACCCGACTTCCGGACGAGGAGCTGGCCCGGCTCTTCGACCTCCAGTACCATACCCGCCATGTCGATCGGATCTTCGCCCGGGTGTTCGGCCGTGCCACCTGAGCGTGGCCGGCTCTTCGGTCGCCTGCTGGCCGCTGTGCTCGGGCTCGCGCTCTCCACCGTCGGGGCCCGGGCCGGCATCCTGCTCGAGGGCCGCCTCGAGAACCAGCCGCTGCGCGTCGAGCTCGCCGACGACGGCGCCCGCGCGCTCGGTGAGGTGGACGGCCGTCGCTATCTGCTGGAGCTCCGCCGCGGCGAGGTCTTCCGCCTCGGCGCCGACGGGACGCGGCGGCGCCTGGCGGCCGGAGGCGACGACGGGGCGACCCTCGACGGCTACCGGCTCGAGAGCTGGAGCCCCGGTCCTCCCGTGGCCGGTTACGGCAGCGTCTACAACGTCCTGAAGCGGGGCGAGACGATCTGCGCCGAGGTGCTTTCGAGCCGCTGGATGAAGCGCTTCGCCGAGCCCCTCGTGCGCGCCGTCACCCTCCTGCAGCGGGTGGAGACGGCGCTCCGGCCGCGCCCGCGCGGCGCCTGTGGCCGGGCGGCCTTCGCCACCTACGCCCGCAACGGCTGGCCGCTGATGGTGGGCTACCGGGATCGACCCATCTTCGTCACCGAAACCCTGCGTTTCGGCCATCCGGTGCGCGTTCCCGGGTCCTTCGGCGGCCACGGCACGACGTCTCCCTAGATCCCGCCGCAGGGGCGTTGCCGCGGGCCCGGTGCTGTGCCATGCCTCGCGCACAGTGACGGGGAGGAGACCATGAACAGGATCGATCTCGAAGGCCGGCGTGCGGTGGTCACCGGCGCCGCGCAGGGCATCGGGCGGGCGATCGCCTCGCGGCTGCTGCGCTCGGGCGCGGCGGTAGCACTCTGGGACCGCGATGCCGACACCCTGTCCCGCACCGCCGAGGAGCTGGCGGCGGAGGGCCGTGTCGCGTCCGTTTCCGTGGACGTGACGGAATATCCCGCGGTGGAACGGGCGGTGCGGGAGACCAACGCCGCCCTGGGCGGCATCGACATCCTGGTGCCCAACGCCGGCATCGCCGGCCCCACCATGCCGCTCTGGGAATACCCGCTCGACGCCTGGCGGCAGGTGATCGACATCGATCTCACCGGCGTGTTCCACACCCTGCGGGCCGTGGTGCCGCAGCTCGTGGAGCAGAACTACGGGCGCATCTGCACCACCGCCTCCATCGCCGGCAAGGAGGGCAACCCCAACGCCGCCGCCTACAGCGCCGCCAAGGCCGGGGTCATCGCCCTCACCAAGTCGCTGGGCAAGGAACTGGCCTCGCACGACATCTCCGTCGCCTGCATCACGCCGGCGGCGGCGCGCACGCGGATCTTCGACCAGATGAGCCAGGAGCACGTCGACTACATGCTCTCCAAGATCCCGCGCGGGCGCTTCGTCGAGCTCGAGGAGATCGCCGCCATGGTGGCCTGGATCGTGTCCGAGGAGAATTCCTTCACCACCGGGGCGGTGTTCGACCTCTCGGGCGGCCGCGCGACCTACTGAGCGAGGGGAAGGGGCGTGGGCGAGGCCTTCACCACCGCGCTGGTGGCCTATTTCGTCACCGTCGATCCCCTGGGCCTCGTGCCCATCTTCATCGCCATCACGGGCGAGGCGGAGGCCGACGAACGGCGCCGGATCGCGCTCCGTGGGGTGCTGGTCGGCACGGTCGTGCTGCTGCTGTTCGTCCTCTTCGGCCGGGGCCTTCTCACCGGCCTCGGGATCGGCATCCCGGCCTTCCGCGTGGCGGGCGGGCTGTTCCTGTTCGTGCTGGCGCTGGAGATGGTGTTCGAACGGCGGGGCGAACGACGGGGCGGCACCGCGGGTACGATCGCGAGCGAGCCGCAGACCTCGGACATCGCCGTGTTCCCGCTGGGCATTCCGCTCATTGCCGGACCGGCGGCGATCACCACTACCATCCTCGCCGCCGAGCGCTACGCCGGCGCCTGGCCGCAGCTCCTCTCGGTGGCCGCCGCCCTGCTGCTGATCATGGTCGCCACCTATGTGGCGCTGCTCCTCGGCAATCGCATCCAGCGCTATCTCGGGCCGACCATGATCGGCGTGCTGTCGCGTCTTCTGGGACTGCTCCTGGGCGCGCTCGCCATGCAGTACGTGATCGACGGCATCCGTCAGGGCTTCGCCCTCGGCTGATCACTCGCCCTCGCCGGTGGCGGCCACGAAGCCGCGCTGGGGATTGTAGCCGTAGAGGGCGAGAGCGAGGAACAGCACCGTCCAGCCGGCGGTGATCAGGAGCGCCTCGGGATTGGGCCGCAGATAGAGGGAGAAGCGGATCAGCTCCACCGCATAGGTGAAGGGGTTGAAGGCACAGACGAGATAGAGGGCGTAGCTGCTCTCGCGGATGCGCCACAGCGGATAGAGGGCCGAACTCGCGAAGAAGACGGGAAAGATGACGAAGTTCATCACCCCGGCGAAGTTCTCGAGCTGGCGGATCAGGGAGGAGAGGAGCAGGCCGAGGGCGCCGAGCATGAGGCCACCCAGCAGCAGCGCAGGGAATACCGCGAGATATCCGGTGAGCGGCGGGCGGATGTCCCAGAACCAGGCGATGGCGAGGAACACGTAGACCTGCAGGCAGGCGACGATCACCCCCGAGACGAGCTTCGAGGTGAGCAGGTACCAGCGCGGAAAGGGGCTCACCAGCAGCACCCGCATCGAGCCCATCTCGCGGTCGTAGACCATCGAGCGCGAGCTCTGCATGCCGGCGAAGAGGAGGATCATCGCCGCGAGGCCGGGGGTGATGGAGACCTCGCAGAGGATGTAGGTCTCGTAGGGCGGCTGGATCGAGACGCCGAGGATCGAGCGGAAGCCGGCGGCGAAGATGAGCAGCCAGACGAGCGGCCGCACCAGTGCGGCGAAGAAGCGGCCCCGCTGCTGCACGAAGCGCGAGAGCTCGCGCGTGACGATGCCGGCGGAACAGCGCAGATAGCGGATCATCGCTCCTCTTCGGTGAGCATGCGGAACGCGGTGCCGAGATCGCCGGTTCCGGCAGCGGCGAGAATATCGGCGAGGCCGCCCGCCGCCCTCACCCGGCCGCCATGGAGCACCACCACCCGGTCCCCCTCGGCGATCTCGTCGATCAGATGGGTGGTCCACAGCGCCGCCACCCCGTCCCTGCGGCAGAGCTCGTGCACATGCTCGACGATCGCCCGCCGGCTCTCGATGTCGAGGCCCACCGTCGGCTCGTCCAGCACCAGGAGGGACGGTGCGTGGACGAGCGCGCGCGCCAGCTCGACCCGCCGTCGTTCGCCGCCCGAAAGGGTGCGCACCGGACGCCGCCGCAAGACGGCGATCCCGAGCCGCTCCAGCACCTCCTCCACCCGCCGCCGGGTCTCGGCCCGGCTCATGCCGTGCAGGGCCGCGGCATAGCGCAGGTTCCGGTCCACCGAGAGATCGACGTCGAGGGTGGGGTGCTGGAACACCACCCCCATGCGCGCGAGGACCGCCGTGCTGGCGCGGCGGAGATCGAGACCGCAGACGCGGATCTCGCCCTCGCGGGCCTCGAACAGCCGGGTGACGAGCGCCATCAGCGTCGTCTTGCCGGCACCGTTGGGACCGAGGAGCGCGGTGAAGGAGCCTTCCGGCACGGTCAGCGAAACATCGTCCGGCGCCCGCCCGCGTCGGGTGTAGGCGTAGGAGAGATGCGCGATCTCGAGCGCCGCCGGGCATCAGGGCGCGGGCTCCGCGAGGCCCTGTTCGAGCAAGGCCGGCAGCTCGCCGAGGCGGACGCGGAAGGCCTCGATCGCGGCGTCCTCGGTGCGTGCCGCCCGATCGAGGGGCACGGGCAGGTCGGCCACGATCCGCGCCGGCGGATGCGAGAGGAAGAGGAGGCGATCGGCGAGCATGATCGCCTCGCGCAGATCGTGGGGTGACGAACAGGGTGGTCACCCGGTGCGTGGCCAGGAGACCGAGCAGCAGGCGGCGCAACCGGGCGGCCGTCGGTTCGTCGAGGGAGACGAAGGGTTCGTCGAGGAGCAGCAGGCTCGGCCGCACCACGAAGGCGCGGGCGATCGCCACCCGCCGGACCATGCCGAGCGACAGGCGCGAGGCGTAGACATGGTGCGCATCGGCCAGTCCCACCTCGGCCAGCACCTCGCCGATGCGGCGGGCGATCTCCGCCTCCTCGCCGCGCAGCACGAGGCGCAGATTGTCCTCGACCGTGCGCCAGGGCAGCAGGCGGGGCTCCTGGAAAACGTAGCCGATGCGGGTCCCCTCCGGCATCTCGATGCAGCCCTCGAAACGGCAATCGAGACCGGCCACGATGTTGAGCAGCGTGGTCTTGCCGCAGCCGGAGGGACCGGTGAGGACCACCGTTTCGCCCGGTCTCAGGGTGAAGTCCAGGCGGCCGAGAACCTGTCGCGCGCTCGCCGCACCCAGAGCAGGGAAGCTCTTTTCGACGATGGCGACGGTCAGCGCCGCCATTGCGTCAGCCGTCGCTCGAGCGGCTGGAGGAGACCCCATTCGATGGCCTGCACGACGAGGATGAAGGCCAGAGCATAGGCGAGGATGCCGGCGACGTCGAAGAACTGGAAAAAGATGGCGATCTGGAAACCCACCCCGTCGGGTCACCCCAGCAGCTCGACCACCAGTACGATCTTCCAGATGAGGGCGAGACCGGACCGGGCCGCGGCGGCGATGTGAGGATAGAGCTGGGGCAGCAGCACGTGGCGCAGACGCCGCCCGAAGGGGACCTCGAACACGGTCGCCATTTCCGAAAGACCGGTATCGAGGGCGCGCGCCCCCTCGCGCACGGTGACGGTGACGTTGGGCATTTTGTTGAGGGCCACGGCGAGGATCGCGGCGCTCTCCACGAGCCCGATCCAGATGTAGGCGAGAACGATGGTGACGAGGGCCGGCAGATTGAGGAAGAAGACGAGCCAGGGGCCACCGAGCTCGTCGGCGAGGCGCCGGCGTCCCTTCGGCAGGCCGAGGGCGGTGCCCGCCAGCATGGCGACGAGAAAGCTCGCCGCCACCCGGGCGAGGGTGGTGCCGAGGTGGAAGAAGAGCTCGCCGCTCCGCGCCTCGGCCGTCATCCGGGCGACCACTGCCGCCGGTCCCGGCATGAGCTGGGGATCGGCCGCCATCCGCGCCGCCAGCTTCCGCTCCTCGTCACCCCAGCTCTCGACGATGCCCTCGCGGAACCGACGCTCGAGGGTCTCGAGCTCGGCGTCGTTCTTGGCCTTGGTCAGGGGCCGGATGCGCTCCCATTCGGCGTCGCTGTCCCGCAGGATCCGCTTGGCGTTGTAGGAGGCCCGCGCGAAGGCCTTGACGAGCTCCGGGTCGGCCTCGACGAAGCTCTCCTGGAAGACGTAGCCCAGCTGCGGCACCGTGGGCGGTACCCCGAGCTCGGCCTGAGCGTCGGAGACGTTCAGGAGCCGCCTGTGACCCGCGGCCTCGAGGCGGGCAACGAAATGCCAGTAGTTGAGGACGGAGTCGAGCTCGCCGGAAAGGAACTTCTGATTGAGCAGCGGCGGGGCGCCGAAAGCGAGCTCCGCCACATCGGCGAGGGCGATCTCGTGGTGCTTCCCGGCCACCGCCTGGACGAGCAGTCGGCTCTTGTCGAACGGGCCGCCGGCGATGCCGATCTTCCTGCCGGCCAGCTGGTCGAGACTGTCGATGCCCGAATCGCCGTGGACGACGAGGGCGCCCACGGTGTGCGAATAGGGCACGGCGAAGACCAGCGGAATGCCGGCCGCGCGCTGGCGCGAGACCCAGATCCAGTCGTCGACGATGCCGTCGACCGCGCCCCCCATCAGCGCCACGTTGGTGGCCTCGCCGCCGCCGTAACCCTGTACCTCGAGGGTGAAGCCCTCCTCGGCGTCGAGCCCGTTGGTCCTGATCACATCGAGCTCCCAGTTGACGGTGCCGAACTTCAGCACTCCGAGACGCAGCGCCCCCAGCTCGTAGGCGGCCAGCGGACCGGCGAGCAGCAATGCGAGGACGAACACCGTCCCCCTCAGCCTTTCGAGCGTCCCGCGCATCTCGTGTTCCCCCCCCTTGTTCGTGCATTGTATGTTCGATTGGAGCTAACCTGCGACGCCGTTTCGAGCGAGCGCGGGTGCGCGCCACACGCTCCGGACGCGGGGGGCGCGGCGGAGCGGAAACGCGTGTCCCCGACCCGTGGGGTCTGGACAGTCGGGCCGAGGAAGGCAGATTCGCGGACATGAGCAGGAAAAGTCTCACCGAGCGGCAGGCCGACGGCCTCGCGAGCTTTCTCGAGGAGGTGAAACGCCTTCCCGAGCGGCGTGGCGGGGGGCCGGGCCGGCTGATCTTCGCCCTCGACGCCACCGCGTCGCGCGAGCCCACCTGGGACCGGGCGGCGCGGGTCACCGGCGAGATGTTCCTCGAAGCCGGCCGGCTGGGCGGGCTCGAGGTGCAGCTCGTGTTCTACCGCGGCTTCGACGAATGCAAGGCCAGCCGCTGGGTGACCGAGCCGCGGACTCTCGTCGATCTGATGACCCGCGTCACCTGCCGGGCGGGCCAGACCCAGATCCGCCGCGTGCTGCGCCACGCCCTCAGGGAGACCGCGAAGGAACGGGTCCACGCCCTCGTCTTCATCGGCGACTGCTGCGAGGAGGATATCGACGAGCTCGGCCGTCTGGCCGGCGAACTGGGAGTGCGCGGGGTGCGCGGCTTCATGTTCCAGGAAGGGGCCGATCCCGTCGCCGGCCGGGCCTTCCGCGACATCGCCCGGCTCACGGGCGGGGCCCACTGCCGCTTCGACAGCGCCGCGCCCGGACAGCTCCGCGAACTGCTCGCCGCCGTCGCCGCCTATGCCGCGGGCGGCATCGCCGCCCTCGAATCCTTTGCCGGCCGTTCCGGCGGGAACGTCCGGTTGATCGCACGGCAGATCCGGTGAGGGATGAGCACCCTCCTCGTCGTCGCCGGCATCGTCGTTCTGCTGCTCGTCGGGCTGCGCTGGTTCGTCACCGCTCCCGTCTCCGATCTCGCACAGGCGGTCCGCACCTTCGTCTTCGTCTTCAGCGCCCTCGCGAGCACGGGCCTCATCTACGCGGGCCGCTTCGGCCTCGCGCTGGTGACCCTGGCGGCCATGGTGATGGCCGTGCGCTCCTTCGTGAAGGCCCGGCGCGGGGCCGATCCGTTCGACGGCGGCGAGGAGCAGGAGGAGGTGTCGCGGGTCGAGACGCGGCTTCTACGCATGGAGCTGAACCGTCGCTCCGGACGGCTCGACGGTGTCGTGCTCGGCGGCCGCTTCGCCGGACGGCGCCTCGACGGGCTCGGCCTCGCCGAGCTGCGGGAGCTGCTGGCGGAGTTCCTTCGCGAGGATCCCGACAGCGCGAAGCTTCTCGAGGCTTATCTCGACCGGCGCGACCCCGGATGGCGCGCCGCACGATCGGCCGAGGAAGAGGAGGTCGGCGCCGGACAGCGGGCGGCGGGGCCCGCGGATTCGGCGATGGACGAGCGCACCGCGCTCGCCGTGCTCGGTCTCCGGCCGGGCGCCACCGTCGAGGAGATCAAGGCCGCGCATCGCCGGCTGATGGCCAAGCTCCATCCCGATCACGGCGGGTCCAACTATCTCGCGATCCAGATCAACCGCGCCAAGGAAACCCTCCTGCGGGGCCGGCGTTGAACCGGGCGCGCCGGCGGGAAACGTATCGGGCTGTGTCGTCCGGCGCTCGCAACGTGGTTGAAAATCCAACGGGGGCACCGCTATTAGAGGCCTCATCCTCGCCCACGGCCGGACCGACCGCGTGGGTCCGGACCGCGTCCGTTCTCGATCGGGAAAGCAGGGTCACATGGCTGCCATTCGCAAGGTCGTCTTTCCGGTAGCGGGACTGGGCACCCGCATGCTGCCGGCGACCAAGGTCCTGCCGAAGGAGATGCTGCCGGTGGTGGACCGGCCGCTCGTGCAGTACGCGGTCGAGGAGGCGGCGGCGGCCGGCGCCGAACAGTTCATCTTCGTCACCGGTCGGGGCAAGACCCTGATCGAAGATCACTTCGACCGCGCCTTCGAGCTGTTCGACACCCTGGCCCGCAAGCGCAGGGAAGAGACCCTGGCGGCGCTGGAGGCGGCGATGCCCGAGGCCGGCTGCTTCGTCTACACCCGCCAGCAGGAACCGAAGGGCCTCGGCCATGCGGTCTGGTGTGCCCGCCATCTCGTCGGCGACGAGCCCTTCGCGGTGGTCCTGGTGGACGATCTCGTTCATGCCCGCACACCCTGTCTCGCCCAGCTCGTCGAGGCCCACGCCGAGACCGGCGGCAACATCGTGGCGGTGATGGAGGTGGAGCCCGAACATACCGCCCGCTACGGCATCGTCGATCCCGGCGAGGCCCGCGACCGGCTGGTGGAGGTCCGGGGATTCGTCGAGAAGCCGGCGCCCGCCGAGGCGCCGTCGCGGCTGGCGGTGATCGGCCGCTACGTGCTGAGCGGCGAGATCTTCGGCATCCTCGATCGTCTGCCGCCGGGCGCGGGCGGCGAGATCCAGCTCACCGACGCCATGAGCCGTCTGCTGGAGGTCCAGCGCTTCTTCGGCCTGCGGTTCGAGGGCCGCCGTTTCGACTGCGGTGACCGTCTCGGGTATCTCGAGGCGATCGTGGCCCTCGCCATGGAACGCGACGATCTGGCCGCCGGCCTGCATGCCGCCCTGCGCCACTATGTATGACACCTTCGGAGGCGGGCGGGGCGACGGGATGTTTCGCCGTCGGGCGCCGTCGATACCGCCGGGAGAGAAGCCTTGCGCATCGCGATGATCGGTACCGGCTACGTGGGCCTGGTTTCGGGGGCCTGCTTCGCCGAATTCGGGCTCGACGTGGTCTGTGTCGACAGGGATGCCGACAAGATCGCCCGCATCGAGCGGGGCGAGATGCCGATCTACGAGCCGGGTCTGGACGAGCTGGTGGCGCGCAACCGGGATGCCGGAAGGCTCGCCTTCACCACCGAGCTCGGCGATGCGGTGCGGGAGGCGGATGCGGTGTTCATCGCCGTCGGGACACCCACCCGGCGCGGTGACGGCCACGCCGATCTCACTTACGTGTTCGGGGCGGCCGAGGACATCGCCGCCTGCGTTTCCCGCCCCACCCTGGTGGTGACCAAATCGACGGTGCCGGTGGGCACCACGCGGCGGCTGTGGGACTTCTTCCGCGAACGGCGGCCGGACCTGCCGATCGAAGTCGCCTCCAATCCCGAGTTCCTCCGCGAGGGCTCCGCGATCGGCGATTTCATGCGTCCCGACCGGGTGGTCTGCGGGGTCGAGACCGAACGCGCGCGCGACATCCTCGCCCAGGCCTACCGCCCCCTCAACCTGATCGAGACGCCGATCCTCTTCACCGGCCTCGAGACCGCCGAGCTCATCAAGTACGCCACCAACTCCTTCCTCGCGATGAAGATCACCTTCATCAACGAGATCGCCGATCTCTGCGAGAAGGTGGGGGCCGACGTGCAGGCGGTGGCCAAGGGGATCGGGCTGGACGGCCGCATCGGGCGCAAGTTCCTGCACGCCGGACCGGGCTACGGAGGCTCCTGCTTTCCCAAGGACACGCTGGCGCTGCTGCGCACGGCCGAGCAGTACGACAGCCCGCTGCGCACGGTGGAGACGGTGGTCGCCGTCAACGAGGCGCGCAAGCGGCGGATGGTACGCAAGATCACCGATGCCTGCGGCGGCAGCGTCGCGGGGCGGGCCGTCGCGGTGCTCGGCGTCACCTTCAAGCCCAACACCGACGACATGCGGGAGAGTCCGAGCCTCGTCATCCTGCCGGCCCTGCAGGCGGAGGGGGCGGAAGTGCGGGCCTACGACCCCAAGGGAATGGAGGAGGCCCGTCGCCTGTTGCCGGGGGTGATCTGGGGCGAGGATCCCTACGGCATCCTGGAGGGAGCCGACGTGCTCGTGATCCTCACCGAATGGAACGAGTTCCGCGGCCTCGACCTCGACAGGGTGCGGCGGATGATGCGTGAACCGCGGATCGTCGATCTCCGGAACGTGTTCGATCCCGAACGGGTGGTCCGCGCCGGCTTCTCCTACGTCAGCATCGGGCGGCCGGCGATCGACGGCAGCCTGCCGGAAAAACACTGAGCGGAGCGGGACATGGCCTCTGGGCATCGCTTCCATCCCACCATCCTGCGCGAGTACGACATTCGCGGCATCGTCGGCGAAACCCTGTTTCCCGAGGATGCGCGCGCCATCGGGCGGGCGTTCGGGACGCTTCTGGGGCGCGAGGGCGGCAGGCGGGTGTGCGTCGGCTACGACGGCCGGCTGAGCTCGCCCGAACTGGAAGCGGCGCTGGCGGCGGGGCTGGTGGCGAGCGGCATGGAGGTGCTGCGGCTGGGGCTCGGCCCGACGCCGATGATGTATTTCGCGGTCCATCATCTCGATGCCGATGGCGGCATCCAGGTCACCGGCTCGCACAATCCGCCGAGCCACAACGGCTTCAAGATGATGTTCGGCAAGGCCGCCTTCTTCGGCTCGCGGATCCGCGAGCTCGGACGGATCGCGGCCGAGGGAGCGTTCGCCTCGGGTAGCGGACGGGTGGTGGACACGCCCGTCTTCGATGCCTACGTCGACCGCCTGCTGCGCGATTTTCACGGCACGCGACCGATCGACACCGTCTGGGATGCGGGCAACGGGGCCGCCGGACCGGCCATGGAGGCGCTGGCGGCGCGGCTGCCCGGGCGCCACCGCTGCCTGTTCGCCGAGGTGGACGGGCGGTTTCCCAACCATCATCCCGATCCCACCGTACCCGAGAACCTCGAGGCGCTGCGCCGGGAGGTGGTCGCGGGCGGCTACGAGGTGGGCATCGGCTTCGACGGGGACGGCGACCGTATCGGGGTGGTGGACGGCAAGGGCCGCATCATCTACGGCGACCAGCTCCTCGGGATTCTGGCCGCCGACGTGCTGGGCCGCCATCCGGGCGCCACCATCATCGCCGACGTGAAGGCGAGCCAGCTCCTGTTCGACGAGATCGCCCGTCTCGGCGGCCGTCCCCTGATGTGGAAGACCGGCCATTCGCTGATCAAGGCCAAGATGGTGGAGACCGGAGCGCCGCTTTCCGGCGAGATGTCGGGGCACATCTTCTACAAGGACGGCTTCTACGGGCACGACGACGCCCTTTACGTGGCGGTGCGCCTGCTCGACATCCTGGCGCGCGGCGAGCGGACCCTGGCGGAGATCCGGGACGCCCTGCCCGAAGTCCACAACACGCCCGAGATCCGCTTCGACTGCCCGGACGAGACCAAGTTCGGGGTGATCGAGAAGGTGGCGGCGGCGCTCCGCCGGGAGGGGGCGGAGGTGGACGAAACCGACGGCGTGCGGGTGCGGACGCCGGAGGGGTGGTGGCTGCTGCGCGCCTCCAACACCCAGGCGGTGCTGGTGGCCCGCGCCGAGGCCCGCACGGCCGACGGGCTCGAGGCCCTCAAGGCGCAGATCCGGCGGCACCTCGAGCTGGCCGGCGTGAGGCCGCCGCCGGATTTCTGACGGTCGACACGCCGTCGCGACCGACCCCGTCACCGGCCGCGCGGGACGACCGGGTGGCGATCGTCCCGGCCGCGATCGGTGCCAATGCGCGTTAACCAAACCTTAAGAGGCAGCACATAGGATGGGCGCCGGCCCGAAAGCGCGGCGACCGGCGCCGCGTTCGGAGCGGTCGTGAAGCCCGTCCAACTACAGCCTGCCTGGAGCCTGCCTCGATGTCAGTCGACAAGAAGATGCCCATCCTGATCGTCGACGATTACAAGACGATGTTGCGGATCATCCGCAATCTGCTGCGCCAGCTCGAGTTCACCAACGTCGACGAGGCGACGGACGGGTCGGCGGCGCTCGCCAAGCTGCGCGAGAAGCCTTACGGGCTGGTGATCTCGGACTGGAACATGCAGCCGATGACCGGGCTCGAGCTCCTGAAGGCGGTGCGCGCCGATCCCAAACTGAAGGACATCCCGTTCATCATGATCACCGCCGAGAGCAAGACGGAGAACGTGATCGCCGCCAAGCAGGCGGGCGTGAACAACTACATCGTCAAGCCGTTCAACGCCGAGACCCTGCACAAAAAGATCGCCATGGTTCTCGGTGGTACCTGACAGCGGAGACGAATCGTGACGAGCCAGCGGGACCGAGACCGGCAGGAAAGTCTCGAACAGTTCATCGACCGGCGTCTGGACAACGTCGGCGACATCTCCCACGGCGGACAGCTCTTCGCCGAGGTGGTGAAGATCATCCAGGCGGTCCTCGAACGGGTGCAGAGCCAGGTTTCGGCGAAGGAACGGCGGATTGCCGAGGAGCTCGAGACCCTGGCGGGCGTCATCGAACGGGCCAAGGTCGATGTCGAATCGGTGCGTCCGCACGACATCCGCTCCCATCATCTGCCGCTCGCCAACGGCGAGCTGGGCGCCATCGCCTCGCATCTCGAGGAAGCGACGGGCACCATCCTCGATACCTGCGAGGAGCTCGAGAAGCTGGCCGAGAGCATGCCGGACGAGGCGTCGGAAAAGCTGCTCGAATGCGTCACCCGCATCTACGAGGCCTGCAACTTCCACGACATCACGGGCCAGCGCATCAAGAAGGTGGTCGATACCCTGGAAGCGGTGGAGACGCGCATCGACGCGCTGCTCACCGCGCTCGGCGATCCTCCCGCCGAGGAACCCGAGCAGACACCCAAGAAACCGCTCACCGACGAGGATCTCCTCAATGGCCCGGCACCACCCGGAACCGGCACCACCCAGGACGAAATCGACGCCCTGTTCGGTTGACGCCTCCCGGTGATGTCCGAGGCCGTCCCTCCGTCCATCGGCTCCGCACCGGACAGCAGCACGGCAACGTCCCCGACCGCACCGCCGTTTCCCGTCTCCCCGGGGTGGCCGTCGGCCGACGGGAAAACGGAAGATGGGGGCACATCGCACGACCCCCTCGCCGTTCCCGGCGTTGTCGTGAGTTCGCCGACGCGGTCCGGGATGCCCGGATCGGCCACCACATCCACCCTCTTTCTCTCCGTGTTCCTGCTGCTGGCGGGCTTCTTCGTGCTGCTGATCGCCCTCTCCGAGTTTGATCGGGAACGCGCGAAGCGGGTTCTGCGATCGCTCGAACGCCAGTTCTCGGCACCGGCGACGGCGGTCGCGGAGAGACCCGCACCGCCGGTGGAGGGCGGCACGCTCGCCCGGGGCTCCGGGGAGGACGCACTGCGCGATCTCCGCTTCGGACCACCGTTGACCGCGGAGGCGGAACGGGCCGGAGTGGTGGGCCGTGTCGAGCTCGCCGCGGCACGGCTGTTCGACGCGAGCGGCGAGATCCCCCGTGCCCGCTGGCTGCTGTTCGGGCGCATGGCCGCCGTCACCCGCGATCCGAACGGCTGGGTCCTCGAGATCGCAGCGCCCCGGCCCACCGGGCCCGAGGTCACGGAGCTGGCACGGCGGCTGCAGCGGGTGCTGGCTCTTCTCGACCGTCTGGGCGCCGATGGCGAGGCGGTGATCTACGGCCTTTTCGGCAGTGACGGCGACCGCTGGTCCTTCACCCTCCGTGAGCGCATCCCGGAGCCGATCCGATGAACCGCGACGGTCCCGGCACCGCCCCGTGGCTCCTCACCTTCGCCGATCTGGCCGCCCTGCTGCTGGCTTTCTTCGTGCTGACTTTCGCCATGAGCCGCCTGGACGTCGAGCGCTGGCAGGCGCTGACCACCGTCTGGCAGGGACGGACCCCCACCGTCACCGAGCCGCCGCGGGCAACCTCCCGCATCGGGCACAGCGCCACCGATCCCGATCCAGAACCGGAGGCGGGCAGGGCGGCCTATCTCGCCCGGGTGCTGGATCAGCGGCTGGCGGCCGTCGGACGTCCCTACGGCCTGCGGGCGGCGGTCGCCGGGCGTTCGGTGATCCTGCGCTTCGACCGTCGCCTGTTGACCGACCGCTCGTCCGACACCACGTCCACCCCCTCCCGGCTGCGAGCGATCCTGCTGCCGGTACTGTCCGGTCTCGTGGAGACCCGGCTCGAGGTACCGGTCCCGTCGGAGCTCGCGCTCGTCGAACGGCTGCGCCTGCTCCGTCGTCTCGGCGACGCCGCCGGCCGCTGGATGGGGCATCCCCCGGACCGCATCCTCGCCGTCGGTGACGGCGAGCGCGCCGCCCTGGTGCTGGTGCCATGAAGGGCGGCCGTCTCCTGCTGCTGCTCCTCCTTCTGGGGCCCGCTCTCGGGCCCGCTCCGGCGCCGGCCCGATCGGACCCGGACGGCGCCGCTCCCGCCGTCTCCTTCCGGCCACGTGACGGGGGAGCCGCTCTGCGCGTGGCCCCGTTCGCCGGACAGCCGGTGACGGCGGCCGTGCGCGGCGGCCGTCTGGTGCTGGACTTCGGTGCCCGACCGCTTCCCGAACTCGGCGACCTCGAAACGCGTCTCCGGGCGCTGGTGGCCGGCGTTTCCGCCGACGCCGACTCCGGCCGCGTCTTCTTCCTGCTCCGGTCGGGAACCGAAGTGACGATCACGAAGGACGACGCCGGCGGCCTCGAGGTGGCGTTCCGCCGCAACGACGAGGCGCTGGCCTCCATCGGCGTCCGCATCGGCAACCATCCGGACTATCTCCGCCTCGTCTTCGAGGGCGAACGGGCGGCGGCGGCGGAGCTGGAACGCGACGGCGACCGGCTCGCGCTGCGCTTCGCCCGCCCGCTGGGCCGGAACCTGATCGCCCGCCTCGGGCGGCTCGACGGGCTGGCGGCGGTGGAAGCCGCGGAAGGGAGCGGACTGCGACTGCGCCTCGCCGACGGCTACGACGCGCGAACCATGCGGCTGCCACCCGACCGGCTGGTGCTCGATCTCCTGCGAAAGGCCGCCCCGCAGAACGAAGCGGACACGCCTCCGGTTTCGGGAGCGGCGGCCGCGGAAGGAGGGGAGACCAAGGGCGAGGAGGCCGCCGGCCCGCCCCGCACCGGCGCGGGGCGTTCGGCGGACGCCCTCCCCGTCGCCGAAGCCGCGGACGGACCGGGCGGCGCGACGGCAGGCGATGTCGGGACGGCCGGTTCCGAAGCGGCGGACGCCGCCCCGGCCTCGGCGGCAGGAGAGGTCCCGTCGCCGGAGATCGGCGATACGGAGCCCGGGGCCGTGGCGGCGGCCGATGCCGCGGCCGTTCCTGCGGTGACCGAGAGCCTGGAGATCCGGGCGGCCCGTGAAGGTGAGACCGTCGTCCTGCGCTTTCTCTGGCCGTTCGAGGTCGGCGCCGCCGCCTTCCTGCGGGCCGGCCGGCTCTGGCTCGTCTTCGACGCCCGCGCCGGCTCCCTGCTGGCCGAGAAGAGGAAGATCGCCTTCCATGCCGGCGCTCTGATCCGCGGTCTGCGCCAGGAGCCCCACCAGCAGGCGACGGTGCTGCGCATCGACCTCAGACGGCCGGTGGCGGTCGCCATGCGCCGCGAGGGGACGGTGTGGATGCTGAGATTCGGCGAGCGGCCGGCGGCCGAGGTCGCCGTGCGGGCGGATGCGGCCGCGGGCCGCCTGCTGTTCCCCGGTGCCCGTCGCCACCTGCGCTTTCGCGACAGCGTGGCCGGCGAGGAGATCCACGTTCTCACCTACGATCGCCCAGGCACCGGATTGCCGGCACCGAGACGGCTGGTCGACCTCTCGCTCCTCGAAAGCGCCCAGGGAGTGGCCTGGCGATCGCCGCTGCCCGAGGTTCGCGCGCGGGCGGTGACGGGTGGCATCGCCATCACCCGTCCGGGCGGGCTGCGCCTCGAACCCGGAGCCTTCCCACCCGAGGAGCCGGCGGCCCGACCACCGGCGCCGCCGGATGCCGCCGCCCGCGCGCCGGTCACGGAGACCGCGGGAGAGGGGGAGCCGGCCGCCGCGGCGCAGACACCGGCCATGGTGGCATCCGCCCGCGAAGGGGAGAAACCCCCGGCGCTTTCGGCCGCGCCCCCCGAACATGTCGCCGTGCCGCCCACCGAGCCCGGTGTCTCCAGCGCTCCCCCCGCCGAGCCGCCGCGACCGCCGGGGGAAGAAACGGCCGCGCAGGAGACGGGAGCGGACGCCGTTCCCCCGGAGACCGCCGCGGAAGGGAGCGAGGCGGTGGAGCCGCAGCAGATCCTGCCTTCCTGGCGGACGACGCTGGGCCTCGCCGAACTCGCCCCCGAGCTGCTCGAGGGGGTGGGGCGGCTGCGCCGCGCCCTCGTGGCCGAACTGGCCATGCGGAAGGATCCGGCCCGACAGGAGCTGCGTCTCCAGCTCGCCCGTCTCTATCTCGCGGACGCCCTTGGCGCCGAGGCGCTGGCCCAGCTCCTCGCCACCACCGGCTCGCCGGTGATCGAGGAGGATCCCGAGCTCTCGAAGCGGCGGGCGGCGCTGGCCGGCGCCTCCTCGCTGCTCCTGGGACGGAACGCCGCGGCGGCTCGGCATCTGCGCAATCCGCTGCTCGAGGACGACCGCGAGATGGCGCTCTGGCGAGCGGTGCTGGCGGCCCGCGAGAACAGCTGGGATCTGGCCGCCGAGGAGCTCGAACGTTCGCGGGGCATTCTCGAATCCTATCCCCCGGCGCTGCGTTTCCGCCTGGGACTGATGGCGGTCATGATCGCCGCCCAGAACGGCGATGCGGCGAGCGCCTTCACCTGGCTCGACCGCCTCGACCAGCTGCCGCTGACCGCCGCCCAGCGCGACGAACTGCGCTTCATCGAGGCCCTGACCCTCGACCGCGATGGCGCCGGTACCGAAGCGCGCAGGCTCCTCGCCCGTCTCGTCGAGGAAGCTCCCTGGATCACCGCCACCAAGGCGGAGTTCGCGCTCGTCAATCTCGATCGCCAGGCCGGGCGCATCGACGAGGCGGCGGCCCGCGATGCCTTCCTGCGCCAGCGCGCCTTCTGGCGCGGACACCCCTGGGAGCCCACCATGCTGCGGGAGCTCGGTCGTCTCGAACGCACGCTGGGCCGCATCCCGCAGGCACTCGCGGTCTGGCGGGAGCTGCTGGGGCGCTATCCCGACGCCGCGCCGAGTGTCGGCCTGCCCGCGGAAATGGCCGTAGCTCTGGCCACCGCCCTCGATCCCGGGGCCGATCCGCCGCTGCCCCTGTTCGTGCGTCTCGAGCTCTATCGCCGCTACGTGGAGCTGCTGCCGCCGGGCGAGGCGGGTGATCGCATCACCCTCGACCTCGCCCGCGGCCTGCTCGACGCGGGCCTTCCCGAAGTCGCCGCGGTGCTCCTCGAAGAACGGCTGCCGGTGGTCGCGACCGGCCCTCTGCGGCGGGCCTTCGCCCGGCTGCAGGCGCGCGCCGACCTCGCACGGGGGGCTTTCGACGAGGCGGGGAAACTGGCCCTCCAGCTCGCCGCCACCGGTGTCGGGAGGGACCGTGTGGAAGGGCGGCTGCTCGCGGCTCGCGTCGAACTCGCCCGCGGGAATCCCTGGGGGGCGCTGAGCGCCCTCGAGGGCATCGAGGATCCGCGCGCGTTCACCGTTCGTCTGGACGCCGCCTGGCTCGCCCGCGATTGGGAGCGGTTGGCCGCGCTGGCCCAACCCATCGTGAACCAGTTCGCCGGGCGCAAGCTGCTGAGCGAGGAGGACGCCTTGCGAGCGCTGCGGGTGGGCACCGCCCTCTGGCGGCGCGGATCGCGGGAGGCGGTGGCCCGGATCGCCCGGCTGGTCGCCGAGAGAAATCCGGCGCTGACCGTGGAGACCCTGTTCGAGCTGATGACCACGCCGCTCGCCATCACCGGCGATCCACGACAGGTAACGGCGGACACGAGCGCCCTCGTCGAACGGCTGCGCACCCGCCTCGCCTCCCTCCAGGCCGGCGACGTCGCCGACGGCTCCGCCGCCGGCCTCTGACCCGGAAGCTTGCACGCCGCGCACGATCGTCGCAGCTCCCCCGTCCGCGCGACGCCATTGCGGGCCCGGAGCGGTGCGCGTAAAGCATCCCCCGACCATTCGCCGGGCCGCCTCGAG
Organism: Alphaproteobacteria bacterium; assembly: GCA_027045875.1. GTDB lineage: Bacteria > Pseudomonadota > Alphaproteobacteria > Geminicoccales > Geminicoccaceae > JALSRW01. Next base: position 100,502 of record JALUAG010000052.1, on the reverse strand, counting down.
GTCGACGGGACCGAACGCCGTTGCTGCGCTTTCTGCTGACACGACTGGGTCTGCTGATCCCCACCTTCCTCGGGGTGACGCTGATCGCCTTCCTGTTCATCCGCCTGCTCCCCGGGGATCCCATCGAGATCCTGGCCGGCGAGCGGGGCGTGAGCCCCGAACGCCACGCCCGGCTGATGCGCGAGCTGGGGTTCGACCGGCCCCTCTGGGAGCAGTACCTCGGCTATCTCGGCGACGTGCTGCAGGGCGATCTCGGCCGCTCCATCGTCACGAAACAGCCGGTGATCCGGGAATTCCTGACCCTCTTTCCGGCCACCCTCGAACTCTCCCTCTGCGCCATCCTGCTGGCGGTGGTGATCGGACTGCCGGTGGGCATCCTGGCTGCCGTGCGCCGCGGGACCGTGTTCGACCACAGCGTCATGGCGGTGACCCTGACCGGCTATTCGATGCCCATCTTCTGGTGGGGGCTGCTGCTCATCATCCTGTTCTCCGGCATCCTGGGCTGGACCCCGGTCTCCGGGCGGCTGTCGCTGCTCTACTACGTGGAGCCGGTCACCGGCTTCATGCTGATCGACACCCTGCTCTCGGATCAGGAAGGAGCCTTCCTGTCCGCCCTCCGCCATCTGATCCTGCCCACCGCGGTGCTGGGCACCATTCCGCTCGCGGTGATCGCCCGCCAGACCCGTTCGGCGATGCTGGAGGTGCTGGGCGAGGACTATGTGCGCACCGCCCGTGCCAAGGGCCTGCCGCCCCGGCGGGTGATCGGGCTCCACGCCCTCAGGAACGCGCTCATCCCGGTGGTCACCACGATCGGCCTGCAGGTCGGCGTGCTGCTGGCCGGCGCCATCCTCACCGAGACCATCTTCTCCTGGCCCGGCGTCGGCAAGTGGCTCGTCGATTCCATCTTCCGCCGCGACTATCCGGCGGTGCAGGGCGGCCTTCTGCTGATCGCGAGCCTGGTGATGCTGGTCAATCTCGTGGTCGATCTCCTCTACGGGCTGATCAACCCCCGCATCCGGCACCGGAGGGCCTGATGGCGCGCGCGCCCGAAACCCTCGATCGGCCCGCCGAGGATGCCCTCGGACCCGAACCGCCCGGTCCGTTCCGCGAATTCTGGCACGACTACCGACAGAACCGGGGCGCCGTCGCCGGTCTCGTCTTTCTCCTGCTGCTGGTGGCCGTCGCACTGCTGGCCGACCTCGTCGCCCCCCACGCGCCGGACGTGCAGTACCGCGACGCCTTTCTCACCCCGCCGGTCTGGCAGGAGGGCGGCAGCTGGCGCTTTCCGCTCGGCACCGACGCCACCGGCCGCGACATCCTCTCGCGGATCATCTTCGGTTCCCGCTACTCGCTGTCCATCGGTTTCCTGGTGATCGTGCTCTCGCTCCTGGGCGGCATCACCATCGGCCTCTTCGCCGGTTTCTTCCGCGGCTGGATCGACACCCTCGTGATGCGGCTGATGGACGTGCTGATCGCCATCCCGGGGCTGCTGCTGGCGCTGGTCGTGGTGGCCATCATGGGACCCGGCCTGTTCAACGCCATGTTCGCCATCGCCATCGTCTACCTGCCGCATTTCGTGCGCCTCACCCGCGCCGCGACCCTGGCCGAGCTGTCCCGCGACTACGTGACGGGAAGCCGCGTCGCCGGCGCCGGGCTCGCGCGGCTGATGTTCGTCACCGTGCTGCCCAACTGCATGCCGCCGCTCATCGTCCAGGCCACCCTCAGCTTCTCCACCGCCGTGCTGGACATGGCCGCCCTCGGTTTCCTCGGCATGGGCGCCCAGCCGCCGACCCCGGAATGGGGAACGATGCTGGCGGATGCCCGCGAGTTCATCCTGCGCGCCTGGTGGGTGGTGACCTTCCCCGGCATGGCGATCCTGTTCACCGTGCTGGCCATCAACCTCGTCGGCGACGGCCTGCGCGACGTCCTCGATCCGAAGCTGAAGCGCTCATGAGCCTACTCGAGATCCGCGATCTCACGGTCGAGTTCCCGGTCGCCGGCGGCATGTTGCGGGCGGTCGACGGTATCAGTCTCGAGGTGGACCCGGGGGAGCTGGTCGCCATCGTCGGCGAATCGGGATCCGGCAAGTCGGTGGCCATGCTGGCGGTGATGGGGCTGCTGCCGCCGACGGCGCGTGTCACCGCCACACGGCTCGCCTTCGCCGGCCACGACCTGCTCGCCATGAGCGCCGGAGATCGTCGCCGCATCGTCGGCAAGGACATGGCGATGATCTTCCAGGAGCCGACGAGCTCCCTCAATCCCTGTTTCACCGTCGGTTTCCAGATCGACGAGGCGATCCGGACCCATCTCGGCGGCCGCCGCGAGGAGCGGCGCCGGCGCGCCCTCGAACTGCTGGACAAGGTCGGCATCCCGTCGCCGGCGGAGCGCCTGCGCGCCTTTCCCCACCAGCTCTCGGGCGGCATGAACCAGCGGGTGATGATCGCCATGGCCATCGCCTGCCGGCCGAAGCTGCTGATCGCCGACGAGCCCACCACCGCCCTCGACGTTACGATCCAGGCCCAGATCCTCGATCTCCTCCTCGAGCTGCGCCGCGAGCAGGGCATGGCGATGGTGCTGATCACCCACGCCATGGGCGTGGTGGCGGAGACCGCCGAACGGGTGGTGGTGCAGTACGCGGGCCAGCAGGTGGAGCAGCAGGACGTCTTCGGCCTGTTCGAGGATCCCCACCATCCCTACACCCGTGCCCTCCTCGACGCGCTTCCCGAACGCAACATCGGCCGGCGCCTCGCGGCCATCCCGGGCGTCGTCCCGGGTCTCTGGGACCGACCCGAGGGCTGCCTGTTCCACCCCCGCTGCCGCTTCGCCACCGAGCGCTGTCGCCGCGAGCCGCCGCGGCCGGCCGCCGCCGCGCTGGGCCGGGCACGCTGCCACTATCCGCTGGTCGGCGGGGTGCCCGAGGGCCATCCCGGGGCCGCGGAGGGTGTGCGATGACCGCGGTGCCGGTGGTGGAGGCGCGGGATCTGCGTCGGCACTATCCGGTGGGCGGCGGGGCGTTCGGGCGCCGGCGGATCCTGAAGGCGGTGGACGGCGCGAGCTTCACGCTCGACGCCGGTCGTACCCTGGCGGTGGTGGGGGAGTCCGGTTGCGGCAAATCCACCCTCGCCCGCATGGTCACCATGATCGAACCGCCCACCTCGGGCGAGCTCGTGATCGACGGGACACCGGTGGCCACGGCCGACCGCGAGGCGCGCAGGCGCCTGCGCCGCAGCGTCCAGATCGTCTTCCAGGATCCCTACGGCTCCCTCAACCCGCGCCAGAAGATCGAGACCATCCTCGCCGAACCGCTGCTCATCAACACCGCCATGACCGCCGCCGAACGCCGCGAGGCGGTGGCGGCGATGATGCGCCGGGTGGGGCTCCGGCCCGAGCTCGCACGTCGCTATCCGCACATGTTCTCGGGCGGGCAGCGCCAGCGCATCGCCGTCGCCCGGGCGCTGATGCTGGAGCCCAGGCTCGTGGTGCTGGACGAGCCCGTGTCCGCCCTCGACCTTTCGATCCAGGCCCAGGTCCTCAATCTCCTCGAGGATCTGCAGACGGAGCTGGGGCTCGCCTATCTGTTCATCAGCCACGATCTCTCGGTGGTGCGCTACATCGCCGACGAGATCATGGTCATGTATCTCGGCCGGCCGGTCGAGCAGGGGCCGCGGGAGGCGCTGTTCGCGGAACCGCTGCATCCCTACACGCGGGCACTCCTCGCGGCGACGCCGGTGGCCGATCCCAGAAGACGGCGGCGCGGTGGCCGCGCCGAGCTGCGTGGCGAGACCCCCTCCCCCATCGACCCGCCCGCGGGCTGCGCCTTCCATCCCCGCTGCCCGCTCGCCGACGCACGCTGCCGCCGGGAACGGCCGCATCCCCTGCCCCGGGGCGAACGGCGCGTCGCCTGCCATGCGGTGGAGGAAGGGCGCAGCCGCTGAGCCGCGACCCGCCGCCCCCTGTCAGTCCTTGCGCTCGAAAATGCGGTCGCCGAGTTCGTCGATGATCTGCTGGCCCTTGCGGACCGCGAAACTGGCCGCCGCCTCGGCACTGGCATGGGTGTCGGCGCGGATGAAACGATGCTCCTTCCGCCCCTCGGGCGTCTCCTTGGCGATGATGCCGGCGGTCAGATACTGGCCGCCCTGGGCCATCGGCGTCGGCGTGATGCTGTAGCCCTGATACTCGACGCTTTCCCCCTTGGGCGCCGCGCGCTCCCCGCCGCCCCCCAGGAGTCGTCTGAAGAAGTCACCGAACCCCAACTTGGCCCTCCTTTCCGTGTTCAGGGAGTCGCAGCAGGAGGTAGTCTCTTCGCCTGTTCGATCCAGCGGGCGATGGTCTTGCGGGCCGGCAGGGCGCGGGTGACCCGCCCGTCGCCGTTGACCCGGACCATCCGGCTCTCGAGCTCCTCCACCTGCACGCCGCGCAGCTGCCGCACGCTGCGCAGTCCCACCGCCTCCAGCAGTTCCGCGTACTGGCTGCCGATCCCCTTGATGCGCATGAAATCGGCCATCGCCACCCATTTCGCGAGCCGCCCCTCCTCGATGCCGGTGCGCCGCGCGAGCTCCCGCCGCTTGTGGCGACTGCTTCCGGCACGCAGCAGGTCGGCGGTGGTACAGATCCCGGCCTCCCTGAGCTTGGCCCCGTAGCTGGGGCCGATGCCGCCGATATGCTCGACAGGATACGGCATTTCCGCCCTTCTCCGCTGCCGCCCTTCGCGCGGCGGGGGGCCGTTGCTCCTCCCCGGGGCGCTACTGTGCGGAAGCGGGCGAGCGGTGGCAAGCCGTTTCGCGTCCGTCGCGGCGGGGCGTGAAACGGACGCGACAGGACGCGTCGCGCGGGCTAGCTTGCGAGCGGACGGGAGGGGAGGAATCGATGGAAACCGTGCTCATCACCGGCGCCTCGGGAAGGGTCGCGGCCTGGCTGCGGCGGCATCTCCGCGGGGTCTATCCCCGCATCCTGCTGAGCGACCTCGAGCCTCCCCATGATCTCGCCCCGAACGAGGAATTCCGGGCCGCCGACCTCGCCGATTTCGACGCCGTCTGCCGGGCCGTGGCGGGCGCCGAGGGCATCGTGCATCTCGGCGGCCATTCCGTGGAGGGGCCCTGGCCGACGATCCTCAAGGCCAACATCGAGGGCTGCTACCATCTGTTCGAGGCCGCCCGTCGCCACGGGGTGCGGCGGATCGTCTTCGCCTCCTCGAACCATGCGGTGGGCTTCTACCCCAGACGGCGCCGCATCGGCGTCGATCACCGGGTGCGGCCCGACAGCCGCTACGGCGTCTCCAAGGTGTTCGGCGAGGCGCTGGGCTCCCTCTACGCCGACAAGCACGGTCTGCGGGTCCTGAGCATCCGCATCGGCAACGTGGCGGAACGGCCGGTGGACCATCGGCGCCTCTCCATCTGGATCCATCCGGAGGATCTGGCCCAGCTCGTGCGCATCGGCCTCGAGCATCCCGAGCTGCGCAACGAGGTCGTCTTCGGCGTTTCCGACAACGAGCGCGGCTGGTGGGACAACGAGGCCGCCCGGCGCCTCGGCTACCGTCCCCGCCATCGGGCCGAGGATCACGCCGCGGAGGCCCTGGCGGCGCAGCGCCGCCTGCCGCCCGATCCGGTCGGCGACCGCTTCGAGGGCGGCGGCTTCTGCAGTCTCGAATTCGACGGCGATCCCGACACCATCGCCTGAGGACCGGAGGAGGACGGAAATGCGGGTCGAGTGGAAGGGTGTCTTTCCGGCCCTGATGACGGAGTTCCACGAGGACGGTTCGCTCGATCTCGACGCCACGCGCCGCCATGCCCGGCTGTGCATCGAGGCCGGCTGTACCGGTATCGTCGTCCTCGGCACGCTGGGCGAAAACACCTCGTTGCGCCCCGAGGAGAAGGAACGGGTGGCGGCCGCCGTGGTCGAAGCGGCGGACGGCCGCGTGCCGGTCCTGGCGGGCGTCGCCGAATACACCACCGAATTCGCGGTGGAGGCGGCGGCACGGGCGGCGCGCGCGGGCTGTGACGGGCTGATGGTGCTGCCCGGCATGGTCTATCCGCAGGACGAGCGGGAAGCCGTCGCCCATTTCGCCGCCGTCGCCCGGGCCAGCCGACTGCCGATCATGATCTACAACAACCCCGTGGCCTACCACGTCGATCTCGGGCCCGAGGCTCTGGCCGCCCTCGCCGAGCACCCCAACATCGTGGCGGTCAAGGATTCCTCGCACGACAGCCGCCGCATCACCGACATGGTCAACCGCCTCGGCGAGCGCTATCTCCTGTTCTGCGGGGTCGACGATCTGCTGCTGGAAAACGTGCTGTGCGGCGCCGTCGGCTGGGTCTCGGGTCTCGCCAACGGCTTTCCGGTGGAGGCGGTGCGCCTGTTCGAGCTCGCGAGCGCACGGCGGCTCGACGAGGCCCTCGCCCTCTATCGCTGGTTCATGCCGCTGCTCCACCTCGACACCGATCGCAAGCTCGTACAGATGATCAAGCTCGTGAACCAGCTCACCGGAACCGGCCGCGAATGGGTGCGCCCGCCGCGCCTGCCGCTCATCGGCGAGGAGCGCCGCCGGGTGGAGGATCTGGTGCGCCATGCCCTCGCCACCCGACCGTCCACGGTTTGAAGGGGATCCCCGGGGCCCGCGGCGCGCGGTCACGGACCGCTTTCTCTGCGACGCCATGCTGGCGCATCTGGCGCGCTGGCTGCGGGCGGCCGGCTACGATGCCGAGCTCGCCCGGCCCGGGACCGACGACCGGACCCTTCTCGATCGGGCGCGACGGGAGGGGCGGATCCTTCTGACCTGCGATCGGAACCTTCCCGGCGACGGTCTCGACATCCTTCGCCTGCCGATGGTCGAGCTTTCCGAACTCGCCCGCATCCTGCGCGAGGAACGCGGTGTCGACTGGCTGCGGGCTCCCTTCAGCCGCTGTCTCGTCGACAATGCCGAACTCGAGGAGCTGGCCGACCCGGCGGCCGCGGGCGTGCCGCCGCCGGCCCGGCAGCTGCCCGGCCCGTTCACCCGCTGTCCGCGCTGCGGGCGGCTCTTCTGGCCCGGCAGTCACGTGCGGCGGATGCGGCGACGGCTCGAGCGCTGGCGGGCGGCGGATGCCGCTTCGAAGGGTTTTCCCGGAGAGTCTTCCGTCGCATGAACGCAAGCGGCGGGCGGCGGCACGCTTCAGAGAGAGCGGTGCGGCGGTGTGCGAGGTGGGTGGATGCCCCTTTCGGTCTTCGATCTCTTCACCATCGGCATCGGTCCCTCGAGTTCCCATACCGTGGGGCCGATGCGTGCGGCGGGACGGTTGCTCCGCGACCTCGAGAGCCGCGGATCGCTCGCGCGGGTGGCGCGCATCGAGACCGCGCTGTTCGGCTCGCTCGCCCTCACCGGGAAGGGGCACGGTACCGACCGGGCGGTGCTGCTGGGACTGCTCGGCGAGGAGCCGGAGACCGTCGATCCCGACGGCGCGGCGAGGAGCGTCGAGGAGGTGCGGCGTTCGGGCAGGCTGCCATTGGGTGGCGGCCCGACCATCGCGTTCCACGAGCCACGGGATCTCCTGTTCCTGCAGGACGAGACCCTGCCCCGTCATCCCAACGCCATGCGTTTCCGAGCGTTCGATGCGACCGGAGACCGTCTCCTGGAGCGCGTCTACTATTCGACGGGCGGCGGCTTCGTCGTCGGCGAGGAGGAGGCGGCCGAACCCGTACGCGATCCGAGCAACGTCGCCATGCCGCACCCCTTCCGCACGGCGGCCGAGCTGCTGGCGCGGGCCGAGGCGCACGGGCTCACCATCGCCGAGCTCGTCATGGAGAACGAGACGGCCCGGCGCGAGCGCGAGGAGGTCACCGCGGGTCTCCTGCGCATCTGGGAGGCCATGGAGGCCAGCATCGAGCGCGGCTGCCGGGCCGAGGGGGTGCTGCCCGGCGGTCTCGGCGTGCGTCGTCGCGCGCCGGCCCTCTACCGGGAGCTCACGCGCCGTCCCGAGGCCGGCCTGCGCGACCAGCTCACGGTGCTCGACTGGGTCAATCTCTACGCCCTCGCCGTCAACGAGGAGAACGCCGCCGGCGGCCGGGTGGTGACCGCCCCGACGAACGGGGCCGCCGGCATCGTTCCGGCCGTGCTCGCCTACTACACGCGGTTCGTGCCCGGCGCCTCGGAGCGGGGCATCGTCACCTTCCTGCTCACCGCCGGCGCCGTCGGCATGCTCTACAAGGAGAACGCCTCCATCGCCGCCGCCGAGGTGGGGTGCCAGGGCGAGGTGGGCGTCGCCTGTTCGATGGCGGCCGGCGGCCTCTGCGCGGTCCTCGGCGGCAGCAACGCCCAGATCGAGAACGCCGCGGAGATCGGCATGGAGCACAATCTGGGCCTCACCTGCGATCCCATCGGTGGCCTCGTGCAGATCCCCTGCATCGAGCGCAACACGATGGGTGCGGTGAAGGCCATCAACGCCGCCCGCCTCGCGCTGCGCGGCGACGGCCGGCATCACGTCTCTCTCGACAAGGTGATCGAGACCATGCGAGAGACGGGCCGGGACATGTCCCACAAGTACAAGGAGACCTCGCTCGGGGGTCTCGCTGTCAATCGCGTGGAGTGTTAACGTATGGCCGATGCTGCTGCCGGCCTGCGCGAGCAGGCCGTCGAGACGGACGACCGCGGTTTCTTCGCCGCGAGCCTGGCCCAGCGGGATCCGGAGATCCACGCCGCCATCCGCGACGAGCTGCGGCGCCAGCAGCGGCAGATCGAGCTCATCGCCAGCGAGAACATCGTCAGCCGGGCGGTGCTCGAGGCCCAGGGCTCGGTGCTGACCAACAAGTACGCCGAAGGCTACCCCGGCCGCCGCTACTACGGCGGCTGCGAGCATGTGGACGTCGCCGAGGCGCTGGCCATCGACCGCGCGAAGCGGCTCTTCGGCTGTGCCTTCGCCAACGTCCAGCCGCATTCCGGCGCCCAGGCCAACGGCGCCGTGATGCTCGCGCTCACCCAGCCCGGCGACGTCATTCTGGGGATGGATCTGTCGGCCGGTGGCCATCTCACCCACGGCGCCCGGCCGGCGCTCTCCGGCAAGTGGTTCCGCGCCGTCCACTACGGGGTACGCCGGGAGGACGGGCTGATCGACTACGAGGAGGTGGCGCGCCTCGCCGAGACGCACCGCCCGAAGCTGATCATCGCCGGGGCCTCCGCCTATTCGCGGATCATCGACTTCGCCCGCTTCCGGGAGATCGCCGACGCCGTGGGCGCCTATCTCATGGTGGACATGGCCCACATCGCCGGGCTCGTCGCCACCGGCCTGCATCCCTCGCCGATCCCGCACGCGCACGTGGTGACCAGCACCACGCACAAGACCCTGCGCGGTCCGCGCGGCGGCCTGATCCTCACCGACGATCCCGAGCTCGGAAAGCGTATCAATTCGGCCGTCTTCCCGGGACTGCAGGGGGGGCCGCTGATGCACGTGATCGCCGCCAAGGCGGTGGCGTTCCGCGAGGCCCTCTCGCCCGAATTCGCCGTCTACTGCCGACAGGTGGTGGACAATGCCAGGACGCTCGCGGCGGTGATGGTGGAGCGCGGCCTCGCCATCGTTTCCGGCGGCACCGACAACCATCTCATGCTGGTCGATCTGCGGCCCAAGGGGCTCAAGGGGAACCTCGCCGAACGCGCCCTCGAACGGGTCGGCATCACCTGCAACAAGAACGGCGTGCCCTTCGATCCCGAGAAGCCCACCGTGACCTCGGGCATCCGGCTCGGGACCCCGGCCGGCACCACCCGCGGCTTCGGCACCGCCGAGTTCCGCGCGGTCGGTCACATGATCGGCGACGTGCTCGACTCCCTCGCGGAGAAGGGTGAGCTGCCCGAGGACCGCGCCGGCGAGCTCCGTCGGCGGGTCGAGGATCTCTGCGCGCGCTTTCCCGTCTACGAAGGGCTCTGAGGGCGGCTGGCGCGTTCCGCGGCGGCCGGCTAGTCTGGCCCCGGTCCGGCTGGCTTCGGATGAGCACGAGAATGCCCGATCTCGATCCCGTCACCCTGGCCGTCATCGAGAACGGCCTCGCCCAGGTCTGCAACGAGATGGACCTCGCCTTTTCGCGGGCCGCCTTTTCGCCCGTGATCGCCGAGGCCAACGATCGTTCCGACGGCATCTACCACCGCGACGGCGGCCGTCTCGTGGCGCAGGGGGAGCTCGGGCTTCCGGTGTTCGTGGGCACCATGCAGGACTCGACCCGCGCGGTGCTGGACGCCATCGCCGAGGGTCGCGCGGCGCCGCCCGAGGAGGGGGACATCTTCGTCCTCAACGACCCCTATCTGGGCGGCACCCACCTGATGGACGTCAAGTTCGTCACCCCCTTCTTCTACCGGGGCGAGCTCTTCTGCTGGCTCGCCAACACCGGCCACTGGCCGGACATCGGCGGCGCGGTGCCGGGCGGCTTCTCCGCCAACGCCACCGAGGTGGAGCAGGAGGGGCTCAGACTGCCGCCGGTCAAGCTCTTCAAGAGGGGCGAACTCGACTCCGAGATCTACGGCATCATCACCTCCAACATCCGCGTCGCCGAGCAGCGGATCGGCGACATCCGGGCCCAGCGGGCGGCGCTTCTCGTGGGTGCCAGGCGGCTCACCGCACTATTGGATCGCTACGGCCGCGACACCGTGGATACCGCCATCGCGGAGCTCGAGCGGCGGGCGGAAACCCAGATGCGGGCGCGCATCGCGCCCATCCCCGACGGCGTCTACGAGGGCACGGCGGTGGTGGACAGCGACGGGGTGGTGGACGAACCGCTGTGGATCCGCCTCAAGATCACCAAGCGCGACAGCGAGCTCCACTTCGATCTCTCGGAATCGAGCCCGCCCTGCCGCGGGCCGATGAACAGCGTCATCGCCACCACCCGTTCCTCGATCTATCTGGCCATCAAGCACATCTTCCCCGAGGTGCCCATCAACGCCGGCATGTTCGTGCCGCTCCGGATCGAGGATCCCGAGGGCACCTTCCTCTACGCGAAATATCCGCGACCGGTGTCGGGCTGCGCGGCGGAGGTCAGCCAGCGCATCGCCGAGGCCGTGTTCGCGGCGATGGTGAAGGCGGTACCCGAGCGGGTGACGGCGGCGCCGGCCGGCACCTCGGGCAATTTCGCCCTCGGCGGCAGCGATCCCGTGCGCGGGCGCAACTACGTCATGTACCACATCACCGGCGGTGGCTACGGCGGCAACGCCGATCACGACGGCCTTTCCTACGGCTGTTCGACCATCGGCATCTCGAAGAGCGCGCCCGTCGAGGTCACCGAACAGCAGTATCCGGTGCTGTTCGAGGAGTTCGCCCTGCGCGAGGGATCGGGAGGCGCGGGACGACGCCGGGGCGGCTTCGGTGCCCGCTACACGGTGCGGCTGACCGCCGGGGAGGCCCGCGCCTCCTTCGTGATGGACCACGGCCGCTTCGGCCCGCAGGGCGTGCTCGGCGGCCGCGACGGCGCCTGCAACCGCATCACCGTGCACTATGCCGACGGGCGGACCTACGTGCCGCCCCATCTCTCCAAGGATCAGGGGGTGCCGGTGGCGGCGGGCGACCGCATCACCATCGAGACGCCGGGTGGTGGCGGTTACGGCGATCCTTTCGCGCGCGAGCCCGAGCTCGTCCTCCGCGACCTGCGCCGCGGCTACTACACCGTGGCGCAGGCGCGGGACTGGTTCGGGGTCGTGGTGGACGGGGAAACGCTGGAGCTCGATCTCGCGGCGACCGAGCGGCTGCGCGCCGCGGCCGCCGCGAACCCCTGAGGTTCAGGCCTTCCTGTCCTCCAGCGGACAGGTGGAGAGGCCGAGCAGCTTGTAGGCGGGGCAGGAGCCGGCGAGCCCGGTCACGAGGGGAATGAGGCCGATCCAGCCCCAGTTCGTCTGCGGCCCCCAGAACACCAGCGAGATCAGGACCAGTCCGACGACGACGCGGATCACGCGATCGACGGTGCCGACGTTGCGGGACATGGGCTTTCCTCCGTGCTTGCCGTGCTTGCCGACCGTTGCCGGGACGATGCGAAGGTGGCCCGGAACCGGCGCCGGTTCCGTAACAAAGTCACCGAAGGGCGGCGGCCAGGCCGGCCAGCGCCGCCCGATCGCGGATCTCGATCGCCCGCCTGCCGAGCCGCACCCAGCCGCGCCGCTCGAATTCCTTGAGCTGGCGGCTGACCACTTCCCGCGCCGTGCCGAGCTCCGCGGCGAGGTCCTGGTGGCGCAGCTCGAGGACCCCCGGGCCGTCTCCCCCGCGGTCGAGGAGGAGGGCCGCGAGGCGCACGTCCACCCGGGCGAAGGCCACCTGGCTCACGAGCGCCATGAGATCGGCGAGCCGCACGGCGAAGCTCGTGAACACCAGCCGCCGGAAGGCCGGTGATCCGTCCAGCAGTTCCTCGAAGAGACCGCGCGGTACCATGAGGCCGACGATCTCGGTCTCGGCGATCCCCTCCGCCTCGTAGTCGGAGCCGGCGAGCAGGCAGGAGGTGGTGAGGATGCAGCTCTCCCCGCGTCCCACCCGGTAGAGGACGATCTCGTGGCCCTCCGGATCGACGAGCTGCACCCGCACCGTGCCGGCCGCGAGCAGCAGCCAGCTGCCGCAGTGGTCTCCCGGCCGGAACAGCACCGTACCGGCGGCGAGCCGCGCGAGACGGGCGGCGGCGCGCAGTCGCTCGCGGCAAGACGGCTCGAGGGCCTCGAGCGCCGGAATTCCGGCCAGGGGATCGGAATCCGCCGCCGTCATGCTCCGTCTACCTGAACCGGGTCGGACGGGCTTCGCGCATGGCCAGCGGCACCTGGCGACGCTGGACGAGATAGAACTGCCAGTTGGGCGAGAAGTCGGTCACCCGGATCTCCATCGTCACCGTCTCCCCCGGCCGCACCACCCCGTCGTAGAAGGTGATGGCGTCGATGGGCTCGTCGGTCTGCCAGGCCGCCCGGAAGCGGTCGGAGCGATAGAGCCGCTCCCCGCCGGCCGCCTGGGCGAAGGACAGCCCGTCCTCGAACGGGCTGGGGCGCGATTTGATTTCCCTGAGCTCCATCTCGAAGCTCGACCACGGCCTCCCCGTACCGTTGCGCACCACCTTGACGAGCACGAAACCGATCTCGGGAGAGCCGCCGAGGCGATTGCCGAAGCTCGCCCGCATGCCGCGGATGGTGAGGATCGCCGGCCGTTCGTCGTCGAAGATCTCCTCCACCAGTACGAAGGGATCGGCGGGGGTTCCGCGACCGCGCCCCTCGAGAATGACGAACCCGCCCTCCTCGTCGCTGAAGGTCACCCCCTCGAGGACCACGGGCTCGGACCACGCGGCGTCCCACAGGAGAGATCCGACCACACAGACGACGAGAGGCGACATCCGCATCCCCACTCTCCCGGCGCTCGGGCGCTCGCTTCCCTTCTACGCCATCACCGATCCCGCAGGAAATCGACTTCGGGCGGAAGATCGGACGAGGGCGCGGCCTGCCGTCGGCACCATCGGAAGGCCGCCCGCTGCCGCGCCGCCAGGAAACGGCGGGCGGCCGGACCCTCGTCCGGTCCGCGGTAGGCGCCCGCCTCGCGCAAAGCGGCGAAATAGCCGCCGCCCGGCAGGCCGTCGCTCCGGCGCACCACGAGACAGGCGAGATCGGGCCCGCCCCGGGCTTCGACGCGGCGGCACACCTCGCCGAGATCCCTGCACAGCGCGGCCACGGTGATCGGCGTCACCCGACGCCCGAACCGATGCAGCACGGTCCCGTAGGTGAGGGGCTCACCGCGGCTTCCGGCGGCGATCAGCAACCGTTCGAGCGCGTCGATCTCGACCATAACGAGGCTTTCCTCTAGGTTCGAGCCCAACATGAGAGCCCCGGACGGGCGGCGCAAGCCCGCCTGTCCGCCGGCATCGTGGCGGGGTCCGGGGGCCGTACGCGCGCTTCCGTGTCGCACCGGGCCCTTGCCGGGCGCGCGATCGCGGACATCTATGGGTTTCCTGAAAAGCTTCGCAGGCGCAGATCCGAGGAGAAGGCAGGAGGGAGCCGTGCCCAGCAATCCCTGTACCGCCCTGTTTCCCGCCCTCCTGACGGCGGCGCTGCTCGGGCTCCCGCCCGCCGGCGCCGATGCCCAGGAGAAGGTGATCTTCGGCACCAACTGGAAGGCCGAGGCCGAACACGGCGGCTTCTACCAGGCCAAGGCGATGGGTCTCTACGAGAAATACGGGCTCGAGGTGACCATCCGCCAGGGCGGTCCGCAGGTCAATCACGCCCAGCTCCTGGCCGCGGACAAGATCGACTTCAACATGGGCGGCAACCTCTTCAGCCAGTTCAATTTCGACGCCCAGGGCATCCCCGTCGTCACCGTCGCCGCCTTCTTCCAGAAAGAGCCCCAGGCCCTGTTCGCCCATCCCGGCTCGGGCGTGCGGAGCTTCGAGGATCTGAGGGGCCGCACCCTCTTCATCAGCACCGGCGGGCGGATGACCTTCTGGCGCTGGCTCAAGGCGGAGTTCGGCCTCGAGGACTCGCAGATCCGCCCCTACACCTTCAATCCCGGCCCCTTCGTCGCCGATCCGGAGAGCGTCCAGCAAGGCTACGTGAGCTCGGAGCCCTACGCCATCGAGCGGGTGGGCGGCTTCAAGCCGGTGGTGCTGCTGATGGCGGATGCCGGCTACGACACCTATTCCACCATCCTCCAGGTCAAGCGGCGGTTTATCGAGGAGAGGCCGGAGGTGGTGCAGGCGTTCGTCGATGCCTCCATCGAGGGCTGGTACCACTATCTCTACGGCGACCCGACCCCCGGCAACGAGCTCATCAAGCAGGAGAACCCGGACATGACCGACGGGCAGATCGCCTTCTCGAGGAAGGCGATGCTCGACTACGGCCTGGTCGATTCCGGCGATGCGCTGACCCTCGGCATCGGCGCCATGACCGATGCCCGCTGGCAGAGCTTCTTCGAGAAGGCGGTGGGCTGGGGTCTCTATCCGGCCGATCTGCCCTATCGCGAGGGCTACACCCTGGCCTTCGTCAACAGGGGCCACGGCCTCGAGCTCAAGCGGCGTCTCCTCCAGCGATGAGAGTGGGCGTCGTCGACCGGCCGGCGGGCGACCGGCGGCGCCGCGAAGAGCCGGCGCCGGCCGGAGGCGCGCCGCTGTTCGAGCTGCGGGACGTCGGCAAGACCTTCGGCAGCGGAACGGTGGCGCTCGAGGGCCTGGATTTCGCCGTCGGCCGGCACGCCTTCGTGAGCCTGCTCGGGCCGTCCGGCTGCGGCAAGAGCACGGTGCTGCGGCTCATTGCCGGCCTGCTGCGGCCCAGCCGCGGGCGCATCCTGTGGCACCGGCGCATCTCCCGGGGCGACATCGGCTTCGTGTTCCAGGAGCCGACCCTGATGCCCTGGGCCACGGTGTTCGACAACGTCTGGCTGCCACTCCGGCTCCAGGGTCGGGGGCGGCGCGAGGCCGGCGAGGAAGTGGAGCGGGCCCTCGCCATGGTCGGCCTTTCGGATTTCGCCCGCGCCTATCCGCGCGAACTCTCGGGCGGCATGAAGATGCGGGCTTCCATCGCCCGCGCCCTGGTCACCCGTCCCAAGCTGCTTTTGATGGACGAGCCCTTCGCGGCGCTCGACGAGATCACCCGCTTCAAGCTCAACAACGAGCTGCTGAACCTGTGGGCGAAGGAGAACTGGACGGTGGTCTTCGTCACCCACAGCGTCTACGAGAGCGTCTATCTCTCCGAGCGGATCCTGGTGATGGCCGCCCGTCCCGGGCGCATCACCGGCGAGATCCCGATCCCCGTGCCCCATCCGCGCGACGAGGCCTTCCGCCTGTCGCCGACCTACACCGAGGCCTGCCGCCGGGTTTCGGCCGAGCTGCGGCGGGCGATGGGAGAGTGAACGATGGCCGTGGCCCTCGATAGCGACAGCCCGGAGATCCGGCCCGCGGCCGGCGAGGAGGACCGCCCGGATCCGCGGCTCGAACTCCTGGTGCGCATCTTCGGCCCGCTGGCGCTCCTGGTCGTGGTCGTCGGCGGCTGGGAGCTGCTGGTGCGGATCAACGAGATCCCGCCCTACATCCTTCCGGGCCCGCTGCTCGTGGTGCAGAGCCTCCTCGACAACTGGCCCTCCCTGTGGCCGTCGCTTCTGGTCACCCTGCGCATCACCTTCCTCGCCCTCGCGGTGGCCGTCGTGGGTGGCGTCGGTCTCGCCGTCCTGTTCTCGCTCTCCCGCTGGATCGAGCTCAGCCTGTTTCCGCTGGCCGTCGTCCTGCAGGTGACGCCGGTGGTGGCCATCGCGCCACTCATTCTGATCTATGTCGACAACATCACCCTGGCGCTCTTGATCTGCGCCTGGATCGTCGCCTTCTTTCCGATCCTCTCCAACACCGCCCTCGGCCTCGCCAGCGCCGATCACAATCTGCGCGACCTGTTCGAGCTCTACGGCGCCAGCCGCTGGCAGCAGCTCCTCCATCTGCGGCTGCCCTCGGCGCTGCCCTACTTCCTGGGCGGGCTGCGGATCGCCGGCGGGCTGGCGCTGATCGGTGCCATCGTGGCCGAGTTCGCGGCCGGTACGGGCGGTACCGGCTCCGGTCTCGCCTTCCGTATCCTGGAGGCCGGCTGGCGCCTCGAGATCCCGCGCATGTTCGCCGCCCTGCTGCTGATCTCGCTCGCCGGCATCCTCATCTTTCTCGCCTTCACCCTGCTCCAGCATCTGCTGCTGCGGCGCTGGCACGCGAGCGCCACCCTCCGCGAGAGGTGAAGCGGCCGGTCGCATCCGGCGAACGGGTGCCGGCGGCCGCGGCCGGAGCCGGCTTCCTCCTCCTGCTGGTGGTGCTGACGGCCCTCGGGCCGACGGCGATGCAGATCTTCATCCCGGCACTGCCGGCGGTGCGCGATGCCTTCGCGAGCAGCACCGCCGTCGTTCAGCTCACCTTCAGCCTCTCCACCTTGGCCATGGCCGCGAGCACGCTCGTGGCCGGATCGCTGGCCGACCGCTTCGGCCGCCGGCCGGTGATCCTGGGCGGGCTCGGCCTGTTCCTCGCCGGTACCTCGATCGCCTTCGCCGCCGGTTCCATCCCTCAGCTCGTCCTCGGCCGAACCCTCCAGGCGGCGGGCGGCGCCACCGGCTTCGTCCTCACCCGGACCATCGTCCGCGACCTCTTCGGGCGCGAGGACACCGCCCGCATCATCGCCTATCTCACCATGGGCATGGTGGTGGCGCCGATGTTCGCACCGGCGGTGGGCGGCCTCCTCACCGATCTCTACGGCTGGCGCAGCGTCTTCGCCGTGGGTGCGGCGGCCGGACTGCTCGTGCTGGTAGCGGTACTCCGCCGGCTGCCGGAAACCCATCGGTTCGAACGGCCGGTGGACGGTCCACGGGCGATGGCCGCGAACATGCTGCGCCTGCTCCGCATCCGCGCCTTCCAGGGCTACGCCCTCACCGGCGGCTTCTCCATGTCCCTCTTCTTCTCCTTCCTGGGCGGTGCCCCTTTCGTCACCGTCGAGGTGCTGGGCCATCCGGCGAGCGTCTACGGTCTCGTCTTCATCATCGTCTCGCTGTCCTTCATGGGCGGCAACTTCCTCGCCGCCCACCTCTCCGGCCGGATCGGTCTCGACCGCATGATCCGCATCGGCAGCGCCACCGTCCTGCTCGTCGCCGCCGCGAGCCTGCCCCTCATGGCCTGGGCGGGCTGGAATCTCGTCACCCTGTTCGGGCCGATGGCGGTGATCGCCTTCGCCCAGGGCACCGCGCTGCCCAACGTCCAGGCCGGCGCGGTGAGTGTCGATCCGAGGGTCGCCGGGGCCGCCTCCGGGCTCGCCGGCTTCATCCAGATGACCATGGCCGCCCTCGCGGTGCAGGTCGTCGGCAGCGTCCAGGACGGCACCCCCTATCCCACCCTCATCGCCATGCTGATCTGCGCCCTCGGCATGATGGCGGCGAGCCTCCGGACCCGCGCCGGGCCGGGGTGAGAACGCCGGCCTCGCGACAGCAATCCGTGCGATAACCCGTTGCGCGATGGACCCGGACCCCCCATTGGTAACCTTTGCGTAAGGGATTTCCTCTATCCCTGCGCCCATCCTCGTGGCGGAGCGCGAATGGGAGATGAGGTCGATGGGCCGATACCGCCCCCGACAACGGGAGACGAGGCCGCGATGCCGCTGATGGCCGCCGCCGGGGCGCTCGCGGTCGGTCTCGGCGCCTATGCGCTGGCGGTCGAGCCGCGCCGCCTGCAGCTCCACCGCCACCGCATTCCGTGGAGGCCCTGGCGTTTCTCCGGCACCAGCCTGCGCATCCTGGTGCTCTCGGACATCCATGCCGCCTGGCCCCACATGACGCCGAAGCGGATCGCGCGCATCGTCGAGCGGTCGCTGGCCCTCGCCCCCGATCTCGTGCTGCTGCCCGGTGATTTCGCCTGTACGGATACGGTGGGCGTCCGGCCGGTGGCGATCGAGGAGGCGGCGGCGGCGCTGCGGCCGCTGGCTCGCGAGGGTCGCGCCTTCGCGGTGCTCGGCAACCACGACTGGGACTACGACGGCGAGCGGGTGGCGGCGGCTCTGGAGGGGGTCGGCATCCGCGTACTCCGCAACGAGCTCGAGCCCGTCTTTCTCGACGGACGGCCGCTGTGGCTCGCGGGCGTCGACGATCCGGTGACGGAACGCCACGATCTCGAGGCGGCTCTCGCCGAGCTGCCGGAGGGTGAGCCCGCGGTCCTGCTGAGCCACATGCCCGATGTGCACCGGGAGGTCCCGCCGGCAGTGCGCCTGGTGGTGGCCGGCCACACCCACGGCGGTCAGGTGTGCCTGCCCGGGTTCGGGCCGCTCGTGACCCTGAGCCGCCTGCCCCGTGCCCAGGCCTACGGGCTCCACGAAACGGATGCGCGGCATCTGTTCGTGACCGCCGGGGTGGGCACGACCGGCCTTCCGATCCGTTTCGCCCGACCTCCCGAGATCGGCCTGCTCGAACTCGTGCCGGCGGGGATCGACGATCCGGCGGGCCGCGTGCTGGCCGCCCCGGCCGCGGGGGAGCCTGCCGACGCGCTTCTCGAGGAAGCCTGAGGCCGGCCCTTCAGCCCACCGACACGAGGAGATTGCCGAGCCGGTCCACCTCCACCCGATCGCCGGGCTCGATGACGATGGTGGTGTCGAGCTGGCGCAGGAGGGCGGGGCCTTCGAAGCGGCTTTCCAGCGGCAGCCGATCCCGGGCGTAGACCGGGGTCGTCAGCCAGCCACCCGCGAACCACACGGGGCGCTCCTCCTCGATGGCATCCTCCGGTCGCGACGCCCGCTCCTCTCCGTCGGCGAGCAGGGCGAGATCGACGGGCGCCCGACGGCCGATGACGCTCGTCTTGAGGTTGACGAGGAGGGCGCCCAGCTCCGGAAGCGCGATGCCGAAGCGGTCGTAATAGGCCCGCTCGAAGGCCTCCCGGAGGCTGCGGCGGTCGAGATGCTGCCGGTCCACGGGCACGTTCAGGAGATGGGTCTGGCCGCGGAACTGCATGTCGGCCGACAGGAGCGCCGTGATCTCTTCGACGGGCGCCCGCTCGCGCCGGAGAAGCCGCCGCCCCTCCTCGAACTGGGCGTCGAGTATGGCGGCCAGTTCGTCGGCTTCCAGCTCCTCCAGCGGCCGATTGACGGTGCGCACGTAGTCGTGCCGGAGATCCGCCACCGCGCAGCCGATGGCATTGGTGATGCCCGGCCGGGCGGGAATCAGCACGCGGGGGATCGCGAGCTCGCGCGCGAGCGCGGTGGCGTGCAGCGGTCCCGCGCCGCCAAAGGCGAACAGGGCATAGTCGCGCGGGTCGTGCCCGCGGGCCAGCGAGACCATGCGGATGGCCCCGGCCATCCGGTCGTTGGCGATGCGGAGGATGGCGGCCGCGGTCTCGACGGCGTCGAGGCCGAGGTGCCGGCCGATGCGTTCCACCATCACCGCCTCCACCTCGGCACGGGTGATCCGGCGACCGGTGGCCAGCAGGCGGGCGGGATCGAGACGGCCGAGGACGAGGTTGGCGTCGGTGATGGTGGGCTCGGTGCCGCCGCGCCCGTAGCATACCGGACCGGGCACCGCACCGGCGCTGCGCGGACCCACCCGCAGCATCCGGCTCTCGTCCAGCCAGGCGATGGAGCCGCCGCCGGCGCCGATCGTGTGGACGTCGACCATGGGCACGTGCAGCGGCATGGCGTACTCGACCTCGAGCTCGTCGCTGACCGCGGGCACGCCGCCGCGCACCAGCGCCACGTCGGTGCTGGTGCCCCCCATGTCGTAGGTGATCAGGTTCGGAAAGCCGGCCGCGGCCCCCGTCCGGGCGGCGGCGATCACTCCCGAGGCCGGGCCCGACATCACCGTGCGCGCCGCCTGGGCGCTCGCGAGCTCGGCCGCCACCGTGCCCCCGTTGCCCTGCATCACCAGTAGGCGGGCCGCGAAGCCACGGCCCCGCAGCTCCTCCACGAGCCGCGTCAGATAGCGGTGCAAGACCGGCTGCACGCAGGCGTTCACGGCGGCGGTGGTTCCGCGCTCGAACTCCCGGTACTCCGACAGCACCTGATGACCGAGAGTGACGTAGGGGTTGGGCCACAGCTCGCGGACGATCTCGCCGGCCCGCAGCTCGTGAGCGGGATTGGCGTAGGCGTGAAGGAAATGGATCACCACCGCCTCGCAGCCGCGGGCGAGCAGGCTTCGGGCGGCCGCCCGCACCTCCTCCTCGTCGAGGGGAACCAGCACCTCGCCCCGCCAGTCCATGCGCTCGCCCACCTCGAGCCGCAGTTCGCGGGGGATCAGGGGCTCGAACACGCCGTACATGCCGTAGGGCTGCGGGCGCGTGCGGCGGCCGAGCTCGAGCACGTCGCGGAACCCGCGGGTCGTGATCAGACCGGTGCGGGCGATGCGCCGCTCCAGGATCGCGTTGGTCGTGGTCGTCGTGCCGTGGACGATGAGATCGACGGCGCCGAACTCGACCGCCGCCGCCTCGATCGCCCGGATCACGCCGATCGCCTGATTGTCGGGTGTGGTCGGCACCTTGGCGATGGCCACCGGCCGCCGGGGATCGGCCGGATCCAGCATCACGAGATCGGTGAAGGTCCCGCCGACATCGACCCCGACGATTTTGCTCGACTGCGTCATCGGTCCTCCCGCTGCGTCGGCGGCAGATCAGCCGAAAGAGGCGGACGGCGCAAGCCGTTGCGCGATGGATGACCATCCGTGGCCGGTCGTGCTAGGAAGCGCGCCTGCGGGATCCTGCCGGAACGGCGCGAGCGGGAGGGAGCGGAGATGGAGCGGTTCCTCAACAAGGTCGCCATCGTCACCGGTGCCGGCCGCGGCATCGGACGGGCCTGCGCCAAGGCCTTCGCCGCCGAGGGCGCCTGCGTCGTCGTCGCCGACATCGACGAGGAGGCGGGCCGGCAGGTGGTGGCCGAGATCGAAGCCGCCGGCGGCCGCGCCCACTATGTCGCCACCGACGTGGGCGATGCCCGCCAGGTGGGCGCCATGGTGGATGCCACCCTCGAATGGGGCGGCCGCCTCGACATTCTGGTCAACAACGCGGCCATCATCCGCAAGAGCGACTTCCTCGTGCTGTCGGAAGAGGATTTCGACGCCGTGCTGCGGGTCAATCTCAAGGGGCCGATGCTCTGCACCCGGGCCGCAGCGCGGGTGATGGCGACCCGGGGCGGCGGCGCCATCGTCAACATGTCCTCGGTCAACGGGATCATGGCGATCCCGGACCAGGTGCCCTATAACGTCGCCAAGGGCGGTATCAACCAGCTCACCCGGGCCACCGCGCTCGCCCTCGCGGACAAGAACATCCGCGTCAACGCGGTGGCGCCGGGCTCGATCCTCACCGAGCTCCTGGCGACGGTCATGGAGGACGAGGCGGCGCGCCGCACCATCCTCTCCCGCACGCCGATGGGCCGTTGTGGCACGCCGGAGGAGGTGGCACGTGTGGTCCTCTTCCTGGCGAGCGAGGAAGCGAGCTACATGACCGGCCAGATCGTCTACATCGACGGTGGCCGGCTCGCCCTGAACTATACCGTGCCGGTCCGGGATTGAGCTAACCGGTAGTTGCAATCGCGGGTCCGTCGCGCCATCTCATGGCGCGGCGCCGCCCGGATACGGGGCCCCTCGGTCCGCCGGAGGGTGCCGCGAGAGGAGACGGAAGCATATGTCGAAACCCCTCATGCCGAAGGCCACCGCCGTGTGGCTGGTGGACAATACGAGCCTGACGTTCGAACAGATCGCCGAGTTCTGCGGGCTGCATCCGCTCGAGGTGAAGGCCATCGCCGACGGCGAGGTGGCGACGGGTATCCGTGGCCTCGATCCGATCGGTGCCGGCATCCTCACGCGCGAGGAGATCGAGCGCTGCCAGAAGGACCCCGAGGCGCGGCTGCGCATGGCCAAGTCGGTGGCGGACGAGATCAAGCTGCCCAAGCGCAAGGAGCCGCGCTACACGCCGCTGTCGAAGCGCCAGGACCGGCCGGACGCCATCGCCTGGCTGCTGCGCCACCACCCCGAGCTCAGCGATCAGCAGATCTGCCGTCTCCTGGGCACCACCAAGAACACGGTGCAGGCGGTGCGCGACCGGACCCACTGGAAGAGCGCCGAGATTCGCCCCCGTGATCCGGTGCTACTGGGACTCTGCTCCCAGACCGAGCTGGACGAGGCGGTGGCGCGTGCCCAGGCCGAACAGCAGAAGAAGGCCCCTCGGGAGGACGAGGCCCAGCCTCAGGAATGACGGAAAGCGCCCCGGTCGCGGAAGGCCGGGACGCCGCCCGCGACGGCGGGCCTCAGCGGCAGTCCGCCTCCTGGTCGTTGTCGGCCAGCTCCACGAGCTGCCGCTGGCGCCAGAAGCGTGGCGACAGTAACCGCCGATCCCGCTCGATCAGATCGGCGATGGCCCGCAGCCGCTCGGCGGCCGCCGCCGGCAGCGTGCCGGGGCGGATGGTCACCCGCAGATCGGCGGCGGAGGCGAGTTCGTGCTGGAGCTCGGCGCGCGGCACCGGCTCGGTTTCCTGGCGCTCGCTGGCCTCGAAGGCGATCACCGGCGCCGGTGGACGGCTGGCGTAATCGGCGAGCAGCGCTTCCCGGCTGGGCAACGGCGGCGTTTTCCGGAGGAGCGCCTCGGACAGCCGCTGACGCACCCCGCGCGGAAGGTGGTTGAAGAGGCGCCGGGCATGCCGCAGGCGCCGCAGGCTGCCCGAACGCAGTGCCGCCCGGATGGCGTGATGGAGCAGGCAGCTGTCGCCCAGCTCCGATGCCACGACCGGCGCGAGATCCTCGAGAAACAGGGTCAGTCCCCGGCGCTCCCCCGGATATCGTTCTTCGGTCATCGCTCCGTCCCGATCCGTTTGTTAACAGGATCTTAACGGAACGGGGGCGCGCGGCAACACCCGACGGCCTCCCGCGCGCACCCTATGAGGTGGGTCGGCGGAGCTTTTTCGGGCGCCGCTCATCCGGCCGGCAGCAGGCGCTCGGTGAGGCGTACCCAGAAGCTCACGCCGTGGGGAAGAACCTCGTCGTTGAAGTCGTAGTGCGGACTGTGCAGGAGCCGCCCTTCATCGGCGCCGCCCTGGCCGAGCCAGACGTAGGCCCCCGGCCGCCGCTCCAGCATGAAGGCGAAATCCTCGGCCCCCATCGAAGGCGGCGGGTCGCGGACGACCCGCTCGGCACCGGCGATCTCCGCCGCCACCTCGGCGCAGAGCCGCGCCTCTTCGGGGGCGTTGGTGGTGGCGGGGTAGCCGCGCCGGTAGGTGACTTCCGCCGAGATCCCGTGGGCCTCGGCGATGGCGGCGGTGACGGCCTCGAGCCGTTCCTCCGTACGGTCCCGCAGCTCGGGGCGGAAGCAGCGCACGGTGCCGACGAGATCGGCCGTCTCGGGGATCACGTTGTAGGCGTCGCCGGCGTTGAAGCAGGTGACGGAGACCACCAGCGCCTCGAGGGGATCGGCCTCGCGCGAGACGAGGGTCTGGAGCGCCTGGACGAGCGCCGCTCCGGCGACGATCGGGTCCCGTCCGAGATGGGGCATGGCGGCGTGGCAGCCCTTGCCCCGGAGACGGATGCGGAACTCGTCCGAGGCGGCCATCACCGGCCCCTCGTGGACCGCGAACCGGCCCGCCTCGAGCCAGGGCCAGTTGTGCATGCCGAACACGCGCTCGGCCGGGAAGCGTTCGAGCAGGCCGTCGTCGAGCATCGCCTTGGCGCCGGCGAGCCCCTCCTCCGCCGGCTGAAAGATCAGGTAGACGGTCCCGTCGAAGCGGCGGGTCTCGGCCAGGTAGCGGGCGGCGCCCAGCAGCATGGTGGTGTGGCCGTCGTGGCCACAGGCGTGCATCCGGCCGGCGTGTCGCGACGCCCAGGGAAGGCCGGTTTCCTCGCCGATGGGCAGGGCGTCCATGTCCGCCCGCAGGGCGATCGAGCGCTCACCGCGGCCGGCACGCAGCACCCCCACGACGCCGGTACCGCCGATGCCGGTGTGCACCTCGTCGACCCCGAAGCTGCGCAGTTTCTCGGCGACGAAGGCCGCCGTGCGATGTTCCTCGTACGCGAGCTCGGGATGAGCGTGGAGGTCCCGTCGCCAGGCCACGAGTTCGTCGCCGTACTCGGCGACCCGGTTGAGTACAGGCATGGATTTTCCCGTCGATTTCCGGCCGCGCAGCGGCCCCTGCCCGTGAACGACGGGCCGGGCCCGAAGGCCCGGCCCGCTCGCCGGAACCCGAGGACGGTCAGCCCTCGATTTCGCGGTACTTGCCGTTGTCCCAGATGTAGACCGTGTAGTTCGATCCGAGGACGTCGCCCTTCTCGTCGAACCTGATCTTCCCCAGCACGGTGTCGAACTCGTTCTCATGCAGGGCCTTGACGAGGGCGTCGAGCTCGAGGGAGCCGGCCTTTTCCGCGGCCTGATCGAACACCTGGATGGCGGCGTAGGTATAGAGGGTGTAGCCCTCGGGATCGTACCCCTCCTCCTGGAAGCGCTCGACGACCTCGGCCGCGGCCGGATTCTTGCGCGGATCGGGGCTGAAGGTCATGAGGGTGCCCTGACCGGTCTCGCCGGTGATCTGCCAGAACTCGTCGGTGACGAGCGCATCACCCGACATGAGCCGCGCCTTGAGACCCTGCTCGTGGGCCTGGCGCACGATGAGACCGGCCTCGGTGTGGTAGCCGCCGAGATAGATGAGGTCGACGCCGAGGTCCTTCATCTTGGTGATGAGGGCGCTGAAGTCCTTGTCGCCCTGAGTGATGGCCTCGTACATCACCTCCTGGACGCCGCGCTTGTTGAGCTGCTTCTTGAACTCGTCGGCCAGCCCCTTGCCGTAGGCGCTCTTGTCGTGGAGGATGGCGATCTTGCTGCCGACCTTGTTGTCGACCACGTAGTTGGCCGCCACCTGGCCCTGCTGATCGTCACGCCCGCATACGCGCAGCACGTTGTCGAAGCCCTGTTCGGTGAGCTTCGGGTTGGTGGAGGCCGGCGAGATCATCAGCACGCCTTCCTCGGCGTAGACCGCCGAGGCCGGAATCGAGGAGCTCGAGCAGAAGTGTCCGGCGACGAAGGTCACGCCCTTGTTGACGAGCTGGTTGGCGACGGCCACCGCCTGCTTCGGGTCGCAGGCGTCGTCGCCGATCTCGAGCGCGAGCGGTTCCCCGAGGGTGCCACCGGCGGCGTTGATGTCGCGGATCGCCGCTTCGGCGCCTCTCCTCATCTGTTCGCCGAAGGCCGCGTACTGGCCCGTCATCGGACCGGCGGTGGCGATCAGGGTCTCCGCCGCCGCCATCCCGGTGCCGGCGGTCAACAGGGCCGCCGCCCCGAGCAGCATGCCGGTACGTCGGTACATGGTGCAACTCCCTGGTTGTTCTCGGGTCCAAAGGTCGCAAATGAGCTTCGCGATGGCTCACCGCCCCGCCCATTCGGCCTTCCTGTTTAAGGACTGCGGCCCACCGTGCAACCCCTTTCCCGGTCGCCCCGCCCGGGCTCAGGAGGGGCCGATCTCGACATAGGTGAAGGGCGAGTGCTTGCGGTATTTCCACGGATATTGCCGCACCATCCGCTCCACCCGGGTGACGCGGAAGCTCACGAGCCCGAGCACCGTCAGCACCAGGAAATCGATGAGAAAACCGGTGGGGCTCAGGAGCTCGCCGTCGAACAGGGCATAGACGAGGAAGCGGTCGGCCAAAGTCAGCCCGAAGGCGGCGCCGACCACGTGCCAGGGGCCGCGCCAGTTCGCGGCCATGGCGCGGCCGGCGAGGATCGAGCAGCCACCGACGAGCACCACGGTGAGGCCGAGGAACACCGCGGGCGAGGTGCCGAACAGCTCGTCCATACCCATCCTCCCTCAGTGTCCGCCCTCGAGATAGGCGGCCCGGACCTCGGGACTCGCCAGGAGCTCCTTTCCGGTTCCCTGCATGACCACGCTGCCGGTGGCGAGCACGTAGCCGCGATGGGCGATCCGGAGCGCCTGATAGGCGTTCTGTTCGACCAGCAGGATGGTGAGCCCCTGACTGCGGTTGATCTCGACGATGGACCGGAAGATCTGCTGCACCAGCATCGGCGCGAGGCCGAGGGAGGGCTCGTCGAGGAGCAGCAGCTTGGGCCGCGCCATCAGTGCCCGACCGATGCACAGCATCTGCTGCTCGCCGCCCGAGAGGGTGCCGCCGCGTTGGTGCATCCGTTCCTGGAGGCGCGGGAAGAGGGCGAACACCTTCTTCACGTCCTCCTCGAAATAGCGTTCGCCGTTGGGCACCGCTCCCATCTGCAGGTTCTCGAGCACCGTCATGCGCGGAAAGATGCGTCGCCCCTCCGGCGCCTGGCTGATCCCCCGGCGCACGATCTCGTAGGTCGGCAGCTCCGTGATGTCCTCGCCCTCGAAGAGGATCCGTCCGGCGCTCGCCCGCGGGTTCCCGCTCACCGTCATCAGCAGGGTGGACTTGCCGGCACCGTTGGCGCCGATGATGGTGACGATCTCGCCCCGACGGACCTCGAGGGTGACGCCCTTGAGGGCCTCGATGCGGCCGTAGTGGGTGTGGACGCCGTGCAGTTCCAGCATCAACCGTCGCTCCCCGCGCGGCTCTCGAGATCGGCCTTCACCTCCTCCGGCAGCTCCTCCTCCTCGGTCTCGCCGAGATAGGCCTTGATCACCGCCGGGTCGTTGCGCACCCGTTCGGGCACGTCGTCGGCGATCTTGCGCCCGTAGTCGATGACGATCACGTGATCCGAGATGCGCATCACCATGCTCATGTCGTGCTCGATCAGCAGGACGCCGATCCTTTCCTGCTCGCGGATGCCCAGGAGCAGTTCGCCGAGCTCCGCGGTCTCCCGCGGATTGAGGCCCGCCGCCGGCTCGTCGAGGCAGAGCAGGCGCGGGCGCGTGCACATGGCGCGTGCGATCTCGAGGCGCCGCTGGTCGCCGTAGGGCAGGTTGCCCGCCTCCCAGTCGGCGCGGGCCACCAGCCCCACCCGCTCGAGCCAGTAGCGGGCACGATCCACCGCCTCGGCCTCGGCTTTCTTGTAGCGCCGCAGGCCGAGCAGCCCGTAGACGGTGTAGCCCGAGGCCCGCATCAGCTCGTTGTGCTGCGCCACCACCAGGTTCTCGAGCACGCTCATCTGGGCGAACAGGCGGATGTTCTGGAAGGTGCGGGCGACGCCGTGGCGGGGAATGAGATGGCCGTCGAGGCGCTCGAGGAGCACCGGCCCGTGATGGCCGTGGAAGGTGAGCTGGCCGACGGTCGGCCGGTAGAAGCCGGTGAGACAGTTGAAGACGGTGGTCTTGCCGGCGCCGTTGGGACCGATGATGGCGGTGATCCGGCGATCGTAGGCGGTGAAGCTCAGATCGTCGACGGCGGTGAGGCCGCCGAAACGCATGGTCAGATGCTCGACCTCGAGGAGCGGCGCCGTCATCCCGAGGGCTCCCCTTCGCCCTTCGCGTGCAATCGTATGGTGGGCTCGCGGCTGGCCAGCAGACCGCGCGGCCGCCACACCATGATGCCGACCATGGCGGCGCCGAACAGCAGCATGCGGAACTGCTCGAACTCGCGGCCGAGCTCGGGCAGGATGACGATCACCGCCGCCGCCAGGACCACTCCGATCTGGCTGCCCATGCCGCCCAGCACGACGATGGCGAGGATGGTGGCGCTCTCGATGAAGGTGAAGCTCTCGGGGCTGATGAAGCCCTGCCGGGTGGCGAAGAAGGAGCCGGCGAAGCCGCCGAACATGGCGCCCAGGGCGAAGGCGGTGAGCTTGGTGTTGGTGGGGTTGATGCCGAGCGCCTTGCTCGCGATCTCGTCCTCCCTGAGCGCCTCCCAGGCGCGGCCCACCGGCAGCTTGCGGATGCGGAGCACGAACCAGTTGGTCAAAAGGGCGAGCAGCAGGATGAGATAGTAGAGGAAGATCACCCGGTGGAGGCCGGAATAAGGGATGTCGAAGAACTGGTGGAAGGCCACCTCGCCCTCCGGCGGACGGCGGGTGAAAGCGAGCCCGAAGAAGGTCGGGCGGGGAATGCCGGACAGCCCGTCCGGTCCCCTGGTCACCGGGTACCAGTTGAGGAGGACGATGCGGATGATCTCGCCGAAGCCCAGGGTGACGATGGCGAGATAGTCGCCGCGCAGGCGCAGCACCGGAAAGCCCAGCAGGATGCCGAAGGTGGCGGCCAGCACGCCGGCGATGGGCAGCGCCTCCCAGAAGCCGAGCCCGAACCATTGGGCGAACAGGGCGTAAGAGTAGGCACCCACGGCGTAGAAGGCGACGTAGCCGAGATCCAGGAGCCCGGCGAGGCCGACCACGATGTTGAGGCCCCAGCCGAGCATCACGTAGATCAGCACGGTGGTCGCCACGTCCACCACGTAACGGTTGGCGAAGGGGGTGAAGGGCAGGGCGAAGGCGAGGGCGACGCCGGCAACGGCCAGCCATGTCGCGTGGGTGTTGATGTAGCGGGCGATCGGTCCCGCCCTCCCGCTGGGCGCGGCCGGCACGCCGCGCACGGCGCGCAGGAAGGAGACGAGGAGGTGGCCGAAGAACACGACCACCACGCCGATCACCACCCAGTGCGGCCGGTACTCGAGCCCCAGCCGGCCCTCGGCACCGACGAGGCGAAAACCCATCAGCGGCAGGAACAGCATGAAGGCGACGAAGGCGGCGAGCCCCGCCTCCTTGAGGGCCCGAGTCCAGTCGAAACGCGCGGCTTCGGGCACCGCGGGTCGCGCGGCAGCGGGCATGGGCTCAGACCTTTTCGATTTCGGGTTTGCCCAGAAGGCCGGTGGGCAGGAAGATGAGGACGATGACGAGGATGCTGAAGGCCGCCACGTCCTTGTATTCGGTGGTGAAGTAGCCCGACCAGAAGGCCTCGACGAGGCCGAGCAGGAGCCCCCCGAGCATAGCACCCGGGATCGAGCCGATGCCGCCCAGCACGGCAGCGGTGAAGGCCTTGATGCCGGCGAGAAAGCCGATGAAGAAGTCGATCACCCCGTAGTAGAGGGTGGCCATCAGACCGGCCACCGCGGCCAGCGCCGCGCCCATGACGAAGGTCAGGGAGATGGTGCGGTCGACGTTGACGCCGCACAGCGCCGCCATGCCGAGGTCCTGCTCGCAGGCCCGCTGGGCACGCCCCAGCGGGGTCTTGGCGATGATGATCGAGAAGATCACCATCAGCACCACCGTGAGCAGCATGATCATGATCTGGATGTTGCTGATCTGGACGGTGAAGTTGCCCTCGGTACCCAGCACGTAGCCGCCGGTGATCACCGGCGGCAGCGGTTTGACGTTGGCGCCCTGCAGGATCTGCACGTAGTTCTGCAGGAAGATGGACATGCCGATGGCGGAGATCAGCGGCGCGAGCCGGAAGGAGCCCCGCAGCGGCCGGTAGGCCAGACGCTCCACCGCCCATCCGTAGGTGGCGGTGAAGATCATCGCCAGGATCAGCACCATCAGCAGGGCGAGGGGCACCCAGGTGATGCCGAGAACGCCGAGCAGAAGGAAACTGATAATGGAAATGAAGGCACCGATCATGTATATCTCGCCGTGGGCGAAATTGATCATGCCGATGATGCCGTAGACCATGCTGTAGCCGATGGCGATCAGCCCGTACATGGCCCCCAACGTCAGACCGTTGATGAGCTGCTGCAGAAAATAGTACATGGGCGTCGTGCCTCCGTCCGCCCGCTTATGGCGGAATCCCTTTCCCTCCTCAAGTCTCGGCCGGGTGGTGCCGGCGGCGCGTCGCCGCCGCGCCGGGACAGGGTCGCGCAGGGGTCGGCCCGGCCGCTGCCGGGGCGCGCTTTAGAGCAGGCGACGCCGGGAGGCAAGAGCGTGGCCGGCCCGAGGCCGGTGCGGCGGCCCGCGAACGGCGTCGTTCAGACCAGAAGGCCGCGGGGCTGTCCGCGGCGGCGTCGGATTCTCCGCACGGCGCGGGCATCGGCGGCGCGCAGCTTGCGTTCGGCGAGGCGCATCAGATCGTGGCGGGCCGCATTGACGGGCGCCACCACCGTCACCTCGGTCAGCGTCTCGCTCGAGATCGCCGTCACCCGCAGGATGTCGCCGACCGTGCGGAACTCGAAAATGACCTCTTCCGCCATGCCCCGGACCGTGTGTCGCGGGCGGGCGCCCGCAGTCCCCGGCAGGACAGCACGGGAAGGGTTGAAAAAGCGTTAAGACGGCGCGCCGAACCGGCGACATCGACAAAGGCGGGTGGCAAGCCTAGGTTTCCTCGGTGGTGGCGGCCCCGCAGGGGCCGTCGTGATGCGGTGGTGGAAGGCGCATGCGATCGAGGCCGCTCTTGGTGATGTTCGTCCTGCTGGTGGCCGGCCCGGAGGTCGCCGCCCAGCCGGCACCGCGGGTGCAGGTCGATGCGGTCCGCCTCGAGACCCCGCGGCGCACGGAGACCCTGCTCGGCCGCATCGTCGCCCGCCGCGAGGGCGAGGTGGCGAGCCGCGTTTCGGGGCCGGTGGCGCGCGTGCCGGTGCGGGTCGGCGACCGGGTGCGCGAGGGCCAGCCGGTGGTCCTTCTGGACACCGTGCGGCTCGCCCTCGAGGTGGAGCTCGCCCGCACCGAGCTGGCGATGGCCGAATCGGAAGTGGCCGAGGCCTCGCGCAAGCTCGAGCTGCGCAACCAGGAGCGGCTGCGACTGCAGCGACTCGAGGGTTCCGCCGCCTTCTCCCGCGCCCGCTTCGAGGACAAGCTCAAGGAGGTGGAGATCGCCGCGAGCCGCCTCGAGGCCGCCCGCGCGCGGCGGGAACGGGCGCGGGTGCTGCTGCGGTTCCGTGAAGCCGATCTGGCCGATGCCACCATCCGTGCGCCTTATTCGGGCGTCGTGACCCGAAAGCGGGTGAGCCCGGGCAAATACGTGCAGGCGGGCGAACCCGTGGTGGAGATGGTGGACGACGGCGACCTCGAGATCGAGGCGGACATCGCCGCCGAGCGGCTGGCCGCGCTGGCGCCCGGAAGCGAGGTGGAGCTGCGCGTCGAGGGCGCGCCGGTGCGGGCGCTGCTGCGCGCCGTGGTGCCGGTCGAGAACCCCCTCACCCGCACCCGTGCGGTTCGCTTCGCCTTCCTCGAGGGGCCGCCGCCGCAGGTGACCGCGGTGGGCCAATCGGTGCGGGTCGAGGTGCCCGTGGTCGGCACCCGCGAGGTGATGACGCTGGCCAAGGACGCGGTGACCGTGAGCGGCGGCCGGCAGACGGTGTTCGTGGTCACCGACGGTGTCGTCGAGCGGCGGATCGTGGAGACCGCGGGCACCCTGGGCGACCGTTTCGTCGTCACGGAGGGGGTCGCGCCGGGCGACCTCGTGGTGGTGCGCGGCAACGAGCGGCTGCGGCCGGGTCAGCGGGTGACCGTCGCCGGGACCGGTGCGGCCCCGGGAGCCGGCGGATGAACCTCATCCGCCTCGCGCTCGAGCGGCCGGTCGCGGTGCTCGCCGCGGTGGCACTGATCCTTCTCATGGGCTGGGTGGCGCTGCGCACGATCCCGATCCAGCTCGCGCCCGACGTGCGGCGGCCGGTGATCACCGTCCGCACCGACTGGCCGGGCGCCGCCCCCGAGGAGGTGGAGCGGGAGATCGTCACCCGCCAGGAGGAGGCCCTCAAGGGTCTCGAGGGTGTGGAGAAGATGACCAGCACCGCCTACGACGGGCGTGCCGAGGTGAGCCTCGAGTTCCGCATCGGCACCGACATGAACCGGGCGCTGCTGCTGGTCTCCAACCGCCTCGACCAGGTCGGCGGCTACCCCGACGAGGCCGGCGAGCCGCGCCTCTCGACGGCCGGCAACGAGGACAATGCCATCGCCTGGTTCATCGTCACCCGCGAGCCGGGCAACGGGCGCCCGATCCACGAATTCGGGGACTTCCTCGAGGACGTCGTCAAGGCCCGCCTCGAGCGGGTGCGGGGTGTCGCCCGGGTCAACCTGTTCGGCGGCGGCGAGCGCGAGCTGCAGGTGATCGTCGCCCCCGAGCGCCTCGCCCTCTACCGGCTCACCGCGGGCGACGTGGTGCGGGCGCTCCGCGAGGCCAACATCGCCCTCACCGCCGGGGCGGTGGAGGAGGGCAAGCGGCGTTACCTCGTGCGGGTGGAGGGGGATCTCGACGCGCCCGAGGAGGTGGCGGCGGTGCTGGTGCGCAGCGTCGTCGATCCCGAGACCGGCCGCCTCGCCCGCATCCGGGTCGGCGACATCGCCACCGTGCGCTACGACTACAGCCGACCGGTGGCCCGCATCCGCTTCCTCGGCGAACCGGCGCTCGCCCTCAACGCCACCCGCGAGGCGGGCGCCAACGTCATCGAGACCATGGCCGGGATCCGCGAGGCGGTGGCCGAACTGCAGGCGGGACCGCTGCCGGCGGCCGGCCTACGCCTGCGGCAAGTCTACGACGAGACCGTCTACATCGACAGCGCCATCGATCTCGTGGTGCAGAACATCTACGTGGGCGGCACCCTGGCCGCCCTCGTCCTCTATCTCTTCCTGCGCTCCTTCGCCGCCACCGCGGTTATCGTGCTCTCGATCCCGGTCTCGGTGGTGGCCACCTTCGTGGTGATGGCCTTCACCGGCCGTTCCCTCAACGTCATCTCGCTGGCCGGCATCGCCTTCGCCGTCGGCATGGTGGTGGATGCCGCGATCGTGGTGCTGGAGAACATCTACCGCCTGCGCCAGCGGGGCCGCTCGCCCTTCCAGGCGGCCCTCGAAGGGGCGCGCCAGGTCTGGGGCGCGATCCTGGTGTCGGCCCTCACCACCGTGCTCGTGTTCGTGCCCGTTCTCGTGATGCAGCTCGAAGTGGGCCAGCTGTTCCGCGACATCGCCGTCGCCATCTCGGTCTCCGTGCTGCTCTCGCTGGCCGTCGCGATGACCGTCATCCCGGCCCTTTCGCGCCAGCTCCTCGGCGGCGAGGCGGGGGCACGACCCGGGCTGCGCATTCCCCTTCTCGACTCCGCGGCCCGGGGCTTCGCCCGGCTGCTCACGGCGTTCCTCCGCCAGGTGGTGGGCAACCGCGCGCTCGCCCTGCTGCTGGTGGCCGGCATCACGCTCCTGGCCGGCGGCTTCGCCTGGCGCTACCTGCCGAAGCTCGAATATCTGCCGGAAGGCAACCGCAACCTCGTGTTCGGCATCATCCTGCCGCCGCCCGGCTACAATCTCGACACCATGACCGGCATCGCCGAGCGGATCGAGGCCGCATCGCGCCCCCTCTGGGCGAGCGCCGGCGCCAGCGGCGATCCGGACGGTCCGCCGCTGATCGAGAACTTCTTCTTCGTGGCCGTGCGCGGCTCGGCGTTCCTCGGCGCCAGCGCGGTGGAACCGACCCGGGCCGGCGAGCTCGTACCGGTGCTCAGCCGCCCCATCTTCGGCGAGCCGGGAACCTACGGTTTCCTCACCCAGCCCTCCATCTTCGGTCGCGGCATCGGCGGCGGCCGCTCGATCGATCTCGACATCTCGGGACCGGACATCGAGCAGCTCCTCGAGGTGGCGCTGCGCGCCGCCGGGCTCGTGGGGCGGGTGCTGCCGCGGGAAGCGGGCAACCAGCTCCGGCCCAAGCCCGGCCTCGAGCTCGGTGCGCCGGAGGTGCGCCTGCTGCCGGACCGGGTGCGGCTCGCCGACGTCGGGCTTTCGGCACGGGAGTTCGCCATCGCCCTCGACGCCTTCAACGACGGGGTGCGGGTGGACGAGCTCGCGAGCGGCGCCGAACGGTTCGATCTCGTGCTCCGGGGGCCGCGGGAGGTCGCCGGCCGCACCCAGGACATCGCCGCCACCCCGATCGTGACCCCGGGCGGCACCATCCTGCGGGCGGGCGATCTCGCCCGCGTGCTGGTCACTGCCGGTCCGACCCAGATCCGCCACATCGAACGGCGCCGTACGGTGACCCTCGAGATCCGTCCCGCCCCCACCCTGCCCCTCGAGGCGGCGCTCGATCTGTTGCGCCGGGAGGTGGTGGCGCCGCTCGAGGCCGGGGGGCTGCCGCCGGGGGTGACCCTCGATCTCGCCGGCACCGCCGACAAGCTCAGCCAGACTTTCGACGCCCTCGCCTTCGACCTGCTGCTGGCCACCATCATCGTCTTTCTGGTGATGGCGGTGCTGTTCGAGAGCTTCCTCTATCCGCTGGTGGTGATGGTCTCGGTCCCGCTGGCGGCCGCCGGTGGCGTGGGCGGGCTGTGGCTGCTCAACCGCTTCACCTTCCAGCCGCTCGACATGCTGACCCTGCTCGGCTTCGTCATCCTGATCGGCATCGTGGTCAACAACGCCATCCTGCTGGTGGACCGGGCGCTCGCCTATCGCCGCCACGAGGGCCTGGGGGCGGAGGCGGCCATCATGGCGGCGGTCGGCGACCGGCTGCGGCCCATCTTCATGACCACCGCGACCAGCGTCTTCGGCATGCTGCCGCTGGTGCTCTTCCCCGGTGCCGGTTCCGAGCTCTACCGCGGCCTCGGCTCGGTGGTGGTGGGCGGTCTCGCCCTGTCCTCGCTGCTGACGCTGTTCCTTGTACCGCCGCTGCTGGCCATCCTGCTCGTCACCGAGGAACGCTGGCAGCCCGGCAGACGGCGGCTCGCCCCGGGCGAGACCGCGCCCGCCGAATAGCGGTTCCTCATCCGCCGCCCAGGATCCCCGCCCGGCGGGCGAGCGCGAACAGACCGCAGGCGGCGAGATCGGGAGCCAGGATGCGGCAGGCGCGGCCGAGCAGGCCCAAGGCGGTGCGATAGCGCTCGACGAGCGCCGTCTCGCCGATGAGCCCCACCGGCTCCCCGGCACCGTACATCAGGCCGCCCTCGCGCAGTTCGCTGCCGATCAGCAGCCCGGAGAGGTAGGAGGCGAGACCCGGGGGCGGAATTTCCCCGAACAGGCCGAGGCTGCGGGTGCCGAAGAGACGGTGCAAGAGCCCGCCCGCGGCAGGATCCTCGCTGGCGCCGTGGCCTACCCCGCGTGCGAAGGCGGCGGCATCCTCCGCGTCGCCCTCCATCAGCCGGCCGAGGATGCTGTGCCGGCGCAGGAGCCCGTAGAGCTCGCCGGTCATCATGGTGGCGAAGGCGGTGATCCTCTCCCCCTCGCAGCGCACCCATTTGGCGTGGGTGCCGGGCAGCAGCAGGAGGCGGGGCGCGTCACCGCCGGCGAGGGCGCCGGCGATCTGGGTTTCCTCGCCCCGCATGACGTCCGGCACGCCGTCCGCGCCCCGGATCGAAAGCCCGCGGACGAACAGGATCGTGCGGCCCGAGCGCAGCCGTCCGGGAACCAGGGCCGCGGCCAGCGCATCGATGCCCGCCGGACAGGGCAGATAGGGGGTTTCCAGCCAGCCCTGCCGGCTGGTGATCATCCCCGCGGCGAGCATCGGAACGTCGGGAGCCTCGGCCAGCCAGTCGCCGATCGTGGCCACCAGCGCCTCCTCGAAGGCGCCGTCGACGATGTGCAGGATGCCGAGGTCGGCCCGGCGCTGTTCCCGGATCGCGCCATCGCGGTCGATCCGGTAGGCGCGCAGGGCGCTCGTGCCCCAGTCGAGACCGATCAGCGCGGTGGCGCCCATCCTTTCCCTCCCCGTTCGCCCTCCACAGGGACGCCCGGGCGGCCTAGCATGGTTTCGTCGTGCAGGGGAGGACCACCGTGGATTTCGCGTTGCCCGGGGAACTGGAGGCGGTGCGGGAGAGCGTGCGCCGCTTCGTCGAGGAGGTCTGGCTGCCGGTCGCGGACCGCTACGAGGAGAGCGGCGCGTTCCCCCATGCCGAGATCCGCCGCATGGGGGAGGCGGGCTTCTTCGGCGCCACCTTCCCGGAGGAGCTCGGCGGCAGCGCCCTCGGTTTTCTCGCCGTCTCGGTGATCGCCGAGGAGCTGTCGCGGCGGGCACCCGAGCTCGGCTACTGCATGAACATGCAGGCCATGACCTGCCCCTTCACCATCTTCAACTGGGGCGAGGAGGCCCAGATCCGCGCCTTCGTCCCCGATCTGATCGCCGGCCGCCGCATCGGCATGTTCGCGCTGACCGAGGCGGGCGGCGGCTCCGATCCCAGGAGCAGCATCCGCACCATCGCCCGCCGCGAGGGCGGGGTCTACCGCCTCGACGGCTCCAAGATGTTCATCACCTTCGCCCATGCCGCGGACGCGGGCATTCTCTTCGCCCGCGTACCCGACGCCCCCGGCCACGGGATCACCGCCTTCATCGTCGAACCGAAGCGCCATCCCGGTTTCCGCGCCGACGGCATCCGCATGGGCGGCCTGTCCTGGGCATTGCGCGCCAATGCGGTGTTCCTCGACGATTTCCCGGTGCCGGTGGAACATCGCCTCGGCGCCGAGGGCGAGGGCCTGAGGATCGCCCTCAACGCGCTCGAATACGGGCGGCTCACGGTGTCGGCACGTCTCGCCGGGCTCGCCCGCGCCTGTTGCGACCTCGCCGTCGCCTACGCCCGCGAGCGGGAGGTGGGCGGCCGCGCCATCGGCCGCTACCAGATGGTGCAGGAGCGGATCGCCGACGCGGTGGTGATGGCCGATGCCGCCCGTCTCATGGCCTACCGCGTCGGCTGGGCCATGGACCGCGGACTTCCCGCCAACCGGATCGCCGCCCGGGCCAAGTACTTCGCCACCATGGCGGCGAAGACGGCGGCCGCCGCCCTGTTCGAGGTCCACGGCGGCTACGCCCTGGCCGACGCCTATCCCGTCCGCAAGCTCAGGGCCTATGTGGACATGCTGACGGTGGGCGAGGGCACGGAGAACGTGCAGCGCATCCTGATCGCCGAGGACGCCCTCGGCTACCGCGACGCCGACCGCCATCCCTCGCGCAACCGCTTGCGGCGGCGGACGGACTGAAACGGAACGGGGCGGCCCGAAGGCCGCCCCGCCACGTCCCCGGAGCCCGCCGGCCTACTCCACCAGATCGACGGTGTAGAAGCTGTGGCCGCCCAGGGGATCCATCACGTAGCCCTTCACCTCCTTGCGCATCGGCATGAAGACCACCGAGTGGGCGATGGTGATCCAGGGCGCCTCTTCCTTGAACACGAGCTGTGCCTCCTCGTAGAGGCGGGTGCGCTCCGCGATGTCGGTGGTGCGCTTGGCCCGCACCACGAGATCCTCGAAGCGCTCGTTGCACCAGCGGGCGCGGTTGGTGCCGTCCTTGGCCGCCTCGCAGCCCAGGAGCACGTAGAGGAAGTTGTCGGGATCGCCGTTGTCGCCGGTCCAGCCGAGGAGCAGGGTGCCGTGCTCGCCCTGCTTGGAGCGCTTGAGATACTCGCCCCATTCGAAGGAGACGATCTCGGCCTCGACTCCGATCGCCTTCCAGTCGGCCTGGATGAGCTCGGCCATGCGGCGGGCGTTGGGATTGTAGGGCCGCTGCACCGGCATCGCCCAGATGTCGGTCTTGAAGCCGCCGGCATAGCCGGCTTCGGCCAGCAGGCGCTTGGCCGCCTCCGGATCGTAGGGATAGTCGCGCACCGCGTCGTTGTACGACCACATGGTGGGCGGGATCGGGTTCTTGGCGATCTTGGCCGCGCCCTGGAACACGGCGTCGATGATGGCCTGCTTGTTGACGGCCATGTTGAGCGCCTGCCGCACGAGGCGGTTGTCGAAGGGCGCCTTCTCGGTGTTGAAGGCGAGATAGCCGACGTTGAGCCCTTCCTGCTCGAGCACCACGATGTCGGGATCGGCCTTCATCGCCTCGATGTCGGCGGGATTGGGGTAGGGCATGATCTGGCATTCCCCCGCCTTGAGCTTCTGGTAGCGCACCGAAGCGTCGGGGGTGATGGCGAACACCAGATTGTCGATCTTGGCCTTGCCCCGCCAGTAGTCGGGATGGGCCTTGTAGCGGATGACCGCGTCCTTCTGATAGCTGACGAGCTGGAAGGGACCGGTGCCGACGGGCTCCAGATCCACCTTCTCGGGCGTTCCCGCCTGCATCATCTCGTCGGCGTATTCGGCGGAGAAGATGGACGCGAAGTCCATCGCCAGATTGGCGAGGAAGGGCGCCTCCGGCTGCTTCAGCACGAAGCGCACGGTGTAGTCGTCCACCTTCTCGATCCGGTCGAGGAGGCCGGGAAGGCCCATGCTCTCGAAGTATTCGTAGGACGCGCCGCCGACGGTGTTGTAGGGATGGTCCTTCTTCCACTGCCGCTCGAAGGTGAAGATCACGTCGTCGGCGTTGAAATCGCGGCTCGGCGTGAAGTTCTTGGTGGTCTGCCACTTCACGCCCTTGCGGAGCTCGAAGGTATAGGTGAGCCCGTCCCCGGAAATCTGCCAGCCCAGGGCCAGTGCCGGCACGATCTCGGTGGTTCCCGGCGAGAACTCCACCAGCCGATTGAAGATCGGTCTCGAAGAGGCGTCGAAGGTGGTGCCGGCCGTGTAGAAGGCCGGATTGAAGCCCTCGGGGCTGCCTTCCGAACAGTAGACGAGGGTCTTGGCACCGACTGCCGGTGCGACCAAGGTCAGTGCCAGCGTCGCCAGCGAGACCAATCCCGGTTGCCGTTTCACGATGCACTCCCTGCACTGGAACAATGCCGCTCGGGCCCGCCGGCCCGCCGCCTACACCTAACCCAGCCGGCGACCGCTTGAAAGGGGCTTCGGCCCGGGACCGGAGGCGGGCCGGCATCCGCCGCTCCGCCCGCCCGCCGTCATCCGGCGACCTTCGACCCGCCTAGCCGTCGCCGAGCACCTCTTCCTCGACCTCGTAGCCGGCGTTGCGCACGGCACGGACCACCGCCCCGCGGTCCTCGGTGCCCTCCACCGTCACCACCCCCGCCTCGAGGTCGACCTCCACCGTCGCCCCCGGACAGGCGGCGACGATCGCCTCGCGCACGGCCCTGGCGCAGTGCCCGCAACTCATGCCTTCGACCCGCAGCTCCATGGCGTCTCTCCATCGTTCCGGTGGCGTATCCCCCGGAACGGTAAAGGTTGCGGTCGCGGCAAGGTCAAGTTTCCCCCCGCGCGCCCGGCGAGGAATACCGGCCCGCCTTTACCTTTCGGCAAGGAAAGGGGCGCATGATGGCTTGCGGCCGCGCCCGTTCGAACGCGACCCGGCGCGCCTTCCCCTCGCCGGCACGCTCCGCCGGAAGCCATCGCACCGCAGGGTTCACCGCCCGCCGCAGCCACCTCCCGGCCCCGTCGGCAGGTGGCAAGAGAGCGAAATCTACCTATGGTTGATATATGCGTTCTCCGTTAAACTAATCGTAACAGGTTTCCCTCATCATCGGTTCCGGATGCCCCACAAACCCGGAACGATCCATGCCACGGACCATCGCCCTGCTCGCGTTTGTGACCACCGCCCTGTTCGCCGCCCCCGCCGCCCATGCCACCGTGCCCCGGCTCCTCGGCACCGTCCCCCTTTCGGCGTCGGAACGTCTCCCGTTGCCGAAATGGGAGGACGTCCTGCGCCGGATCGAAGACGAGCGGCCCGTCTACCGCCGCTGTGCCGCCAGTGCCGCCGATTGCCCCGACCCTCTGGTCCGGGAATGGCAGGAGCTTCTGAACAGCCTGCGCGACCAGCCGCGGGCCCGGCAGCTTGAGGCCGTCAACCGCTTCGCCAACCGCAACCGCTACATCGTCGACCCGGCGAACTACGGGGTCAACGACTACTGGGCTTCGCCTCTCGAGTTCCTCGACCGCTCGGGCGACTGCGAGGACTACGCCATCTTCAAATACGTGAGCCTGCGCGCTCTCGGCGTGCCCGACGAGGAGATGCGCATCGTCGTGCTGCGGGATACCGAACGCGGCATCGATCACGCCGTCCTCGCCGTGCACGTCGGCGGTCAGGTGCTGCTCCTCGACAACGTCACCGACAGCATCCGCCCGGACGAGGCGGTGCCTCAGTACCGACCCTACTACTCGGTGAACGCCACCACCCGCTGGGTGCACGTTCCGAGCGCCGCCCCGCGCCCGGCCGGCGGCAAGTCGACCGCGCAACGCTGACCGGCGGCACGCAGCGGCAGGGGGGACTGCCTCGCGCGGGGGGCACGGCCGCCCGAGGGGCGGCCGGGGACGCGGGTTCACGGTGCGAACGAAGGAATCGAGGAAGAACGTCCCATGAGCGGGTCACCCGCCGATGCCACCACCGATCACTCCGACTGTGAGGAACGACCCTGGTTCGCCGCGCACGAGCTGTTCACCTGTCTCAATGCCCTGCGCGGGGCGAGCGAGCTCCTGCTGGCGGGCGCCGCCGGCCCGCTCTCGGCGGAGGGCCTCGCGGCGGCGGGGACCGTCGCCGAGGCGGCGCGGGCGCTGGAGATGCATCTGCGGCACTGCCAGGCGATCGACCGGCTGCGCGCGAAGCCGCGCCCGAGGCCGCGTGCCGTCCCCCTCGGCGAGCTGCTCTCGGGCATCGTCGAGGAGAAGCCGCCGGCCGTGACCGTGCTGGTGGCCGCCGGGGAGATCCGCGCCGCCCTCGAGCTCCTTGCGGCCAAGGACCGCTGCGCGGTACGCCGGCTGCGGGTGGTGGAACGCCGGCGCCTGGCCCTGCTCCGTCCGGAGGCCGCGGGAGGCGGCGAGCTTCCGGTTCCGGGCGGCATCCTGTGGACACTGGTGGCCCTCCGGGTTCGCCGTGGCGGCGGCCGCCTGCTGCCGGGAGAGGGGGGAGCGCCGCGTCTCCTCCTGAGGAGGGTGGAAGGGGATTCGCGGCCTCCGGTTCGGGCGTGCCGGAGCCTGCGCGGAACCCCCGGGTAGACGGGGGGATGACCATGGGGTCCCGAGGAACGGGAAATCCTCGTCACGCGTTTTTGGCTTGAAAAGGAGTCGGCAATCGTTACTTGTAGGACCAAGGACAAGCACACACCTTCCGGCATTCGGAGGCGGGAAGGTCGGACCTGACGTGTTGATCGGCACTCGGGAGAGCAATTCGGCTCTGTCGGGACGCCGCGAGTCCTGAAGGGGTATCTGTCGCCTTCCGGCCGGCGGGACGAGACCGTGGGCGGACAGCAGAGGCAGCGTCGGCGCGCGAAGAGCACACCGCAGACAGCGACTTCCCTTCGAGTCCGCCAGCAGCGAGCGGAGGAATGAAACCGAAACCGATGTTTCCATACCGTCGTCCCAAGAAGCGGCCGAAGGGGGGCCCCCGACGCCAGCGTGATGGCAACGGCCGGCGCGTGCCGCAGAGTGCGGCGGAACTGCTGCCGCTGCTCCAGCCGGCGACCAAGTCCCTCGCCCAGATGCTGGCCGGCAACGTCAAGGCGTCCGGTCAGGCGGTGCACGCGCGAAACGTGCTCGCCCAGGCCGAACGGCTGGTGGCCGAGCGCGCTGTCGACCGGCTGCCGCCGGCGGCGCGGGAGGAATTCTTCGAGCAGCTCGCGCGCCTGAAGCTGACCGTGGCCGACGCCGAAGCCATGCTCCAGGAGCAGGAGACGGCCGCGGCGGAGCCGGCGCCGGCAGTGGAGGCGCCCAACGAGGTGTCGGCGGAACGGCTGCGCGAAGTCGCGCTGTCCCTCGCCGTGACCACCAGCAGTGCGGCGGTCGAGCAGGCGCGGGTGCCGCCACCGCCGAGCCAGCGCGAGCAGAAGGAGGAATCGCCCGCGCTTTCCGATGCCGCCGGGCCAGCCGCCAACACCGGCCCGACGCCCCGCCTCGGCGCCAAGTCGCGCGAGCGGCTGCGGCTCAAGAGCGTGGTGGCGAAATCGGAGGAAGACGGCGACAGCTGATCCGCGTCCGCGCGCGGGCCGGACCGATCGCGCTGGTCCGGTGCGGCCGCCCGGTAGTCCCGCGACACGGGATTGCCGATCGTCCGGCTGGCTGGGGGACCTGGATTCGAACCAGGACTGCTCGGTCCAGAGCCGAGAGTTCTACCGTTAAACTATCCCCCAAGCCGGGACGAGCGGAGGAATAGGTAGCGGCCGGGGGCTTGTCAAGGCGGCCCACCGCGACCGCGAACGCCCCGGCGGACCGCTGTTCTCCCCGCGCTCAATGCAGCGCCGGCGCCTCGCGCACGGCGGCGACGCCCGGCAGCCGCTCGACGTCCGGGCGGTTCGGCCAGGGCAGGACCCAATCCGCGGGCAGCTCCACCAGCACCTCCTCGCCGCCGGCGGTCACCAGCAGGAGACGCAGCCGCAGGCCGCTCCCGGCCCCGCGCTCCACGATGCGGGCGAGCGCCGCCAGGGTCGCGGGTTCGGTCACCCGCAGCTCCAGGGCGCCGCCGGCAGCGGCCCGCAGTTCGAGCGGTGCGATCCGCTGCGCCACGAGCTTGACCTCGCCACCGTCGACCCGCGCGTCCGCCTCCAGCAGCAGCGGCGTCTGTCCCTCCAGAAGCTCGCGACTGCGGGCGAGCAGATCCGCGAACACCGTCACCTCGAACTGGGCGCTGGCGTCCGAAAGCTGGACGAAGGCGTAGCGACTGCGGCCCCCCGTGCGCTCCTGCTTGCCGATCACCACCCCGGCGAGACGCACCCGCCGCCCCTCGAAGGCCGCCGGATCGTCGAACAGGGCGGCGGCGGAGACCACCTCCAGCCGTTCGAGCTCGCCCGCATAGGCGTCGAGGGGATGGGCCGAGAGATAGAAGCCGACCACGCTCGCCTCCTCGCGCAGGCGTTCGAGCTGGCTCCAGTCGTCGCACTCGGGGAGCTCGGGCCGCCGGGGGCGGATCACCTCGCCGCCGAACAGGCTCGCCTGCTGATCCTCCTCGCACGCCGCCCAGGCCTGGGCGTAGCGCAGCGCCGCCTCGATGCCCTCGAACAGCCGCCGGCGGTTGGGCTCCAGACGGTCGAAGGCCCCCGCGCGCACCAGCGCCTCGAGGAGACGCCGGTTGAGGATCCGCGTCCCCACCCGAGCGGCGAGATCGAAGAGATCGGCGAACGGCCCGCCGCGCTCGCGCTCGGCGACGATGGCGCGCACCGCCTGCACACCCACCCCCTTGAGGGCGGCCAGCGCGTAGCGCACGCCCGCGCCCTCGACCCCCTCCTCCACGAGGAAGCGCTCGGCGGAGGCGTTGACGTCCGGCGGATAGAGGGGGATGCCCCGGCGGCGCATCTCCTGGCGATGGGCGGCGAGCTTGTCCTGGTTGGCCATTTCCATCGTCAGCACCGCGGCGTAGAACTCGACCGGGTGGTTGGCCTTGAGATAGGCGGTCTGGTAGGCGAGCAGCGCGTAGGCCGCGGCATGGCTCTTGTTGAAGCCGTAGGAGGCGAACTTGGCCACCTGCTCGAAGATCGCCGCCGCCCGATCCTCGGGGATCCCCCGCTCACCGGCACCGCGCACGAAGACCTCCCGCTGGGCGTCCATCTCGGCCTTGATCTTCTTGCCCATGGCACGGCGGAGCAGATCGGCGCCGCCCAGGCTGTAGCCGGCGAGCTGCTTGGCGATCTCCATCACCTGTTCCTGGTAGATGATGACGCCGTTGGTCTCCTCGAGGATGGGCGCCAGCGCGGGATGGAGATAGCTCGCCTGCTCGATGCCGTGCTTGACGTTGATGTAGCGCGGGATGTTGTCCATCGGCCCCGGCCGGTAGAGGGACACCATGGCGATGATGTCTTCGAAGCAGTCGGGCCGAAGCTTCTTGAGCGCATCCCGCATGCCGCTCGATTCCAGCTGGAACACGCCGGCCGTCTCGGCCCGGCCGAGGAGGGCGTAAGTTGCCGGATCGTCGAGCCCCAGCTTCTCGAGATCGAGCGGCACGCCGCGCGCCCGCACGAGATCCTGGGCCAGCCGCAGCATGGTGAGGGTGGTGAGACCGAGGAAGTCGAACTTGACCAGCCCCGCCTTCTCCACGTCCTTCATGTCGAACTGGGTGACCGGCATGTCGGAGCGGGGATCGCGGTAGAGGGGCACGAGCTCGGTCAGCGGGCGATCGCCGATCACCACCCCGGCGGCGTGGGTGGAGGCGTGGCGCGGCAGGCCCTCGAGCCTACGCGCGATGTCGATCATGCGGGCGACGTTGGGATCGCGGTCGCGATACTCGCGCAGCCGCGGCTCCATCTCGAGCGCCTGGTCGAGACTGGGTGGGTTGGCCGGATTGTGCGGCACCAGCTTGCAGATCCGGTCGACGAGGCCGAAGGGCAGACCCAGCACGCGGCCCACGTCCCGCAGCACGGCGCGGGCCTGCAGCTTGCCGAAGGTGATGATGTGGGCCACCCGGTCGGCGCCGTACTTCCGCTGCACGTAGCGGATCACCTCGTCGCGGCGGTCCTGGCAGAAATCGATGTCGAAGTCGGGCATCGACACCCGCTCGGGGTTGAGGAAGCGCTCGAACAGGAGACCGAAGCGCAGCGGATCGAGGTCGGTGATGCGGAGGCTCCAGGCGACCACCGAGCCGGCACCCGAGCCGCGCCCGGGCCCCACCGGGATGCCCTGGTCCTTGGCCCACTGGATGAAGTCGGCGACGATCAGGAAGTAGCCCGGGAACTTCATCTGGACGATGACGTCGAGCTCGTATTCGAGCCGTTCCCGGTAGGGGCGCGCGGCGCGTTCGCGTTCGTCTTCGTCTACATCGGGCGCGAACACATGGGCTTCGAGCCGTCGCGCGAGCCCCTGCCGCGCCCGGATGCGGAGCTCCTCCGCCTCGTCGCGCCCCTCCTCGGTCGGGAAATGCGGGAGAATGGGCGGCCGGCTCG
Organism: Alphaproteobacteria bacterium; assembly: GCA_027045875.1. GTDB lineage: Bacteria > Pseudomonadota > Alphaproteobacteria > Geminicoccales > Geminicoccaceae > JALSRW01. The sequence goes on along the minus strand of JALUAG010000052.1, from coordinate 55,656 downwards.
GTGCCGCATAGGCACAGCGGCGGGCGATCACGAGGCTGTTGGCGACGGCTTCCGGCAGGTCCTCGAACAGCCGCGCCATCTCCTCCGCCGTCTTGAAGCGGTGTTCGGGGGTGAGGCGCGGCCGCTCCGGATCGTCCATGGTGGTGCCGGCGCCGATGCACAGGAGCGCCTGTTGTGCCTCGTACATCTCCTCGTGCAGGAAATGGACGTCGTTGGTCGCCACCAGCGGCAGATCGAAGGCGTAGGCCCATTCGAGGAAGGTCTCCTCGGTCGCCGCCTCCTCCTCGAGCCCGTGTCGCTGCAGCTCGATGTAGAGGCGGCCCGGGAATCCGTCCCGCAGGCGCAGCAGCAGCTCGCGCGCGGCCTCCCTCTCGCGCCGGCGCAGGAGGCCGCCCAGCGGACCGAAGGCGCCGCCGGTGAGCAGCAGCAGCCCCTCCGAAGCGGCCAGCAGGCCGTCGAGGGACAGCCGCGGCCGCGCCGCCTCCTCGGCCCCGAGGTAGGCGTCGCTCAGCAGCCGGCAGAGATTGCGGTAGCCGATCTCGTTCTGCACCAGCAGCAGATGCTCCTCCGCCGCCCTGCGGCCGTTGCGGCGACCGTTCGCCTCACCCGTGTCCAGCGGCAGGAGGGCGCCGATGATCGGCTGGATGCCCGCCCGGGCGGCGGTGGCGCAGAAGGACATGACGCCGAACAGGTTGGTGTCGTCGGTGACCGCCACCGCCGGCATGCGCTGTTCGCGGCAGGCGGCCACCAGCTCGGCGTGGCGGATCGATCCCTGCAGCAGGGAAAAGGCGGAACGGACGCGCAGATGGACGAAGGGAGCGAGGCTCATCGCGATTCCGGGCCGGGGACCTCGGGCGGGTGTTCGCGTCGAGATCTACCCCGGCCCGGAACCGCCGTCGAGGGCGCCGCAAGGGTGGGGGACCCGCCCCGGGGCGCGGCCCCGGCGGAGCTCAACCGTCCGCCCGCGTACCTCCCCCGCTCCCTTTCATCTTCATCCGCATGCCCGACGCCCTTCGGACCTCGGCGGTCACGGCGATCTCCCTGCCGTCGGCGAAGCGGAGGGTAAGCCCGATGCGTTCCCCGGGCCCGAGCGGTTGCCGGAGGCCGAGCAGCATCACGTGACGCCCTCCCGGCTCGAGACGCACGGTCTCCCCGGGCGGGATGTCGATCGCCTTGAGGGGACGCATCTTCATCACCCCGTCCACGATCCGGGTGGTGTGCAGCTCGGCACGCTTGGCGATCGGGGTGGACACGGCCACGAGACGGACGGCCTCCTCTCCCTCGTTGGTGATGGCCATGTAGGCGGCGCTGTTGCGGACCTTGCTGGCGCGCGCCCACACGTCACTCACGAGGATGCCGTCGGCGCGGAAGGTCTCGGCGGCGCCTGCCGGCGGCACGGCACCCGCCAGGACCGGGAGCGCCAGGACGAGCAGGACGAGCAGTACGCGGAAGGCTTTCATCGGTGACCTCGCATCATGCGCTGGGCCGGCTGCGGATCGCCTCGCGAACGGCGCGCGCGACCTCCGCCGGATCCTCGGTGTGGCTGAAGACTTCGATGAACCCGCCGTCCGGCCCCATCAGATAGACGTAGGCCGAATGGTCCATCAGATAGTCGTCGGCGCCGTCCGAGGCCTCGCCGCCGAGCTCCTCGGCGGTGACCTTGCGGTAGTAGACGCGAAACTTGCGGGCGACCTCGGCGATCTCCTCCGGGGTCCCGGTGAGACCGACGATCCGCGGGTCGAACTGGCCGACGAAGTCGGCGAGCTCGGCCGGGTCGTCCCGCTCCGGATCGACGCTGATGAAGAGGGGCTGGACCTCCGCGGCGTCGCTGCCGAGCTCCTCCATGACCAGGCTCACGTTGGCCATGGCCGTCGGGCAGACGTCCGGGCAGTAGGTGTACCCGAAGAAGATCAGCAGGAACTTGCCGCGGAAATCGGCGTCGCTCACCCGCCGGCCGGTATGGTCGGTGAGGGTGAAACTGCCGCCGATGGTGTCGCGGCGCGCGGACGCGGTGGTCGACTGGCGCTCACTCGCCTTCCGCGCCGCCTCGCGGGCGGCGTAGAACTCCCACGCGCTCGCCGCGGTCAGCGCCGCGAGGAGAACGGCCGCCACCGCATAGACATGCTTGCGCTGCATGGATTTCCCTCCGTGCAAGCAGACGGAACACGACGGTTTCTCGGGCGGACGGCGGCGCCGTGCCCCCGCCCGCTCAGACGTTCCGGAGGGGTGGCGGTCCGCGCGCGGAAGCGGTATCGAGCGCCGGCGGCCCTGCCGGGACCGGATCCCGAGGCGGCGGCAGCCGCCAGACCGTCGGATGATGGAAGGGGACGGCCGCGGTCGGAGTGGCCGGAACCGCCTGCTTGCCGCTCAGGAAACAGCACAGATGGAGCCCACCGGTCTTGGCCGGCGGGCGCGGCATGAAGGGCACCGCGGGATCGGACGGATCGACCCAGACGAGCCCGCTGCCGGTGCAGACTGGCACGAGATCGTCGCGCGCCGCGGGCACCGCCGCGCTGGAGGCGGCGAGGAAGGGATGCAGGGCGAGCGCCAGCACCGTGGCCAGCACGACCAGCCACGACCGGGGCCGATCGCCCCCTTGCGTGCCACTGCCTCGTCCGCGCGTCATCACGCGGACGAGAATAGGCAGCGGGTCGCGCGCCGCCCAGAGATCACGGGCCGAGGTGCGACCATAGTGCGCAGCGGACCCGGACGCGCACCGGGGCGTGCTCCCTCTTGTGCCGCGGCGGGTTCCGCGCCATCTCCTGCCCACGCCCGCCCGCTGCGGGCGATCGTCTTCACGGAGTCGTCGCCGGTGACATCGAGCCCAGGAGGCGCCGTGGCGGAGGCCGCCGCGCGGCGCCGGACCTTCGCCATCATCTCCCACCCGGACGCGGGCAAGACCACGCTGACCGAGAAGCTGCTGCTGCTGGGCGGCGCCATCCATCTCGCGGGCGAGGTCCGCGCCCGCGGCGAGCGCCGCCGGTCGCGCTCGGACTGGCTCGAGATCGAGCGCAAGCGCGGCATCTCGGTCACCACCTCGGTGATGACCTTCGAGCATGCCGGACGGCGCTTCAATCTCCTCGACACCCCCGGCCACGAGGACTTTTCCGAGGACACCTACCGCACGCTGACCGCCGTCGACAGCGCGGTGATGGTGCTGGACGCGGCCAGGGGCATCGAGCCCCGGACCCTGAAGCTGTTCGAGGTCTGCCGACTGCGCGACATCCCGATCATGACCTTCGTCAACAAGCTCGACCGCGAATCCCGCGAACCGCTCGAGCTTCTGGACGAGATCGCCGACAGGCTCGCCCTCGACACCGCGCCCGTGAACTGGCCGATCGGCATGGGGCGCGACTTCCGGGGCGTCGCTCGCATCGCCGACGGAGGTGTGCTGCTGTTCGACCCCGAGCGCGAGCCCCTGCCGGAGGTGGAATGTGACTTCGAAACGGCGGTCGGGCGGATCGGCGAGGGGGCCGCGGCGCGGCTCCGGGAGGAGCTCGAACTCGCCCGCGAAGCCCTGCCCGCCTTCGATCGCACCGCCTATCTCGAGGGGCATCTGACACCGGTCTTCTTCGGCAGCGCGCTGCGCAGCTTCGGCGTGCGCGCGCTCCTGGAGGCGATCGCCGAGCACGCGCCGCCGCCCCGTGCCCAGCCGGCCGAACCCGCAGCGGTGGAGCCCGGCGAGAACGAGGTCACGGGCTTCGTCTTCAAGGTGCAGGCCAACATGGACGCCCGCCACCGCGACCGCGTGGCGTTCGTGCGCCTCTGTTCGGGGCGCTTTCGGCGCGGCATGAAGCTGCGCAATCTCCGCGACGGCCGGCCGCTCACCGTCGCCGCCCCCATCTTCTTCTTCGCCCAGGATCGCCAGCTCGCCGAGGAGGCCTGCGCCGGCGACATCGTGGGCCTGCCCAACCACGGCCAGCTCCGGGTCGGCGACACGGTAAGCGAGGGACGGAAACTCCGCTTCACCGGCATCCCCGATTTCGCACCCGAAATCCTGATGCGGGTGCGCCTCGGCGATCCAATGCGCGCCAAGCATCTGAAGAAGGCACTCGCCGACATGGCCGAGGAGGGGGTGACCCAGGTGTTCCGGCCGCTCCTGGGCGCCGACTGGATCGTCGGCGTCGTGGGGCCGCTGCAGCTCGACGTGCTGCGGGCGCGGCTCGCCGCGGAATACGACCTGCCGGTCGAGTTCGAAGCGGCGCCCTACGTCACCGCGCGCTGGTGCTGGCCGCCGGACGAGCGGACGCGGGAGGCCTTCGTCGCCGCCAAGCGGGCGAGCCTCGCCACCGACCGCGACGGGCGCCTCGTCCATCTCGCACGCAACGCCTGGGATCTCGGACGCGTGCAGGAGGACTTTCCCGCGATCCGCTTCTCCCGCACCTGCGAGCGCGGCGGGGTGCCGGAAGGGGCGGCGCTCTGAGGGCCTTGCCGCCGGATGGCTCAGATGAGGCGTAGGCTGCGGAAGCTCGCGTGCCGGTTCTTGCCGATCACCACATGGTCGTGAACGGTGATGTCCACCGCGGCCAGGGCCTGCACCACCTGCCGCGTCATATCGATGTCCGCCTTCGAGGGGGTGGGATCGCCGCTCGGATGGTTGTGTACCATGATGATCGCCGAGGCGCCGAGCTCCAGCGCCCGCTTGACCACCTCCCGGGGATAGAGGGGCGTGTGGTCCACGGTACCCCGGCTCTGCACCTCGTCGCCGATCAGGATGTTCTTGCGGTCGAGGAAGAGGATCCGGAAATGCTCGCGGGGCTCGTGGCTCATCGCCACCTTGAGATAGTCCATGAGCGCCGACCAGGAGCCGATCACCGGCCGCTCCCGCACCTCCTCCCGGAGCACCCGCCGCAGGAACTCGTGGACCGCCTTGAGCAGCACCTGGGTGAAACGGAGATCGTCCTCGTACACCGGCCGGCGCCGATCCCCTTCCTCGACGCGGCCGGGGTCGAGGCCGAAGCAGTCGCGGTACTGTTCGGGGTCGGCACCCAGCACGCCGCCGAGGCCGCCGAAGCGGGCGATCATGTCCTTGGCGATGGGCTTGGTGTCGCGCCGGTGGATGGAGAAGAAGAGCAGCAGCTCCAGGAGCTCGTAGTCGGCCAGCGCCTCGGGCGTGGCCTTCATGAAGCGCTCCCGCAGCCGCGCCCGATGCCCGTGATAGTGCTTGACGGGTGTCGCTTCGAAGGGCTGCGCCGCCTCGGCGAGGCCGGACGGCGCCTCGGCGAGCCGCTTCGCGAGGGCCGCGAGGCGGGTCGCGTCCGCGATGCGCCAGCGCGCCGCCTCGGGTTCCCAAAGGCCGCCCTCGGCCTTGATCAGATGGCGATAGGCGTAGGTGCGGCCGCGTAGCAAATAGGCCGTCCCCCCGCCCTCGCCGGGCGTGGCTTCCACCTCGAGGCCGTAGGCGGCGAGCCTGTCGACGACCTCCCGGTCTCCGGCACCGTCCTCCATGCCAGCAATTCTAAACCAACGGTAATTGTCTATCCAGCAATATCTCGTTATGGTTGACAGTGCAGCGCCAGGCCTCCACCCGCACCCCCGCCGCGCGGGCTTCGGCCAGCGCCTCGGCATAGGCGGGATCGACGTCGGCCGCGGGCGCGAAGGCGGAAACGTCCCCGCGCTGGGCGATGAACAGCAGAGCGGCGCCGAACCCCTCACTGGCGAGCCGGGCGAGGATGCGAAGGTGCTTCCGACCGCGCAGGGTGGGCGCGTCGGGAAAGACCGCGAGCCCCTCCCGCCGCCAGGTGATGCCCTTGACCTCGACGAAGAGCGGCGGCCGGTCGCCACGGGCCAGGAGGAAGTCGAGCCGGGTGCCGTCCTCGATGCGCGGCTCGCGGACGAGCTCGGTCCACCCTTCGGCGAAGGCGAAGCGGCCACTCTCGAAGCCCTCGCGGGCGATACGGTTCGGGTTCTGGCTGTTGACCGCGACCAGGGCCTCGCCCTGGGCGATCAGCTCCAGGGTCCAGCGCAGTTTGCGCCTCGGATCGTCGTGATGCGAGAGCCAGACGCGCGCCCCGGGCACCGCGAGGCCCGGCAGTCGGCCCGGGTCGGCGCAGTGGGCGGTGACCACCGTGCCCTCCGCCAGTTCGACATCGGCCAGAAAGCGCTTATACCTCTGACGGAGGATTCCCGCGCGGAGCGGGCCGGGAAGGCGCATCGGGAGCTACCGGTGGCCGTGCGGGACACAGGGGAAGGGAGCCGGCATGAAGAGCAGTGAGGAGGCGGCCACCGCGGCGCTCGTCATCATCGGCAACGAAATCCTTTCCGGCAGGACCGTGGATGCCAACCTGCCCTACCTCGCCCGCGAGCTCAACGCCCTCGGCATCCCGCTCCTGGAGGCGCGGATCGTACCCGATGTGGAGGAGCGCATCGTCGAAGCGGTGAACGCCTGTCGGCGACGCCATACCTACCTCTTCACCACCGGCGGCATCGGGCCGACCCACGACGATATCACCGCCGCCAGCATCGCGAAGGCCTTCGGCCGGCGGCTCGTCCGCCATCCCGAAGCGGAACGGCGGCTGCGCGCCTACTACCCGCCCGAGAAGATCAACGCCGCCCGGCTCAAGATGGCGGACATGCCGGAAGGTGCCGAACTGATCGACAATCCGATCAGCACCGCTCCCGGTTTCCGGGTGGAGAACGTGTTCGTGCTGGCCGGTATCCCCAGGGTGATGCAGGCCATGTTCGAGGGCATCCGCCACCGCCTCGAGGGTGGGCCGCCCATCGTGTCGCGAACCGTCACGCTGCTGGCCCCCGAAGGCGACGTGGCGCGGCTGCTGGCGGACATCCAGGACGCGTTCCCCACCGTCGAGATCGGCAGCTATCCCTTCTTCACTTTCGCGCGCCCCGGCACCAGCGTCGTCTTCCGCTCCCGCGACGCCGCTGCCTGCGAGGCGGCGTCGGCACGTCTCGAGGAGACGGCCCGTGCACGGGGCATCGCGATCGGCGGCGAGGAGGAACCGGAGGGCGCGGGAGAGAAGCGATGAACGTCGTCGGGTTCGATCACCTGGTGCTGACGGTGGGCGATCTCGCCGCCACCTGCCGATTCTACGTGGAGGGGCTCGGTCTCCGCCACGAGCGGTTCGGCGAAGATCGCCATGCCCTGCACCTGGGCGCGCAGAAGATCAACCTGCACGAGGCGGGGCGGGAGTTCGAGCCCAGGGCGGCGCATCCCGTTCGCGGCTCGGCGGATTTCTGCCTGCTCACCGAGGAAGCCCTGGAGACGGTGGCCGCCCGGATGACCGCACTCGGTCATCCCGTGCTGCTCGGGCCGGTCCGCCGCACGGGCGCCACGGGGCCGATTCTCTCCCTCTACTTCCTACTTCCGCGATCCCGACGGCAATCTCGTGGAGGTCGCCCGCCCCCTCGAGTAGGAATGGGACGAAATTACGCAGCGGGGTGGTCGCGCGCCGCTCCCATATGACGAACACCGATCCCGACCGACACGCGATGGACGAACGATGAAAGCCAGACTGCTTCGACTCCTGCTGCTCGTGCTCCTCGTCGGCGGCGGAGGCACCGCCTACTACTACTGGCGCCTTCAGGAGAACCGGGTCGACGGGAACCTGCTCCGGCTCTACGGCAACATCGACGTGCGCGAGGCACGGATCGGCTTCAACGAAGCGGGCCGCATCGACCTCATGCACAAGGAGGAGGGTGACCGCGTCAGCCGCGGCGAGGAGGTTGCCCGGCTCGATGACGCGCTGTTCAAGGCGCAGCTCGAGGCCGCCAAGGCGAAGCTGCAGACGTCGCGTGCGATTCTCGAGAAGCTTCTGGCCGGAAGCCGACCGCAGGAAATCGAGCGTGCACGGGCCGAGCTCGAACGGCTCAAAGCCTTGAAGGAGGATGCCGACCTCACCGTCAAGCGTCTCGAGAAGCTGGCACTCGACCGGTTCGCGCCGCGCGCCGAACTCGATACCGCCCGCGCGGAAGCAAAGGCCCTGGAGGCCCAGATCCGGGCCCAGGAGCAGACGCTGAGCCTGCTGATCGAGGGTCCGAGAAAGGAGGACATCGCCGCCCAGCGTGCCGAGGTGGCGCGCGCCGAGGCCGAGGTCGAGGCGGCACGCACCCGCCTGGCCTACACCCGCCTTCGCAGCAAGGTCGAGGGAACGGTGACCGCCCGTCTGCAGGAGCCGGGCAACGTGGTGCTCGGCTACACTCCCGTCTATGCGATCGCACTCGACCAGCCGGTGTGGGCCCGCGTCTATGCGCCCGAACCCGCGCTCGGCAAGCTCCGGGAAGGCATGCGCGCCGTCATCCGTACCGATTCGGGTGGCCGTTACGACGCCTGGGTCGGCTACATCTCGCCGGTGGCGGAATTCACGCCCAAGACGGTACAGACCGAGGAGCTGCGCACCAGCCTCGTCTATCAGGTGCGTGTCTACGCGAACAATCCCGACCGCGGTCTCCGTCAGGGCATGCCGGTGACGGTGGAAATCCCGCTCGAAGGCGGCGGCGCGGCCGTGACCGGGAACGGCCGGGCGGAACCATGAACGAGGCCGTCCGTCTCGAAGGGGTCGGAAAGCGCTTTCGCGCCGGCGGCCGCACCATCGAGGCGCTGACCCGGCTGTCCTTCCACCTCGAACGGGGCCGGCTGGTCGGGCTCGTCGGTCCCGACGGTGCCGGCAAGACCACCCTGATGCGCCTGCTCGCGGGGCTGCTGCTGCCGGACGAGGGCAGGGTCACGGTGCTCGGGCTCGATACGCGCGAGGCGGCCCATGCCGTCCAGGCCCGGGTCGGCTACATGCCGCAGCGCTTCGGCCTCTACGACGATCTCTCCGTGCGCGAGAACCTCGATCTCTACGCGGATCTCTACGGTCTCGAAGGCGAGCTGCGCCGCCGGCGCCTGCGGGAGATCCTGGCGGCCACCGAACTCGCGCCCTTCGCCGACCGGTTCGCCGGCCGACTGTCCGGCGGCATGCGGCAGAAGCTGGCGATGGGCGCGGCGCTTCTGAAGACGCCGGAGCTCCTGCTGCTGGACGAACCGAGCGTGGGTGTCGATCCGCTCTCCCGCCGCGAGCTCTGGCGGCTCGTCCGGCGCCTCGCCGGCGGCCCGGCGACCATCCTCTGGAGCACGGCCTATCTGGACGAGGCGGAGCGCTGCGAGCGGGTGCTCGTGCTCCAGGACGGCCGGCTGATCGCCGACGGCCCCCCAGGCGGGCTCACGAGAGAGCTCGAGGGGCGGGTGTTCCGGGTGGAGACCGGGAGGGAAGACCGGAGACCGCTCCTGCGCCTCCTCCGCCGGCGGGCCGATGTCCTCGACGTGACGGCCGCGGGCGGCGCCCTCCGGGTGGTCGTCGAGGCGGGGGAGGGCGCGGCGCATCTGCGCGGTCTCGGCGGCGTGCGCGAGATCACGCCGGTCACTCCGGGGCTCGAGGATGCCGTCGTCGCCCTGCTGCGGCGAGAGAGGGGCGGCGAGGACGGCATGCCGACCGCCGGAAAGGCGCCCGCCGATCCGCCGCGGCCGCGGCAGGAGGCACCGGAGGTCGTGATCCGCATCCGCGACCTCGTGCGGACCTTCGGCAGCTTCCGCGCGGTGGACGGCATCGGCTTCGAGGTCCGCCGCGGCGAGATCTTCGGCCTCCTCGGCCCCAACGGGGCCGGCAAGTCCACCACCTTCAAGATGCTCTGCGGGCTCCTGCCGCCCACCTCCGGCGAAGCCCTGGTGCTTGGCTACGATCTCCTGCGCGCCGCCCCGGCGGCCCGCGCCCACATCGGCTACATGGCGCAGAAGTTCTCGCTCTACGCCGATCTGACGCCGCGGCAGAACCTCCATTTTACCGCCGACGCCTACGGGCTCGTGGGCGCGCGCCGCCGGCGGCGGCTCGCGGAGACCATCGCCGAGTTCGGCCTCGCGGAGATGCTGGATCAGCGCAGCGGCGACCTGCCGCTCGGCTACAAGCAGCGGCTGTCGATGGCCTGCGCCCTTCTGAACGAGCCCGAGATCCTGTTCCTCGACGAGCCCACCTCGGGCGTCGATCCGCTCGCCCGCCGCGCCTTCTGGGCACGGATCATGGCGCTTGCCGAGGCCGGCGTGACGGTGATGGTGACCACCCACTTCCTGGACGAGGCGGAATACTGCGACCGCATCGCCATCATCGAGCGCGGCCGCCTGCTCGGGGTCGGCACGCCGGACGAGATCATCGAGGCGGGACGGCGGCGCTCCCCCGAGGTCACCGATCTCGAGGAGGCCTTCGTCGCCCTCCTCGAGGAGCGGCGGAGGGAGGCGGCATGACGGCCCCGCCGCGGGACGGTTCCGCCCGTCTGCGCATCCGCGGCCTGCTGCGCAAGGAGTGGCTCGAGATCCTGCGCGATCCGAGCAGCATCGCCATCGCCTTCGTCCTGCCGGCGCTCCTCCTCTTCCTGTTCGGCTACGGTGTCTCCCTCGATCCCAGGGAAGTGCGGATCGCCTTCGTCAAGCCGAGTTCCTCGCAGCCGGCCGAGTCCCTCGCCGAGGCCTTCCGGGGCTCGCCCTACTTCCGGGTCGCGTTCGCGGCCGACATCGTCACCGCCCGCCGACTGCTCGACCGCCGCGAGGTCCAGGGCATCGTCTCCCTCAGGGACGATTTCGCCGACCGCCTCGAGAACGGCGAGGCCGTGGTGCAGCTCGTCCTCGACGGTGTCGACGCCAACACCGCCCGCATCGTGCAGGGCTATGTGCGCGGGACCTTCGCCGGCTGGCTCGCCCGCATCGACCGCGGCTCGCGGGCGCCGCCCGGGCTCACGATCGAGCACCGCATGTGGTTCAACAGCGAGATCGACAGCCGCCATTTCCTGATTCCGGGGCTGGTCGCCATCATCATGACCCTGATCGGTGCCATGCTCACGTCGCTGGTGGTGGCGAGGGAATGGGAGCGCGGCACCATGGAGGCGCTGTTCGCCACCCCGGTGCGGATCCGCGAGATCATGATCGGCAAGCTGCTGCCCTATTTCGTGCTGGGCATGGGCAGCATGGCGGTGGCGACGGCGATGGCGGTGCTGCTGTTCGGCGTCCCCTTCCGGGGCTCGTTCCTGGCCCTCCTGCTGCTCGCCGGCATCTACATGATGGCCTCGCTCGCCTACGGCCTCGCCGTCTCGGCCCTCGCCCGCAGCCAGTTCGTCGCCGGACAGGTGGCCATCATCACCGCCTTTCTGCCCGCCTTCATCCTCTCGGGCTTCATCTTTGACATCCGCAGCATGCCCTGGGCCATCCAGCTCCTGACCTACATCATCCCGGCCCGCTACTTCGTCTCCTCCCTGCAGACCATGTTCCTCGCCGGCGACGTGTGGCGGGTCTATCTGGTGGACGGCGCGGCGCTGCTGCTGATCGCCGCCATCTTTCTCGCGGTGGCCCGGCGCCGCACCCGCAAATCGCTGGAGTAGGGCGGCGTCATGTGGCGACGGATCTGGGCGCTCTTCCGCAAGGAGCTGCTGGTGCTGTGGAAGGATCCGCGCTCCCGGGCGGTCCTGATCGGACCGCCGCTCGTCCAGCTCCTGGTGTTCGGTTACGCCGCCACCTTCGACATCCGCGATGTCCGCACCGGCATCCTGGATGCCGACGACAGCCCGACTTCGCGGGCGGTGGTGGCCCTGTTCGCGGGTTCGCCCACCTTCGACCCGCTGGTGCCGCTCGCCGGCGAGGCGGCGCTGCGGCGGGCGATCGACGGCCGCGAGGTGGCGGTCGCCATCCGCATCCAGCCGGGTTTCGAGGCGGCCCTGCGTGCGGGCAGGCCGGCCCCCCTCCAGCTCGTCCTCGACGGACGCCAGTCCAACACCTCTCTCGGCATCCTCGCCTATGCCCAGGAGATCGTCGATCACTTCAACCAGGCGCTCGAGCAGGAGGCCGGGTTCCCGGGACCGCCGGCGCGCCTCGAGATCCGCTCCTGGTTCAACCCCAATCTCGAGAGCCGATGGTTCATCGTGCCCGGGCTCACGGGGCTGTTGAGCATGGTCGTGGTGCTGGTCGTGACCGCGCTGTCGGTGGCCCGCGAGCGCGAACTCGGCACCTTCGAACAGCTGCTCGTCACCCCCTACCGTCCGCTCGAGATCCTAGCCGGCAAGGCGCTGCCGGCCCTGCTCATCGGCCTCGCCGAGGGTACCCTGATCGTCGCCGTGGCCGTGTTCTGGTTCGAGATCCCGCTGCGCGGCAGCCTCGCCCTCCTCTATCTCGGGCTGATCATCTTCATCCTCGCCATCGCCGGCGTGGGCCTCATGGTGTCGGCGCTCTCCCGCACCCAGCAGCAGGCCATCCTGGGCGCCTTCCTGTTCGTTGTGCCGGCGGTGATCCTTTCCGGTTTCGCGACTCCGATCATGAACATGCCCGAGACCATCCAGACCATCACCCTCGCCAATCCCTTCCGCTACTTCCTCGTGATCCTGCGCAGCGTCTTCCTGCGCGACACGCCCTTCGAGCTGCTGCTCGACCAGATCTGGCCGATGGCGGTCATCGCTCTCCTCACCCTGACCGCGGCCACCGTCATGTTCCGTAGGCGGCTCTACTGAGCGCGGATCACTCCCTCGGACAGTCGAGCTCCGCCGGGTGACAGGCCGTCACCCGCAGGCGCGCGCAGCCCTGCCCCCGGACCTCGAGGTCTGGATGGTCGAGCCGGTAGGCCTCGATCCGCGTCAGGCGCTCCCAGGGCGGACGGAACTCGCTCTTCTCCTCGCTGGCGGCGATGCAGCGCTGGTAGCTGTCGAACCTCGCCACCTCCTCCCGGCGGCAGTCGCCGTCGGCCGTACAGACGAAGAACATCAGCACGTATTCGAACATGGTTCCGCACCGCCCGCTCGGGGACCGATCGCGACATCTTCTCCCGATGCAGGCGCGGGCTCAAGGGCCATCCGCGCCTCGGACGTTCGGTGGGCGACCCGGCGGAGGGCGGGCGACCGCGCCGATCGTTAACCCTTTTTCGACCGGTTGCCCCTAGGATCGCCCGGCGGACGCCCTCCCGGAAGGAGACCGCTATGGCGCTGCGCGTTCTCGTGGCCACCATGCCGCGGGCCGGCTCGACCTGGATCTTCAACGCCGCCCGCGAGATCTGCCGCCTTGCCGGCTACCGACCAATGCCCGAGCAGGCCGCCCATGCCCTCGGCGAGCGGTTCGAGGAAGCCTTCCGCAAGGCCATCCGCGATCCGCGGCGGCGCCGCGCCTGGGTCCTCAAGACCCACCGGCATCTGCCGGACCCTCCCGAAGGCTTCCGCATGATCGCCGCGATCCGGGATCCGCGCGACGTCCTCGTCTCCTTCGCCCGCTTCACCCGCTGCGACTGGCGCCACGCCCTCGTCGCCACCCTCAATGCCGTGAAGGTGGCGGAGAAGCGGCGCGAGATCGCGACCCGCTACCCGGTGCTCGAGCTCGCCTACCCCCGGATCCGCGACCGACCCGAGGCGGTGGTGGAGACCATCGCCGCCTTCCTCGATCTGCCGGTGGATCGCGAGACGGCAGCCGAGATCGCGACGCGGTTCGCGCGGGTGACCGTCGCCCGCCGCATCCTGGAGCGGGAACGGGAGGTCGCGGTGGGCATGGAGGCGGGCCGCTTTCCGCGCGCCGAGGAGCTCGTGCGCAACTTCGACCAGTCGTTCCGCGTCATCGACCGGGCGACCGGCTTCCAGAGCGGCCATGTCTCGGACTACCGGGACGGCGACTGGCGGTCCTGCGCGCCGCCCCCGGTCCTCGCCGCGCTTCACCGCGCCCTCGGCCCGTGGCTGGTGGAAAACGGCTTCGCCGACGCCCATGAGGTGGCGCGCTGGGCGGAGGAGCGGCCGGAACCGGCGGCGGTCTGACGCCGCCGGCAGGGACCGTCTCCAAGAAGGGGTGCTCGGACGACCGCGCCCCCGAACGGCGGGCACCTTCAGCCGGCGCGGAGCGCCTCCAGATCCTCGCGGCGCACCGGCACCTCGAGCTTGTCCAGCATCTCCTTGGGCACCACCTGCCAGAAGCGCGGCAGTTCGCGGTCGAAGGCGAGAAGGATGCGCTCGGCGAGCTCGCTGTGGGTCTCCCGCTGGTGCTCCTCGATCAGGCGACGCAGTTCCTCGACGTAATGGTCCACCTCGAGCCGCTGGTAGATCACCATGTCGGTGTTGATGCGCAGTTCGAGTTCGTTCCGCGGATCCCAGACGTAGGCCATGCCGCCGCTCATGCCGGCGGCGAAGTTGTCGCCCACCGGCCCGAGGATGACCGCCACCCCGCCGGTCATGTACTCGCAGCCGTTGTCGCCGCAGCCCTCGACCACGGTGACGGCGCCGGAGTTGCGCACCGCGAAGCGCTCTCCGGCGCGGCCGGCGGCGAACAGCCGGCCGGCGGTGGCGCCGTAGAGGCAGGTGTTGCCGATGATGGTGTTGTCGCGCGCCACGATGGGGCTGGAGACCAGCGGCCGCACGGTAATGGTGCCGCCGGAAAGGCCCTTGCCCACATAGTCGTTGGCATCGCCGAACACCTCGAGCTTGAGGCCCCGGACCGCGAAGGCGCCGAGGGACTGGCCGGCGGAGCCGCGCAGGCGCACGGTGATGTGCCCGGGCGGCAGCCGGTCCATGCCGTAACGGCGGGTGATGTGGGCGGAGAGACGGGTCCCCACCGCCCGGTGGACGTTGCGCACATTGTACTGGAGCTGCATCTTCTCGCCCTCCTCGAGGGCGGCGCGGGCATCCTTGACCATCTGCGCATCGAGGGTGTCCGGCACCTCGTTGCGCCCCTCGATGGCGCAGTGGGAGGGAAAGCCGCCGTCCTCGGTGCGCACGAGGATGGGGTTGAGGTCGAGATCGTCGAGGTCCGGCCCGCCGCGGCTCACCTGGCGCAGGAGATCGGTGCGCCCGATCGCTTCCTCCAAGGAGCGCAGGCCCAGCGATGCCAGGATCTCCCGCACTTCCTCGGCGATGAAGCTCATGAGGTTGACCACCTTCTCGGCGGTGCCGGTGAACTTGCGGCGCAGGTCCTCGCGCTGGGTGCAGACCCCGACGGGGCAGGTGTTGGTGTGGCACTGGCGTACCATAATACAGCCCATGGCAATCAGCGACAGGGTGCCGATGCCGAACTCCTCCGCCCCCAGCATGGCGGCGATGACGATGTCGCGGCCGGTCTTGATGCCGCCGTCGGTCCTCAGCACGACGCGATGGCGCAGGCGGTTGAGGGCGAGGAGCTGGTGGGTCTCGGCGAGGCCCAGCTCCCAGGGCGCGCCGGCGAACTTGATGGAGCTCTGGGGGCTCGCGCCGGTGCCGCCGGAATGGCCGGAGACCAGAATGACGTCCGCCTTGGCCTTGGCCACGCCGGCGGCGATGGTGCCGATGCCGGCCTCGGAGACCAGCTTCACGCAGACCTTGGCGTCGGGATTGATCTGCTTGAGATCGTAGATGAGCTGGGCGAGGTCCTCGATCGAATAGATGTCGTGGTGGGGCGGCGGCGAGATCAGGGTGACCCCCGGCGTCGAATGGCGCAGCCGCGCGATCTCGGCCGTCACCTTGAAGCCAGGGAGCTGACCGCCCTCGCCGGGCTTCGCTCCCTGGGCGATCTTGATCTCGAGCTCGCGGGCGGCGTTGAGGTATTCGGCGGTGACACCGAAGCGCCCCGAGGCCACCTGCTTGATGGGCGAATTTGGATTGTCGCCGTTGGGCCGCGGCAGGTAGCGCTCGCGCCCCTCGCCGCCCTCGCCGCTGTCGGCCTTGGCACCGATGCGGTTCATGGCGATGGTCAGGGTCTCGTGCGCCTCGGGGGAGAGCGCGCCCAGGGACATGCCGGGGGTGACGAAGCGCTTCCGGATCTCGGTGATGCTCTCCACCTCGTCCACGGAGACCGGAGGCAGCTTGCGGTCGAAATCCAGGAGATCGCGGATCGACACCGGGTCCTGGGCGTAGACCATCTCCGCATAGCGCTTGTAGGCCTGGTAGGAATCGCTGGCCACCGCGTGCTGGAGCTGGTGGATCATGTGGGCTTCGAGGGCGTGGGTCTCGCCGCTGCGCCGGTAGCGGTAGAAGCCGCCCACCGCGATGGGCGGTTCCGTCTCGGCGAAGGCCTTGCCGTGCTGGGCACGCACACGGTTCTCGATGCCGACGAGTCCGATGCCGGAGATGCGGGTGGCGAGGCCGGGAAAGTATTCGCGGCACAGGGTGCGGGAGAGGCCCACCGCCTCGAAATTGTAGCCGCCGCGGTAGGAGCTGATGATGGAGATGCCCATCTTGGACATGATCTTGAGCAGCCCCTGGCCCACCGCCTCCTTGTAGCGGGCGAGACATTCCTCGAGGGTGAGGCCGGGGAAGAGCCCGCGTTCGTGCCGGTCGACGATCGCGGCCTCCGCCAGATAGGCGTGCACGGCGGTGGCGCCGACACCGATCAGCACCGCGAAATAGTGGACGTCGAGACATTCGCCGGAGCGCACGGTGATGTAGCTGAAGCTCCGGAGCCCCTGGCGCACGAGATGGCTGTGAACGGCGCCGACGGCGAGGATCATCGGCACCGGCGCACGCTCCGGCGATACCGCCTCGTCGGTCAGCACCAGCGATTCGCAACCCCCGCGCACCGCCTCCTCGGCCTGCTCGCGCAGGCTCTCGAGCGCGTCCCGCAGGCCGTGGGTGCCGCCCACCGGGAAGGTGCAGTCGAGCATCCGCACCTTGGGGCCGAAGTATTCCAGCACCGCCTCGTACTCGGTGCTGGTGAGCACCGGGCTCGACGCCTCGAGGATGGCGGTCTGGCTCGGATGCTCGTCGTAGACGTTACCGAGATTGCCGAACCGGGTCTTGAGGCTCATCACCCGGTATTCGCGCAGGGGATCGATGGGCGGATTGGTGACCTGGCTGAACTGCTGGCGGAAGAAGTGGTGGAGCCCGCGATAGCGCTTGGAGAGCACGGCCAGCGGCGTGTCGTCGCCCATCGAGCCCACCGGCTCCTTGGCCTCCAGCACCATCGGCGAGAGGATGAGCTCCATGTCCTCGAGGCTGATCCCGTAGAGGGCCTGGCGGCGGCGCAGCTCGCCGCGCTCGTAGCGGGTGACACCGAAGGTGCGGCGGGCGGCGAGCCGGTCGAGATAGGTGATGTTCTCGATCCATTTGCCGTAGGGCTTGAGGCCCGCGAGATGGTCCTTGAGCTCGCCGTCGCGGTAGAAGCGGCCGTTCTCGAGATCGACCCCGACCATCTCGCCGGGGCCGACGCGCCCCTTCTCGACGATCTCGGTCTCGGCCAGCGGCACCATGCCGGTCTCCGAACCGACCACCAGGATGCCGTCGCGGGTGCGCGAATAGCGCATGGGGCGCAGGCCGTTGCGGTCCATGCCGGCGATCACCCAGCGGCTGTCGGTGGCGACCACCGCCGCCGGCCCGTCCCAGGGCTCCATCACGCAGTTGCAGTAGTTGAAGAGATCGCGATGCGCCTGCGGCATGGCCATGCGCTGCGACCAGGCGGGCGGAATGAGCAGGGTCTTGACCAGCGGCAGCAGACGGCCGCCCTGGGTCAGGGCCTCGAACACCGCGTCGAGCGCCGCGCTGTCCGAACTCCCCGCCTGGATGATGGGCTTCACGTCCTCGTTGTATTCGCCGAGAAGCGGCGCCTCCATGCGGGTCTCGTGGCTGCGCATCCAGTTGACGTTGCCCCGCAGCGTGTTGATCTCGCCGTTGTGGGCCAGCACGCGGAAGGGCTGGGCCAGCTTCCAGGAGGGCCAGGTGTTGGTGGAATAGCGCTGGTGGAACAGCACGAAGGAGGAGAGGAAGCGCTCGTCGGCGAGATCGGGATAGAAGTTGTCCAGCTGTTCGGCCAGGAACAGCCCCTTGTAGACCACCGTGCGGCAGGACAGCGAGCAGATGTAGAAGTCGGTGATGTTCTCGGCCAGCACCGCCTTCTCGATCCGCCGCCGGATCACATAGAGCTCGCGCTCGAAACGGTCCTCCTCCACGCAGCGCGGGTTGCCGATGATGATCTGCTCGATCTCGGGCCGGGTGGCGGCCGCCTTCTCGCCGATCACCGAGGTGTCCACCGGCACCTGCCGCCAGCCGCGCACCGTGTAGCCGAAGCGGATGATCTCGCTCTCCACCAGCGCCCGGCAGGTCTCCTGCTGGGCGAGGCTGTTCCTGGGCAGGAACACCATCCCCACCCCGAGCCGCTTCTCGGTGTCCCGCGCCCCCTTGATCTGCTCGCGGAAGAAGGCCTGGGGGATCTGCAGCAGGATGCCGGCGCCGTCGCCGGTCTTGCCGTCGGCGTCCACCGCCCCCCGGTGCCAGACCGCCTTCAGGGCCTGGATGCCCTTGAGCACCACCTCGCGCCGCGGCCGACCGTCGATGGCCACCACGCAACCCACGCCGCAGGCATCGTGCTCCCAGGCGGGATCGTAGAGACCGGCCTCCACGAGGCGCGCGCGGCCGTGGGCGGTGCGGGCGTAGAACTGAGCGGCGGTTTCCTCGAACGGGCGCATGGCCTGCTCCGGCGGCAAAGGGGAACGGTCAGGAGACGAGGGCGAGGCGGCCCTCGGCGGCGGTACGCGCCGCGAGATGGTCGTGGATGGCGGCGGCGGCGTCGCGGCCGTCGCGGATGCCCCACACGACGAGAGAGGCCCCGCGCACGATGTCGCCGCCGGCGAACACCCCCTCGAGGCTGGTGGCCATCGTCCGCCAGTCGATGCGGATCGTGCCCCAACGGGTGAGCTCCAGCGCCGGCTCGCCGAACAGGCCGCCCAGATCCTCGGGATCGAAGCCCAGCGCCTTGACCACCAGATCGGCGGGGAGCTCGAACTGCGAGCCCGGCACCGGCTCGGGGCTGCGCCGGCCGGTGGCGTCGGGCGGCCCGAGCCGCATGCGCATGGCCCGCACCGCCCGCACGCGCTCGTCGCCGAGGAAGGCCTCGGGGGCCGCCCGCCACACGAACTCGACCCCTTCCTCCTCGGCGTGCTGCACCTCGCGCTGCGATCCGGGCATGTTCTCGCGGTCGCGGCGGTAGAGGCAGGTCACCGATTTCGCCCCCTGGCGGATGGCGGTGCGCACGCAGTCCATCGCCGTGTCGCCACCGCCGATCACCACCACCCGCCGGTCGCGGGCGTCGAGCAGGCCGCTCTCGAACGCCGGCACCCGGTCGCCGAGGCTGCGCCGGTTGGCGGCGATCAGATAGTCGAGGGCCGGGACGATCCCGGGCAGCCCCACCCCGGGCGCTGCCAGCTCGCGGGCCTTGTAGACGCCGGTGGCGATGAACAGCGCGTCGTGGCGCCGGCGCAGCTCGGCGAAGCTCGGCCCGCCGCCGCCGATGGCACAGGAGAGATGGAACACCACCCCCGCCTCCCGCAGCAGGCGGGCGCGCCGCTCCACCACCCGCTTGTCCAGCTTGAAGCCGGGGATGCCGTAGACGAGCAGGCCGCCGATCCGATCGTGGCGATCGTAGACCTCGATGCGGTAGCCGCGCCGGCGCAGCGCCTCGGCGCAGGCGAGCCCGGCCGGACCGGCCCCGACGATGCCCACCGACTGCGGCCGCTCGACCACCGGCCGGATCGGCCGCACCCAGCCCTCGGCGAAGGCGGTCTCGGTGATGTAGCGCTCGACGGCGCCGATGGTCACCGCCCCGTGGCCCGCCTGCTCGATCACGCAGTTGCCCTCGCAGAGGCGGTCCTGGGGACAGATGCGGCCGCAGATTTCGGGGAAGGTGTTGGTCGCCGCCGCCAGCTCGTAGGCCTCCTGCAACCGCCCCTCGGCGGTCATCATCAGCCAGTCCGGGATGTTGTTGTGCAGCGGGCAGTGCACCTGGCAGAAGGGCACCCCGCACTGTTCGCAGCGCGAGGCCTGCTCGGCGGCTCCGGCGGGATCGAATTCGGCGTAGATCTCGTCGAAATCCGCCCGCCGCTCCGCTGCCGGGCGTTTGTCGGGCATGCGCTGCGCGAGGCGCACGAACTGCATCATCGGCGAGGGCATCGACGGTTTCCCATGACGGTGGACGGTGCGCGCCCCCTTCTGGTTGGCGACCGGGGCTCGGCCGCGCACCGCATCCTCGATCCGTACGGACAGGACCGCCTGTTTACCCGCCTCCGGCCTCGGCGTAAAGTCCCGGGTGCAACGGTAGTTCCGAAACGGGACCGTATCTCCCGGAGAACCTACCGACAGACCAGCATGTACCGTGCGGCTCTCGGGTCATCAAGTCAACGTTCGGGACCTTGTGGCGGCGCGCTTGCCGGAAGCGATCGGGCGCTCTACCAAGAGGTCACCCTTCGATATGCCCCCGCATCGGTCGGACTCCTCGCACCGCCGGATCCGTGCGATGGCGGCGGGGTCTCGCAGGTGGTGCAGATTCGGAAGCGGACATGGATTTCGAGACCCTGCTCGGAGCCGCGCTGCTCGGGCTGGTGGAGGGGTTGACCGAATTCGTGCCGGTCTCCTCGACCGGGCATCTCATCCTGCTCGTCGATCTCATGGGCTTTCGCGGCCCGCCGGGCAAGGTGTTCGAGGTGGCCATCCAGTCCGGCGCCATCCTCGCCGTCTGCTGGGCCTACCGCGAGCGTCTGCTGGGCGCCGCCCGCGGTGTGTTCGACGATCCCGCGAGCCGTCGCTTCCTGGGCAACATCCTCCTCGCCTTCCTGCCGGCAATGGCCCTAGGCGCCACCTTTTACGGCTTCATCAAGGGGGTCCTGTTCAGCCCCTGGGTGGTGTCCGTGACCCTGATCCTGGGCGGTATCGCCATCCTGCTGATCGAGCGCCGGGTGCATCTGCCGCGCGTGCGGGCGATCGAGGAGATGTCGCCGCGCCTCGCCCTCGGCATCGGCTTCTGCCAGGCGGTGGCGATGATCCCCGGCGTGTCCCGTTCGGGCGCCACCATCATGGGCGCCCTGCTGCTCAGGGTGGATCGCCGGACGGCCACCGAGTTCTCCTTCTTCCTAGCCATCCCCACGATGGCCGCCGCCACCGTCTACGACCTGTTCAAGAACCGCGAGCTCCTGACCCCGGACGGTCTCGGCATCATCGCCGTCGGCTTCCTCACGGCCTTCGTCGCCGCCCTGCTCGTGGTGCGCTCGGTGATCGCCTTCATCGGCCGGCACGGCTTCGTGCCCTTCGCCTGGTACCGGATCGCCCTCGGCCTCGTGATGCTCCTGCTGCTGTCGCTGCGCTGAGCGGGCGATCAGGCGGCCGGCAGACGGATGTCGCCCCGCGCGTAGGCGGCGAGATAGCGGGGCACGATCGCCTCGAGCGGCGTCGGTTCGATGCCGAGATCGGCCAGTCCCTTGGCGTCCTCGGAGACCACGTTGTCGCGCTGCAGCAGCAGGATCTGGTCGCGGGTCAGCGGCGGATCGGGCAGCAGCTCGAAGACGCGCGCCTGCAGGCGGGCGACGCCCAGCGGAAGCGCGATCACCAGCCGGCGCCGGCGCAGCACCTTGAGCATGTAGCGCATGAGCTGTTCGAAGGTGTAGATGCGCGGTCCGCCGAGCTCGTAGGTCTCGGCCAGCGTCTCCTCCGCCTCGAGGGCGGTGGTGACGGCCGCCGCCACATCGCCCACATAGACGGGCTGGAAGCGGGTGCGGGGCGAGATCACCGGCACCACCGGCGAGAACTGGGCGATGCGGGCGAAGCGGTTGAAGAACCGGTCCTCGGGGCCGAAGACGATGCTGGGCCGCAGGATGGTGGCCTCGGGAAAGGCCTCCCGCACCGCCTTCTCCCCCGCCGCCTTGGTCTGGGCGTAGAGGCTCGGGGAGGCCGCGTCGGCACCGATGGCCGAGACGTGGACCAGGCGCGAGAGGCCGTGGGCACGCGAGGCGCCGGCGATGGCGCGGGCGAGATCCCGGTGCACGCGGGCGAAGTCGCCGGCCCGCCGCTCGGCGAGAATGCCGATCAGGTTGACGGCGACATCGGCGCCCTCGAGATAGGGGGCGAGCCCCTCCTCCCCGGCGGCGCCGGCGAAGGGTTCGAGGACGATCTGCCCCGGGTCGCCGAGCGGTTTCAGATGGACGGCCCGGTTGGGATCGCGGGTCGGCACCCGGATCACCGCGCCGCGCTCCGCCAGGCGCTTGACGAGATGACGTCCGAGGAACCCCGAGCCTCCGAAAACGGTCGCAACCTTGCCGCGCATCGCATCCTCGCCCGCTTGCCGGTGCCGTGCCGGTTCCGGCGCCGGCCCATCTAGCGCCAGCGCCCTACTCCTGCCAAGCACCCGCATGGCCGCAGGGCGCCGCTCCTCTATTGACGGCGACCGGGCGAGCGCCTAGATGCGGCTTGTCCTGCCCAGGTGGCGGAATTGGTAGACGCGCTACGTTCAGGTCGTAGTGGTCGTATGGCCGTGGAGGTTCGAGTCCTCTCCTGGGCACCACGATCCCCGTCGCCTTAACGAAATATATACGCTACAGGTCCATTCGTTACGCCGAAGGACGTATGGCGGACGGATGGCATGACGGTTCATCTGCATCTGGGCGACCTCCCCGAGGGTCTCGACCTCGGCCGGGTGATCGCCGTCGACACCGAGACCATGGGCCTCAATCCGGCCCGCGACCGCCTGTGCCTCGTGCAGCTCTCCGCCGGCGACGGCGAGGCCCATCTCGTGCAGTTCGCGGAGCGCCGCTACGAGGCGCCCAACCTGCGCGCCCAGCTCGCCGATCCCGGGCGCCTCAAGCTGTTCCACTACGCCCGCTTCGATCTCGCCGTGCTCCATCACTATCTCGGCGTCGAATGCCGGCCCGTCTACTGCACCAAGGTGGCCTCCAAGCTCGCCCGGACGTACACCGACCGTCACGGCCTCAAGGATCTCTGCCGCGAGCTCCTGGGCGTCGAGCTGCCCAAGGAGCAGCAGAGTTCGGACTGGGGCGCGCCGGAGCTGAGCGAGGCCCAGCTCCGCTACGCCGCCAACGACGTGCTCCATCTCCACGCCCTCAGGGAGCGGCTCGACGCCATGCTGGCGCGCGAGGGCCGCCGCGAGATGGCCGCCGCCTGCTTCGCCTTCCTCGCGACCCGCGCCCGTCTCGACCTCGAGGGCTGGGCGGATCAGGACATCTTCGCCCACTGAGGGGATCGGGCATGCCGCCTTCCGTCAGATTGACGCCCTCCACCGGGCAACCCATACTCCGGGTCGCGATGGCCTCTTCGGCGCCGGTCGGGGCGCGGCAGTCGGGTGGAACAGCCGTGGATCAGGAACCCATGAACGAGCTGCGGGAAGGCCCGGCGGACTTCCCGCCGCCCGGGCCGTCCGCCGCGGAGGCGGCGATCGCCACCGGCCGCCGGGTGGTGGAGACGGAGGCGGAGGCGCTGCGCGTGGTCGCGGCGGCGATCGGCGATGCCTTCGCCGAGGTGGTCGGGCTGCTGGCCGGCATCGAGGGACGGGTGGTGGTCACCGGCATGGGCAAGAGCGGCCACGTCGCCCGCAAGATCGCGGCCACCCTGGCCTCCACCGGCACCCCCGCCCTCTACGTCCATCCGGCGGAGGCGAGCCACGGCGACCTCGGCATGATCACCGGCAAGGACGCGGTGCTCGCCCTCTCCAATTCCGGCGAGACCGCGGAGTTGCGCGACCTCACCCTCTACACGCGGCGCTTCCACATCCCCCTCATCGCCATGGTCGGACGCGCCGGCAGCACGCTGGCCGAGGCCGCCGACCACAGCCTGCTGCTACCCGAGATCGGCGAGGCCTGTCCGATGGGCCTCGCCCCCACCAGCTCCACCACCGCCATGCTGGCGCTGGGCGACGCGCTGGCGGTGGCGCTGCTCGAGCGCAAGGGGTTCTCGGCCCGGCAGTTCGCCATGTTCCATCCGGGCGGCAAGCTCGGCGCCCAGCTCATGCGGGTGGAGCAGCTCATGCGCCGCGACGAGGACCTGCCCCTCGTCCGCGGCGACACGCCGATGACCGAGGCGGTGCTGGAGATGACCCGCAAGTGTCTCGGCTGCGTCGGCATCCTCGACGAGGCCGGTCGGCTCGTCGGCATCATCACCGACGGCGATCTGCGTCGCCACATGGGCCCCGGCCTGCTGGAAGGCCGGGCGCGCGATCTCATGACACCGAGGCCCCGCACCATCGACCGGCGGGCGCTGGCGGTGGAGGCGCTGGCGCTCATGAACAGCTGCGCCATCACCGTGCTGTTCGTGGTCGAGGAGGAACGCCCGGTGGGCGCCCTCCACGTCCACGACTGCCTGCGCGCCGGCATCGCATGAACGGGCGGGCGACGAACCAGGGACAGGGAGAGGGAACGGCGCCATGAGGGCGGGGAAACCGAGGAGAAGGGGCTGGTCGGCGGGCCTCCGGCTGCTGGCACTGGGGCTGCTGGCACTGGTGATGCTGCCGCCGCGGATCGCCGCGGCCCAGCAGGACGGGCTCACGGCACACGATTCGACCCTGCCGATCGAGGTCACGGCGGACCGCCTCACCGTCGAGCAGGACAACCGCATCGCCACCTTCGCCGGCAATGTCGAGGCGGTGCAGGGCGAACTCGTGCTGCGCGCGGACGAGGTGCGGGTGGCCTACGCCTTCGGCGAGGAGCAGGCCACCCCCGGCCAGGTGATCCGCCGCATCGAGGCCGAGGGCAACGTGGTCATCACCACGCCCGAGGAGACCGCCAAGGCCGATCGCGCCGTCTACGACGTGGTCGCCGGCACCATGCAGCTCGAAGGGGAGGTGGTGCTGGTGCGCGGCAAGAACGTCGTCGAGGGCGCCCGCCTCGACATCGATCTCGCGGCCGGACGGGCGGTGATGGTCGCCGATGCCAAAACCGGCACACGGGTACGCGCCACCTTCGTGCCGGCCGGGGAGGAGAGCGCCAGCCGATGAAGGTGATCGACCGGCCCGAGCAGCGGACGACGACCGCCGGATCTCGCGGTGCGGCGACGGTCGAGCTCGGGCTGGCCGGTCGCGGTCTCGGCAAGTCCTTCGGCGGCCGCAAGGTGCTGTCGGACGTGTCGATCGCCGTGCGCCCCGGCGAAGCGGTGGGGCTGCTCGGTCCCAACGGCGCCGGCAAGACGACGACCTTCTACATCATCACCGGTCTGATCGCCGCCGACCACGGACGGGTGCTGCTCGACGGCCAGGACGTCACCGCCCTGCCGATGCACCGGCGGGGCCGTCTCGGCGTCGGCTATCTGCCGCAGGAGGCCTCCATCTTCCGCGGCCTCAACGTCGAGGACAACATCCGGGCGATCGCCGAGCTCGCCGCGCCCGACCGCCGCGCCGCCGACGCCAGGGTGGAGGCGCTGCTCGAGGAGTTCGGTCTCCTCCATCTCCGTCGCAGCCCGGCGCTGGCGCTGTCCGGCGGCGAACGGCGGCGCACCGAGATCGCCCGCGCCCTCGCCTCGCAGCCGCGCTATCTGCTGCTCGACGAACCGCTGGCCGGCATCGACCCCATCAACGTCGCCGAGATCCGTCGCCTCGTGAGCCATCTCAAGGACCGGGGGCTCGGGGTGCTGATCACCGATCACAACGTGCGGGACGCGCTCGAGCTCATCGATCGCGCCTACATCCTGCACGACGGCAGCCTGCTGCGCGAGGGCACGCCGGCCGAGATCGTCGCCGATCCCCTGGTGCGTCGGGTCTATCTCGGCGAGTCGTTCCGGCTCTGAGTGGTCCGATGGCGATCAATCTCGGCCTCCAGGTCCGGCAGACGCAGGGGCTCGTGCTGACGCCGCAGCTGCAGCAGGCGATCAAGCTGCTGCAGCTGTCCCACCTCGAGCTGCAGGAGCTCGTGCAGCGCGAGCTGGTCGACAATCCCTTCCTGCGGCAGGCCGAGTATGTCGAACGCCCGGCGGGATCGGCCGGCGAGACGCCCGAGGCCGCGTCCCGCCGCCCGACGGCGGGTGACGAGGACGTGGACGGCTGGCGGCAGCCGCCGGTACCGGTGGCGGCCGACGCCCGTCTCAGCGCCCGCAGCTGCGTGAGCCGCTCCGCCGGCGAGCCGGGACCCACCCTCGAGCAGCGCCTGACCCGCCCGCCCTCGCTGCAGGAGCATCTCCGCTTCCAGCTCGGTGCGGACGTCGGCGAGCCGCGCCTGCGCACCGTCGCCCTCGCCCTCGTCGACCATCTCGACGAGGACGGCTATCTGCGCGAGACGGACGCCGAGCTCGCGCAGCGGCTGGCGGTCGCCGAGGCGCTGGTGGCGGAGGCCCGCGCCGCCCTCCAGCGCTGCGATCCGACCGGCGTCGGCGCCCGCGATCTGCGCGAGTGCCTGGCCCTGCAGCTGGCCGAACGGGACCGCCTCGATCCCCTGATGGCCCGGCTCCTCGATCATCTCGATCTGCTGGCCCGCGCGGATTTCGCCCGGCTGATGCGCCTCTGCCGGGTCGACCGCGAGGATCTCGAGGAGATGATCGCCGAGATCCGCGCCCTCGACCCCCGCCCGGGTTCGCGTTTTGCCACCGAGGAGCCGGCCACCGCCATTCCCGATCTCCTGGTCTACCGGCTCTCCCGCCGCCGCTGGCGGGTCGAGCTCAACGGCGCCGTCCTGCCGCGTCTCCTCGTCGACAAGGCCTGGTACGCCGAGCTTTCGAGCACCAAGCTCGACCGCGCGGCACGGGAATACATCGGCGAGCGCCTGCAATCCGCCAACTGGCTGGTGCGCTCGCTCCACCAGCGCGCCCGGACCATCCTGCGGGTCGGCCGGGCGGTGTTCGAGCGCCAGCGCCCCTTCCTCGAACGCGGACCGACCGCCCTGCGGCCGCTGGTGCTGCGGGAGATCGCCGCCGCCCTCGATCTCCACGAGAGCACGGTCAGCCGGGCGGTGGCCGGCAAGTACGTGGCCACCCCCCACGGCACCTTCGCCTTCCGCTACTTCTTCTCCACCGGTCTCGCCGGCGACAACGGCGAGAACGTGAGCGCGGAATCGATCCGGCTGCGCATCCGGCGGCTGATCGAGCAGGAGGATCCGGCGAAGGTCCTCTCGGATGATCAGATCGTCGGCATGCTACGCCGCGAAGGCATTAGCGTGGCGCGGCGGACTGTCGCCAAGTATCGCGAGGCCCTGGGGATACCCTCCTCGGTGGAACGTCGCCGGCTCAAGGCATTGGCCAGATGAGTGAAGATTCCGCTGCGGAACCGGCGCACCGCCCCGCCGCCAGCCGGCCTTGACAAGCCCGGCAACTGGGCGTAGATCGCGCCGCCTCGACCATATCGCGGACCACCGATGCCGACAGTCCGCTCGTTTCTCTCATCCGTCCGGGCCGGCACGACCGGCCTCCGACCGCCTGCTCCCGTCTGTCCGCAGCCGGCCGGCTCGTTTCCGTGCGACGCGCGTTCCGCGCCGCCGCCCGCAGCACGAAGGAGCTCGTGCATGGTCGACATGGCAGAACTGATCACCCCGGAACGCATCGTCCTCGACCTGCGCGCCCGCAGCAAGCGGCAGCTCCTGCAGGAACTGGGAGAGCTCGCCGCCAGGGACACCGAGATCGAGCCGGGCCGGGTGCTGGCGGCCCTCCTGGAGCGGGAGAGACTCGGGACCACCGCCATCGGCGAGGGCATCGCCATTCCGCACGCCAAGATCGAGGGGCTGGAGCGCATCCTGGGCGGCTTCGTGCGCCTCGCCGAACCGCTCGATTTCGAGGCCCTCGACGAACAGCCGGTCGATCTCGTGTTCTTCATCCTCGCGCCCGCCGCCGCCAGCACCGAACATCTGAAGGCGCTCGCCCGGCTCGCCCGGCTGCTGCGCGATCCCGAGCTGCGTGCCCGGCTGCGCAGCGAGAGCGACATCGGTCGCGTCTACAGGCTTCTCACCGGCGGCGCGCAGAGCCACGCGGCCTGAGCATCGTGGCCGTCGGGCCCGGGGGACGCGAGGCCCCCAAGACGCCGGCCAGCCACATCGTCCACGCGAGTTCCGTCCGCTGGCTCGAGCGGGGGCTGCTGATCCGCGGCCGCTCGGGCACCGGCAAGTCGGAGCTCGTGGTGCGCTTGCTCGAGGCCGGTGCGCGCCTGGTGGCGGACGATCTCGTGGTGCTGGAGGCCGGTCCCCGCGGGCTGCGGGCGCGGCCGCCGGTACCGGGCGGCCTCCTCGAGATGCGCGGTGCCGGCATCTTCAACGTCGCCGCCGGCGGCCCCACCCCGCTCCATCTCGTGGTCGAGCTGCGTCGCCGTGCAGGCGACGCCCGCTTGCCCGAATTCGCGCGGACGACCATATGCGGCGTCGAGCTGCCGCAGGTGACGGTGGATCCCTTCCTCGCCTCGGCGGTGGCCCGCTTGCGCCTGATCCTGCACGCCACGCGGATCGCCTGATGTCGCGCACGGTGATCGTGACCGGCATGGCCGGCGCCGGACGCAGCTCCGCCCTCAAGATCCTCGAGGATCTGGGCTTCGAGGCGGTGGACAACCTGCCGCTGCCGCTGCTGCCGCGACTGCTCCAGGGCGAGGAGGAGGCCCAGGACCTGGCGCTCGGCATCGACACCCGGAGCCGCCACTTCGCGCCCCACGCGCTGCTGGCCTGCATCGCGGCGCCGGCGGGAGACGGCGGCGCTGCCGATCTGCTGTTCCTCGATGCCGACGACGAGACCCTGCTGCGGCGCTTCACCGAAACGCGCCGGCGCCATCCGCTGGCCCAGGACCGGCCGGTCGCCGACGGCATCGCCCGCGAGCGGCGGCTGCTCGCGCCGCTGCGCGAGGCCGCCGATCTGGTGGTGGACACGAGCCGGCTCCCGCTGCCCGAGCTGCGCCGGCTGCTGGAGAGCCGTTTCGGCGCCGGCGGCGGCCCCGGTCTGGTGGTCACCGTGATGTCCTTCGCCTATCGCAACGGCCTGCCGCGGGAGGCGGATCTGGTGTTCGACGTCCGCTTCCTCGCCAACCCGCACTACGAGCCCGATCTCCGCCCGCTCACCGGCCGCGATCCCGAAGTGGGCGCCTTCGTCGCCGCCGACAGGGCTTATGCACCCTTCGAGAGCGGCCTGCTCGCGCTGCTGCGGCAACTGTTGCCACGCTATCGGAGCGAAGGTAAGAGCTACCTCACCATTGCGCTGGGCTGTACCGGTGGCCGGCACCGGTCGGTGTTCGTCGCCGAACGCATAGCCCGGTGTCTTCAGGGCGACGGCTGGCGCGTCAACATCCTGCATCGCGAACTGCCGGCGCCATGATCCGAGGAGCAGCCCCGGAGCGCTCGATGATCGGACTGGTCCTGGTCACCCATGGCGACCTCGCCAAGGAGTTCGTGGCCGCCCTCGAACATGTCGTGGGACCGCAGGAGGCGGTGCGCACGGTGTGCATCGGACCCGAGGAGGACGTCGCCCGCTGCCGCACCGCCATCATCGAGGCGGTGGAGGCGGTCGATCGCGGTGCGGGGGTGGTCATCCTCACCGACATGTTCGGCGGCACGCCCTCCAACCTCGCCCTGTCGGTGATGGACCGGCCCGACCTCGAGGTGATCGCCGGGGTCAACCTGCCGATGCTGGTCAAGCTCGCGAGCGTGCGCAAGAACCAGCCCCTGGCGGCCGCCGTGGAGGCGGCCCAGGAGGCGGCGCGCAAGTACATCCGCGTGGCCAGCAAGTGCCTGGCGGTGGATCGTGACTGAGATGGCGGAGGTCGGGCGGCCGAAGGCCTCGGCGACGGTACGGATCGTCAACGAGCGCGGTCTGCACGCCCGCGCGGCGGCCAAGTTCGTCCGCCTCGCCGAGGGCTTCGCGGCCGAGGTCACCGTCAGCAAGGACCAGATCACCGTGCCGGGCACCTCGATCCTCGGTCTCATGATGCTGACCGCGAGCCGGGGCAGCGCGCTCCGCCTCGAGGCCAGCGGCCGCGACGCCGCCGCCGCCGTGGAGGCGCTCGTGGATCTGGTCGAGCGCGGTTTCGACGAATGATCCTTCGGGGCGACGGTCCGTCGTCGCCCCTCCCTTTCCTCGAGTGGATGGAACGATGAAGCGAGTGAACGACTACAAGGTTGCCGACATCGGACTTGCGGAATGGGGCCGTCGCGAGATCGCTCTCGCCGAGCGCGAGATGCCCGGGCTGATGGCGCTGCGGCGGGAATACGGCGACAGCCGGCCGCTCGCCGGTGCGCGCATCGCCGGCTGCCTGCACATGACCGTCGAGACGGCGGTGCTGATCCGCACCCTGCGCCATCTCGGCGCCGAGGTCCGCTGGTCGTCCTGCAACATCTTCTCGACCCAGGACCAGGCCGCCGCCGCCATGGCCGACGAGGGGGTCCCGGTGTTCGCCTGGAAGGGCGAGACCGAGGAGGAATACGAATGGTGCATCGAGCAGACCATCCTGGGTCCCGACGGCTGGCGGCCCAACCTGCTGCTCGACGATGGCGGCGATCTCACCAAGATCATGCACGAGCGCCACGCCGGGCTTCTGGACGGCGTGCGCGGCGTCTCGGAGGAGACCACCACCGGCGTCCACCGCCTCTACGAGATGGAGAAGGCGGGCAGTCTCCGCATCCCGGCCATCAACGTCAACGACAGCGTCACCAAGTCCAAGTTCGACAACCTCTACGGCTGCCGCGAAAGCCTGCTCGACGGCATCAAGCGCGCCACCGGGGTGATGATCGCCGGCAAGCGGGCCGTCGTCTGCGGCTTCGGCGACGTGGGCAAGGGCTCGGCCGAGGCCTTGCGCTCGCAGGGCGCCCATGTGATGATCACCGAGATCGACCCCATCTGCGCCCTTCAGGCAGCGATGCAGGGCTACCAGGTGGTGACCATGGAGGAGGCGGCGCCCATCGGCGACATCTTCGTCACCGCGACCGGCAACGTCGACGTCATCACCCTCGACCACATGCGGGCGATGAAGGACGGCGCCATCGTCTGCAACATCGGCCATTTCGACAACGAGATCCAGATCGATGCCCTCGCCAACTTCAAGTGGCACGAGGTCAAGCCGCAGGTGGACGAGGTCGAGTTCCCCGACGGCAAGCGGATCACCGTGCTGGCCAAGGGCCGGCTGGTCAATCTGGGCTGCGCCAAGGGACACCCCAGCTTCGTCATGAGCGCCTCCTTCACCAACCAGGTGCTGGCGCAGATCGAACTCTGGACCAATCCCGGGAAGTACGAGAACCGGGTCTACGTGCTGCCCAAGCATCTCGACGAGAAGGTGGCGCGCCTGCATCTCGACAAGCTCGGGGTCAAGCTCACCCGTCTGACGCCCCGGCAGGCGGAGTACATCGGTGTCGATCCGGAAGGGCCGTACAAGCCCGACTACTACCGTTACTGAGGCGGGGTGACGGCGGCCCGGCTGGAGCTTCCCGATCTCGAGGCCACCCGGCGGCTGGCCGCCCGCCTCGCGCGCTGCCTGCGGCGCGGCGATCTGGTGGCCCTCGAGGGCGAGCTCGGGAGCGGCAAGACCGCCTTCGCGCGGGCCCTGATCCGGGACCTCGCCGGTGCCGAGATCGAGGTGCCGAGCCCGAGCTTCACCCTCGTCCAGCGCTACGAGCTGCCGGGCATCACCGTCACCCACGCCGATCTCTACCGCCTCGCCAGCCCCGGAGACCTGCTCGATCTGGACCTCGAGGAGGCGCTCGAGGAGGGTGCGCTGCTGGTGGAATGGCCGGAGCGGGCCGGCGAACTGCTGCCGGCCGACCGTCTGTGCCTGCGTTTCGCCTTCCTGCCCGGCCGCGGCGAGCAGGCGCGCGAAGTCCGGATCGCGGCCGGCCCCTCCTGGCGGGACCGGCTGGCCTCTTTGACGGCGGACGACGATGACGCCCGCTGACGGCCTGCCGCCTCCCGGCGTCTATACCATTCCGCCCCATCGGCCCTTTTTGCGGCTGCTGGCCCGCACGCTGCTCGGTCTCCCGCCCGAGCGGCTGGCGGAGGTGACCCTGCTGCTGCCGTCCCGGCGCACCTGTCTCGTCCTCCGCGAGATCCTCGTCGAAGAGGCCGGCGGGCGGCCCCTGCTGCTGCCGCGCCTCCTGCCGGTGGGCGAGCCCGAGGAGCCGGAGGTGCTCCTCGATCCGGCCGTCGAGGGCGCGCTGCCGCCGGCCATCGATCCCCTCCGCCGGCGTCTCCTGCTGGCCCGGCTGCTGCGTGCCGGCGAGGACGTCCCCTTCGAGCAGGCGGTGCGGCTGGCCGATGCGCTCGCCCGCTTCCTCGACGAGGTGCAGACCGAAGAGGCGGATCTGTCCGGCCTCGCCGCCCTCGCCCCCGAGGAGTTCGCCGAACATTGGCAGAAGCTGCTGCGCTTCCTGCGCATCCTGCACGACGTCTGGCCGCGGATCCTGGCCGAACGCGGTGTGATGGACCCCGCCGAGCGGCGCCGCCGGCTGCTGGAGCGGCAGGCGGAGAGCTGGCGGCGGCGGCCGCCCGCGGGGCCGCTGCTGGCGGCCGGCATCTCGGGCAGCATTCCCGCCGTCGCCCGCCTGCTGGCGACCGTGGCCGCGGTCGGAGGCTGGCTCGTGCTCCCGGGTCTCGACCGCGACCTCGACGCACGGAACTGGCGGGCGGTGCGGGCCGATCCCACCCATCCGCAGCACGGGCTCGCCCGGCTGCTGGAGATGGTCGGGGCGGAGCCCGAGGCGGTGCGTTCCTGGCCCGCCGGCGACGCCGAGCCCGCGGCCGCCGCCCGCGGCGAGCTCTGGCGCGAGACCATGCGCCCCGCCGGCACCAGCGAACAGTGGAGCCGCAATCCCCGCTTCGCCGCGGCCGCTCTCCGTGGACTCGGGCTGATCGAGGCGCCCGATCTCGCCCGCGAGGCGACGGCCATCGCCGTGCACCTGCGGGGGGCCCTGGAGACCCCGGGCCGAACGGCGGTCCTCGTGACCACCGACCGCAATCTCGCCCGCCGGGTGGGCGCGGAGCTGAAGCGCTGGAACGTGCCGGTGGAGGACAGTGCGGGCGTCCCGCTCGACCAGTCGCCGCCCGGCAGCTTCCTGCTGCTCACCGCCCATCTCCTCGCCGAAGGGGCATCGCCGGCGAGACTGCTGGCGGCGCTCAAACATCCGCTGGCGATGGCCGGCGATGCGGGCGCCTTCCGGCGCCGGGTGCGGGCCCTCGAGCGGCTGCTGCTGCGCGGTCCCCGTCCCTCAGGCGACCTCCGCGCCCTGTGCGCGCTGCTGCACCGGCGGGCGGAACGGGCGCTCGCGGCGGAAAAGGCGGATGCGGAAGGGGATCCCGCGCAGCGGCCGTGGCCGGTGCCGGTGCCGCCGCGGGAGCTGTGCGACTGGTTCGGTTCGATCGTCGCCCACGCCGCCCCCTTCCTCCGCCTGGCGGAGCGGGAGAACGCGCCGCTGGCGGCGCTGCTCGAGGCCCATCTCTCCTTCGCCGAGTTCCTGGCCAGCGACGAGGCGGGGACGCCCGTCCCCCTCTGGGCCCGCGAGGCGGGTCGCCGGGCGAGTGCCTTCCTCGCCGACCTCGCGGCCGCCGCCGAGGAGGTGGGGGAGCTGCCGGTGGCCGCCTATCCGGCCCTGCTGGCGGTCCTCATGGGCGCCGAGACGGTCCGCCCGCAGCGGCCCGGCCATCCGCGCATCGCCATCCTGGGCCAGTTCGAGAGCCGGCTGCTGCACGCCGATCTGGTGATCCTCGGGGGGCTCAACGAGGGACACTGGCCCCGCGGCGTCGAGGGCGGTCCCTGGCTCAACCGGCGGATGCGCGAGGCGCTCGGGCTGCCGCCCCTCGAACAGCGGATCGGCTTCGCCGCCCACGACTTCCTGCTCGCCGCCTCGGCGCCCGAGGTCCTCCTCACCCGATCGCGCAAGGACGAGACCGGGGCGCCCACCGTCCCCTCGCGCTGGCTGCAGCGCCTCCACGCCGTGCTGCGGGCGGCGGACATCGATCCCGCCGCCCTCGAAGAGCGCGCGCCGCTCGCCTGGGCGACCGCCCTCGACCGCCGGGACGGGCCGCAGCGGCCGTGGCCGCGACCGGCCCCGAGGCCGCCGGCGGCGGCGCGCCCGACCGCCTTCTGGGCGTCGGACATCGAACATCTGATGCGGGATCCCTATCGCTTCTACGCCCGCCGCATCCTGCTCCTGGAACCGCTGGAGCCGGTGGACGCCGATCCCGGCGCCGCCGAGCGGGGTCTCATCGTCCACGAGGCACTGGCGCGCTTCGTGCGCGACCATCCGGGCGAACTGCCGGAAGACGCACTGCAGCGGGCGCTGGCCATCGGCCGCGAGCTGTTCGCCCGCTACGCCGAGCGGCCCGACGTGATCGATCTCTGGTGGCCGCGGTTCGAGCGCATTGCGGCCTGGTTCGTGGGCGTCGAGCGCGCGCGGCGCGAAGGGCTGGCCGCCGTCGCCACCGAGGTCCGGGGCCAATGCACCTTCAGCTGCGGCGGAGCGGACTTCCTGCTGCGGGCGCGGGCCGATCGCATCGAACACAGGCGGGACGGCGGCCTCGAGGTGATCGACTACAAGACCGGCGAGCCGCCGAGGAAACAGGAGGTGGAGCGCGGCTTCGCGCCCCAGCTTCCGGTCGAAGGGCTGATCGCCCGCGCGGGCGGCTTCGAGGGGCTCCGCGGGCCGGTGCGCGGGCTGCACTACTGGCGCCTCGCCGGCGACGGCAGGAAGGACGGGACGCTGTCGGTGGTGGTGGACGAGGAGGTGGACGACATCCTGGCATCGGCCGAGGCGGGGCTGCGCCGTCTGCTCGCCCATTTCGCCGATCCCGCCACCCCCTATCTGCCGGTACCGCGGCCGGAGCTCGCGGCCCGCTTCAACCCCTACGACCATCTCTCGCGGCGGCAGGAGTGGTGGGGCGCGGAGCCCGGCAGCGAGGAGGCGGCATGAACGCGCCACCCACCCCCGAACAGCGGCGGGCGGCCGATCCGGCGCGGTCGGTCTGGGTCACCGCCAACGCCGGCACCGGCAAGACCCGGGTGCTCTCCGACCGCGTGCTGCGGCTCCTCCTCGAAGGCGCGGATCCCGAAAGCATCCTCTGCATCACCTTCACGAGAGCGGCCGCGGCGGAGATGATCGCCCGGATCGAGAGGGCCCTCGCCGGCTGGGCCACCGAACCCGAGGAGGCGGAACTGGCGGCGCGGCTCGAGGCGCTCCTGGGCGAGCCGCCGGGACCCGAGCGACTGCGGCGGGCGCGACGGCTGTTCGCGCGGGTGCTCGATCTGCCGCGCGGTCTGCCGGTGATGACCATCCACGCCTTCTGCACCCAGCTCCTGCGCCGGTTCCCGGTCGAGGCCGGGGTGGCCCCCCATTTCGAGACCATCGACGATCAGAGCCGCGCCGAGCTCGTGGCCGAGGCCCGCGAGCGGATGCTGGCCCGCATCCGGGCCGCGAAGGGCCGCGGCGATCTCGCGACGGCACGCGACCGGCTCGCCGTCTGGCTTCCCGATTCGGAGTTCCAGGCGACGATCG
Organism: Alphaproteobacteria bacterium; assembly: GCA_027045875.1. GTDB lineage: Bacteria > Pseudomonadota > Alphaproteobacteria > Geminicoccales > Geminicoccaceae > JALSRW01. Next base: position 20,560 of record JALUAG010000052.1, on the reverse strand, counting down.
AGAACCTGATGGCGGCCCGCATCCCGCTTCTGCGGGCGAGCGAGGAGCACGGCGGGCCGGAGGCGCTGCTGGCCGCCGTGCGCCGGCTCCTGGAGGTGGAGGACGACCCCGACGAACCCCCCGAGGTGGTGGCGGAGGCCACGGAACGCTCCGGCTTCGACGCCGCGGGACTGCGTTTCGCCGCCGGACGGCTGGCTGCCGGCGACGATCGCGACCGCCAGCGCGGGGCCCGCATCCTGGACTGGCTGGACGGCGACCATCGGGATCCGGTGGCCGCCTTCCACGACTACGAGGGCGTGTTCGTCACGAAGCGGGGCACCGGCGTCAAGACGCTCGCCACCCGAAAGGTGCCCGAACGCGACCGGGTGGAGCGCATTCTGCGACGGGAGCAGGCGCGTGTGCTGCGGGTGCGGGACCGCATCCATGCCCTGCTCACCTGGCGCCGCAGCGAGGCCCTGCTGCGCCTCGGCTTCGCCGTCGTCGAGGAATACGAGCGACTGAAGCGCCAGCGCGCCGCCCTCGACTACGACGATCAGATCGACCGGGCGCGCCGGCTGCTCGAGGGCGGCATCGACTGGGTGCGGTACAAGCTCGACGTGGCCATCGCCCACGTGCTGGTCGACGAGGCCCAGGACACCAACCCGGACCAGTGGACGGTGGTGGAGAAGCTGACCGAGGAGTTCTTCGCCGGCGAGGGGGTCCACGACATTCCCCGTACCCTGTTCGTGGTCGGCGACGAGAAGCAGAGCATCTACCGCTTCCAGGGCGCCGACATCGACCGCTACCGGCAGGTCCGCCGGCGGCTTTCGGCGCGGGCGGAGGCGGCACGGCGGCCCATCCGGTCGGTCGGTCTCGACCTCTCCTTCCGCTCCACCGAAGCGGTGCTGGAGGTGGTGGACAGGGTGTTCGCGGATGCGCTCGCCCGCCGGGGCGTGGTCGTGGAGGGGGAGGAACTCCGCCATCGAAGCCATCGCCGGGGAGTCGCCGGTCTCGTCGAGCTCTGGCCGCTGCTGCGCCTCGAGCGCCGTGGCGGGGAGAGCGAACGGTGGCCGCTGCCGGACGTGCCGCGCGTCAGCCCCGAGCCGGAGCGCCTGCTGGCCGAGGCCATCGCCGGCACCGTCGCCGGCTGGATCGCGACGGGCGAGATGCTGGAGGGCCGCGGACGGCCGGTGCGCCCGGGCGATGTGATGATCCTCCTTTCGCGCCGCGGCACCATCCAGGACCTGCTGGTACGGGCCCTCAAGCGCAAAGGGGTGCCGGTGGCCGGCATCGACCGCATGGATCTGGCCGAGCATCTCGCGGTCCAGGATCTGGTCGCGCTCGGGCGGGTGATGCTGCTGCCCGAGGACGACTACAGCCTCGCCTGTCTGCTCAAGAGCCCGCTCGTCGGCATCGACGAGGACACGCTGTTCCGGCTCGCCCACGGGCGCGGCGCGACGAGCCTGATGGAGCGCCTGCGGGCCGCGGCCGGGGACGCCGGAGAGGGCTCGGCGGTGGCCGCCGCCTACCGACGGATCTCGGAATGGCTGCGGCGCGCCGATTTCATGCCGCCGTTCGAGTTCTACACTTGGATCCTGGGCGCCGACGGAGGCCGGCGGCGCCTGCTGGAACGGCTCGGCCCCGACGCGGCGGAGCCGATCGAGGCCTTTCTCGGCCAGACCTTGGCCTACGAGGAGGGCCATCCGGCGTCCCTCGAAGGCTTCCTGCACTGGTTCGCGGCCGGTGCCCGCACCCTCAAGCGCGATCCCGAGAACACGGGCGACGCGGTGCGCATCCTCACCGTCCACGGCGCCAAGGGGCTGGAGGCGCCCATCGTCATCCTGGCCGACGCCGGGCCGCACCGGCACCGCAACCGCGAGCGGCTGATCTGGGTCGAGGACGCCGCGGGCCGCCGGCTGCCCCTCTGGCGGATGCCGCAGGACGAGCGGCCGCCCGTTCTCGAGGAGGCCTGCGCCCGCGAGAAGACGGCGGAAGAGGAGGAGAGCCGGAGGCTCCTCTACGTGGCGCTGACGCGCGCCGAGGACCGGCTCTACGTCGCCGGCTGGCTGCCGCGGAACTTGAGGGAGCCGCCGGAGGACTGCTGGCACAGTCTGCTGTACAGGGCGCTCGAGGCGATGCCGGGCGTGGAACGGCTGCCCTGCCGGCTCGGCGCCGCCTTCGCGGGCCCCGTCCTGCGCTACCGGTGCGGCGAGGGGCGGCGGGAAGCGGTGGTCGGGGAACCGGACGGCGAGGCGGCCCCGCCACCGGACTGGCTGCACCGCCCGGCCGCGGCCGAACCGTCACGCCGGCCGCGCGCCCCTTCGAGCCTGCGGGAAGGGGAACCGGTCGTACGCCCTCCGCGCACGCGGCGGGATGCGCTCGCCTTCCGCCGCGGCCGCGCGGTGCACAGGCTCCTGGAGCTGCTGCCGGGCGTGCCGCCGCGGGAACGGGCGGCGGCGGCCGAACGGCTGCTCGACGTCCTCCTGCCCGAACTCGACGAGGCGGCGAGGCGACGGCTGCGGGAGGAAGTCGAACGGGTGATGGCGCTGCCGGAGCTGGCTCCCCTGTTCGCCCCCGGCGCCCGGGCCGAACAGGCGGTCGCCGGGACCCTCGACGGCGTTCCCGTGGTGGGGGTGGTGGACCGCTTCGCGGTCACCGACGAAGGCGTCCATCTGGTCGATTTCAAGAGCCATCCCGAACCGCCGCCGGCCGGTCGTCCGCCCGCCGTCTACGTACAGCAGATGCGGGCCTATGCGCGTGTTCTGCGAGGGCTTTATCCGGATCGCAGGCTGCATGCGGCACTCGTCTGGACGGCCCTGCCCCGGGTCGATTTCCTGCGCCTCGAGGAGGCCTGAGACCGCATGCCGCGACCCCTTCTCCGGTGCTTGACGGCGCCGCCGGCGGGCGCCTATCGTCCGGCGCCGGTCGACCCGGCCGAGCGCACAACGCGGATCGACGTGGAAGGGATGCATGAGCGACATCATCCAGACGAGCGATACCTCCTTCGAGAAGGACGTGCTCAAGGCCGACAGGCCGGTGCTGGTCGACTTCTGGGCCGAGTGGTGCGGGCCGTGCAAGATGATCGCCCCGGCGCTCGAGGAGATCGCCGCGGAGATGGGTGACCGCATCCGGGTCGCCAAGGTCAACATCGACGAGAACCCGCTCACCCCGACCAAGTACGGTGTACGCGGTATTCCCACCCTGATGCTGTTCGCCGGCGGCGAGCTCAAGGCCACGAAAGTGGGGGCGCTGCCCAAGTCCAAGCTCGTGCAGTGGATCGAGGAGAGTCTCGCCGAGGCGAGCTGAGCCGGGCGGCGGAACCTCCCGCCGCCGCTGTCCGATCATGGTTTCCGCCGTCACCCGTTTCCGTCAGGAGAACCCTCTCGTCCAGCAGGTGGATCTGCTGCTGCCGGATCTGGTGGGGGTGCCGCGGGGCAAACGCCTCTCCATGGACGCCCTCGAGCGGGCCGCGGAGGGCGAAATCCTCTTCTCCAGCACCGTCTACAGCCTGGATACGACCGGCGCCAACGTCGACGCCTCGCCGCTGGTGTGGGAGGAGGGTGATGCCGACCGGCCGGTGGCTCTCGACGCCGCGACCCTGGTACCGGTGCCCTGGCGGCCGGCCCATGCCCAGGTGATCGGCGGTCTCACCGAACCCGACGGCACGCCCTTCTTCGCCGATCCCCGCGGCGTGCTGCGGCGGGTCGCGGGCGGCTTCGCCGAATTCGGACTCACCCCGGTGGCGGCCCTCGAATTCGAGTTCTACCTGCTCGACCACGAAACGGCACCGGACGGCAGACCGCCCCTGCCGGGTACGGCAACGGCGGGCGAGGCCCCCAACGTCGACGTCTACCGGTTCGAGCGCCTCGACGCTCAGACCGAGTTCTTCGATCTCCTGGATCGCTACTGCGACGCTCAGGGGATCGAGACCAAGGCCGCGATCGCCGAGTTCGCCCCCGGCCAGTTCGAGGTCAATCTGGCCCACGGCACGGACATGGTGCGGGCGGCCGATGCCGGGCTGATGTTCAAGCGCTGCGTCAAGGCGGCGGCGCGGGCCTGCGGCCGCCGCGCCTGCTTCATGGCCAAGCCCTTCTCCGAGCTCGCCGGCAGCGGCCTTCACGTCCACCTCAGCCTGCGCGACGGGCAGGGCCGCAATCTCTTCGGCGAAACCGCGGAGGGCGAGGCGATGCTGCGCCGCTGCATCGCCGGCATGCAGGCGTTGATGGCGGAATCGATGGCCATCTTTGCCCCCAACGCCAATTCCTACCGGCGCCTGCAGCCCCTCTCCTACGCGCCGCTGGCGCCCAACTGGGGGCACAACAACCGCACCGTCGCACTGCGCATTCCCGCGGGGCCGGCACGGGCGCGGCGCATCGAGCACCGGGTGGCGGGGGCCGACGCCAACCCCTATCTGGTGCTGGCCGCCGTGCTCGCCGGCGCCCTGCACGGGCTCCGGGAAGGCGGCGATCCGGGCGATCCCGTCACCGGCAACGCCTACGAGAAGGTATCACCCGGCCTGCCGCGCAACTGGTATCGGGCGCTCGCCGAGCTGCGCGAGGCCGCCCATCTCCCCGCCTATCTCGGAAAGCCCTTCTGCGATCTCTATCTCCTCTGCCGGGAAGCCGAGCGCGAGCGTTTCGAGAGCCGCGTCGTGGGTCTCGACTACGCCTGGTATCTGGACGCCGTCTGAGCGGCCTCAGAGTTCCGAGGGATAGCGTGGGATGCGCACCTGCCGGTGGACGTCCACCGACAGCAGCAGCCCGAAGCTCATGAGGGTGGTCATCATGGCCGTACCGCCATAGGAGATGAGCGGCAGCGGCACCCCGACGACGGGAATGAGGCCGGTGATCATGGCCACGTTGATGAACACGTAGAGGCTGAAGTTGAGCCCCACGCCGAGGGCCAGCAGCCGTCCGAAATGGCTCTGCGCCCGCATGCCGACGAAGAAGGCCAGGAACACCACCACGAAATAGAGGATGAGCACGAGGGCGGCGCCGACGAACCCGCTCTCCTCGGCCAGCAGGGTGAAGGCGAAATCGGTCTGCTTTTCGGGCAGGAAATCGAGCTGCGACTGGCTGCCGTTCAGAAAGCCGCGCCCGAACAGGCCGCCCGAACCGAGGGCGATCTTGGATTGGATGATGTGGTAGCCCGCACCCAGCGGATCGCGCTCCGGATCGAGGAAGGTGAGCACGCGCTGGCGCTGGTAGTCGCGGAGATTGGCCCACAGCAGCGGCAGCGATGCCGCCACGAGCGCGCCGGCCAGCACGAACTTCCACCAGCGCACGCCGCCAAGGAACAGCATGCCGCCGCCCACCGCGATCAGCATCACCGCGGTGCCGAGATCCGGCTGCAGGAGCACGAGCACCGCCGGCAGCCCGATCATCGCCAGCGGCACCAGGAGATAGACCGGCCGAACGATGTCCTCGAGACGGGCGGCGTGAAGGAAACGGGCCAGCGCCATCACCAGCGTGACCTTGGCGAGTTCCGAGGGCTGGAGCTGGAAGAGGCCGAGATTGAGCCAGCGCTGGGCACCCTTGCTGAAGCTGCCGACGATATCCACCGCCACCAGCAACACCAGGGTGGCGACGAAGATCACGTAGGCCCAGCGGAACCAGAAGCGGACATCGACGAGGGCGATGGTCAGCATCACCACGAACCCGGCCGTGAAGCGCACCGCGTGGCGCCAGGCCCAGGGCTCGTGCGATCCCCCGGCTGCCGAGTAGAGCACCGCATAGCCGATCACCGCCAGCATCGGCACCAGCAAGATGAAGGGCCAGTGCAGGGCCCGCAGCTTCTCCTCGAAGGTGAGTTCGCGGCTGCGCAGGCGGCCCTGCATGACCCATTCAGCCCCTGGCCGTGCGGCTGCGGGCAGCGATCAGATCGGCGCCGGAGGGGTTGATCTCGAGCGTCCGGGTCATGATGTCCCGGGCCGGAGGTGCCGCCGCCTTGGAGCCGCTGCCCCCGTGCTCCACCACCACCGCCACCGCATAGCGGGGCGCGGCGTAGGGGGCGTAGCAGACGAACAGCGCGTGATCCCGCTCGCGCCAGGGCTTGTCCTTGCGCTTGTGGTCGCCACGGGCACGTTCGGCGCGGGTGATGCGCTTGACCTGCGAGGTCCCGGTCTTGCCGGCGAGAGCGATGCCCTCGATCGGCAGCTTCGCCCGCCGCGCGGTACCGCGCGCACCGTTGACCACCTCGTACATGCCGCGCAGCACCGCCCGCAGTCCCTCCTCGGGAAGCTCGATACGCGGCCATTCCTCGGCCGCCGCCTCGGGGCTGCGTACGAACCATGGCCGCACCATCCTGAGGCCGTTGCACAGGCGCGCCGTCATCACCGCGAGCTGCAGGGGGGTGGTGAGCACGAACCCCTGGCCGATGCCGGTGACCACGGTCTCTCCCTTCTGCCAGGGTTCTCCCAGACGCTCCCGCTTCCAGGCACGGGTGGGAACGAGCCCCGGCCGCTCGCCGGGCAGATCGACCCCCAGGCGTTCGCCGAGGCCGAACCGCCGCGCCATCGACGCGATGGCGTCGACGCCGACGCGCAGCGCCACGTCGTAGAAGTAGACGTCGCAGGACTGGGCGATGGCCTGGACCAGAGCCAGCCGACCGTGGCCGCCGGTCTTCCAGCAGTGAAAGCGGGCATTGCCGAGGGTGAAGACGCCGGAGCAGAAGACCTCGTGGCCGGGATCGATCACCCCCTTCTCGAGCGCCGCCAGCGCCGTCACCATTTTGAAGGTCGAGCCCGGCGGGTACTGGCCGCGGATGCACTTGTCGACCAGCGGGAACAGGGGATCGTCGCGCAGCTGCCGCCAGGTGGCGGCGGAGAGACCGTTGGTGAAGGCCTTGGGATCGAAGCTCGGGATGGAGACCGAGGCCAGCACCGCACCCGTGTGCACGTCCACCACGGCGGCGGCCGCCGCCTTTTCGCCGGCCAGACGGTCGAAGCAGAAACGCTGAAGCTCGAGATCGACACTGATCTGCAGATCCTCGCCCGGCTGACCCTCGTCGCGGTCGAGCTCGCGGATCTCGCGTCCGAGGGCGTTGACCTCCACCTTCGAGAGGCCGGCCCGGCCCCGCAGCTTCTTGTCGTAGCTCTTCTCGATCCCCTTCTTGCCGATGCGGAACTCCGGCAGCGCCAGCAGCGGATCCCGGTCGTTCGCGAGTTCCCGGTCGTTGACCGGCCCCACGTAGCCCAGCACATGGGCGAGGATGGGCCCGTGGGGATAGTCCCGCAGCAGCGCCTGGTCAAGCAGGATGCCCGGCAGTTCGGGGGCGTGGACGGCGATCCGCGCCACCTCCTGCCAGGTGAGATCGTCGCGTATCGGTACCGGCACGAAGGGCCGCAGACTGCGCGCCTGTTCCTCCACCTCCTGGAGGCGACGCGGGCTCACCGGCACGAGTTCGGCCAGCGACCGGAGGGTCCGGCGCAGATCGGGGGTCCGTTCGCGCACCACCCGCACCCTGTAGGCGGGCACGTTGCGCGCGAGCGGCCGGCCGAGACGATCGAGAATGCGGCCGCGCGCGGGCACGATCAGCTTGGTGTTGACCCGGTTGTCCTCGGCCAGCAGTGCGTATTTCTCACCCTCGGTCACCTGGAGCTGCCACAGCCGTCCCAGCAGCAGGCCGAACATGCCGAGCTGCCCCGCCCCCAGCACGAGGGCGCGGCGCGTGAACAACCGGTGGCGATCAGTCTCCTGGTACATGGCGCGTGCGCGGGATCATCGTGCGGACCTTGGCCAGCGACCAGGCGAGCAGCGGATAGGCGAGGACGGTGAGGGCGAGCTCGGCGGCCAGCGGCTCGAAACGGAAGGGATGCAGCCAGTAGAGCGTGGCGAGCAGCCAGCGCAGCACCTCCACCGCCGCGGCGGCGATCGCGAAGGAGGCCCAGAGCACCGGGCCGGGCTGGGCCACCAGTCCCCGCTGTCGTGCGCCGAGAAGTGCCCGGACCAGCAGCAGCGCGAAGGCGGTGAGGCCGAGCGGCCCGCCGACGAGGGCATCGAACAGCAACCCGAGGAGAAAGATGACGAGCGGAGACATGAGCTGCGGCGTGTGCAGGCTCCAATAGAAGACCACGATCACGAGCAGGAAGGGAGCCACCGCATCCGGCGCGGGGCTCGGCAACGGCAATGCGTCCGCGATTACCGCGACGAGCCCGGTGACGGCCGGCAGCGATCGACGCAGCAGGCTTCCGAGGGTGCGGGGCCGGGTCTCGATCATCGATCCGCCGCCAGCTCGTGCCCGGCCCCGCCGGTGCCGGCATGTTCCGCCTGCTGCCCGGCGAGGAGTCCGTCGGCGGGCGGCAGCGGCACCGGTCGATAGTCGAGGACCGCCACCTCGTCGAGGCGACGCCAGTCGACATGGAGGGTGACGGTGATGCCGTGCTCGCCGGCGGCGGTGATCTCGCCCACCGGAAGGCCAGGCGGCAGCAGCCCGTCGGCGCCCGAAGTCAGCACCCGATCGCCCAGCCGGAAGCCGGGGCTCAGGGGCAGGAAGCGCAGTTTCGGATAGGGGGTGTTGTCGCCGACCAGCAGCGCCTGATCGCGCGAGCCGGCGACCACCACCGGAATGCGCGAGTTGAAATCGGTGAGCAGCAGCACCCGGGCGCTCTCCTCGCCCACCTGGACCACCCGCCCGACCATGCCGCGTTCGTCCACCACGGCCATGCCCTCGCGTACGCCGCGCCGGCTGCCGGCGTCGATCAGCCGGGTCTGGACGAAGGGTCCGCCGGCATCGGCGACGATTCGGGCCACGGTGCGCCGTGGGGCCGCCTCCGGCGCGGACATGGCCAGCATCTCGCGCAGCCCGCGGTTCTCCACCTCGAGACGCACCGCCCGCGCCCGCCATTCGAGCAGGCGACGGTTCTCCTCCCGCAGCCGCGCGTTCTCCTCGTACACGGCCAGAAAACGGCCGAACCGTTCCGCCACCCGCCGGGCGGCCACCACCGGTTCGCGCACCAGCGCCATCACCGGTGCCATGCCGTCGGCCACCACCTCCTCGAGGGTGCGCACGAGCTTGAGATCGGCCTTGGAGAGCACCAGCAGCCCGGCGGCGAGCACCAGCAGCAGGGTCAGGGCGAAGCGCTCGAACAGGGTGCGCAGCAGGGTGAACAGGCGCAGCACACGGCCCCTCGCATGCACGATCCGCAGCGCGGTGTCACGGGCGAGGAAAACGGACATGCGTTGTCACCTTCCGTGCAGGCACCACCCCCACCGCCGGCGCGGCCGTTGTCAGTAGGCGGCCTGGAGGACGTGGCGCAACGAGCGCATCTCCTCGAGGCAGCGGCCGGTGCCGAGGGCCACGCAGGTGAGCGGCTCGTCGGCCAGGCTCACCGGCAGGCCGGTGGCGTGCCGCAGTACGTGATCCAGATTCTGCAGCAGCGCACCCCCGCCGGTGAGCACGATGCCCTTGTCGACGATGTCCGCCGACAGTTCCGGCGCCGTGTGCTCGAGCGCCACCTTGACCGCCTCGACGATGGCGTTGACCGGCTCCGCCAGCGCCTCCGCGATCTGGCGCTGACTGATGGCGATCTCCTTGGGCACCCCGTTCATCAGATCGCGCCCCTTGATCTCCATCACCGCGCCGGTGCCGTCTTCGGGCAGGCAGGCGCTGCCGATCTCCTTCTTGATATGCTCGGCGGTGGCCTCGCCGATCAGCAGATTATGGTTGCGTCGGATGTAGTTGATGATCGCCTCGTCCATCTTGTTGCCGCCGACCCGGATCGAGCGGGCGTAGACGATGCCGCCCAGCGAGAGAACGGCGACTTCCGTCGTCCCACCCCCGATGTCCACCACCATCGACCCGCTCGGCTCGGTAACCGGCAGGCCGGCGCCGATGGCCGCCGCCATCGGCTCCTCGATGAGAAAGACACGGCGGGCACCCGCCGCCTCGGCGCTTTCCTGGATGGCACGGCGCTCCACCGCGGTGGAGCCCGAGGGCACGCAGATGATCACCCGCGGGCTGGCGAAGCCGCGCCGGGCGTGCACCCGCCGGATGAAATGCTTGATCATCTCCTCGGCGACGTCGAAGTCGGCGATCACGCCGTCTCGGAGCGGCCGGATGGCCTCGATGTTGCCGGGGGTGCGGCCGACCATCTGCTTGGCCTCGTTGCCGACCGCGAGCACGTGCTTGCGACCGCGACTGTTGGCGATCGCCACGACCGAGGGTTCGTCGAGGACGATGCCGCGACTCTTCACGTAGATCAGGGTGTTGGCGGTCCCCAGATCGATGGCCAGATCGGCGGAGAACAGACCGAACAGACGCGACAGCATGGTCAGCACGCCCTCGATGGGGTTTGCGGGAAAAAGGAAGGAGGGGACGCACCCCTCCACTCCCACCGGCACGTTTCTACCACAGCGCGCATTGATGCTCCAAGCAACAACGGCGCGGGTCGACCGTCAGGCCGTGAGCGCCGCCGGCGCCGTTTTACCACGTTTGGTCAACAGTTTGTTCAACGCGGCGAGATAGGCCCGCGCCGAGGCCACCAGCGTATCCGTGTCCGCCGACTGGCCGTGCACGGTGCGGCCGTTTTCCTCGAGCCGCACGGTCACCACCGCCTGGGCATCGGTGCCCTCGGTGACGGCGTGGATCTGGAAGAGCGGCAGCTCGGCCTCGTGGGGCACGATCGCCCGGATGGCCTTGAAGGTGGCATCCACCGGCCCGTCGCCGGTGGCCGCGGCCTCCCGGCGTTCGCCGTCCACCTCCAGCACCATGCGCGCCCGAGGCCGGATGCCGGTGCCGCATTCGACCCGCAGTTCGGCGAGCCGGACACGCTGGTCCGCGGCCTGGATCTCGTCGTCGACGAGGGCCACGATGTCCTCGTCGTAGACTTCCTTCTTCTTGTCGGCGAGCTGCTTGAAGCGCACGAAGGCCTCGTTGAGGGCGTTGTCGCCGAGCTTGTAGCCGAGCTCCTCGAGCTTCTTCCTGAAGGCATGTCGGCCGGAATGCTTGCCCAGCACGAGACTGGATTTGACGAGGCCCACGTCTTCCGGCCGCATGATCTCGTAGGTCTGGGCGTCCTTCAGCACGCCGTCCTGATGGATGCCGCTCTCGTGGGCGAAGGCGTTGGCGCCGACGATGGCCTTGTTGGGCTGCACCTGGAACCCGGTGATCGCGCTCACCAGCCGCGAGGCGCTCATGATCTCGGTGGTACGGATGCCGGTCTCGAAGGGCAGCAGATCGGCCCGGGTGCGGATGGCCATCACGATCTCCTCGAGGGCGGCGTTGCCGGCCCGCTCACCGATGCCGTTGATGGTGCATTCCACCTGCCGTGCCCCGGCCTCGATCGCCCGCAGCGAATTGGCCACCGCGAGCCCCAGATCGTTGTGGCAGTGAACCGAGATCACCGCCCGGTCGATGTTCGGCACCCGATCGCGGATGTGGCGGATCAGATCCGCGAATTCCTCCGGGTAGGCATAGCCCACGGTGTCCGGGATGTTGACGGTGGTGGCGCCGGCGTCGATGGCGATCTCGATGCAGCGGCAGAGGAAGTCGCGGTCGCTGCGCGACGCGTCCTCGGCGCTCCACTCCACATCGTCGGTCCACCGTCGTGCCCGGGTGACGCTGTCGCGCACCCGCTCCAGCACCTCTTCCGGCTCCATCTGGAGCTTGACCCGCATGTGCAGCGGACTCGTCGCGATGAAGGTGTGGACGCGCTTGCGCTCCGCCGGCTCGAGGGCCTCGCCGGCGCGGTCGATGTCCGCCGCCGACGCCCGGGCGAGCCCGCAGACGACGCTGCCCCGGATCCGCTTCGCGATCTCGCGGACCGCCTTGAAATCCCCCTCCGAGGCGATGGGGAAGCCCGCCTCGATGACGTCGACTCCCATGCGCTCCAGCACCTCGGCGACCCGGATCTTTTCGTCGATGGTCATCGAGGCGCCGGGGGACTGCTCCCCGTCGCGCAGGGTGGTGTCGAAGATGATGATGCGTTCTCGATCCGAACCGGGACGGTTCATGTCCTGCTTCCCCGCAATGGCATTGACGACACGACGTTCCGAGATCCCCCTGAGCGCACCTCGAAGACCGGCGGGCTCAGGGGCTCGTAAGTCGGAGCAGCAGGAGGTTACGGGCAGCCGGGAGACGAACGCGGCCGACGACCATGGCGCACTCGCCCGGCCGACTGTCGCCGGCGGCACGGCTTCGCCCGGTGTGTCCCGTCTCGCTGATCGGTCCGCCTCCGTTCGGAAGGGGCGTGATCCCGCGACCCGCCCCCGTCGATATGAGGGTAAACGCGATTGGTTGTAAAGTGGTTAACGGCGGACACACTGGCAAGGCGAAAGGGGGAGGGTGCGATGATACCGGCAGGAAAAGAACCGGCCCGCGAGGAGGGGGACGTGAACCTGACACCCCGCCGGGCGTCCTATGTGGCACGCCACGTCGATCCCGCCGCCCGCGCCGTACTGGAGGCGGACGCCCGGTACTTCTTCTCCCAATCGCTTTCGACGCCCTGCCTCGACGTGCTCGAGAGGAGCCGCGGCAGCCGGCTGATCACCGCCACCGGACGCGAACTCCTCGATTTCCACGGCAACAGCGTCCACCAGCTCGGCCACGGGCATCCGCGGGTGGTGGCGGCCGTCCGGGAGGCACTCGCCGAGCTCCCCTTCTCGCCGCGGCGCTTCACCAACCGCTTCGCGGTCGCCCTCGCGGCACGGCTGTGCAGCGCCATGGGGGAAGGCGAATGGAAGCTTCTGCTGGCGCCGGCCGGCGCGCTCGCCGTGAGCACGGCCATCAAGCTCGCCCGCCTCGTGACCGGCAGGCACAAGATCCTCTCCTTCTGGGGAAGCTTCCACGGCGCTTCCCTCGATGCCATCTCGGTGGGTGGCGAGGCGCTCTTCCGTCGCGGCATCGGGCCGCTGCTGCCGGCCACCGAGCATCTCCCGCCACCCACCCGCGGCCGCTGCCGGTTCGGCTGCCCCGACGAGCGGCACGGCAACTGCCTCGCCTATCTCGAATACGTGCTCGAGGCGGAGGGGGATTTCGCGGCCCTGATCGCCGAGCCCTACCGCTGGACGACGGTGGAGCTGCCGCCCCCGGGCTACTGGGCCGCCGTCCGGGAGATCTGCGACCGGCACGGCGTGCTGCTGATCTTCGACGAGATCCCCTCCTGCCTCGGCCGGACGGGACGCCTGTTCGCGCATCAGCGAGCGGGCGCAGTGCCCGACATCCTGGTGGTCGGCAAGGGGCTCGGGGGCGGGGTCTTCCCGCTGGCGGCGATGCTGGCGCGGGCGGCGTTCGACCGCTTTCCGGAGACGGCGCTCGGTCACTACACCCACGAGAAATCCTCGCCCGGCTGCGCCGCCGCCCTGGCCGCCCTCGAGGTGATCGAGGAGGAGGACCTCTGCGGCCGGGCGCACGAACTCGGGGCACGGGCGCTGGCCCGGCTCGAAGAGCTCCGCACGCGCCTTCCGATGGTCTCCGAGGTGCGCGGCATCGGCCTCCACCTCGGCGTCGAGCTCCGCGGCCCGGACGGTGCGCCGGCCGTGGATGCGGCCGAGGCCGTGCTCTACACCTGTCTCGACCGCGGCCTTTCCTTCAAGGTCGGCGGCGGCAACGTGCTGGTGCTGAGCCCGCCGCTCACCATCGCCGAGGCGGACCTCGACCGCGCCCTCGCCATCCTCGAGGAGGCGCTGGGCGAGGTGACGGCCGGCGCCTAGCCGCGGATGCGGCGCACGAGATCGAGCATGTTTCCGCCGAGGATGCGGCGGATCCCCGCCTCGTCGTAGCCGCGGGCGAGCAGGCCCGCCGTGATCTCGGGAAGCTGCTCCGGGGTGGCGAGGCGGATGCCGGCGATGCCGGCCACGTAGCCCTCCTCGGGAGGCCACCAGTAGGCGCGATCGACGTCCGCCGGCAGGTCCTCAAGCCCGCCGCCCGGATACTCGTAGTCGAGCGAGATGCCGACATGCGCGATGCCGATCCGCGCCACATAGTGATCGATGCAGTCGAGAATGGCCGGGGTGCGGGCCTCGGGATCGGCCAGGAAGCGGCCGACACCGGTGACGCAGACGACGCCGCCCGTTCGGGCGCAGGCCTCGATCTGGGCCTCGGTGAGGTTGCGCCGGTCGTCGCGGAGGGCCCGGGGATTGGCGTGGCTGAAGACCACCGGTCCGAGGCCCATCGCCATGATGTCGAGGCTCGTGCGATGACCGGTGTGCGAGAGATCCATCAGCAGGCCGGCGCGGTAGATCTCCTCGACCATCCTTCGTCCGAGCGCGGTCAGCGGTACGTCCTCGTCGTAGCAGCCGCCACCGAGCTCGTTGTTGCGGTTGTAGGCGAGATGGATCTGGTGGACGCCGAGATCGCGGAAGAGGCGCACCATCTCGGGTCGTCCGCGGAGCGGGATCCCTCCCTCGAGATCGAAGGCCACCGCGAGCCGCCCCTCGCGCTTCGCGCGCAGGACGTCGGCGGAGGTGCGGGCGAGGAGGAAGAGATCGGCGTGCCGCTCGAGCTGGGCGCGGAAACTCGCCAGCACGGACAGGATCTGCTCGAGCGGGTTCATGTCCATGCCGACGTTGATCGAAACGAAATCGGCCCCTACCCGCCGATGCCGTTCGAGGGCGCGGAGGTCGAAATCGGGGTGCAGCGGCACGCAGCTGTGGGCGTCCCAGACGAGGGCGCGCGCGTGCAGATCGGTGGCGTTCACGTTCTCTCCCTGGCCTCCAGCCAGGCGCGGATGATCTCCCGGTGCCGCGCCCCGTCGTAGCTCGGGAAATGGCCGCCGTGGACGATCCGCACCGGCAGATCGAGGAGCCGTTTCATGGAGGCGTAGTAGTCGGCGGGGTCGGCATGATAGGTGTCCTCGACGAGCGGCCCGTCGTAGACGATGTCGCCGGAAAAGAGGATCCCCGTCTCGCGCTCGAACAGGGCGATGCCGCCCGGCGAATGGCCCGGCGTGTGCACCACCTCGAAGCGCCGGTCACCGAGGTCGATCACGTCGCCGTCCGCGAGAAGGCGCGTGGCCGGCGCCCCCTTCACGTGATACTCCGCGGAAACGTAGGGCTCGGGCGGCAGCGCCTCGAAGATCTCGTCGGTGACGTAGGGATCGGCCAAGGTGGCGGCACGGGTCGGACGGGCCAGGATCACGGCCTCGGCGGCATGCACCAGCCGTTCGGCGAATTCGTGGTGACAACCGATGTGGTCGAAATGGGTGTGGCTCGCCACCGCGAGGCAGGGCTTCTCGGTCACCAGCGGCACGTGGCGGCGCAGGCTCACCACGCCCATGCCGCTGTCCACCAGCATGTCGCGGTCGCGGCCCCGCACGTGCCAGATGTTGCAGCGATAGAACTCGCGGATGTAGGGCTCGTCGATCCAGGTGACGCCGTCGCCCACCGTCCGCACCCGGTACCATCTCTCGGCCGCTATCCGCCGCATCGGCTCTCCCCGTCCTCGGCGGGCAGCAGGATCGCCCGCGCCGGATCGAGATGGAGGCGCAGCCGCGCCGTCGCCGACACCTCCATCGCCTGCGGCAGATAGGCCACGATCTCGCCGCCGTCGAGGGCGTCGAGGGCGATGCGCGCCCGCCGATGGCTGCCGGAGAAGGCGATGTCGCGCACCGTCCCCTCGCCGAGATCCAGCGTCCCCGGCGGTGCGTCCCCCAGGTTCACGTGCTCGGGGCGGAAGGCGAGCTCGGCGCGCCCGCCCGTGGCCGCGGGATCCGCGAGCCGCTCCGCCGGCAGCGGATGGGTGCCGAAGGGGCCGAGGATGGCGATCCCGTCTCCCTCGCGGCGGAGCCGCACGGGCACGAAATTGGCCTCGCCCATGAAGGCGGCGGAAAAGCGCGAACGCGGCCGCAGATAGACCCGCTCCGGCGGCCCCTGGTCCATCACCCGTCCGGCGTTCATCACCACGATCTCGTCGGCGATGGCCATCGCCTCCTCCTGGTCGTGGGTGACATGGACGAAGGTGGTACCGACCCGCCGCTGGATGGCCTTGAGCTCGTCCTGCATCTGCCGGCGGAGCTTGAGATCGAGCGCGCCCAGGGGCTCGTCGAGGAGGAGCACCTCGGGCTCGACGGCGAGCGCCCGGGCGAGCGCCACCCGCTGGCGCTGCCCGCCCGAGAGCTCGTGCGGCATCTTGGCGGCCATGCCCTCGAGCCCCACGAGCCGCAGCATCGCCTCGGCGCGCGCCTCCCGCTCGGCCCGCGGCACGCGGCGCATCCGCAGGCCGAAGGCGACGTTGGCGCCGAGCCGCATGTGGGGAAAGAGGGCGTAGTCCTGGAACACGGTGGTGGTGGGGCGCCGGGCGGCCGGAAGGCCGGTCACGTCCCGCCCGGCGATGCGGACACGGCCCGCGCTCGGGAACAGGAAGCCGCCGATCACCGACAGCAGGGTGGTCTTGCCGCAGCCGGAGGGGCCGAGCAGCACGGCGAAGCGGCCGGCGCCGATGGACAGGGTGACGTCCCGCAGCGCCGCCACCTCGCCGAAGCGGTGGGAGACCCCGAGCACCTCGACATCGGCGGTCATCGGCGGCGCCCCCTTCGGAACAGCAGCAGCTCCATCACCAGCACGAGGGCGAAGGAGAACAGGAACACGACGGACCCCACGGCGTTGTTCCTGGGATTGAGGCCCGAACGCAGCAGGCTCCAGATCTCCACCGGCAGGGTGACGTCGAAGCGCGACAGCAGGAAGGCGATGATGAACTCGTCCCAGGAGAAGGTGACCGAGAGCAGGAAGCCGGCGAGGATGGCCGGCAGCAGCATGGGGGCGGTGACGAGCAGCATGACCTGCCATTCGCGGGCGCCGAGATCGCGCGCCGCCCGTTCGACGTTCTCCTGATGGGCGCCCATCTGGCTGTAGGTGATGGCGAAGCAGAGGGGCAGGTTGATCACCGTGTGGCCGATGCCGACGGTCAGGAGCGAGCGCGGCACGCCGAGGCGGCTGAACATGATCAGCAGGCCGAGGCCGATGATCAGATAGCTCACCGACAGGGGGGCGGTGAGGAGCGCCCGCTGCAGCCCGCTCGCCGGCAGGCGGTAGCGGGCGAGCCCGTAGGCGGCGAGAAAGCCGAGCAGGGCGGCGAGGGCGGAGGAGAGGAGGGCCACGAGGAGCGAGTTCGCCAGCGCGTCGGTCAGACGCCGGTCGGCGAACACCGCCGCGTACCAGCGCAGCGACGGGCCGTCGAAGGGCGGGATGGGCAGGCGGCTTTCCTGGAAGGAGAACAGCACGAGGACGGCCACCGGCAGATAGATGAAGGCGTAGACGGCCACCACGTAGCCCAGTGCCAGCCCGTCCGCGAGCCGTCGCATCGCTCATGCCCTCTCAAGCCGCAGCCAGCGGGCGCAGGCGAAATAGACGAGGGTGACCACCGCCATGAGCACGATGGCCATGGCCGAGGCGGAGGGCAGATCGGCGCGGCGGCCGATCTGGAGCATGATGATCTGGGGCAGCACGAGCTCGTTGTTGCCGCCCAGGATCTGGGGCGTGACGTAGTCGCCGATGGCCAGCACGAAGGTCAGGAAGGCGCCCACCATCACCCCGGGCAGCGTGAGGGGCAGGATGACGTGGAGGAAGATGCGCACCGGCCCCGCCCCGAGATCGGCGGCGGCGCGGGCGTAGTTGGGCGAGAGCTGGCGGAGATTGGCGTAGATCGTGAGCGTCAGCAGCATGACGAAGAAATGGACGAAGCCGATCACCGTCGCGGTGCGGGTGGAGGCCAGCACGAGCGGCGCCTCGACGAGGCCGACGGCGAGCAGGGCGCGGTTCACGACGCCGTCGTGGGCGAGTACCAGAAGCCAGGCGTAGGAGCGCACCACGTAGGAGGTCCAGAAGGGCAGCACGGCCAGCATGAGCGCCGCCCGCTGCCAGCGCTCGGGCACCTTCTCGGCGATGATCCAGGCGAGCGGATAGGCGAACAGGACCGAGATCACCGTCACGGTCAGGGTGATCTCGAGGGAATTGGCGAGCCCTTCGAGAAAATGGGGCCGACCGAAGAAGTCGGCGTAGTTCTCGAGGGTCCAGCTCTCGAGGATGCGGCCGCCGACCCGCCGCCAAAGGCTCATCGCCACCATGAAGGCGAAGGGGAGGAGGAAGAAGGCCGCGGTCCAGAGGAGCGCCGGCAGGACGAAGGCGAAGCCCCGGAGCCGCTGCCGCCGCGCCGCCCGCACCGCCGCCATCCCCTCCCCCGGGGCCGCCGGCCCTACTGCTGCAGCATCTCGGTCCAGATGTCCTGCATCCTGGCGTCCAGCTCGGCATCCGGCGCCGGATAGAGCTGGGCACGGGCGAGATAGGCGGGCTGGTCGTCCCAGCGCAGCGCCGCCTTCTGCTGCGGGGTGAGCACCTCGCCGGCCCTGCGGTTGGCGGGCATCGCCCAGTAGCAGGAGGATGTCGCGAGCCGCGCCTGCCCCTCGGGGCTAAGGATGTATTTGACGAACTCGAGGGCGAGGTCCTTCCTGGTCGAATCGGCGAAGATGCCGATCGACTGCGACCAGCGCAGGCCGCCCTGCTTCGGCAGCACCCAGTCGAGCTCGGGCTTCTCGGCGGCGAGACCGGCCGTCACCCACTCGCCGCCGCCCACCAGGATGTCCACCTCGCCGGTGGCGAGCGCGGTCTGGCTGGCGACCACGTCGCCCACCAGCTTCGCCACCTTCTTCATCTGGAAGAGCTTCTCGCGGATCGCCGGCAGGTCGGCCTCGGTGAGCTCGGAGGTCTTCTTGCCGAGGCCGATGGCGACGAGACCGATGATCGGCAGATAGTAGTCGTAGATGGCGATCCGGCCCGCGTACTTCTCCGACCAGATCACCGCCATGTCCATGACGTCGGCGGGATCCACCTTCTCCCGGTTGTAGGAGATGGTGTTGTAGCCGAACTTCTCGGAGATGGCCCAGGTCCGGCCGTCGCGCACATGCGACTCGGCCATCACCAGCTCGGGGAAGAGATCGGCCGTCGGCAGTTCCTCCTCCGGCAGGGGGGCCAGAATGCCCGCGTCCACCGCCCGCGGCACGTCGATGCCGTCGATCACGAACACGTCCCCGTCGCCCGGCGCCGACTGCTCGATGATCGAGAAGGCGGTGCCGGTGCCCTCGTATTCCTTGAGGTTGACCCGGACATCGAAGGCCTCCTCGAAGGGGCGGATGAGAGCCGGATCGGTATGGTCACACCAGACGAGGGCGTTGAGGCTCTCCGCCGCCCGGGCGCGCCCCGCCCGCAGACCGGCGGCCGCGGCGCCGGCCGCTGCCATCCCCCCGAGGAACGCCCGGCGTCCCAGCGAAACCCTTGTGTTTCCTGGCATATCGCACCTCCCTTTCATCCCCTGTTAGCGCGGGTGGCGGCGTCATGGCAAGGCGCGGCGGGCAAGCCGACGCTCCCGGCGACGCCCGCACGCACGCGGATCGCCGCCTCCGGTCAACGATCTCTTAACCCGCATGCGGAATCCTGCGACGCGCCAGCGGAGACGGGCGTGCGCCGGACATCGTGCCGGCTCGCGGCCGGAGCCCGTCGGCAAGCCGTCGTGAAAGCATCCTCGCCCAGGGAATCGCCAGCATGTTCCGAACCCTTCTGCCGACCGCCATCCTGCTCGCCACCCTCGCCACCACGCCGGCCTTCGCCGCCGGGGGTGGTCACGCGGACACCGATCGCACCGCCGCCCGCGAAGGCGGCCGCACCATCGGTGCCGGGCAGGTGACCGAGATCCTGGACCGGACGGGCATCCGCGAGGGTGGTCGTACCATCGGCGCCGGACAGGTCACCGAGATCCTGGACCGGACGGCCATCCGCGAGGGTGGTCGTACCATCGGCGCCGGACAGGTCACCGAGATCCTGGACCGGACGGCCATCCGTGAGGGCGGCCACACCATCGGTGCCGGGCAGGTGACCGAGATCCTGGATCGGACGGCCATCCGCGAGGGCGGCCGCACCATCGGCGCCGGCCAGGTAACCGAGATCCTGGACGACCGGACGGGGCGCCCGCGCTCCGGCGCCCGGACGCGCGGCCCTGCGGCCCCCCGCTGATCGCGGCTGCGCTCCGGGGCACCCTCCCGCGCCGCGCACCGCTCCGTCTTCGGGAAAGCCACCGGGTTTTCCCCAGGCCTTCCTACGGCCGAGCCCCGTCGGCGCCCCCATGAAGACATCCCCGCCCAAGGAATCGCCGGCGTGTCCCGGCCCCTTTTGCCGACCGCCACCCTGCTCGCCACCCTCGCCGCCACGCCGGCGCTCGCGGCCGGGGGCGGTCATGCGGACACCGATCGCGCCGCCGCCCGCGAAGGCGGCCGCGTGATCCGGCCCAGCATGTCCAGGGTGATCGAGGTGGACCCTTCGCCCGTCTGGACGACCACCCGAGGCACAGAAGCCCTCACCGCACGATCACGATACGCATCTCGCCTTCCGCCGTGACCGATGCTCGCCCGGCCGCCGAGACCCGGGACCCGACGACGCGCTCGCGCTCCGGCGCCCGGACGCGCGGCCCCGCGGCCTTCCGCTGATCGCGGCTGCGCTCCGGGACACCCTCCGGCGCCGGGCGCCGCCCCGCCTTCGGGAAAGCCGCCGGGTTTTCCCTAGGACTTCCTGCAGCCGAGCCCCGATCCGCCACCGCCGCACCTGCGCCCGCCCGGGCGACGGCCGCACCGCCGCACACCCGCTCGCCCGTCGCCCGGGCG
>JALUAG010000051.1 GCA_027045875.1 Alphaproteobacteria bacterium | reverse complement strand
AGCCCTCCCGGCCTCCGCCAAAACCTTCGTGATCGCCGCCGTCAGCGTCGTCTTGCCATGGTCCACATGACCAATCGTACCAATGTTGCAATGCGGCTTCGTACGCTCGAACTTCGCCTTGGCCATCCTCGTCCTCCAGGCTTTCCCGCGGGCCGGTGCTACGCGTATTTGGTGCGGATCTCCTCCGCCACCATCTGCGGGACCGGCGCATAGTGATCGAACTGCATGGTGTACTGGGCGCGCCCCTGGGAGAGCGAGCGCAGGGTGCTGACGTACCCGAACATCGTCGCGAGCGGCACCAGCGCCCGGATCACCTGGGCGTTGCCGCGTGGTTCCATCCCCTGGATCTGGCCGCGACGGCTGTTCAGATCGCCGATGATGTCGCCCATATATTCCTCGGGCGTCACCACTTCAACGCGCATCACCGGCTCCAAGAGGATGGGGCCGGCCTTGGTGGCGGCCTCGCGGAACGCCGCCCGGGCAGCGATCTCGAAGGCCATCACCGAGCTGTCCACCTCGTGGTAGGCGCCGTCCACCAGCTCCACCCGCACGTCCACCATCGGAAAGCCGGCCAGCACCCCGGTCTGCATCGCCGATTCGATGCCCTTCTGCACGCCGGGGATGTATTCCTTGGGGATGGCGCCGCCGACGATCTTGTTCTCGAACACCAGCCCCTCGCCCTGCTCGGCCGGATGGACCACCATCTTCACCCGGGCGAACTGGCCGGCGCCGCCGGTCTGCTTCTTGTGGGTGTAGTCCACGGTGGCGTCGCGGGTCACCGTCTCGCGGTAGGCCACCATCGGCTGGCCGACGTTGCAGTCGACCTTGAACTCCCGCTTGAGGCGGTCGACGATGATCTCGAGATGGAGCTCGCCCATCCCCTTGATCACCGTCTGGCCCGATTCGGGATCGGTGCCGACCCGGAAGGAGGGATCCTCCTGGGCGAGCTTGGCGAGCGCCGCCGACAGCTTCTCCTGATCGGCCTTGGTGCGGGGCTCCACCGCCACCTCGATCACCGGCTCGGGGAACTCCATGCGCTCGAGGATCACCGGCCTGTCGGGATCGGCCAGGGTGTCGCCGGTGGTGGTGCTCTTGAGACCCACGAGCGCCACGATGTCGCCGGCGTAGACCTCCTTGACGTCCTCGCGCTGGTTGGCGTGCATCAGCAGGATGCGGCCGATGCGCTCGCGCTTGCCCTTGACGGTGTTGGCGAGATAGCTGCCGCTCTGGATGGTGCCGGAATAGACCCGCACGAAGGTCAGGGTGCCGACGAAGGGGTCGGTCATGATCTTGAAGGCGAGCGCCGCCGCCGGTTCGTCGTCGGCGGGGCGGCGCACCACCTCCTTCTCGGTCCGGGGATCGACGCCCTTGACGGGCGGGATGTCGAGGGGCGAAGGCAGATAGTCCACCACCGCGTCAAGGAGCGGCTGCACGCCCTTGTTCTTGAAGGCCGATCCGCACAGCACGGGGACCATCCGGCCCTCGACCGTCCCCCGGCGGATGCAGCGCCGGAGGGTCTCCTCGTCCGGCTCCTCGCCCTCGAGATAGGCCTCCATCGCCGCGTCGTCGAACTCCACCGCCGCCTCGATCAGGGCCGTGCGGGCCGCGGCCGCGGCCTCGGCCAACTCGGCCGGGATGTCCGTCCAGGAGAACTTGGCGCCCAGGGTCTCCTCGTGCCAGACGATGGCCCGCTCGCGGACCAGATCGACGACCCCCTTGAACTCCGCTTCCACCCCGATCGGGATGTTGACGGGCACCGCGTTGGCCCCCAGCCGGTCGCGGATCATGGCGACGCAGCGCGGAAAGTCGGCGCCCACGCGGTCCATCTTGTTGACGAAGCAGATCCGCGGCACGCCGTACTTGTCGGCCTGCCGCCACACCGTTTCCGACTGCGGCTCGACCCCGGCCACCGCGTCGAACACCGCCACCGCCCCGTCGAGCACCCTGAGCGAACGCTCCACCTCGATGGTGAAATCGACGTGGCCCGGGGTGTCGATGATGTTGATGCGATGGTCCCGCCAGAAGGTGGTGGTGGCGGCGGAGGTGATGGTGATGCCGCGCTCCTGCTCCTGCTCCATCCAGTCCATCGTCGCGGTGCCCTCGTGCACCTCGCCGATCTTGTACGTCTTGCCGGTGTAGTACAGGATGCGCTCGGTCGTGGTCGTCTTGCCGGCATCGATATGGGCCATGATGCCGATGTTGCGGTAGCGCTCGATGGGGACCTGACGGGGCATGGGGCTCTATCCTGATGCGGTCTCTGGCCGGGTCACCAGCGGTAGTGGGCGAAGGCGCGGTTGGCCTCGGCCATGCGGAGCGTGTCCTCGCGCTTCTTGACCGCGGCGCCGCGACCGTTGGCCGCGTCCAGCAGCTCGCGCGCGAGGCGCTCCTTCATGGTCTTCTCCGAACGCGCCCGGGCGGCGTTGATCAGCCAGCGGATGGCCAGCGCCTGACGGCGCTCCGGCCGTACCTCCACCGGCACCTGGTAGGTGGCGCCGCCCACCCGCCGCGAGCGCACCTCGAGGGTCGGCTTGACGTTCTCCACCGCCTCCAGGAACAGCGGCAGCGGGTCCCTGCCGGCCCGCCGCCCGATCTCCTCGAGGGCCCCGTAGACGATCTTCTCGGCCACGGACTTCTTGCCGTCCATCATGATGCAGTTGATGAACTTGGCCAGCACCACGTCCCGGTACTTGGGATCGGGGGTGATCTCGCGCTTCTCGGCTGCACGACGTCGCATGGTCTAGCGCCCCTCGCTCACTTCGGCCGTTTCACGCCGTACTTGGAGCGGCTCTGCTTGCGCCCGCTCACCCCCTGGGTGTCGAGGGTACCGCGGATGATGTGGTAGCGGACACCGGGCAGATCCTTGACCCGGCCGCCGCGGATCAGCACCACCGAATGCTCCTGCAGATTGTGCCCCTCGCCGGGGATGTAGCTCGTCACCTCGTAGCCGTTGGTGAGCCGCACGCGGGCCACCTTGCGGAGCGCCGAATTGGGCTTCTTGGGCGTGGTCGTGTAGACCCGCGTACAGACCCCCCGCTTCTGGGGACAGGCCTGGAGCGCCGGCACCTTGTTGCGGGTGACCGGCCTTTCGCGCCCGCGTCGGACGAGCTGGTTGATCGTCGGCATGTCGAACGTTTCCCGAAACTGTCGCGCTCGCGTGGAGACCCGGTGATGGAGACGAAGACAGCCTGACCGGCCACCGATTCGCCCCGGTTGCGGTCAGCAGTCTCGACCCGTTGCTCACTAACCCGGCGCTGCGTCTGATCCGCGAGGGTCACCGCCAGCACCACAGACAAGCGCCGTGCTTCTACTGCCGGCCTCCGCCACCGTCAAGTCCCGCGGACGGCCGCAAAGGGGCGGGCCGCGCGGGCCCGCCCCGGACTTCGCGTCCCCCTCAGGCGCTCAGCTTGAGAGGCAGTTCGGTGGCCTCCAGATCGCGCGGCGGCGCGAACCGCGGATCGCCCGCCGTGAGCCGCTTGAGCTCCTGCACCACCCGCCCGGTGCCCGCCGGGATGAGGCGGCCGACGATGACGTTCTCCTTGAGACCGTGCAGCCGGTCGACCTTGCCGGCGAAGGCGGCGTCGGTGAGCACCCGCGTGGTCTCCTGGAAGGAGGCGGCGGAGATGAAGCTCTGGGTCTGCAGGCTGGCCTTGGTGATGCCCTGGAGGACCGGGAAGGCCTGGGCCGGCCGCCGTCCCTCCTTGAGCATGCGGGCGTTGACCCGCTCGAACTCCGCCTTGTCCACCTGCTCGCCCAGGAGGAAGGTGGTGTCGCCGGGATCCATCACCTCCACCTTCTGCAGCATCTGGCGGACGATGACCTCGACGTGCTTGTCGTTGATCTTCACGCCCTGCAGCCGGTAGACCTCCTGGATCTCGTTGACGAGATAGGCGGCCAGCGCCTCGATCCCGAGGATGCGCAGGATGTCGTGGGGCACCGGCGCGCCGTCGACGATGAGATCGCCCGGCTTGACGTGGTCCCCCTCCTGCACCAGCACGTGCCGGTTCTTGGGGATCGTGTACTCGATCGGCTCCGCGAGATCGTCGTCGGGCACGATCCGCAGGCGGCGCTTGTTCTTGTAGTCCTTGCCGAACTCGATCCGCCCCTCGATCTCGGCGATCACCGCCGGATCCTTGGGCCGCCGCGCCTCGAACAGCTCCGCCACCCGCGGCAGGCCGCCCGTGATGTCGCGGGTCTTGCTGGCCTCCTTGGACAGCCGCGCGAGCACGTCGCCGGTGTGCACCTTGGCGCCGTTCTCGACGTTGAGGATGGCGCCCACCGGCAGATAGTAGCGGGCCTCGTTGCCCGAGGGGAGGATGATCGGATCCCCCTTCTCGTCCTGGATCAGGATCGAGGGTCGCAGATTGGCGGTGCGGGCGCTCTGCCGCCAGTCGATGATCTCGTTGCGGGCCTTGCCGGTGGTCTCGTCCACCACCTCCCGGTAGGAGATGCCCTCGATCATGTCGACGAAGACCACGATGCCGTCGGTCTCGGTGATCACCGGCAGGGTGTGGGGATCCCATTCCGCCAGCACCGTGCCGCGCTCCACCTCGCTGCCCGGCTGCACCAGGAGGCGGGCCCCGTTGGGCAGCTTCTGGCGCAGCTTCTCGCGGCCCATCCGGTCCCTGAGCACGAGCTCGCTGTTGCGGCCCAGCACCACGGTGCGGCCCTGGCTGTCGGTCACCAGGCGCGGATTGTCCACCTCCACCACGCCGGCCACCGGCGCCTCGATCGAGGACTGTTCGGTGGCCGCCTGGGCGGCGCCGCCGATGTGGAAGGTGC
Organism: Alphaproteobacteria bacterium; assembly: GCA_027045875.1. Taxonomy (GTDB): domain Bacteria; phylum Pseudomonadota; class Alphaproteobacteria; order Geminicoccales; family Geminicoccaceae; genus JALSRW01. The sequence goes on along the minus strand of JALUAG010000051.1, from coordinate 10,711 downwards.
GCATGGTGAGCTGGGTGCCCGGCTCGCCGATCGACTGGGCGGCGATCACCCCCACCGCCTCGCCGATGTTGACGGGCGTGCCGCGCGCGAGATCGCGGCCGTAGCAGCGGGCGCAGACCCCGCCCCGGCTCTCGCAGGTGAGCACCGAGCGCACCCGCACCGGATCCGCCCCCGCCTCCTCGATGCGGGCGACGTGGCTCTCGTCGAGCAGGGTGCCGGCCGGCACCAGCACCTCCCCGCTCTTGGGATCGAGCACGTCGCTCGCGGTGCAGCGGCCGAGCAGCCGTTCGGCGAACTCCTCGGCGGCGGTGCCCGCGACGTTGGTGGTCACCGGCAGCCCCTTGTCGGTACCGCAGTCCTCCTCGACGATGATGCAGTCCTGGGCGACGTCCACCAGCCGCCGGGTGAGATAGCCCGAGTTGGCGGTCTTGAGGGCGGTGTCGGCGAGACCCTTGCGGGCACCGTGGGTGGAGTTGAAGTACTCCAGGACCGACAGCCCCTCCTTGAAGTTGGAGATGATCGGGGTCTCGATGATCTCGCCCGAGGGCTTGGCCATCAGTCCGCGCATGCCGGCCAGCTGCTTGATCTGGGCGGCCGAGCCGCGGGCCCCGGAATGGGCCATCATCCAGATCGAGTTGGGCTGGTCGAAGCGCCCGTCGGGCCGCCGCGTCTGGTGGATCGCCTGGATGGCGGCCATCATCTCCTCGGCCACCCGGTCCGAGCACTGGTGCCAGGCGTCCACCACCTTGTTGTACTTCTCGCGCCGGGTGATGAGGCCGTCGGCGTACTGCTGCTCGTACTGCTTGACCAGCTTCTGGGTGGCCTCCACGATCTCCCACTTTCTGGGCGGCACCACCATGTCGTCCTTGCCGAAGGAGATGCCCGCCCGGCAGGCGAAGGCGAAGCCCAGGTTCATCAGCCGGTCGGCGAAGATCACCGTCTCCTTCTGGCCGCAGTAGCGGTAGACCTCGTCGACGATCTGGGTGATCTCCTTCTTGGTCAGCAGCTTGTTGACCAGCCGGTCGAACTCGATCTGCGGATGGCGCGGCAGGATCTCGTAGATCAGCATCCGGCCGGGGGTGGTGTCCACCAGCCGGTACGCGATCTCGCCGTTCTCGCCCACCACCTCGATGCGGCACTTGACGCGGCTGTGGAGGGTGACGAGCCCCTCGTGGAGGGCGTGCTGGACCTCGCCCAGATCGGCGAACACCGAGCCTTCGCCGGGCTCGCTCTCCATCTCCAGGGTGAGATAGTAGAGCCCCAGCACGATGTCCTGGGTGGGCACGATGATGGGCTTGCCGTTGGCCGGGCTCAGGATGTTGTTGGTGGACATCATGAGCACCCGCGCCTCGAGCTGCGCCTCGAGGGACAGCGGCACGTGGACCGCCATCTGGTCGCCGTCGAAATCGGCGTTGAAGGCAGCGCAGACGAGCGGGTGGAGCTGGATGGCCTTGCCCTCGATGAGCACCGGCTCGAAGGCCTGGATGCCGAGGCGGTGGAGGGTGGGCGCCCGGTTCAGCAGCACCGGATGCTCGCGGATCACCTGCTCGAGGATGTCCCAGACCTCGGGCCGCTCCTTCTCCACCATGCGCTTGGCGGCCTTGATGGTCTGCGCCTTGCCGTAGAGCTCGAGCTTGGCGTAGACGAAGGGCTTGAACAGCTCGAGGGCCATCTTCTTGGGCAGGCCGCACTGGTGCAATTTCAGCTCGGGACCGACCACGATCACCGAGCGGCCCGAATAGTCGACCCGCTTGCCGAGCAGGTTCTGCCGGAAGCGCCCCTGCTTGCCCTTGAGCATGTCGGACAGGCTCTTGAGGGGGCGCTTGTTGGTGCCGGTGATGACCCGGCCGCGGCGGCCGTTGTCGAACAGCGCGTCCACCGCCTCCTGGAGCATGCGCTTCTCGTTGCGCACGATGATGTCCGGCGCCCGGAGCTCGATGAGCCGCTTCAGGCGGTTGTTGCGGTTGATCACCCGCCGGTAGAGATCGTTGAGGTCGGAGGTGGCGAAACGGCCGCCGTCGAGGGGCACGAGAGGCCGCAGATCGGGCGGGATCACCGGCACCACCTCGAGCACCATCCACTCCGGCCGGTTGCCGGATTCGAGGAAGGTCTCGACCATCTTGAGGCGCTTCACCAGCTTCTTGCGCTTGGCCTCGGAGGTGGCCTCCACGAGCTCCGCCCGCATGCGCTCGCGCTCGGCCGGCAGATCGAGGGCCTTGAGCATGTCGCGCACCGCCTCGGCGCCGATGCCGACGGTGAAGGCGTCCTCGCCGTACTCCTCGCGGTAGCGGTGGACCTGCTCCTCGGTCAGCAGCTCGTGCAGCTTGAGGGGCGTGAGGCCGGGCTCGATCACCACCCAGTTCTCGAAGTAGAGCACCCGCTCGAGATCCCGGAGGGTCATGTCGAGCAGCACGCCGATGCGCGAGGGCACGGACTTGAGGAACCAGATGTGGGCCACCGGCGCCGCCAGCTCGATGTGGCCCATGCGCTCGCGCCGCACCTTGCTCTGGATGACCTCGACGCCGCACTTCTCGCAGACGATGCCCTTGTACTTCATGCGCTTGTACTTTCCGCACAAGCACTCGTAGTCCTTGATCGGGCCGAAGATCTTGGCGCAGAACAGGCCGTCCCGCTCCGGCTTGAAAGTGCGGTAGTTGATGGTCTCGGGCTTCTTGACCTCGCCGAAGGACCAGGCACGGATCTGATCGGGACTGGCGATCGAGATCCGGATCTGGTCGAACTTCTGGCTGGCCGGGGGCTGCCCGAAAAGGGTCATGAGATCCTGCATGATGTCTCGCTCTCTCCCGCTGCGCTGCCGGCACGCGCCGGGGTGATCGGCGCCGCCGCGGCGACCGCCGTCACTCGCCCGACACTTCCTGTTGCAGCTCCACGTTCAGTGCCAGGGCCTGCAGCTCCTTGACGAGCACGTTGAAGCTCTCGGGAATGCCCGCCTCGAAGGTGTCCTCGCCCTTGACGATGGCCTCGTAGATCTTGGTGCGGCCGGAAACGTCGTCGGACTTCACGGTGAGCATCTCCTGCAGCGTGTAGGCGGCGCCGTAGGCCTGGAGCGCCCAGCATTCCATCTCGCCGAAGCGCTGGCCGCCGAACTGCGCCTTGCCGCCCAGCGGCTGCTGGGTGACGAGGCTGTAGGGGCCCACCGAGCGGGCGTGGATCTTGTCGTCCACCAGATGGCCGAGCTTCAGCATGTAGATGTAGCCCACCGTCACCTTGCGGTCGAAGGGCTCGCCGGTCCGGCCGTCGATCAGCGTCACCTGACCAGAGGTATCGCAGCCCGCCTTCTCGAGCATGGCGACGATGTCCTGCTCCTGGGCGCCGTCGAACACCGGCGAGGCGACCGGCACCCCGCGGGCGAACTGGCGTCCGAGAGCCACCAGCTCCTCGTCGCTGTAGGCGCGGATCTCCGCCTCGTGCTCGGGGCCGAGGACGTCGATGATCCGCTCCTCGAGCGCCTTCCTGCCCTCCTCGGCGTAGCGTTCCGCGAGCTCGCCGATCTGGCGGCCGAGATTGGCGCAGGCCCAGCCCAGATGGGTCTCGAGGATCTGTCCCACGTTCATGCGCGAGGGCACGCCCAAGGGATTGAGCACCACGTCGACCGGGGTGCCGTCCTCCAGAAACGGCATGTCCTCGACCGGGGCGATGCGGCTGATCACGCCCTTGTTGCCGTGGCGGCCGGCCATCTTGTCGCCCGGCTGGAGCTTGCGTTTGACGGCCACGAACACCTTGATGATCTTGAGCACCCCGGGCGGCAGCTCGTCGCCCCGCTGGAGCTTCTCCACCTTGCTCTGGAAGCGCTGCTCGAGCCGCTTGTAGCCCTCGTCGAGCTGCCGCTTGAGCTGCTGGATCTGGTGCATCCGCTCGGCGTCCTCGATGCCCAGCTCCCACCACTGCCGCCGCTGCAGCCCGTCGAGGATCTCGCCGCTGATCACGGTGCCGGCCTTGAGGGCGCGGATGCCGCTCTTGACCTTCTGGCCGTCGAGGAGCTCCCGCAGGCGGTCGTAGATGTTGCGCTCCAGGATCGCCTTCTCGTCGTCGCGGTCCTTGGCGAGGCGCGCGATCTCGGCCCGCTCGATGGCGATCGCCCGCTCGTCCTTCTCGACCCCGCGGCGGTTGAAGACCCGCACCTCCACCACCGTCCCCTGCACGCCGGGGGGCACCTTGAGGGAGGTGTCGCGCACATCGGCCGCCTTCTCGCCGAAGATCGCCCGCAGCAGCTTCTCCTCGGGCGTCATCGGCGTCTCGCCCTTGGGAGTGACCTTGCCGACCAGGATGTCGCCCGCCTTCACCTCGGCGCCGATGTAGACGATGCCCGCCTCGTCGAGGTTCCTCAAGGCGTCCTCGGAGACGTTCGGGATGTCGCGGGTGATGCTCTCGGGGCCGAGCTTGGTGTCGCGAGCCATCACCTCGAACTCGTCGATGTGGATCGAGGTGAAGACGTCGTCGCGGACCACCCGCTCCGAGATCAGGATCGAATCCTCGAAGTTGTAGCCGTTCCAGGGCATGAAGGCGCAGAGCACGTTGCGCCCGAGCGCCAGCTCGCCGAGCTCGGTGGAGGGGCCGTCGGCGATGATCTCGCCCGCCTGCACCACGTCGCCCACCTTCACCAGCGGCCGCTGGTTGATGCAGGTGTTCTGGTTGGAGCGCTGGAACTTCCGCAGATTGTAGATGTCGACCACCGAATCGGCGCTCGCCGTCTCGTCGCTCACCCGGATGACGATGCGCGAACCGTCCACCTGGTCGACGACGCCGGCGTGGCGGGCCACCACCGCGGCCCCCGAATCGCGGGCCACCACGCTCTCCATGCCGGTGCCCACGAAGGGCGCCTCGGCCTGCAGCAGAGGCACCGCCTGGCGCTGCATGTTGGAGCCCATGAGCGCCCGGTTGGCGTCGTCGTTCTCGAGGAAGGGAATGAGGGCGGCGGCCACCGACACGAGCTGACGCGGCGAGACGTCGATGAAGTCGATCTGCTCGGGCTTCACCAGCACGAACTCGCCGTTCTGGCGGCAGCTCACGAAATCCTCGGCGAAGCGCCGGTCGTCGTCGAGCTTGGAGTTGGCCTGGGCGATGGTGTAACGCCCCTCCTCCATGGCCGAGAGATAGACCACCTCGTCGGTCACCCGGCCGTCCACCACCCGCCGGTAGGGGCTCTCGATGAACCCGTACTTGTTGATGCGGGCATATGTGGCGAGGCTGTTGATGAGCCCGATGTTGGGCCCTTCCGGGGTCTCGATCGGGCAGATGCGGCCGTAGTGGGTGGGATGGACGTCGCGCACCTCGAAGCCCGCCCGCTCGCGGGTGAGACCGCCCGGACCGAGGGCCGAGAGCCGCCGCTTGTGGGTGATCTCGGCCAGCGGGTTGGTCTGATCCATGAACTGGCTGAGCTGGGAGCTGCCGAAGAACTCCCGCACCGCCGCCGCCACCGGCTTGGCGTTGATGAGATCGTGGGGCATGGCGGCGTCGATCTCGACCGAGCTCATGCGCTCGCGCACCGCCCGCTCCATCCGCAGCAGGCCGACCCGGAACTGGTTCTCCATGAGCTCGCCCACCGAGCGCACCCGGCGGTTGCCGAGATGGTCGATGTCGTCCACCTCGCCACGGCCGTCCTTGACGTCGCACAGCATGCGCACGACGGCCAGGATGTCCTCCTTGCGCAGCACCCGCACGCTGTCCTCGGTCTCGAGGCCGAGGCGCATGTTCATCTTGACCCGGCCCACCGGCGAAAGATCGTAGCGCTCGGGATCGAAGAACAGGCTGTGGAACAGGGCCTCGGCGGTCTCGAGGGTGGGCGGCTCGCCCGGCCGCAGCACCCGGTAGATCTCGAGCAGCGCCTCCTCGCGGTTGCGGCACTTGTCGGTGGCCAGGGTGTTGCGGATGTAGGGATGGACGGAGACGTGGTCGATGTCGAGGATGGGGATCTCGGTGACCCCCTCCTCCACCATCTTCTCCAGCACCGGGCCGGTGAGCTCCTCGCCCGCCTCGGCATGGACGAGCCCGGTCTCCTCGTTGATGACGTCGCGCGCCACGTAGCGGCCGATCAGCTCCTCGGAGCTCAGATAGAGCTCGCGTACGCCCGCCTCCTCGAGCTTGCGGAGCAGCCGCGGGGTCATCTTGGTGCCGGCCTCGGCCAGCGTCTCGCCGCTCCTGGCGTCGACCAGATCGGCGGTCAGCTTGACGCCCCGCAGCCGCTCGGGACGGAAGGGAATCTTCCAGCCCTTGCCGCAGCGCCGGTAGATCACCTCGTCGTAGAAAGTGGCGAGAATCTCCTCGGGATCGAGCCCGAGGGCCATCAGCAGCGTGGTGACGGGGATCTTGCGGCGGCGGTCGATGCGGGCGTGGACGAGGTCCTTGGCGTCGAACTCGAAGTCGAGCCAGGAGCCGCGGTAGGGGATGACGCGGGCGGAGAACAGGAACTTGCCGGAACTGTGGGTCTTGCCCTTGTCGTGGTCGAAGAAGACGCCCGGGCTCCGGTGCATCTGGGAGACGATCACCCGCTCGGTGCCGTTGACGACGAAGGTGCCGTTGTCGGTCATGAGCGGCATGTCGCCCATGTAGACGTCCTGCTCCTTGATGTCGCGGACGCTGCGGGCGCCGGTGTCCTCGTCGACGTCCCAGACGATGAGGCGCAGGGTGACGCGGAGGGGGGCGGCGTAGGTGAGGCCGCGCTGGTGGCACTCCTCGACGTCGTACTTGGGCTCCTCGAGCTCGTACTTGACGAAGTCGAGGGCCGCCCGGTCACCGAAATCCTTGATCGGGAAGACCGAGCGGAACACTTCCTCGAGTCCCACCCGCTGGCGCTCGGTGTGTGGCGTGAACCGCTGCAGAAACGCATCGTACGAGCGACGCTGGACCTCGATCAGGTTCGGCATCGTCGTCACTTCGGGGATGCGGCCGAAGTCCTTGCGGATCCGCTTACGCGCCGTAAACTCTGCCATGACTGGTTCGCTCTCCGCGCCGGGCGCAGGACCGGGTCACCTGCCGCGCGCCGACGATATGCCCGACGAAAACGCAATGGCGACGAGACGAGCCGGCGCGCTCCGCGAGCGTCCGGTCGCCTCGTTTCGTCATCGGTGGGTCACCGCCCCGCTGCCCGGCCGCGGCGGGACGGCACGCCTCCACCCCGCGGCCGCACCGGGCCGCCGCAGGGTGCTGTGAGGCGAGCGCCGGATCTTACTTGATCTCCACGGTGGCGCCGACACCCTCGAGCTGGGCCTTGATCTTCTCGGCCTCCTCCTTGGAGACCGCTTCCTTGACGGGCTTGGGCGCGCTTTCCACCAGCTCCTTGGCCTCCTTGAGGCCGAGCCCGGTGATCGCCCGCACCTCCTTGATGACGTTGATCTTCTTGTCGCCCACACCGGCCAGGACCACGTCGAACTCGGTCTTCTCCTCGGCCGCCTCGGCCGGCGCCGCTCCGGCCACCGCGGCCACCGCCACCGGCGCCGCCGCCGAGACGCCCCACTTCTCCTCGAGCATCTTCGAAAGCTGCGCCGCCTCGAGCACCGTCAGGCCCGACAGATCCTCGACCAGCTGCTCCAGATTCGCCATCTCATCCTCTCCTACGCGACACGATCCTCAACCTGCCTTGCGGCACTCCAACCCGCGTCCCGGCGCTCACCCCTGCTCGCCGCGCGCCGCCAGCACCCGCGCGAGCTGCCCGCCCGGCGCCTGCAGCACGCCCACGAGGCGGCTGGCCGGCGTCTGGATCAGCGCGATCAGCTTGGCCCGCAGCTCGTCCAGCGAGGGCAGCGCCGCCAGCGCCTTGACCGCCTCGGCGTCCAGCACCGTCTCGCCGAGGGCGCCGCCCACCACCTTCAGCTTCTCGTTCTTCTTGGCGAAGTCGCATACCGCCTTGGGCGCCGCCACCGGGTCGTCGGCCCAGGCGATCGCCGTCGGCCCGCTGAACAGATCGGCGATCCCCTCGTAGGGGGTGCCCGCGAGCGCCCGCTTGGTGAGGCGGTTCTTGACCACCCGGAAGCGGCCGCCGCTCTCGCGGATGCGGCGCCGCAGCTCGGTGGCCTCGGCCACCGTCAGCCCCTGATAGTGGGTCACCACCACCACCGCCGTGTCCGAGAACACGGCGTGGAGGTCCTCGACGACCTTCGCCTTCTGTGCCCGTAGCACCGATCGCCTCCAATACTCGCCGGAACGATGTCCGCCTGCCCGCCGCCGATCACACCCGCCGAACCCTGCTGCCTGCCCCGGGATCCCCGGTCCGGCCGCGGCACGGATGGCCCGCGCCCGGCACAGTCGCCCGGCGCGGTGAACGCATGTCCATCACGGAGGTGATGAACATAATGCGCCATCACGGAAGCGCAAGAGCTTTTTCCGGCCTCCTCCGTTCACTGCACCAGCGTCGGGACCTGCACCTCGATGCCCGGTCCCATGGTGGCGCTCAGATGGGCCCGCTTGAGGTAGGTGCCCTTGGCGCCGCTCGGCTTGGCCTTGTTGAGCGCGTCCACCAGCGCCTTGGCGTTCTCCACCAGCGCCTCCTTGGGGAAGCTGGCCTTGCCGATGCCGGCATGGACGATGCCCGCCTTCTCGACCCGGAACTGCACCTGGCCGCCCTTGGCCGCCTTGACCGCCTCGGCGACGTTCATGGTCACCGTGCCGAGCTTGGGGTTGGGCATCAGCCCGCGGGGGCCGAGGATGCGGCCGAGCCGGCCGACGACCGGCATCATGTCCGGCGTGGCGATGCAGCGGTCGAACGCGATCTCGCCCTTCTGCACCTGCTCCGCCAGATCCTCGGCGCCCACGATGTCGGCACCCGCAGCCTTCGCCTCCTCGGCCTTCTCGCCGCGGGCGAACACCGCCACCCGCACGGTGCGGCCGGTACCGTGGGGCAGCACCACCACCCCGCGCACCATCTGGTCGGCATGGCGGGGATCCACCCCGAGATTGACCGCCAGCTCCACCGTCTCGTCGAACTTCGCGGTGGCCGTCTTCTTGACAAGGTCGACCGCCTCCTCGAGGGGGTAGCTCCGGTTGACGTCGATCTGCTCAAGGAGGGCGCGCAGCCGCTTTCCTTTCCTGGCCATCCTTCTACTCCACCACCTCGAGGCCCATCGAGCGGGCCGAGCCCATGACGATGCGGGTCGCCGCCTCGAGATCGTAGGCGTTGAGGTCCTTCATCTTCTGCTCGGCGATCTCGCGGCACTGGGCCAGGGTGACCTTGCCCGCCACCTGCCGGCCCGGGGTCGAGGACCCCTTCTCGATGCCGGCCGCGCGACGCAGCAGGAAGGAGACCGGCGGCGTCTTGGTGACGAAGGTGAAGCTGCGGTCCGCATAGGCGGTGATCACCACCGGAATGGGCATGCCCGGCTCCATGCCCTGGGTGGCGGCGTTGAACTGCTTGCAGAATTCCATGATGTTGAGGCCCCGCTGGCCCAGCGCCGGGCCGATGGGCGGCGAGGGCGTCGCCTTGCCGGCCGGGACCTGCAAGCGGATGTAGCCGATGACCTTCTTCGCCATGCTCTCTCCTCCCGCGGTGCATGCGCGCGCCCGCCGGCGCGCTCCCGCAAAGGGTTGTCCTCGTCAGAGCTTCTCGACCTGGGAGTATTCCAGCTCCACCGGGGTCGCGCGGCCGAAGATGGAGACCGCCACCTTGAGCCGGCCGCGGGCCTCGTCGACCTCCTCGACCACCCCCTCGAAGGTGCTGAAGGGACCGTCGGTCACCCGCACCCGGTCGCCGATCATGAAGCTGACGAGCGGCCGCGGGTGCTCGACCCCCTCCTGCACCTGCCGGCGGATGCGCTCCGCCTCCTCCTCGGGGATCGGCGAGGGCTTGCCGCCGGGCCCCAGAAAGCCGGTGACCTTGGGCACGTTGCGCACCAGCGACCAGGTGTCGTCGTTGAGCACCATCTTGATCAGTACGTAGCCCGGAAAGAACTTGCGCTCGGCGCTCACCTTCTTGCCGCGGCGGATCTCCACCACCTCCTCGGTGGGCACCAGGATCTCCTCGAAGCAGGATTCGAGCCCCTTCTGCGCCGCCTGTTCGCGGATCGTCTCCGCCACCTTCTTCTCGAAGCCGGAGTAGACGTGGATGATGTACCAGCGCGCGTCCGCCATCAGCCGCCGAACCCCAGGACCCACTGCACCACCCAGGCGATGATCTGGTCGGTGAGGAAGAAGAACAGCGCCGCCAGGCCCGACATCGCGAGCACGCTCAGGGTGGTGTAGACGAGCTCCCGGCGGTCGGGCCAGGTGACCTTGGCGAGTTCCTGGCGCACCTCGCGTACGAACTGTGCCGGCGATGTCTTGGCCATCGTTCAGACCCGCTCGCAATCCTTGCCGCTCTGCCGGGAGTGCGTGGCAGGAGTGGAGGGACTCGAACCCCCAACCCCCGGTTTTGGAGACCGGTGCTCTGCCAATTGAGCTACACTCCTGTGCCCGCTCGTGCCGGTCGGGCGCGCCGTCCGGCGGTGTCCTCCTGCGCTCCGGCCCCGGTCGGAGGGGTTCCTCCTCCGGTCCGAAACCCACCGCCCCCGGCGCGCGGCGCGCACCGGGTCGGCCGCTCTCCTACGCCCTTTGCCGGCGCCGTGCAAGCCCCCCAAGCGGGGTTCCCGCCGGCCCTACTCGATGATTTTGGCGACGACGCCGGCGCCGACGGTGCGGCCGCCCTCGCGGATGGCGAAGCGGAGGCCCTGTTCCATGGCGATGGGCTGGATGAGGTCCACCTCGAGCTTCACATTGTCCCCCG
>JALUAG010000050.1 GCA_027045875.1 Alphaproteobacteria bacterium | reverse complement strand
ACATTGCGCTGCACCTGCTGGCCGGCAGGAGCGGGGTTCCGGGAACGATGGGCGAGGCCTTCGAGGCGCTGGCGAGAGAAGGCGTGCTGGATGGCGATCTGGCGAGCCGGATGCGTCGCGCCGTCGGCTTCCGCAACATCGCTGTCCATGCCTACGAGAGGATCGACTGGGGAATCGTGGCGAGGATCTGCACCGAGCATCTCCGCGACTTCGAGGAATACGCCCGCGCGGTGTGGCGTCACGTGCAGGCCGGAGAATAGGCGCCGGGCGCTGCCGGGCGTGCCGGCGGCGAGAGAGCACCGAGAGGCGGGCGTGGAAGCGGGAAACCGGGCAGGTGCGAGCGCGGCGTGCAAACGGGGGAGCGATCTCGGGTCTGTGAGAGCGGCTTCCAGCCGCGAGCGCCTGTGGCGCAGAGGCGGGAGACGGGTGTCGGGAGACGAGGGTCGGAGCGCCATCCCAATGTGGAAGCGGCTTCTAGCCGCGATTCCTCAGCCTCTCCCGGTCGGGGTTGGAAGCCCCTCCCACAGGCGGGGGACAGGTCACGGGTTACGGTTCACAGCGGCCTGTGCACCGTGACCCGTAAACCGTCTCCCGTGCACTCCCGCGAAGCGGGCACGGCTTCCAGCCACGGCCGCCTGTGGCGCCTGCGGCGGCAGAGACGGGAGACGGGTATCGGAAGACGAGGGTCGGAGCGCCCTTCGGGCGCCGCCTTTCGGTCTTTCCCGCCTTCCGCAACCCGTCGCCCGTCCACTGCCAATGTGAGATCGGCACCTTGCCGCGACTGCGGACGCCGCGCTGCGCCCGCACCGCCCGCAAGCCGATTTCTGAAGACTGAAGGCTGGGAACTGAGATGAAGCTTCTCGTCACCGGCGCCGCCGGCTTCATCGGCGCGGCGCTTTCGCACAGGCTCCTCGACCGCGGCGACGAGGTCGTCGGCCTCGACAACCTGAACGACTACTACGACGTCTCCCTCAAGGAGGCGCGGCTCGCGCGTCTGACCGAGCGCGACGGGTTCACGTTCGTAAAGCTCGACGTCGCTGACCGCGAGGGCATGGAGCGCCTCTTCCGCGAGCACCGCTTCGACGCCGTCATGCATTTGGCCGCCCAGGCCGGCGTGCGCTATTCCCTCGAGAACCCGCATGCCTACGTGGACGCGAACCTCGTCGGATTCGTCAACGTGCTGGAGGGCTGCCGTCACGGCGGTGTGGGCCACCTGGTCTTCGCCTCGTCCAGCTCGGTCTACGGCGCCAACACGCGGCTCCCGTTCTCCGAGCACGACAACGTCGACCACCCCGTCTCCCTGTACGCCGCCACCAAGAAGGCCAACGAGCTCATGGCCCACACCTACGCCCACCTCTACGGGCTGCCGTGCACGGGCCTTCGATTCTTCACGGTGTACGGCCCCTGGGGGCGGCCGGACATGGCGCTGTTCAAGTTCACGCGCCTGATGCTGGAGGACAAGCCCATCCCCGTCTTCAACCGCGGCGAGATGGTGCGCGACTTCACCTACATCGACGACATCATCGAGGGCGTCGTGCGCGTCATCGACCGCCCGCCGGAGCCTGATCCGTCCTGGTCTGGCGACCGCCCGGACCCCGCCACGAGCTACGCGCCCTGGCGGATCTTCAACATCGGCAACAGCCGGCCGGTGAAGCTCATGCGCTACATCGAGGTCCTGGAGCAGTGCCTCGGGCGCAAGGCGAAGATGGAGCTCCTCCCCATGCAGCCCGGCGACGTCAAGGCCACCCAGGCCGACACCACCGAGCTCCGCAACGCCGTGGGCTACGCCCCCTCCACCCCCATCGAGGAGGGCGTCGCCCGCTTCGTCTCCTGGTACCGCGACCACTACCGCGTCTGAGAGGATAAGGAACGCATCCCATGAGCACGCCCACTGCCGCCGACCCTGGCGCCCAGCCGGGCAGGCGCCCGCCCGAGCCGCTCCCGCCTGCCTATTACGAGGACGAGGTCAGCCTCGCGGACCTCGTCCGCACCCTGATCCGCCGCAAGTGGGTCCTGCTCGGCACTTGGGCCGCCGTCATGGCCCTTGCTGCCGTATACCTCATGGTGACGCCCGAGAGCCGGCGCCAGTTCGGCATCCTTTCGATCGGGATGGTCGCGACCGAGGGTGCAGGCGGCTCTATCGAGATGATGCCTATCGAGGACCCGGCTACCACCCTGGCTCGTATCAGGGATGCCTATCTGCCGGCTGAGCTGGCAAGCCTATCCGGGAGCGACGATGAGCCGGAAGCGGGCTCGCTCACGGCCAAGAACCCGAAGGAGACGACACTGATTGTCCTCGAAGGGTTTGCCAGCGCCGCGAACGAGCAGGCCGTGCGGACGCTCATACGGAAGATCGGCGAAAGGCTTATCGCGGACCACGAGGCGACCTCAGAAGTTTCACGCGAACGCTTTGCTGCCCGTCTGGAGAAAGCCCGGGCGCGGCTTGCCGAGCTGCGCGACGACCGCCTCTTCGAGCTGCGGCGCCGAGCGATCCGGTTAAAGCTTGAGGAGCTCAAGCGCGAGCGGGAGAGTATGCGGGACGCCCGGACCGTTCTGGAGCAGAGGGTCAAGGCCCTTGAAGCGCGCGAGTCGCTGATCCGCCGCGAGCTCGAGCGGCTCGCGCGCGAGCTCGTACAGGCAGATGCAGACCTCAAGGCTGCCATCAAGGGAGGCCCCGCTCCAACCACTGCAATGGCGCTCCTCCTTGTCAACAGCCAGATCTGGCGCATGGAGGAGCGCCGCGTGCGGCTCCTTGCCGAGCGGGAGGTTGAGCTGCCGACGCGACTCGCCGAGCTCCGCAAGGCACTCAAGGACAACGAGCGCCAGCTTGCCATCCTGGACGGGAAGATCGCTAAGACGCACCTCGAGCTCGCCGCCCTCGAGGCCCAGCGCGAGCGCGACATCGAAAAGCAGCAGGCCGCTGTCGCCGAGGCCGAGGCCCTGGTTGCCGCCACGCGCTCCACGGCTTGGGTCCAGCCTCCCCAAGCCGATCCCAACAAGGTCAGGCCTAAGTCTGCTCTCGTCCTGGCGCTCGGCCTCCTGGGCGGCGGCATGCTCGGTCTCTTAGCCGCCTTCCTCGTTGAGTTTGCCTCCAACCCGCGGCGGAATAGCCTCGCCCGCGCGTGACCGAGGACAAGTGACGTGGGCGGTCGGGAGCGCGGGGAAGTGAATTGGCATCACGTGCTTCGGTAGATCGTCGGCACCCACGAATGCCGGGTGCTGGAGCTATAACGGAATCTGGTGTATGAGCGGAGATTGAAGAAGGCGGCGCCCCCTGCTGAAATCGGCTTTGGCAATCGAACAGCAGAGGACAGCAGAGGAGGTACGCCGCCATGGCGAAAGATAGCGTGATCGAGCTTCGTGCACCAGAGGCGATCGACGATCCGCTGGCGGAGCTGCTGCGCTCGGGCGCCAGGCGCCTTGATTCAGCAGGCCGTCGAGGCGGAGCTGGCCGAGCTGCTGGCGCGGTACGAGGCCGAGGTGGACGATCGGGGCCGGCGGCGGGTGGTGCGCAACGGCTATCTGCCCGAGCGCGAGATCCTGACCGGTGTGGGGCCGGTGGC
>JALUAG010000049.1 GCA_027045875.1 Alphaproteobacteria bacterium | reverse complement strand
GGTGTGGAACGGGCTCCGCCCCCTCCTCAAGGACAACACCGGCTACGATCTCAAGCAGCTGTTCATCGGCGCCGAGGGTACCCTGGGCGTGATCACCGCCGCCTGCCTGCGCCTCGTGCCGGCGCCGCGCGAACGGGTCACCGTCTGGCTCGCCATCCCGCGGCCGGAGGACGCGCTCGGCCTCCTGCGGCGCTTCAGGGACCGCTTCGGCGAGCTGATCTCGAGCTTCGAGCTCCTGACCGGCTTCGGGGTGCGGGCGGCGGTCGAACATCTGCCCGGCGTCCGCGCGCCGCTCGCCGGCGACCACCCGTGGCATCTCCTGGTCGAGCTCGCCTGGAGCCTCCCGCGGGGCCTCGCCGAACCGGCGGAAGCGCTGCTCGGCGAGCTGTTCGAGGAGGGGCTCGTGACCGACGGCACCATCGCCGCCAGCGAGGCCCAGCGCGCCATGCTCTGGCGGATCCGCGAGGGGCAGAGCGAGGCCACGCGGCACATGGGCGAGATCGTCAGAAGCGACGTGGCGGTGACGCCGGCGCGACTGCCGGAGCTGATCCGGCGCATGGAGCGCTTCGTGCACGAGCGGCTGCCGGAGGCGACCCTCGTTCCCTTCGGTCACGTGGGCGACGGCAATCTCCATTTCAATTTCGTCGTGCCGCCCGACCGGGTCGCGGCATGGCGCCCGGTTCTGCTGGACCGGCTCGTCGAAGAGGTGGTGCGGCTCGGCGGCTCCTTCAGCGCCGAACACGGAATCGGGCGGCTCAAGGTCGCGGCGCTGCTGCGCTGCAAGGCACCCTTGGAGCTCGAGCTCATGCGGCGTCTCAAGACCCTGTTCGATCCGCTGGGCATTCTCAATCCGGGTGCCGTCCTGCCCGCCGCCGGAGAAGACGGGGCGTGCGCCGGCCGGTCCTGACGCCGACCGCCCCGCCGCCGGCGGTCGCTCGGCGATCGGAGCGCGACCGGTTCCGGGGGAATGCTCGACAATTCTCCGCCCCTCGGTTACGCGGAATGCCCGACGATACGGACGCCGGCGGATGATCTCGCACGGGGGATCGGCGCCGGCGACCGTCGATCGAGGGACAACGAGGATCCGGTCCGAGGACATCCGATGACCGTCTATCGCGCCCCGCTCGAGGACATCCGCTTCGCCCTCCGACACATCGGCCGTCTCGAATCGCTGGCCGCCCTGCCCGGCCTCGACCATCTCGACGCCGAGACCGCGGATCTCGTCCTCGAGGAGGCGGCCCGCTTCGCGGCCACCGAGCTGGCGCCGCTCGACCCGGTGGGCGACCGGGAGGGAGCGGTGCTGGTGGACGGCCGCGTGCGGACCGCGCCCGGGTTCCGGGAGGCCTATGCCCGCTTCGTCGAGGGCGGATGGAACGGCCTCGTCTTTCCCGAGGAATGGGGCGGCCAGAACCTGCCCTGGCTGCTCAACACCGCGGTGGCGGAGATGTGGAACGCCGCCAACATGACCTTCGAGCTGTGCCCGCTGCTCACCCAGGCGGCGGTGGAGGCCCTGCTCCATCACGGCTCGGACGAGCAGAAACGGCTCTACCTGCCGCGTCTGGTGTCCGGGGAATGGACCGGCGCCATGTGCCTGACCGAGCCGCAGGCGGGCTCGGACGTGGGCGCCCTGCGCACCCGGGCGGAACGGGACGGCGACCGCTACCGCATTCGCGGGCAGAAGATCTTCATCACCTTCGGCGAGCACGACATGGCCGAGAACATCGTCCATCTGGTGCTCGCGCGACTGCCCGGCGCCCCGGAGGGGACACGCGGCATCTCCCTCTTCCTGGTACCCAAGTTCCTGCCCGACGAGCAGGGCCGGCCGGGCCGGCGCAACGACATGCGCTGCATCAAGCTCGAGGAGAAGCTCGGCATCCACGGAAGCCCCACCTGCGTCATGGTCTACGGCGAGGAGGAGGGTGCCGTCGGCTGGCTGGTCGGCGAGGAACATGCCGGCATGCGCTGCATGTTCACGATGATGAACAACGCCCGCATCTCGGTGGGCATCGAGGGGCTGGGCATCGCGGAACGGGCCTTCCAGCAGGCGCTCGCCTATGCCCGCGAACGCATCCAGGGGCGGCGCGACGGCCGGCCGGTGCCGATCGTCGCCCATCCCGACGTGCGCCGCATGCTGCTCACCATGCGCGCCTATGTCGCGGCCATGCGGGCGCTCTGCTATCTCGCCACCGCCGAGGTGGATCGCGCGGCACGGCATCCGGACGGCGAGCTGCGCCGGGCCGCGGCCGGGCGCGTCGCCCTGCTGACGCCGCTCGTCAAGGCCTGGTGCACGGACCGCGCCTGCGAGATCGCCTCGCTCGCGGTGCAGGTGCACGGCGGCATGGGCTTCATCGAGGAGACGGGCGTCGCCCGTCTCTATCGCGACGTGCGCATCACCCCCATCTACGAGGGCACCAACGGCATCCAGGCCCTCGATCTCGTCGGCCGCAAGCTGACGATGGACGACGGGCGCCTGCCCTGGCTGCTGTTCGAGGAGCTGGCCCGGGATCTCGCCGCCCTCGAGGAGGCCGGCCTCACGGATCTCGCCCGCGCCCTGGCGCCGGCCCTCTCGACCCTCGAGCGGGCCACCCGCGAGATGCAGGGGCGCGGCGCCGACGAGCGGGCGGCCGCCGCCACCCCCTATCTCCAGCTCTTCGGCCAGGTCCTGGGCGGCTTCCTGCTGGCCCGCGGGGCGCGGGCAGCGGCCGGCGATCCGGCGGGCGCGGCCTGGCCGGGTCTCGCGCGCTTCTATGCTGCCCAGCTGATGCCGCCCGCGCTCGCCCTCGCCGCCCCGGCCTTCGCCGATCCCGCGGCGCTCGACGAGGCGCTGCTGCCGCCCGAGGTATAGGCGCGCGGCGCGGCCCGCCGCCCTTTCGCGGCCCCCCGACCGCCCCCATATGAGATCGTGTCCCTCTCGTCTCGGTACGGGGAAAGCCATGAGCAGCAAGAGCGAAGATCGCGGCGAGGTCTTGGCGACCTACCGGATCCGCGAGGTCGTCGGCCTGTTCCACGATTTCGACAGGCTGGAGCGCGCCGTCGAGGAGCTCGAGGCGGTCGGTTTCGACCGCAGTCAGATCAACATGCTGGCCAGCAAGGAGGCAGCGGAGAAACGTCTCGGCCGCCCCATCACCGACGTGCGGGAGCTCGAGGACGCCCCCGATCTCCCCACCGACGCACCGCCCCTCGACGACGACGAAGGCCTCCTCAAGGCGGGCATCGTCTCCACGCTCACCGCCATCGGCACCATCGCCAGCATCGGCGTGGTGGTGGCCTCGGGCGGCGGTCTGGCGGCGGCCATCGCGGCGGCCGTGGCGGGCGGCGGCGTCTCGGGCGGCCTCAGTGCCCTGCTCGCACGCTGGCTCGACGCACGCCGGGCGAAGGAGATCGAGGAGCAGCTGGCGGCCGGCGGGCTCCTGCTGTTCGTCGCCGTCCGCGATCCGGAACAGGAGCGGAAGGCCAGGGAGATTCTCGAGAAACTGGCGGCCGCCGACGTGCACGTCCACGAGGTGACCAAGAACTGGACCGACGAGGACATCCCCTTCGCCAAGGCCCAGCCGGATCCGTTCCTCGCGCCCTAGCTCCCGGGGCCGGGACGTCGCGGCGCCAGCCGGCCGCCGAGGACGAGCGGTTCGATGCGGCGGGCGAGACCGGTCGCATCGTCGCTGTCGATCAGCACCGCGCAGAAGGTGGCCTCGCCGCGCGCGGGCTCGAGCCGCGGGCCGGGCACCTGGCTGCGCCAGCGGCGGATGGCGCCCGCCTTCTCCATGCCGATGACGCTGTCGTAGTCGCCGGTCATGCCGACGTCCGTGATGTAGGCGGTGCCGCCTGCCAGCACCATCGCATCGGCCGTCGGCACATGGGTGTGGGTGCCCACCACGGCCGTCACGCGGCCGTCGAGGAAATGGCCGATCGCCATCTTCTCGCTCGTCGCCTCGGCGTGGACGTCGACCAGGATGGCGCTCGCGTTGCCGCCCAGCAGGTAGCGCTGCAACACCGTCTCGAGGGCGCGGAAGGGATCGTCGTAGAGCCCCATGAACAGCCGGCCCATCACCTGCAGCACGACGAGGTTGCGCCCCTGGGCGTCGCGCAGCTCGGCGAGGCCGCGGCCTGGGGTTCCGGGCATCATGTTGAGCGGTCGCAGGATGCGCGGCTCGCGCTCGATGTGGGAGACGAGCTCGCGCTGGTCCCAGACGTGGTTGCCCATGGTGACGAGATCGACGCCGGCGCCGAAGAACTGCTCGGCGATGGCCTGGGTGAGGCCGAAGCCGCCGGCCGCGTTCTCGCCGTTGACGATCACGAAATCGGGCCGCCAGGTGTCGCGGATCTCCGGCAGCCGCTCGAAGAAGACGGCGCGGCCGGCGCGGCCGACGATGTCACCGACGAACAGGATCCGCACGCTCCGGCTCCGCTCTTTCCGATTCCCCAGGGCGGCGCCGGAGACTCCGGGCCGGACGGTGAGGCGGGGCCACCCTAGCCGTCGGTTCGGAAGCACTCGTTCCTGGGACCTGCTTCGCAGGTGGGCGCCGTAGTGCCGTGGCCACGACCACGACAGGGACAGCTCCCTTGGGAACGACTCGGCCCAGGCGCACGGTTCGGAACCTGACGCACCCGGCAGCCACCGCCGGAGTCGCTATCTAGGCTTTCCGCAGCCCGCCTGCAAGCTGCTCGATCCGCTCGGCGGCGGCCTCGATGGCCTGGCCGGCGGCCTCCTCGCTCTGCCGGGCCTGCTCGCCGACCGCCGTGCGCAGCCGCTTGATCTCGGCATAGGCATCGTCGAGCTCGTCGCTGATCAGCAGCGCCACCAGCACCAGCAGGCGCAGATCCCCCACCTGCCCGTGCTGTTCGGCCAGCTCCCGGATCCGGCCGTCGACATAGGTCGCAAGACGCCGGAGGCGCGATTCCTCGCCTTCGCCACACTGGATCGTGTGGCGACGGCCGCCGATGACCACATCCACGGTCGGCATGGGCTATCCCTGGACCTCCTGCTCGATCGCCTGCGCGGCGCCCTCCAGCCCCTCGATGGCCCGCGCGAGCTGTTCCCTAAGGCGTTGCTTGTCGGCCGCCAGCCGCTCCACCTCCGCCTCGAGGGCGGCGCAGCGGCGCCGCAGCTCCTCGAGCTCGCCGCTTCCGGCCGGCGCGTCCGCACCTTCGAGATAGGGGCGCAGCGCCTGCTCCAACTGCTCGAGCGCCGCCTCCAGACGGGTTCTGGCCAGCTCCACCGGCGACATCCTCGTCCCGTACTTTCGGTACCAACCCTAAGTATCGACACGATCTGACATAGCCATCCGTGAACGTCAATCACGACCGTCGCCCGCCGCCGTCGCCGGCGCTTTGCCGCGTTGATTTCCGTGCGCGTCTCCTGTCTTTATGCGGCAGCGCGATCGGCGTGACGGACGGCTACAGATCCCGGGAGGAGCATCATGGCGGTACGGGTGGCGATCAACGGCTTCGGACGCATCGGCCGCAACGTCCTGCGCGCGCTCTGCGAGAGCGGACGCGAGGACGTCGAGGTGGTGGCGGTCAACGATCTGGCACCGCCGGCCACCTCCGAGCATCTGTTCAAGTACGACAGCGTGCACGGCCGCTTTCCCGGCGAGGTGCGCTTCGCGGACGACACCATGGACGTCGGCCGCGGCCCCGTCCGGCTGCTGGCCGAGCCCGAGGTGGAGAAGCTGCCCTGGGGGGATCTCGGCGTCGATGTGGTGATGGAATGCACCGGGCGCTTCACCAAGCGCGACGCCGCCGCCCGGCACCTCGCCGCCGGTGCCCGGCGGGTCCTCGTGTCGGCGCCCGCCGAAGGCGCCGACATCACGGTGGTCTTCGGCGTCAATCACCATCTCCTGCGGCCGGAGCATCTGGTGGTCTCGAACGCCTCCTGCACCACCAACTGCCTCGCGCCGCTGGCCAAGGTGCTCAACGACGGCATCGGCATCGAGCGCGGCCACATGACGACCATCCACGCCTTCACCAACGATCAGCACCTCCTCGACGTCTTCCACAAGGACCTCCGCCGCGCCCGCGCCGCCACCCTGTCGATGATCCCGACCTCCACCGGCGCCGCCCGCGCCGTCGGGCTGGTGCTGCCCGAGCTCCACGGCAAGCTCGACGGGGTCGCGATCCGGGTGCCGGTGGCCAACGTCAGCCTCGTCGATCTCACCTTCGTCCCCTCCCGCGCCACCACCGCCGAGGAGGTGGCCGGCCTGCTGCGGGGCGCGGCCGAGGGAGCGATGGCGGGCATCCTCACCGTCACCGAGGAGCCGCTCGTGTCCATCGACTTCAACCACGGCCCGGCGAGCTCCAACGTCGACCTCACCTCGATCAAGGTGCTGGAGGGCCATCTCGTGCGGGTGGCCTCCTGGTACGACAACGAGTGGGGCTTCTCGAACCGCATGCTCGATACCGCCGCCGCCATGGGAGGCCTGTGACCGCCGCGGCGCCGCTCGTCCTCGCGGTGACCGGCATCGAGGAGGCGCGCGCCGCCTCGCGAGCGGCGCGTGAGCTGGGACTGCCGCTGCGCCTCGCGAGCCCGCGCGGGGCCGTGCGCCAGACCGGCGCCGCCTACTATCGCGCCCTTTCCCGGGAGCTCGGCGAGGAGCTGGTGATCGACTGCGACGACGCCGCCGGCTTCGCCCTCGAGGCGATCCGCCTCGGGGCGCGGGACGTCGTGTTCCGTGGCGATGCGGACGTCCGAAGGCGTCTCGACGCCATGGCGCGGACCCTGGGCGGCAGGGTGCGGTCACGGCTGCCGGGTACCCCCGTCCGCCCCCGCCCCGGCGAGCCGGTCACGGCGGCGCTCGCCCGCGTGGCCGCCGGTCGCGGCGACCTTTCGCTTCCACCCCGCAGCGGGTAAGAGAGCCTCGCTCCATCCGCCAACATCGAACCTGGGACTGTCCACCATGCAGGTCACGGAACGCGTCAAGGAGATCCTGAGCTGGTACGAGGGCGAACCGCCCGGCGTCAAAGCCAATCTCTACCGCCTGCTGATGCACGGCCGCCTGGCCGGCACCGGACGGCTCGTCATCCTGCCGGTCGATCAGGGGTTCGAGCACGGCCCGGCGCGCAGCTTCGCCCCCAATCCGCCGGCCTACGATCCGCACTACCTCTACGAGCTCGCGATCGAGGCGGGCCTCTCCGGCTACGCGGCGCCGCTCGGCCTCCTCCAGCAGGGCGCCGACAGCTTCGCCGGTCAGCTCCCCCTCATCCTCAAGCTCAACAGCGCCAACAGCCTGCACGCCGGCACGCCCGACCAGGCCGTCACGGCCTCCGTCAAGGACGCCCTGCATCTGGGCTGCGTGGGCGTCGGCTTCACGATCTATCCGGGCTCGGACGCCTGCTATGCGATGATGGAGGAGCTGCGGGAGATCATCCGCGAGGCCAAGAGCTGCGGCCTCGTCGCGGTGGTCTGGTCCTATCCCCGTGGCGGCAAGGTCAGCAAGGAGGGGGAGACGGCCCTCGACATCGTCGCCTATGCGGCGCACATGGCGGCCCTCATGGGCGCCAACATCATCAAGGTCAAACCGCCCAGGGACATGGTCGATCTCGACGCGGCCAAGCCCGTGTACGAGAGCGCCGGGATCCCGCGCACCACGCTGGCCGACCGCATCCGCCACGTCATGCAGTGCGCCTTCGACGGCAAGCGTCTCGTCGTCTTCAGCGGCGGCGAGGCCAAGGACACCGCGGGCCTGCTCGAGGAGATCCGGCAGATCCGCGACGGCGGCGGCTCGGGTTCGATCATCGGCCGCAACAGCTTCCGCCGGCCCCGGAAAGAGGCGCTGGAACTGCTCGATTCGGTGATCCGCATCTACAAGAACGAGATGTGAGCGAGGAGGGGGACTGGCTGGAGCCCGAGGAGCAGGGCTGCCGCCTGCTGCTCGCGGTCTCCGCCGACGCCCTGGAGCCGGAGCAGGAGACGGTCCTCGCCGGTCTGCTGGCGCGCCCCGAGGTGGCCGGCCTGCTGCTCGAGACGGCGGAACCGGACGGCCCCGCGCTGGCCCGCTGGCGGGACCGATGCCATGCGGCCGCCGCCGCCCTTCTCCCGGTGGACGCCGTCGAGCCGGCGGCCGCCGGTCTCGCCGACGGCGTCCATCTGCGCGACTGGAAGCGGGTGGGCGAGGTCCGTCGGCGTCTCGGGGAGGGAGCGATCCTCGGCGCCGACTGCGACCTGTCGCGCCATGCGGCGATGGTTGCGGGGGACAACGGAGCCGACTATGTGATGTTCGGCGCGCAGGAGGCGGCCTCGGGGAGGGGTGCGGAGCGCACGGTCGAGCTCTGCGCCTGGTGGTCGGAACTGTTCGTGCTCCCCTGCGCCGCCCTGATCCCGCCCGTTCCCGCGTTGGCGCGCCGCCTGGCCCGGGTGGGAGCCGGGTTTCTGGTGGTGGCGCCCGCTTTGCGCGAAGCGCCCGCCGAGGTCCCGGAGATCGTCGCAACGCTCGCCGCCGCGATCGCCGCGGCCGACGGCGAAGGAAACGGAACGTCATGAAGATCAGTGCCAACGATCTCAAGCCGGGCATGGTGATCGAGCACCGCGGCAGGCTCTGGCAGGTGGTCCGCACCGAACACGTCAAGCCGGGCAAGGGACCGGCCTACCAACAGGTGGAGCTCAAGGGCCTGCCCGACGGCACCAAGCTCAACGAGCGTTTCCGCGCCGCGGAGACGGTGGAACGGGTGCGGCTCGAGGAGGTGCCCCACCAGTTCCTCTACGACGACGGCGAGCATCTCCATTTCATGAACCAGGAGACCTTCGACCAGATCGCCCTGTCGCGGGACGTGCTCGGCGAGCGGGCGGTGTATCTCAAGGAGGGCATGGTGGTCTCGGTGCTCCAGCACGAGGGCCGGCCGATCCTCGTCGAGCTGCCGGAGACGGTGGTCTGCGAGGTCGTCGAAGCGGATCCGGTGGTCAAGGGCCAGACCGCCGCCGCCTCCTACAAGCCCGCGGTGCTCGACGTCGGCATCCGCATCATGGTGCCGCCCCACATCGAGCGCGGGACCAGGGTGGTGGTGAACACCCGCGACAACAGCTACGTCGAACGCGCGCGCGACTGACGCCGCTGATGCCCCGCCATTCCGCCAACATGGAGATCATGGTGCGCGCCGCCCTCAAGGCGGCCCGCAACCTGCTGCGCGACTTCGGCGAGGTCGAGCAGCTCCAGGTCTCGGTCAAGGGACCGGGCGACTTCGTCTCCGCCGCCGACCGCCGGGCGGAGCGGATCCTCTACGACGAGCTCCGGCGGGCCCGCCCCGACTGGGGCTTCCTCCTCGAGGAGAGCGGCGAGAAGACCGGCCGCAGCGAGGACTACCGCTGGATCATCGATCCCCTGGACGGCACCACCAACTTCCTGCACGGGCTGCCGCACTGGGCCATCTCGGTCGGTCTCGAGCACCGCGGCGAGATCGTGGCCGGCGTGGTCTACGATCCGGTCAAGAACGAGCTGTTCGCCGCCGAACGGGGCAGTGGCGCCTTCCTGAACGACCGTCGCCTGCGGGTCTCCAGCCGGCGCGAGATGAGCAGCGCGCTCATCGGCTGCGGCCTGCCGGTGCAGTGCTGGAAGGGACGGGAGAAGGGCTTCACGCGGCAGATGGAGAAGGTGGCGGACGAGGCCGCGGGGCTGCGCCGTCTCGGCACCTGTTCCCTCGATCTCGCCTATGTCGCCGCCGGCCGTCAGGACGGCTTCTGGGAATACGGGGTCAAGCCCTGGGACATCGCCGCCGGCATCCTGCTGGTGCGCGAGGCGGGCGGCATGGTCGGCCGCCTCGAGGGGGACGAGGATCTGTTCGCCGAGGGCACCATCGTCGCCGGCAATCCGTGGATCTACGAGAAGCTGCGGGCGATCCTCGAAAAGGCGACACCGCCCGTCTGAGGGCCGGCCGCGACCGTCACACGCCGGGGCTGCCCGAGGGCGGGAAGCGGGACATGATCCGTTCCAGGATCAGATCGCGGAGCTGCCGGTAGCCGCCGAGGCGCTGGTCGCGCGAGCCCTCGATGAGCGAGGGATCGGGCATGTGCCAGAACTCGAGCTCGGTGGTGCCGTTGCGGGTGAGTTCCACCGCCCGGTGCTGGGCCTCGGGGGACAGGGAGACGACGAGGTCGAAATAGTCGTCCTCGAGATCGTCGAAGCTCTTCGGCCGGTGGCCCGAGAGATCGATGCCGATCTCGTCCAGCACCTCGGCCGCGAAGGGATCGAAGGGGCCGGCCCGCACCCCGCAGCTGTCGACGTAGATCCGGTGACCGTGCAGATACTTCATGATCGCCTCCGCCATCGGCGAGCGGATGCTGTTCATGGTGCAGGCGAACAGGACGGCGCCGGGCAGCTCGCTCATGCATCATCCGCGCAGGTGGAGGACGCAGACCAGGGTGAAGAGCCTGCGGGCGGTGTCGCCGTCCATCTCGATGCGGTCCCGCAGGGCCTCGCTCAGCAGCTCCGATCCCTCGTTGTGCAGGCCCCGCCGGGCCATGTCGATGGCCTCGATGCGACTGGGCGTGGCCCCGCGGATGGCCTGGAAATAGCTGTCGCAGATCATGAAGTAGTCGCGGATGATGCGCCGCAGGGGGCGCATCGGCAGCGCCACGTCGCAGCTGCGCGCTCCCGCCTCGTCGCTGATGCGCAGGATCAGGGTGGCGTCGCGCAGCGAGAGGTACAGCCGGTAGGGGCCGTCGAAGCCGTTCACGAGGCGGAAGCTGTTGCGCTCGAGGAGATCGAAGATGGCGACGTTGCGCTCGTGCTCGATCTCCGGGCTCCAGCGCACGATGCTCTTCTCGTCGAGGGCGATGTCGACGATCCGCCCCCCGTCCTTCCGCTTCACCGGCGGCGGTCCAGGCGCATCTCGACGGCCCGGGCGTGCGCCTCGAGCCCCTCGGCGCGGGCGAGACGGGCGGCCGGCCCGGCGAGGGCCGCGAAGGCCTCCCGGCCGCAGCCGAGAATGGTGGTCCGCTTCATGAAATCGAGCACGCCGAGGCCGGAGGCGAAGCGGGCTGTGCGTCCCGTCGGCAGCACGTGGTTGGGGCCGCCCACATAGTCGCCGATCACCTCCGGCGTCCAGGGACCGAGGAAGATCGCCCCGGCGTTCCGCACCCGTGCGAGCATCGGTTCCGGATCGGCCAGCAGGAGCTCCAGATGTTCGGGCGCCACCGCGTCGACGAGGGCGGGTGCCTCCTCGAGCCGCCGGATGCGGATCACCGCCCCTTCGTCCCGCCAGCTCGCCCGTGCCGTATCGCCGCGGGCGAGGGTGGCGAGCTGCGCCTCGACCGCCGCCGCCGCCCGGCGGGCGAGACCGGGATCGTCGGTGATGAGCACCGCCTGGGCGCGGGGATCGTGCTCGGCCTGGGAAAGAAGATCGGCGGCGAGCCAGTCGGCATCCTGCCCGCCGTCGGCGACGATCACGATCTCCGAGGGTCCGGCGATCATGTCGATGCCGATGCGCCCGAAGAGCTGCCGCTTGGCCTCGGCCACATAGGCGTTGCCCGGACCCACGACCTTGTCGACGGGCTCGATGCTCTCGGTGCCGTAGGCGAGGGCGGCGATCGCCTGGGCGCCACCGATGCGGTAGATCTCGTCGACGCCGGCGATCTCTGCCGCCGCCAGCACCAGGGGGGCGAGCCGGCCGTCGGGGCTCGGCACCGTCATCACCAGCCGGCGGCAGCCGGCCACCCGCGCCGGGATGGCGTTCATCAGCACCGAGCTCGGATAGGCGGCGGTGCCGCCCGGCACGTACAGGCCCACGGCATCGATGGGGCGCCAGCGCAGGCCCGTGCGCACGCCCAGCGCGTCGACATGGTCGAGATCGGCGGGCAGCTGGCGCTCGTGGAAGCCGCGGATGCGCTCGGCGGCGAAGCGGAGCGCCTCCAGCACCTCCGGATCGCAGCACCGGCGGGCCTCCGCGATCTCCGCCGGGCCGATGCGCAACTCCCCGGGCGTCAGGCGCAGCCGGTCGAACCGCTCGGTACAGGCGAGCAGCCCCGCGTCGCCCCGTTCCCGCACCTCGGCCAGGATCGCGGCCACCGCCTCGCGCACCTCGACCCGCTCTTCGCGCCGGCGCTCCACGAGCTCGCGGAAGCGGTCGGCGAACGCGGGATCGCTGCTGTCCAGAAGAAGGGGCACGGGGCCGAACTCACGCGCTCTCGGCGAAATGGTCGCAGGGATTGACGCGGCAGGGGCAGCTTTCGCCGAAATCCTCGAGCCGGCAGACGATGCGGTCGGTACGGAGCTGGATCTCGGCGCCTCCCGCGAAGACGAGATGGATGTGCAGGAGATGGTCGCGGCCCGGCTCGGTGGCGATGGTCAGCAGCACCAGCTCCCGCTCCGGCTCGCCGGGGTCGAGATTGCGGTAGAGGACCTTCTCCACCTCCTCGAAGGTGAGTGCCGAGGGGATCTCGAGGAGCCCCTCGCAGGAACACGGGTCCTCCTGCAGCTCCCGCATGTAGCGGGCGAAGGCCGCCATGAAGCGTCGCTCTCCGGGATCGAACATCATCTCCCGGAGCGATACCCGGGCGTCCTGCAATACCGCCGAGATGACCGCCAGATCCTCGTGATCCTCGGCCCTGAGCTTGAGTTTCCTGGTCATGGCACCCGCTCGATGCGTGCTCCCACCGCGGCCAGCTTCTGCTCGATCCGTTCGTAGCCGCGGTCGAGATGGTATATCCGATTGATCTCCGTCTGTCCCTCCGCCGCCAGCGCCGCCAGCACCAGCGAGACCGAGGCGCGCAGGTCGGTGGCCATCACCGGCGCCCCCTTGAGCACCGGCACGCCGCGTACCAGCGCCGTGCGCCCGTGTACGGTGATCCGCGCCCCCATCCGCATGAGCTCCGGCACGTGCATGAAGCGGTTCTCGAAGATGGTCTCGGTGATCATCGCCGCCCCTTCGGCGACGCACATGAGGGCCATGAACTGCGCCTGGAGGTCGGTGGCGAAGCCGGGGAACGGCAGGGTGCGCACGTCGACCCCGACGAGCCCGTCGTTCGCGCGCTCCGCGCGCAGCCCCTCCTCGGTCTCCTCGAGCCGGACGCCCGCCTCGGCCAGGGTCTCGGCAGCGGCCCCGAACAGATCGAGCCGGGCGTGGCGCAGCTCGAGACGACCGCCGGTGATGGCGGCGGCCATCACGTAGGTGCCGCTCTCGATGCGGTCGGGAAGGATCCGGTGCCGGGCGGCGTGCAGGCGCTCCACCCCCTCGATCCGCAGCGTGCTCGTGCCGGCCCCCTCGATCCGCGCCCCCATCGCCACGAGGCAGGTGGCGAGATCGACGATCTCGGGCTCCTGCGCCGCCTCCTCGATCACCGTCTCGCCGCGCGCGAGGCTGGCCGCCATCATCAGGTTCTCGGTGGCCCCCACCGAGGGCTGGGGAAAACGGATGCGGGCGCCCCGCAGCCCTTTGGGGGCGCGCGCCTCCACATAGCCCCCCTCGAGGGCGATTTCGGCCCCCATGCGCTCGAGCCCCTCGAGATGGAGGTCGATGGGTCGCGGGCCGATGGCGCAGCCGCCCGGAAGGGACACGCGGGCACGGCCGGCACGGGCGACGAGCGGCCCGAGCACCAGCACCGAGGCCCGCATCTTGCGCACGATGTCGTAGGGGGCGGTGGTGTCCAGCACCTCGGGACAGTGCAGGACGAGACTCTTCGGGCGCGCCGGCGGGTGGCGGATCTCGACCCCGAGCTGCTGCAGCAGGCGACGCATGGAGCCGATGTCGGCGAGATCCGGCACGTTGTCGAGGGCGAGCGGCTCCTCCGTGAGCAGGCTCGCGGCCATGATCGGCAGGGCCGCGTTCTTGGCGCCGCTGATCTCCACCCGGCCGGACAGGGGGACGCCGCCCTCGACGAGGATGCGGTCCATGGGTCAGAGCCTGGGCAGGGTGACGCCGGTCTGGCGCATGTATTTCCCCCGCCGCTCGGCGTAGGACACCTCGGGCGGCGAATCTCCCTTGAGGAACAGGAACTGGCAGATGCCTTCGTTGGCGTAGACCCGGGCCGGCAGCGGCGTGGTGTTGGAGATCTCGAGGGTCACATGGCCCTCCCATTCGGGTTCGAGCGGGGTGACGTTGACGATGATGCCGCAGCGGGCATAGGTCGATTTGCCGAGGCAGATCACCAGGACGTCGCGCGGGATGCGGAAGTACTCGACGGTGCGGGCGAGAGCGAAACTGTTGGGGGGGATGGTGCACACCTCGCCCGTGCGCTCGACGAAGCTCCGTTCCGAGAAGTCCTTGGGATCGACGATGGCGCCGTCGACATTGGTGAAGATCCGGAACTCGGGCGCGAGGCGCGCGTCGTAGCCGTAGGAGGAAAGCCCGTAGGAGATGACCCCGGACCGCGCCTGGCGGTCGAGGAAGGGTTCGATCATGGCGTGTTTCTCCGCCATCTCGCGGATCCAGTGATCGGGCATCACCGGCATGGGCACCTCGCTCCGGCTGACGTTCGGCGCCTTTTAGGGCATGGCGGGCCGCCGCTCAACGGTCCTGCTCGGAGGCCCCACGGCGCGCGCGCTGCTGCGCCTTGCGTTTCCTCAGATTCTCCCGCAGCGCGCGGGCGAGACGGGCCTGCCGTTCCTCGCGGGCCCGGCGCCCCCGCTCCGAGAGGGCGGGTTCGCGGCCGCTTGCCTTTTCGGTGGTCATCGCTAGATACCGACTTGCCTCGGCTGCCCCGGTTATGGCAACAATCCGGCGCCGGACAAGAGCCCCCGCGACGGGGCCCGCGCTGCCGTAGCTCAGTCGGTAGAGCACGTCCTTGGTAAGGACGGGGTCGGAGGTTCGATTCCTCTCGGCAGCACCAGCGAGATCGATGAATGGCTTGTCTCTCGCCCCTTGCAACCGCTTTTCCGGCCGACGCCCATGGCGGTATCGCTCGCGGAGGCTCTCGGTCCGGCCCGGGACGAGCTTGGCCTGGATCCCCACCCCTGCGAATCCGTCGACCCGGGCACGCAACTTCGGAACGGCCGCCTCGTGCCCGGTTCCCGTATTCGCAGCGGCCGGGATTCTGGATCGGTGGGGATTACCTCGGGCGTACTGGTAGCGGTCGGAATCCGGACGCCGGGAGAAGGTGCCCGACAGAGGCATCGCGCGGCTGCCGCGCGCCATGGTCCGGCCCGAGCCACGAAAGGATGCTCTCGTCAGCGACGGCGATGGCGGCCTCGTCACCACGGTTCGCGAAAATATGCGGCAGCCGTAGCGTAGTAGTGGACGGGACTGCCATCCGTCGACATCCGGCAGGGAAAGTGCGCGCGATCACACTTCCGGGCGTCCGACCCGCACGCCGGCATTGTCAGTGGAGGGCCTCCACCAAACGCCGCAAAGTATGCTCGTAAGCTTCTTCGAAGAAAACCTCATGATACCGGCCGCGTCCCGCGGCGGCAACGGCGGCGAGTGCGAGGGCACCATCCGGCTCCCGGGTGAGCGACACCGTGTGGATGCGGAGCCCCGGTCTCTTGCGTACGAGCGCACGAGCGGTGCGGACCGGGTCGCCACCACAGGTGTCGTCGCCGTCGGAGAGCAGCACGAGTCGCGCCGGTCCCTGTGGCGGCAGAAGCGAAGCTGCCTCTGCGAGCGCCCTAGCAAGCGGCGTCTTGCCGACTGCAAGCAGCTCGAGCGAAGGCAGGCGCGCCCGCAGTACGGCCCGATCCACCTCTCCGGGCCGGGCCAAGGGGACGGTCCTGCCGCAACCGCTTAGCGCGTAGCCACCGATGTACAGGAACCCTGGCGTCAGCCGGCCGGGCATGTTCGCAACCAGATCTGCAAGAAACCGACGAAGAAGATCCACCCGGGCGCCCCGGCGGAAGGCACGTTCCATACTGCCGGAAGCATCGAGGATCAGAACGACCGGGGGATTGTTCGCAAGAAGTTCTTCAGCGAACCCCGGATGGTTCGGCGCCGATGCGATGGCAACGAGCAACATTGCCGCCACCCCGGCCCGGGCCGAGACCGATCGCTGGATGACGATTTTTTTCGCCATGGTTGTTTACTCGATAAGATCTTCGATCACAAGTGAAGAAAAAAACCATCTGCTTGACGCGTTCGTACCTACCAGATAATGTGACGCTGGTCTATCGGATTGCTTGGGGCGTTGATGTTGCTTGGGCGGTCGATAATGTTGCTGTTGTTTTTCCTTACCGTTTCGTCAAGCGGAACATCGGCGAGCGAACGACGGTCGGGAGAAGAGCCGGCGTACGTGCGCCAGGCCTTTGAGCGGCTGAGAACGATGTTCGGGAACATCCAGGCGCCGACGCCCACGCCGAATTCCCCGAATCCGAAGATGTCGCGGACGCCGGCGCAACGGTGCCCGCTGGTCGCCGAGCTCGAAGCGCGCGAGGATACGGTGCAGCCTGTCGAACTCGATCCGATCGTCGCCGACTTCGAGCAGACACTCGCCGATTTTCGGGAACGTCACGAGCAGATCGCGAAGACGATCGAAGAAGCGAACGATGCGTTCGCCGTAGCGCGCCGGCAATTCACCGCGTCGTATGCGGAGGGCCGAGCGTGCTATCCGGAAAAAGAAATTCGGAGAGTGGAATCCGCGTTACGGCTTACGGAAAGGATGCCTGATACAAATGACGAAGTTGAGTGGACATTGCAATGCGCGGATAGGCTTCTGTCGCTCCTCGATCGTCTGTCCAGACGACCCGGTGGCTCTGCCTTCGTGAAAATCGCGATCGACGACAAGCGAAAGCGGATCACATCGGTGCGAAGCCGCCTCACGGATCTCAGTTACCAGTTCCCCATAGCTTTCGACAAGGCGAAGCGGTTGATGGCTGGCGTATCCGAACTCAAGCAGGCGGCGCCGGTGTGCGGACGACGGTGATACAATGCGAAAATCGGGCTTTCTTGTTCTGTTGATGTTCGTTCTGTTCGGCTGCGGCACAGCTGCGGGCCAGACTGCCATCGCCGACAAGCTGAAGGCCGCAGGGGAGGAGACACGGCAGACGCTCGAGGCTCTCGATGCTGCCATCACGAAAGCGCAGGGGGCCCTACAGCAGCTGAAGGAGATGGATCCGGAAGCTCGGGAGGCGGCACTCGACGAGTCCTTTCAAAGCTTCCGCCAGCAGATCGTCGTCGTTCTCGAACGTGTCGACGACAACGGCGAATTCATGGATGCCATGGCTGCCGCCGAAGTCCAGACACGGCGACTCAAGGCCTGGTTCGAGCGGCAGCCTGCGGACTACCCCAGGCGTGATGAAACGATCGCTCGTCTGGACAAAGCGCTCCAGCGGTTCGTCACTCTCAAGGACGAGATTCGCGGCGAGCGCGACACCGCCCTGGGCCTTCTCGCCGACATCGGGACGCGTCACGCGCAGGCTGTCCAGCTCGCCAAGGCGGATCTGGTCGATCAGGCACTTGATACGGTTCAGGATGTCGTCGACAGCATCAAGGGCCTCAACGGCAAACTTCGTACGGTGGTGGACCAGGCGATCGGGGTGGTCCCGGACGCTGCGGTTCCAGTTCAGTAGGCGAGGCTCGCCTTCGGAGCCGTTAGACGTACACATTCCAGCGGGTCGGGAGGTTGCAAACCATGTGGAAGATCCGAATCGCGGCAGTTCTGCTCGCCGCCGCAGGTTTGACGCATTTCGTAGTGGGCACGGATATTCGCTCTGCGAACGCGCAGCAGGTGGATGTCGCCGAACTGCTCGAGGAGGTCGCCGGCGCTGCCGACCGTCTCAAGACTGCTCTGGACGAACTACCTGACCGGATCGAGGAGGCAAAGAATTCTGAACAGACCGGCCTCAAGTTGCTCGACCAGCTCGAGGATGTGATAAATGATATTGCCTCCAAGCTCGAGGAAAACGGCGCGATCTGGCAGCAGCTGAGCGAGCTGCAGGAGATCTGGAAGCAAAATTACAAGAGAGCACTGGATAAGTCGCAGTCGGACTCCCAATATCGAGAAATCGCAGATTTGTGGAAGGAGAAGCTCGACAAGGTCGCCGAGTTGAAGCAGACGATCCTGATACAGAGGGGCGAGTCGCTGTCGCTCATGGACAGCATGAGTAGCCGTCGAGGGAAAATCGTCGAGTACTACAAGCTCGGTGCCGCGGACAGAGTGGTCGCGGCGATGCAGGAAATCTCCGATCAATTCGCCGAGATGAACGAAGGTATGCGGCAGATCGTGGAGGCGACGGCCGGCGTCGTGGGACCGGTCACGCAATGATCTGGCCGGGGTTCCTCGGATTCGGGGCGGAATGTCGGGGAGGTCGACGATGGGGGCTGGAACGTCACAGGCGCACAGAGCGCTTTTCCCACAGCCGAATGGGCAACCTCTGTGCCTCGTGTGTCTCGTTCTGTCGACCGTCGGTGCGGCGACGCTGGGCCTGGCCGGGGCACGCGCGCAGGAGCCTGTTCCGACGTGTGCTGTGATCGTAGATCACATGGCAGCACTGCAGCTCCGCATAGAAGGCGTGGAGGCGACGCTCGGTGAGCTCGAGAGGACATTGTCCGCGGAGCTCGCACGGACAGAGCGACAGATCGCCGGCGCCCGTAGTCCATACGAACGAGCGCAAGCCGAACGCACGGCCGACGAGCTGGCCACCCGGCTCGGGGAGATCGAGGCACTCCGTGACGACCTCGAAAGGCAGAGCGCAGCGACGCGGGAATTGGCGGAGCAGATGGGGTGCGGGAGGGACGGAACGGCGGTGGAGAGCGACGGGTGAGAGCGGGGGACAGGCGTTCGAGCAGGTGGAAACGGTGGCTGGAATGGCCGAAAGCATGGAAGAACGGATCGAGATGTCGCCTGGAGACGAACGGTGGCGACGTCTTGCCGGCCGCGTCGAGTTGCCGGTCACCGTTTCCGTGGTCGTCGGCATCGCCGTGTGGCTCGCCGCACGATACTGGTTCGTACCCGAGCCGGGTACCGTGGAGCGGTCGCTTTGGATGCGGATCGCGGTCAACGGCTACTGTCAGGCGATGATCGGACTGTTCGCGGCGGGAGCGATCTACGGGGTCCTGCAGGTCTGGGGATTGTTCATCGAAGAGCGGAAGGGCGTTGGTGCTGGTTTCGCCGGTGTGGTCACAGGCCGCCTCGGTGATCTGCACGGACATCTGACAGACCTCCGTCCCGAGGATCGGGACATCATCCTCTTGGCCCGTCGTCGTCGCGAACAGCAGCCCCTTCAGTTCGTGATCTGGGTACTTCCGATGCTCGGTTTCATCGGTACCGTGCTCGGCATCACGGACGCCATCGGCGGTCTCGGCAGCATTGTCGGAGGAGGCGGAGCGGACGACCAGAGCGTAGGCCTGGTGCTCGGAGGTCTGCGTTTCGCTTTCGATACCACATTGATCGGTCTGACGGGTACCATTCCACTCATGCTGCTTCTCTACTGGCTGCGGGCGCGCGCTGCGCACGCCGATGCCGTACGAATCCTCGCCGGCCGCTCCGGGATCCGCGACCCGTGAGGACACGCGCGCGGTTTCGTGGCCAGAGCGAATTCACGAACCTGGGAATGTTGCCATTCCTGGACATTCTTTTCGCGACCGTGGCCATTTTCGTTGTCGTGATGCTCGTTCAGCGAATCGTCAGGGTCGAAGCTCTGCCCTACCGGGTAGATGCGTTGCTGGTGTGCCCCGACAGTTCCGGCGCACGGTTGTATCCGTCGCCGCATTCCGAGCCGACAACGATCGTGGTCGAGCGAACGGAGCTCGTCCGCGCCCTGGGAACGCTTGTCGCAGAGCGCGATATCGCTTTGAACGTGCTTGTGGGGATCGGAGCCGGTTGTCTCGATAGATTATCGCTGTTCGAAGAAGTACGAATACAGCTCGAAACCGCGAGCGCCCTCGGTGGTAATCAGCGGCTCGTGCGCATCGTCACGATACCGGCGGAACCGCCGAAAAGCATCGAGGCGGAGTTGCTCGCCCGCTGGCGGAGCACGGACGATGTTCGAAACGCCCGATGACGATGCCGGCCCGGTCGGATTCCTCGATGTGGCCGCCAATGCGCTCGCGGTCGTTATCATCGTGACGCTCTTCGCCGTGCAGGCCCTGGAGATCCGAACAGTCTGGCGGGGCGATCCGCGTGCAAGCGACGCACCTGCTTTGGCGTTTCCGGTCAAGCCATCCCATGCTCTCGGCCCGTTTACTCGTTTCTGGATCGTGGAAGAGACGGGGGTTGCACTCTGGAGACACGACTGGGCCGCCGAAATCATGTGGAGCGAAGGGGACATCGACGCCGACCTGCCGGAAGGCCGAACAACCGTCGCTTCGCTCGCGCGCCGCGGCAATGACATCGACATGTTCCGCGCGAGCTGGCTACCCACGCCGGATGGGCTGGTACGACGGCCTCTGCCCGACGACAAAGCAATTGCTGCGTTTCTCGATGAGCTCGAAACGACGTTCGTGACGAAGCGTGTTGCCCCGATGTTTCTGGTCCATGAGAGCGGTATGGGACTCTTTACGCGGATTTCTCGGCAGCTCATGCACGACGAGCGGCAGATGTGCTGGCGTTGGTGGCCGTTGCGGTACGATCGAACATTCCAGTTCCGACGCCTGCGTTCTGTGCGGAACGTGCGATGCTGAGTTCGTGCTCGCGCACTTTTTTCACGCCCCTGCTGGCCGTCCTCCTCGCCTTCGTGGTTGCCGCTCGTCTCTTCCTGCCCCGCCAGGAGTTGCACCGGAGCGGCGGCGGCCGTGAAGCGGAAGCGGAGATCGCCTGTCGCGCTGACGACGCTTCGCCCCTTTGCCGCGAAATCCAGCGCTTTCGCAAGGCGAGCGATCCGATGCAACCCGAAGATGCACGGCTAAGTCCGGACGTCGAGCCCAGCGGTGACACCTGTGGGACGCGAAGACACGGTATGTACCCGAACGTTCCGATCCGGCTAGCCCGCCGGTTTGCCGTCGCGGCATTCGCCCAAGATCCCGACCTGCGTCTCCGCATGCTGGCCGTTCTTCGCGAGGAGGTGGCGGATCGCCCGCGCCTGCTGCATCGCGCCATTCTAGAGGAGGTGCGAACCGCGCTGCGGGCCGGACGTCTAGAGTTCGCTGCTCAAAGGCTCGTCGAACTCGAATCGCTCGATCCGCTGGTCCCCCCGCCCTGCCGCGCCGACGCGGAGTTCTATCGAGGGTTGGTTGCCGCACGCCGACAGCAAACGGAGAGGGCGCTCGTCTTCCTCCGGAAAGCAGTAGAGCTGGATCCCGAGTCGTTTCTCGCCCGTGCCGCCTTGATCCAAATACTCCACGCCCAGCTCGGCGGGCCGTTTCCGCAAGCACGGGACTGTCTCACGCGCGCTGCCGATTTCCTCGATCATTTGCGCGGACTTTACGGGCTTGCAACGGACGCGCCACAGCTTCTCGAGCTCGCCGAGACCCTCGCCGCGCGTCGGCGACGCGGAGCGACGGTCGAGCTGGCACTAGCCTATGCTTACGCTTGGGGAGGAGCCACCGGAGAGGCGCTTTCGCGTGCCGAAAGAGTCCGAGACCGGGTGCACGAGCTGCCGCCCCTTTGCGGTGCACTGTTCGCAGAAGCCGCGGACCGGCTCGAATCCCACCTACAGCGCTCGGGAGCGCAGTCGTGAACACGCTCGAGGTGGGCGCCGTCCTTTATTTGCTGGGCTCCGTGAAGGACGAGCTCGGCACAGGTGGCGTGCTGGTCCGCCGAGCAGGCATCCTAATGTTGCTGTCCGGCGCTGTTCTTTCTATCGGCGAAGAACTCGTTGCGGTGGCCCGGGAAGTCCCCGCCTTCATGGCTGCTCTGGTGGCATTGACCAGTCCGGTCGTGTACAGGGACCGTTTCGTCGACGTGTTGTTGCGGGATTGCGGGCTCGCGACGTGCTTTGCTCCCCTCGCCTCCGTGGTGGCGATGAGTGCCCGTGACGCGGCCGTGGCGGCAGTGGTGCTCTCAGGTGAACAGGCCGGAACAGAAATCGCGACGGCAACGGACCTCGTGCCCCACGTCGCTGTTGCACTCGCAATCACGGCGCTTTTCCTGCTCGGGACGTTTCGGTGCGGGGTTCGCGACAACCGGTCGGGATACATCTTCGCCGCCATTTTCGGAACGGTCGCCACGGCTTGGATCGCTCCCGACTCGGCTGATCCCCGGGAGGTAGCACTCGTGTTGTCCCTGTTTCCGATCGCGGCGATGCTCCTCGCGACGTGCCGTCGGCGTTCCGGCGCAGTCGCGGCCGCAGGTTCCTTCGGTATCGCGCTCGGCACGGCCGCTGCACTCGCGGTACTCGGCATGCGTGAGACCGTTTCGTGAGGGCTGCATGAAGATGTTTCGTCTGGTCTGTGGGATCTTCGTGGTTTCCTTTCTCCTCGGCTGGACCGGCGTGGCCCCAGCACAGCTCGCGCTCCCGGCCGGCTCTTCCGTCGCGCGGTCACCCAACTCCGCGGCGGCCACCGGTGAAGACCCAGAGGCACTCTGGAAGCGCCGCGACGAACTGCGCGCGCGTGCGGCCGAACTGGCCCGGTTGCATGAGCCGGTCAGTGAGGATGCACGACGCGCATACGAGGAGAACCTGGCACGTCTGGAAGACCTGAAAAGGAAGCTCACTCTGCTGAAGCAGGTGAGTGCCTACCTTTCTCGGAACGAACCGGACATAATCTCGTTCAACTGGGCGACGGCCACCGGCGCCGGCTTTTCTCCGGATATTCGTGTCGTGACCTTGACCACCGATGCGCTCGTCCGCATTGCCCCCGCAGGTAATGCGCGAGGCATTCGCAGTTTTCCGAAGGGAACGCTATTCGTCGCCGTCGCAGAAGTGGTGAACGTAGCCGGTGATCGCTGGACAGCACTCTGGCTTCAGGAGCGACGACCGGGTTTCGTTCCGTCGGCCATCCTCGAAGTGAACGGACTTCCGGGAGAGAGGCCATGACGACGCGGTGGTCCGTGCTTCGGCTGCTGTTGTTCACGGTCACACTAGCGCAAACTGACGCGACCCGAGCGCAGCTCGCGCTTTCACCAGCGCCGAGCCCTTCGCCAACCATGCAGCAGTCACGGGAGCCCACCCATCCGGGGACGGCCGTTACGTCACCTGAACTGGAAGCGGCATTGCGGGAGGCCGCACAAGCACTCGATCGCTGGCAGGCGGAACTCGATGCATGGGAGCGCGAGCTCCGCGCCTCTCCGCCGCCAGGATCGCTGGCGGAACTGCAGGTGCGACGCGAAAGGCTGATACAGCAGGAGCGGGACCTCCGGACCCGCATCGGAGAAGCCCGCCAGCGCTATGAAGCGATCGTCGGGAGGATCGTGGCGGCGCTGTCGAATTATGTTGCGCCACGCGAAAACGGTGGGAACGACGATCCTTTGCCTGGCGAACCGTTTCTGTCTCGGCAAAGGAGTGCCGATTGTGGACGAGAGGGAGTTCCGGCCATCGAGCTCGCCGATGCTCCCGGGCTATTTCGCCGGGTGCTGACCGCTCCTGGGGCCCGGTTGCAGAGCGCACCGCGGTCGGATGGTCCCGGAGAGGCCCTGCCGCTATTCTCGATCCTTTACGTCTCGGCCGAGGAAGGCGACTGGCTGTGCGCCGGCCCCGCACTCGACGATGCCGGTCGCGGGTGGGTAGAGGCGAGGCGCACTCGACCGTGGAAGCACATGCTGGTGATGCGCCTCGTCGAGAAGGGAAGCCGGCAGCGAGTCCTTTTCTTCGATGATAGAGATAGCCTGCTGGATCTCGTCGAGGATCCCGGCCGGAAACGGCGGGTCGGAGCGCTTTATGAGGAGATCGCGCGGGGCAAAAGGCCGAAGGGCGTCGTGGCCGCCGAACCGGAAGTCGCGATCGACATCACCCGCAACCCGTATCTCCTTCCCATTGTCGAGGTCCGAGATGCCGAATTCGACGACGGCGAACTCGCCACGGTCGTCCGGATCGCCGCCGTTGCCCGCGGGACACCGTCGTCCTCGTCGCGCGTCGCTACAGGCGCCTCTGACGCGCCGGCGGGGGAACGACGTTTTCGCATCGGCATCGCCTTCGTCATCGATACTACCACGTCGATGGGACCGTATATCGACGAAGTCCGAAGGTTTCTCGTCACTTTCCAGAAACTCGCACGCCAATCCGAAATCGGAGACAGGGTGCGTCTCGCCCTCGTCGGATACCGGGACAATCCGGCGCCGGATCCCCGTATCGAATACACTACCCGTGTTTTTCACGACTTCGGGCGTTCGGCGCTGAACAAAGACATCATCGACGCGGCACTGAAAATCTATCCGTCACGGGTGTCTACCCGTAACTGGCGGGAGGATGCCGTCGCGGGCATGTACAGTGCGATCGAGGAACTCGCCTGGGAAGAGGTGGACGCGCGCGTGATCGTTCTCGTCACCGATGCGAGCGCGCGTGATCCAGCCGATCCGCTCGCCACCACACCCTATGGGATCGAAACCATCAAAGCCCTCGCGGGCCAGCGCGACATTGCCGTGGTCGTGCTCCACATGCGCACGCCGGAGGCGGAGCGCGCTGACGATGTTGCGCGCGCCGAGCATCAGTATCGGAGGCTCGCCCGGACCGGCGACCGGAATCTACCGAAATACGTACCTTTCGAGGGCAACACGGTGGCCGCCTTCGGAGCCCAGCTCGGGGCGACGGCCAGGCACCTCGTCGCAGCCTTGGAGCGCTGGCCGGCGACGGTTGCTGCCGCCGGGACCGAAGATGCGGTTCGTACCGTCGTCGCCGACATGGCATCGGCAGACGGGCGTGGTTCACCGGTGGCGTCCGAGGGATCGCTGTCAGGTCTACTGCTACACGAGGTGTTCGCGCGGTCCTGGTTGGAGTTCGTAGGGAGGACCGGCGATGCGACGCTCGAAGAGTTTGTCGAAGCCTGGGCGGTTGATCGCGATCTCCTCGACCCACGGGCCGAGGCACTGACCGTAGCGGTCTTTCTCACACGAAAGGAACTCGACGATCTCGCATCCCGACTCGCGGCGATCGTCGAAGCCGCGCGCAAGGGCGGAAGTGCCGAGGCCTTCTGGCGGGATGTCGTCCGGCTGTCCGGCAGCAAGACGACCGATCCCGATGCCGTCCGGCGACTGGGCGAGCTTCTGCCCGCCCATCTCGAACGACTTCCCTACCGTAGCAAGATGCTTTCGATCACGCGCGATCATTGGAGCGCCATGCCGCAGGCACAGCAGCTCGCTCTCCTCAACGAAGCACGCGAAAAGCTCGGCATCTACCGGAAGGTCGTCGAGGATCAGGCGAAGTGGATCCGAGTGATTCCGGACGATCGATCGCGCGACGTTTATCCGCTCGAGCTCCGATACCTCCCCTGACATGCCGAACAGCGATGTGGTTCTGGATGTAGCGGAGATGACGGTGCGCCGGGGAAATCGGGAGGAAAGCTTTTCCCTGCAGCTCGAACGTCTCCGTTTGCGGCGCGGCCACACGGTAGCCGTGGTCGGGCCTTCCGGCAGCGGCAAGAGCACACTGCTCGATGCCTTGGCGCTCCTGCGCCGGCCGATAGAAGGGCCGCGTCGTTTCCGCGTGCGGGACAATACCAGCGGGGAAGAAGCCGATCTGGCAGAACTCCTGAATGGCTGGGACGTTTCGGCATTGACGACCTGGCGACAGCGCATCTTCGGTTACGTACTGCAGCAGGGGGGGCTGCTTCCCTTCGTCTCGGTCGAGCGCAACATTCTTCTGGCTGCTGCGCGTGACCGCCTGCCCGCCGCTGCTACTCGTGCCGCGCAGCTCGCGCGGTTTCTCGGTATCAGTCATCTACTCGGCCGATATCCGCGACAGCTCTCGGTCGGGCAGCGGCAACGCGTCGCCATCGCCCGTGCCGTGTGCACGGCCCCACCGATCATTCTCGCTGACGAGCCCACCGCCGCTTTGGATCGCGACAACGCGGCGCGGGTCGGCAAGCTCCTGGTCGAGCTGGCGCGGCGCGACGGAGCGGCACTCCTCGTGGGCACTCACGATCCGACACTCGCTTCCCGCATGGACGTGCATGTCGAACTTGTGATGGGGACACGCTGTTCCCGACTGGTCTTCGACGAGTGAGGACATGACCGCCACGATGCTTCGCATTCCGTGGATGTTTCGGTGGCCGTGGCTGCGTAGCGCGTCGTTGGCGGTGTACGATCTGGGTTACGATCGATGGTCCTCGTTGGGTACGATACTCGCGATCTCGGCAGTCGTAGCCCCCGTGCTCCTGCTTCGGGGCCTCGAGCTCGGTGCCGTCGGATCGATGCGAGCAGCACTTGAACAGGATCCGCGCAGTCGTGAGGTGCTGGTGACAGGGTCCGGCAACTTCGGCCCGGACATTCTCCGACGGATCCGAACACATCCCGATACCGGATTCCTGCTTGCCAAACCACGCTATCTCAATTCCGCCCTGCCCGTGCGCCGCGTATCGGGGGAGGGCGAACTGGTTGAGCTCGAAATCGAACCCACCGCCCCTGGTGATCCGCTCCTGGAGGGCGTTACGCTCCCGCGAGGGTACGCTACCATCGTGTTGAGCCGGCGGGCCGGAGAACGCCTCGAAGTGACACCCGGCGACGTGGTGCGGATGACATTGCGTCGGCGGACGGCGGCAGGCGATTGGGAGGCCCGGCGCGCAGAACTCCGCGTGCTTGAGGTGCTGCCAGAAGAACGCGACTACGAAGTACGCGGCTACGTGTCGTCGGATTTCGCCCGCGCGATCGAGCTCTGGCGAGAGGGCAGCATCGATGCGCACGGTAGCGGGATACTGCCGTCGCCAAACCTCCTGCCCGAAACCCCCACGGCGCGTATCAGGCTCTATGCGCGCTCCCTCGAGGGTGCGCCGCGCCTTCGCGCATTTCTGGAGCAGCTCGGCATCGAGGCGCGCCTTCGCGACGAGCGCGTGGCGACCCTGCTCCGGCTCGCCGAGCGCCTCGACCGGCTGCTCGCCGCTCTTGCATTGCTGGCCACCATCGGACTCGCGGCGATGTTCGCGGTCAGCGGTTGGCATCGTGCACACCTGCGGCTGCGCGAGCTCGCCGTGCTGCGACTCCTCGGCTTTTCGGGGGTCGAGATGGGACTGTTTCCGTTGGTGCAAGTGGCCCTCCTCGCGGCTGCAGGGGTGTTTCTCGGAACAGTGCTGGCATTCATTTCCGGTCCTCTGCTCGAGGGCTTGTTGCGCCAGTCGCTCGGGCTCCAGCGTGGGGCCTTCCACTTGCCCCTCATCGAGCTCCTGGCAGCGCTGGCGGGCGGTACGATGATAGGTGCCTTCGCCGCCTGCGGTGCTGCATGGCGGGCCGCCCGTATCGAGCCGGCAGAGGTGTTGCATGATGGGTGAAATACGGTACTTCGTCCTCACCCTTTCTCTCGCGCTGGCGGCGGTTTCGTCCGGCATTCCGGTCGCCGCCGCTACCGGGGACGGGCTGCCGTGGTGCGTCTACGACGATCCCGCACTCTACCGGGATCAGCGGCGGTCCGGCAACGTTACCTGTCCCGAGCCCAAGTCCGGGGTCCAGCTGCCGGATTCGCTCTATCTACCGCTGCCCTGTGGCCATTGGCTGGCGTTCCGCAAGGTGCGAATTCCGATCGGAGGATTGCTCAGTGATCCGCAGAAGACCTTCGGCTACGCGATGCCCAAGGCAGAAGACGAGCTGGCGGCGTATCGAAGCGCCCTGTTCGGACCACGCAACGTTCGGGTCTCGGGCGGGTTCAGCGAGGATGCGGATGGCCGGCCGATCCAGCGGGCGTACGAGGATCTTCGGTTTCGGTCCTACTACATTGCCCGGTACGAAACAACGGAACTGCAGTTTGCGCTCTTCACGGACGGCCTGTTCGACAAGCCTGAGGCTTCGGATCCTGGACATCCGGTCTGCAACGACGCCATCGCCCGCAAGCATGCGACGCGTGGTCGCGTCAAACCGGCAACGGGCGTGGACGTCTTTTCGGCCTTGCGTTTCGTCGAAGTCGTCAACCGCTGGATCTTTTCTATCGACCACGACCGGGCGCGACGCGGCCTGCCGCCATGGATGCCGTGGGAACTGGGATCCCCCGGGTTTGTCCGGCTGCCTTCGGAAGCCGAATGGGAGCTGGCTGCGTGGGGCGGACCGCAGTTCGCTCCAGAAGGTCCGCCGACACGACGCCTCCACATAGCCCTCGAAAACGGCGAATTGGTGGATGTCGGTGAGGATACGCGCCGCATCGCCGTCATTGGGTCCGAGCGGCGCCGGACCCGAGTACGCGCGGTCGGTCGTCGCCTCCCGAATCCACTCGGACTGTATGACATGGTCGGCAACGTCGAGGAGCTGGTGTGGGATCTCTTCGTGCCCGTGCGACCGGATCGCACTGTCGCGGGACAAAGGGGAGGTTTGGTAGCGCGGGGCGGCGCGTACGACACACCGGAAGCCGAGCTGGCTGTGGGACGCCGGATCGAGGTGCCGCTTTACAGCAGCAACGGCCCGGGGCGGACGCCGACCCTCGGTTTCCGGCTCGCTGTTTCGGCACCGTTCCTGAGCCGCGGCGGCCGCTGGAACGACCCGGGGAAATACAACACAGAGCTCCTGAAAGAACTGCAGGAAGCACGCGACCGCTTCGGTGCGGCGACGGGGTCCGAGGATCAGGACCGTGCGGCACGGATTCAGGAGCGGATACGCCGTCTGACGGAGCAGCTCGAAACGATGGAGCGATCGAAGACAGAATTGCGGATGGCTTTCGCGGAACAGTTGCAGGAAGTAGAAGCCGAGGCCGAGCAGCTCCGTTTCCGACTGGCCGAGGCTGAACGGGCACGCGTCGCCGAGCGCGTCAAAGCCGGTATCATGCTCACCAAGAGTATTCGAGAATTCGGCGGTGTGGCGCTTACTATCGTAAAGGGAGTAGAACGGCTAGCCGAAAAGATTCGTGCGATGCCATCCGATGATCGCGAAACCTACAGAAGCCGCCTGGTAAAACTGTGCGAAGAATTGGGTGTACGAGAATGGCAGATGGGAAACCAGTACGACATGCTCCTCACTTGGGTGGACGATCTGGCCCGCTCCGACAAGACGATCGTGCGCGCAGGATTCGACAAAGTACTCGACGAGCTGCGGGTCAAACGGCTATCAGTTTACGACGACGCAGCCGATCTCTTTCGCAGCATGATCTCTGAAGCCCGCCGCCACGGTAGCGTCACTGGGAATATGCGCCGGCGTTACCTCAACGAAATCGATATTTCTCGCGAGCGGCGGAGTCAGACGGCCTGTACGCGCGAACTATGAGGCATGGCTCGCCTGGGAGGGAACGGTTATGACGCTCGATTTTCCTGCGCTTCCGAGACGCTGTGCAGCTTCACTGCTGGTTCTCAGCGTGCTCGCTTCATGCGTGTCGGTCCCGAAGAGGGACATCGCTGACGAATGCGCGCGGTACCGTCAGCCCTTCGAGCAAGGGGCCAATACCTGGAACGACAAGATCCGGAATTGGGCCGTCAGAGGCGCTTTCACTGGACTGATCATCGGCTCGGTAATCGCCATCACCGGCAATCGGAATGCACTCGAAAAAGTCCTTGCTTCGGTCATTGTCGGTGCAGCAGGAGGAGCTCTCTTGGGATATCTATCGGAACTTCGGAGCCGGGCAAATACGAAGGAAGGACTCAGGGCTGCAGTCGAGGGTGA
The DNA here is from genome assembly GCA_027045875.1 of Alphaproteobacteria bacterium. Classification (GTDB taxonomy): domain Bacteria; phylum Pseudomonadota; class Alphaproteobacteria; order Geminicoccales; family Geminicoccaceae; genus JALSRW01. Next base: position 119,399 of record JALUAG010000049.1, on the reverse strand, counting down.
CAGCTCGGCGACCGCCACCGAAATCGAGCGCATGCGGGTAAGCCTCGAAAAGCTCAATGCGTGTCGTGTGCGACAGATCCGCTCCTTGAAGCAGCTTGTAACGGCGCAGGAGCTGAGCCGATCGTCCGCACGTGCACGTCTGGAGAAGATTCGCCGTTGGGTCGCCGAAGACAGTCGGCTCGTTGCCGATGTAACCGGATTGACCGAGCAGCAGACTCGCATCTACATGGGTGCTTATGCTTCGGTCACCGAGCCGGGGCAGCTCGATGCGGTTGCCGCCGAGTGGGAAAACTACCAACCGACTGTGAGGGGCGGTCAGGTCACGAGCGCGGATTTCCGGTCTTCGGGCGAGGTCGCCTACGCCACGACCAGCGTACGACTGCGTGCCGGCCCGGGAACGCAGCACCGGATCCTTGGGATGGTGCCACCGGGCGGCGAAGTCGAGGTCCTGGGACGCCGGGCAGGATGGACGAAGGTGCGTTATCGCGGACGTGAAGGTTTCGTGTCGTCCGAATATCTCTCGCGTACGCGGCCCAACGCCGTGGCGTCGACCGTGGAGCTTCCGGCTGTCGAAGCCAGGAGCCGTAGGATCGGCGATCCGATCCGCAAGGTCGCCTATGCCCAGAAGGAGCTCGTGGTCGAGAGCGAGGCGCAGAAGGAAGTCGTCGATCGCGAAATCGCCGATCTCGAGCTGCTCCTGCGAACACAGGCGTGGACGCCCTTGATCATGCTTCGGGGCGCGTAGCAGAGGAGAGAGGCCAGCCTCGGCCGAGTCCGGTGGCCGCCCGCGTCCCTCGGCACCCATCTCGGTAGAGCTCGAGAGCGTGAGCGGGTGGCAGCGGTTCGGAGCGCAGATCACCACGGAAGCGGACCGAAGGTTCGATTCCTCCCGGCTTCGCCAGCGCCGTACGCGAGCCGACACGGCCGCTCCCGAGCCGCCTGTCACTTCCGCGCATCGCTCTCCGGCGCGGGGACGTGATGGTCCGCCCGCGCCCGGGGGCGCGGCTCTCGCGAGTGTGGGAACCGCGGGATCCGCGGAGCGAGTGGCGGCGCCCGGGGCTGGCGGGCGCCGCGCCGTGCGGCTCAACCGAGCTGCTCGCGGCGCATGTCCTCGCGGCGGATGCCGGCCACCACCACCGGCTTCTTCATGGCGTCGCGGCGGAAGGGCTCGCCCAGCTCCTGGTTGAGGATCGCTTCGACGAAGGTGGTGGTGCCGCTCTTCTGCGCCTCGCAGCCCTCGCGGATCGCCGCCGCCAGTTCCTCCGGGGTGCGCGCGACCACGCCCCGGAAGCCGCAGGCCTCGGCGATGCGGGCGTAGGAGAGCTCGGGATCGAGCTCCGTGCCGACGAAATTGTCGTCGTACCAGAGCGTCGTGTTGCGCTTCTCCGCCCCCCACTGATGGTTGCGGAAGACCACCATGGTGATTGCCGGCCAGCCCTCGCGGTGGATGGCCGTCATCTCGTTCATCGAGATGCCGAAGGCACCGTCGCCGGCGAAGCCCACCACCGGCACCCCGGGGCGTCCGATCTTGGCCCCGATGATGGCCGGAAATCCGTAGCCGCAGGGGCCGAACAGCCCCGGCGAGAGATATTTCCGACCCGCCTCGAAGGTCGGATAGGCGTTGCCGATGGCACAGTTGTTGCCGATGTCCATGGAGATGATGGCATCCTCCGGCAGCGCGCCCTGGATCGCCCGCCAGGCCTGACGCGGCGACATGCGATCCGGATGGGCGGCGCGGGCGCGGGCATTCCAGTCGGTGCCGGGATCGTCCGCCTCGTGGTCCATCGAGCTGAGCTCCTGCAGCCAGGCGGATTTGGTCCGGTGGACGAGCGCCCGGCGCTCCTCGCGGTCCACGTCCCCGGCGGTGGGGGACAGCCGTGCGAGGATGCGCTCCGCCACCCTCTTCGCATCGCCGCAGATGCCGACGGTGATCCGCTTGGTGAGGCCGATCCGGTCCGGGTTGAGATCCACCTGGATGACCCTGGCGTCCTTCGGCCAGTAGTCGATGCCGTAGCAGGGCAGGGTGGAGAAGGGATTGAGGCGGGTACCGAGCGCCAGCACCACGTCCGCCCTGGCGATGAGCTGCATCGCCGCCTTGGAGCCGTTGTAGCCGAGCGGCCCCACCGACAGCGGATGGGAGCCGGGGAAGGCGTCGTTGTGCTGGTAGCCGCAGCAGACCGGCGCGTCGAGACGCTCGGCGAGGGCCATCGAGGCCTCGATGGCATCACCCAGCACCACCCCGGCCCCGTTCAGGATCACCGGAAAGCGGGCCTCGGAGAGGAGCCGCGCCGCCTCCGCGATGGCCGCCTCGCCGCCGGCCGGCCGTTCGATGGGCAGGAGCTGGGGCAGCTCGATGTCGATCACCTGCGTCCAGTAGTCCCGCGGCACGTTGATCTGGGCCGGCGCCATGCCCCGCCAGGCGCGGGTGATGACGCGGTTCAGCACCTCGGCGATGCGCGCGGGATCCCGCACCTCCTCCTGGTAGCAGACGGCATCACGGAAGGCCGACATCTGCTCCATCTCCTGGAAGCCGCCGAGCCCGATGGTGCGGTTGGCCGCCTGGGGCGTCACCAGCAGCATCGGCGTGTGGTTCCAGTAGGCGGTCTTGACCGAGGTCAGGAAGTTGGTGATGCCGGGGCCGTTCTGGCCGATGCACATGGCCATGCGGCCGGTGACCCGGGTGTAGCCGTCGGCCATGTAGCCGGCGTTGCACTCGTGGGCCACGTCCCAGAAGGTGATGCCCGCCTTCGGGAACAGGTCCGAGATCGGCATGAAGGCCGAACCGATGATGCCGAAGGCCTGGTCGATGCCGTGAAGCTGCAGCACCTTCACGAAGGCCTCTTCGGTGGTCATTCTCATTGCGATGCTCTCCCCTCTCCGTTCGCGTCCCGCGAGCCCCGCCGGTGGCCGCCTCTCCGCCGCGACGCCACCGGCTGAAACCCGCGTCCCACGCGCGGTCCCGGCGGTCGATGCGGTCCCGCCCCGCGGACCGAGTCGGGCATGGGGCAACGGCCGGCGATTCGCAAGCCTCCGATCGGCATCCGTCGGCGCGGCCGGCTTCGCTCGCCGCCATCTGCTGATGGAACGTTCGCCCGCCTTGCAGTCGACGCGGATCTCGCCGTCGCCCCGTTCGACGGGTGGGAACGGGCGCATGTCCGGCCCCCGGAGGCGGGCGACGGGCCCGAAAACGGATCGTGACCTCGGGCCCGTTTCGGGCTTTCCTGTCCGCCTCACAAGGGAGCAGGAGGATGAGCCGACCGCCGAGCCCGCGCACGCGCCTGCGCCGCGCCCACGCACGGGGGCGCCACGACCGCGAAACGATCGACGCCGCTCTCGACGCGCAGCCGGTCTGCCACATCGCCTATCTGCGCGACGGAACACCGGCCGTTCTGCCGACGCTGCAGTGGCGGGAGGGCGATCACGTCTACTGGCACGGCTCCTCGGCGAGCCGCGCGCTGCGGGCCCAGGACGGCGCCGAGGTCTGTCTCGCCGTCACCCTGCTCGACGGCTACGTGCTCGCCCGCTCGGCCTTCCATCATTCGGTCAACTACCGCTCGGTGATGATCTACGGACGGGCGCGGCGGATCGAGGATCCGGGCCGGAAGCTGCGCCATCTCGAGACCTTCTTCGACCGTCTGCTGCCGGGAAGGTGGCCGACCCTGCGGCCGATGACCGAGCAGGAGCTGAAGGCGACCGCCGTGCTCCGCCTGCCGATCGAGGAGGCCTCGGCCAAGATCCGCACCGGACCGCCGGTCGACGAGGAGGCCGACTACGCGCTGCCGATCTGGGCCGGGGTGCTGCCGGTGCGCGAGGTGATCGGGACGCCGGTGCCGGATCCGCGCAATCCCGACGGGGTGGAACCGCCGGAGGCGTTGCGGGTATCGCGGACCGGATAGCGCCCCCGGCCGGTGCGGGGGGACGGGCCGTCGCCGCCCGTCCCCCGGGGGTTCAGGCCTGCACGCCTTCGACGTACCAGTCCATCTTGAGGAGTTCCTCGTCGGACAGGCTCTGTCCTTCGGGAACCCGCAGCTCGCCCGCCTGATCCCTGATGGGGCCGGCGAAGGGGTGGAGCGTGCCGTCGATGATCCCCTGCTTGACGGCATCCGCCTCGGCGCGGACCTCCTCCGGCACCCGCGGGCCGTAGGGCGCGATCTGCACCATGCCCTCCTTGAGTCCGTGCCAGATGATGTGGCTCTTCCAGGTGCCCTCGAGCACCGCCTTGACCCGCTCGACGTAGTAGGGACCCCAGTGGTCGACGATGGCGGTGAGCTGGGCGTTGGGCGCGAACTTGCGCATGTCCGAGGCCTGGCCGAAACCGGAGACGCCGCGTTCCTCCGCCACCTGCAGCGGCGCCGGACTGTCGGTGTGCTGGGTGATGATGTCGGCTCCCTGGTCGATCAGGGCCTTGGCGGCGTCCGCCTCCTTGCCCGGGTCGTACCAGCTGTTGACCCACACCACCTTGATCTGGGCGTCGGGACGCCGCTTGCGCATGGCGAGGGTGAAGGCGTTGATGCCCATCACCACCTCGGGGATCGGGAAGGAGGCGATGTAGCCCACGATCCCCGACTTGGACAGCCGGCCGGCGATGGTCCCGATCACCGTCCGGCCCTCGTGGAAGCGGGCGTTGTAGACCGCCACGTTGGGCGCCGTCTTGTAGCCGGTGGCATGCTCGAACTTGACCTTCGGGAACTGCTTGGCGACCCGGATCACCGGGTTCATGAAGCCGAAGGAGGTGGCGAAGATGATGTCGTTGCCGCTGGCCGCGAGCTGGCGGATCACCCGCTCGGCATCCGGCCCCTCGGCGACGTTCTCCACGTAGGTCGTCACCACCTTGTCGCCGAGCGCCTTCTCGACGTCGAGCCGTCCCTGGTCGTGGGTGTAGGTCCAGCCGTGATCGCCGATGGGCCCGACGTAGACCCAGCCGGCCTTGACCTGCTCGGTCGCCAGCAGCCGGCTCCCGGGCAGCGCCAGGGCACCGGTCGCGGCAGCGCCCGCCAGCAGCGTACGGCGCGTCGTCTTGAGTGTCATCGGCTTCCTCCTTGCTTGGGGACGATCGGAAATCCTCGCACGGTTCAGGCCGGCGGACGGAAGGGTCTGCCCAGGCAGGCCGGCGCGTCCAGCCGGCGACGCCCGGATCCCGCGGCGATCAGCGTCAGGACCAGGATGGTGGCGAGATAGGGCAGCATCGACAAGACCTGCGAGGGGACGGCGAACAGCCCGAGCCCCTGGGCGTGGAGCTGGAGGATGGTGACGCCGCCGAAAAGATAGGCGCCGATCAGCAGGCGCCACGGCCGCCAGGCGGCGAACACCACGAGGGCGAGGGCGATCCAGCCACGCCCGGCGGTCATCGCCTCCACCCACATGGGCGTGTAGGAAAGCGAGAGGAAGGCGCCGGCGAGCCCGCTCATCACGCCGCCGAACAGCACCGCCGCGAAGCGCACCGCGATCACCGGATAGCCCAGGGCGTGCGCCGCTTCGTCGTTCTCGCCGCAGGCTCTGAGGATCATGCCGGCGCGGGTGCGGCCGAGGAACCAGGCGGTGAGGGCCACCATCGCCACCGACAGATAGACGAGGGCGTCGTGGCCGAAGAGCAGCGGGCCGAGAACCGGGAGATCGCTCAGGCCCGGGATGTCGAGCCGGGGGAGCCGCTCCACCGGGGTGCCGACGAAGCCCGCTCCGACCAGCGAGGAGACGCCGACGCCGAAGATGGTGAGGGCGAGCCCGGTGGCCACCTGATTGGCCATCAGGCCGAGGGTGAGGAGACCGAAGAGGAGCGCCAGCAGGGCCCCGGCCGAGGCGGCGGCGAGGATGCCGAGGGTGGCGCTGCCGGTGATAAGCGTCACGGCGAAGCCGCTCACCGCACCCACCAGCATCATCCCCTCGACCCCGAGATTGAGTACGCCCGCCTTCTCGGCGACGAGCTCGCCGTTGGCCGCCAGGAGGAGCGGCGTTGCCGCACTGATCACGCTCACGGTGGTGGCGACGATCGGATCCATGCTCACCTGCCTTCCGCACCCCGTCGTCGTGCCACCGGACGCAGCCGGTAGCGGATCAGGAAGTCGGTGGCCAGCAGGAAGAACAGCAGCATCCCCTGGAACACGCCGGTCACCGCCTGCGGCAGTCCGGCCTCGATCTGCGCCGTCTCGCCACCGATGTAGGAGAGCGCCACCAGGAGGGCCGCGAGGACGACGCCCACGGGATGGAGCCGCCCGAGGAAGGCCACGATGATGGCGGTGAAGCCGTAGCCGGGCGAGACCTGGGGCACGAGCTGGCCGATCGGACCGGCGACCTCGAACAGCCCGGCGAGCCCGGCGAGCCCGCCGCCCAGCAGGAGCGTGAGCCAGACGGTGCGCCGCCGCTCGAAACCGGCGAAGCGGGCGGCGGCGGGAGCGAGGCCCACCACCTTGAGGGTGAAGCCCGAAAGGGTACGGGCCTGCCACAGCCAGGCGGCGAGCGCCACCGCGAGGGCCACGAGGATGCCGGCGTGCAGGCGCGTCCCCTCCACCACGGGCGGCATCAGTGCGGCCTCCCCGAACATCCGCGACTGGGGGAAGTTGAAGCCCTCGGGATCCTTCCAGGGCCCGTAGACGAGGGCCGACAGCAGCAGCACCGCGACATAGGTCAGCATCAGGCTGACCAGGATCTCGTTGACCTCGAGCCGGGTCTTGAGGAAGGCCGGGATCGCCGCCCAGGCCATGCCGCCGGCCACCGCCGCCACCACCATCAGCGGGAACACCCAGGGCGCGTCCACCTCCCAGAACCAGAGCGCCACGCCGCCGCCGCAGACGGCCCCGAGAACGAGCTGCCCCTCGGCACCGATGTTCCAGACGTTGGCGCGGAAGCCGGCGGCGAGCCCGATCCCGATCAGGATCAGGGGCGTGGCCTTGAGACCGAGCTCGCCGAGCCCGTAGAGGCTGGAGACCGGGGTGACGAAGAAGGCGTGCAGGCTCACGAGCGGGTCGCGGCCGAGCAGGGCGAAGAGCAGCGCACCGCTGACGACGGTCAGCAGCACCGCCAGGAACGGCGTCGCGAGGAGCATCCGCCGGGACGGTTCGGGACGGGCCTCGATCCTCAGCATGTGCTCAGCTCGCCTCCGCCGGCGCCGGTTCTTCCACTCCCGCCATCAGCATGCCGATCCGTGCGATCTCCACATCCCGCGTCTCGAAACTGCGCGAGAGGCGGCCGGCGTGGATGACGGCGAGGCGATCGGTGAGCGCCAGCAGCTCGTCGAGATCCTGGGAGATCACGAGCACCGCGGTGCCCCGCTCGGCCAGCTCCAGAAGCGCCGCGTGGATCGCCACCGCGGCGCCCGCATCGACGCCCCAGGTGGGCTGGGCGGCGATCAGCACCTCCGGGTTCTGGAGGATCTCGCGGCCGACCACGAACTTCTGCAGGTTGCCGCCGGAGAGACTGCCCGCGGTGACCTCGATGCCGGGCGTGCGCACGTCGAACCGCTCGACGATGCGACGGGCGAAGGCGGCCACCGCCCGCCGGCGCACGAAGCCGAGGCGCAGGAGCTGCAGGCGGCCGTGGGCGGACAGCAGCGCGTTCTCGGTGAGCGTCAGTTCGGGCACCGCGGCATGACCGTTGCGCTCCTCGGGGATGACGCACAGGCCGAGACGGCGCCGCGCGGTGGGACCCAGACGGCCGACCCGGGCATCGCCGATACGGACCATCTCCGGTTTCGGCGCCGGGCGCTCCCCCGAGAGGGCGGCGAGGAGCTCGTCCTGACCGTTGCCGGCGACACCGGCGATGCCGAAGATCTCGCCGCGGCGGACGAGGAAGGTGATGTCCCGAAGGGCGGTGCCGAACGGGTCTTCCGGCTCCAGCGACAGACGGTCGACCAGGAGCCGGGGCGCCCGCTTGAGGCGGCCGGCCGGCCGCGCCGGCTCGCGGATGGCGGCGCCGACCATGGTCTCCGCCATGCTGCGCGCGGTCTCCACCCGCGGATCGCAGACCGCCACCACACGGCCGCCGCGCAGGATGGTGGCCCGCTCGCAGAGCGCTTTCACCTCCTCGAGCTTGTGGCTGATGTAGAGGATGGAACAGCCCTCGGCGGCGAGCCGGCGCAGGGTCGCGAACAGGCGGTCGACCTCCTGCGGCGTGAGTACCGAGGTGGGTTCGTCCATCACCAGGAGCCTCGGGTTCTGGAGGAGGCAGCGCAGGATCTCGATGCGCTGGCGTTCTCCCACCGACAGGGTGTGGACGTCGCGGTCGGGATCGAGCGGCAGGCCGTAGCCCTCGGAGACCTCGCGGATGCGCCGTTCGAGCTCCCCCCGCTCGTATCGCTCCTCGAGACCGAGGGCGATGTTCTCGCGCACGCTCAGGGCCTCGAACAGCGTGAAATGCTGGAACACCATGCCGATGCCGAGGCGCCGCGCCTGATGGGGGCTGCGGATCTCGACCCGCCTGCCCTCCCACAGGATCTCGCCCTCGTCCGGCTGCAGGACGCCGTAGACGATCTTGACGAGGGTGCTCTTGCCGGCGCCGTTCTCGCCCAAGAGCGCATGGATCTCGCCGGGGCGCACCGCGAGATCGACACGGTCGTTGGCGAGCACGCCGGGAAAGCGCTTGGTGATGCCGCGCAGTTCGAGGCGGTTCGGCGGCGCGCTCATCCGGCGACCTCCGGCTGCCGCAGCCGGTGCCGGACAGCCCACGCCTCGAAGGCGAGCAGGAGCTGGGCCGCCACCGCAACGGCGATCACTGCGGGCCGCTTGCCGCGGATCCCCGAAACACCGATCGGGCAGACGAGCCGGGCCAGCAGATCCTCGCCGATCCCGGCGGCCCGCAGACGACGCGCGAAGCGCGCCCGCTTGGTGCGCGAACCGATGAGCCCGAGCCAGGCGAAATCGCCGCGCCGCAGCACCGCCTCGGTGAGCGCCAGATCGAGGGGATGGCTGTGGGTCATCACGAGATGGAAGGCGTCGCCCGGCACCGCCGCCACCGCCGCCTCGGGCATGTCCAGCCGCCGCGTCCGCACCCGCGCCGGCAGGCCGGCGGGGAACATCCCGGGCCTCGGATCGAACCAGAGCAGGCGACAGGGCAGCTCGCCGAGGATGCGCGCCACCGCCCGCCCCACATGACCGGCACCGTAGAGGGCGACCAAGGGGAGATCGCCGACCGCCTCGTCGAGCGCCGCCCGCCCCGCCTCGCGCGTCGTGAGGGTAAACGCGAGCGTCACCTGGCCGCCGCAGCACTGCCCGAGGGCCGGTCCCAGCGGCAGGGTGACCCGCCGGGATGCCTCGCCGGTGGCCAGCATCTCGCGGGCGATCGCCTGCGCCCGCCATTCGAGGGCACCGCCGCCGATGGTCCCCTCGCCGTCGTCCGGTCCCACCAGCATCGCGGCTCCCGCCTCGCGCGGCGCCGAGCCCAGCACCTCGGCCACCCGCACGAGCACGACCGGATCGGCGCCGGGGTCGGGACGGCTCGGCATCGCCCGCTCCTACTCCGCCGCCATCCGCGACGCCGCCTCGCGCAGACGATCGACGGCCTCGAGCACCCGCTCCGGTGTCGCCGGCGGATCGAGCCGCGGACAGATGCGGTGATCGGCGACGCTGGCCACCGCGTCCGACAGCGCGTGGAGGACGGAAATCGCGAGCATCAGGGGCGGTTCTCCCACCGCCTTGGAGCGGTAGATGGTCTCCTCCCTGTTCGGGCGGCCTTCGAGCCGGCGGATGTTGAAAACTCGCGGCCGGTCGCCGCAGGCCGGGATCTTGTAAGTGGAAGGGGCGTGGGTGCGCAACCGGCCCTCGGCATCCCACGAGAGCTCCTCGGTGGTGAGCCAGCCCATGCCCTGGACGAAGCCGCCCTCGATCTGGCCGAGGTCGATGGCCGGGTTCAGGGAGTCGCCGACGTCGTGGAGGATGTCCACCCGCTCGACCCGGTACTCGCCCGTGAGGAGATCGACGACCACCTCGCTCACCGCGGCGCCGCAGGCGAAATAGAGGAACGGCCGGCCGCGGCCCGCGCTGCGGTCCCAGTGGATCTTGGGCGTCCGGTAGAAGCCGGTGGCGGACAGGGAGACCCGGGCCCGATAGGCGTCCTCCACCAGCGCCTCGAAGGTCGTCTCCCGCCTACCGGCGCGCACGCGGCCGGGCAGCCATTCGACCTCCCGTTCCCCCACCCCCCAGCGATCCGCGATGTGGGCGATCAGGCGACGCTTGAGGGTGCGGGCCGCCGCGAGCGCCGCCATGCCGTTCAGATCCGAGCCCGAGGAGGCGGCGGTGGCCGAGGTGTTGGGCACGCGGCCGGTGCTGGTGGCGGCGACGGCGATGCGCTCCATCGGCAGGCCGAGTTCCTCCGCCACCACCTGGGCCACCTTGACGTGCAGCCCCTGCCCCATCTCGGTGCCGCCGTGATTGAGCTGGACGCTGCCGTCGCGGTAGATGTGGAGGAGGGCGCCCGCCTGGTTGTACCAGGTGGCGGTGAAGGCGATGCCGAACTTGACCGGGGTGAGGGCCAGACCCCGGCGGAACCAGGCGTTCTCCCGGTTGAAGACGCGGATCGCGGCACGCCTTTCGGCATAATCGGCCTCCGCCGCGAGCCGTTCCACGATCTCGGCGAAGACCCGTTCCTCGACCCGCATGTGGTAGGGGGTGAGGTCGCGCCCCTCGCCACCGTAGAAGTTGCGCCGCCGCACCTCGAGCGGATCGAGCCCGGTGGCGAAGGCCACCTCCTCGATCACCCGCTCGGCGGCCAGCATCCCCTGCGGGCCGCCGAAGCCGCGGAAGGCCGTGTTGGAAACGGTGTTGGTGCGACAGGGAAAGGATTCGAGCCGCACCGCGGGATAGAAGTAGCAGTTGTCGGCATGGAACAGGGCGCGGTCGGTGACCGGTCCCGAGAGATCGGCGGAGAAGCCGCAGCGGGCGGCGAGGTCCATCTTCACCGCACGGATGCGCCCGTCCTCGTCGAAGCCGACCTCGTAATCGACGAGGAAATCGTGGCGCTTGCCGGTGACGATCATGTCGGTGTCGCGATCGAGGCGCAGCTTGGCCGGCCGTCCCGTGACCGCCGCCACGAGGGCGGCGATGCAGGCGAACTGGCTCGCCTGGGTCTCCTTGCCACCGAAGCCACCGCCCATCCGCCGCACCACGACCGTTACCCGGTGGGCGGCGATACCCAGCACGCGGGCGATCATCTGCTGCACCTCGGAGGGGTGCTGGGTCGAGGACCAGACCCGCATCTCCCCCTCCTCGCCGGGCAGCGCCAGCGCCACCTGGCCCTCGAGGTAGAAGTGATCCTGGCCGCCGATGGTCATCCGGCCGGCGAGGCGGTGCGGGGCCTCGCGGAGCCCGCGCGCCACCTCGCCACGCTCGAGCACCAGCCCCTCGGTGACGAGATCGCCGCGCCGACGGGCCTCCTCGATCGTCAGCACGGGCGGCAGGGGCCGTGCCTCGATCCGCGCCCGCGCCGCCGCCTCGCGCGCGGTCTCGAGCCGTTCGGCGGCGACCGCGAACAGCGGCTGACCCCAGAACATCACCCGCCCCTCGGCGAACACCGGATCGTCGTGCCGGTGGGTGGGTCCGATGTCATTGATCCCCGGGATGTCGGCGGCGCCGAGGGCGCAGACGACGCCGGGCGTGCGGCGCACGGGCTCGAGATCCAGCGCGAGGAGCTCGGCATGGGTCCAGGGGGCACGGGCGAGGTGGATCTCGAGGGTGCCGGCGGGCTCCGGGATGTCGTCGATGTAGACCGCCTCGCCCGTCACATGCGCCGCGGCGCTGTCGTGGGGCAGTGGCCGATGGACGATGCGGCGCGGCGTGTCAGGCATTCGCCATCTCCGGCGCCCGGTCGAGCCGTCGATCGATCTCGCCCGTACTCTCGAGCCAGCATCTGAGCAGCAGATTGCGGGCCACCGTCATGCGGTAGCCGGCGCTCGCCCGCCAGTCGTCGATCGGGGAGAAATCGCGCTCCATCGCCGCCATCGCCGCCTCCACGGTGGCCCGGCTCCACGGTCGCCCGGCGAGCGCCCGTTCGGCCCGCGTGGCCCGCTTCGGCACCGGCGCCATGCCGCCGTAGGCGAGCCGGGCGGCCGCTACGCGACCGTCATCGAGGTCGATGCGGAAGGCGGCGCAGACGGAGGAGATGTCCTGGTCGAAGCGCTTGCTCACCTTGTAGGCGCGGAAGAGGGTGCCGGGCGCCGGCTTCGGCACGACGACCGCTTCCACGAACTCGCCCGGCCGGCGGTCCTGGCGGCCGTAGGCCAGGAAGAAATCCTCGAGCGGCATCCGGCGCCGCGCCTCTCCGCGCCGCAACAGCAGCTCGGCCCCGGCGGCGATCAGCAGCGGCGGGCTGTCGCCGATGGGCGAACCGTTGGCGATGTTGCCGCCGACGGTGCCGAGGTTGCGGATCTGCACCGAGCCCACACGGCGCAGCACGGCATCGGCATCCGGGTAGAGGGAGGCGAGCGGGCCGATCACCTCGCGATAGGTCGCGGCGGCGCCGATGCGGAGGCCCTCCTCCGTCTCCTCGACGCGCGCCAGATCCCGCACACGGCCGGTCCAGACGATGGGCGAGGGACGCCGGTGCTGCTTGGTGATCCAGAGCCCGACGTCGGTGGCGCCGCCGAGGAGCGTGGCCCCCGGATGTTCGAGCAGCAGGCGGGCCAAAGCCTCGGCCGTGGCGGGTGCGTAGAACATCCGCCCGCCGCGGCCCACCGCCAGGGTCTCGCCGTCCCGCCAGCGTTCGAGGAGGGCCACCGTTTCCGCTTCGCGCGCCTCGAGATGGTCGCCCCCGGGCGTCTCCTCGAGCCGGCGCCCGGCCGCCAGGATCGGGCCGTATCCCGTGCAGCGGCAGAGATTGCCGGCGAGCCCGTCGGTGAGCGGCGGACGCTCGCCGGCGGGCGTCCGGAGACGGGCGTAGAGGGCCATCACGAACCCGGGGGTGCAGAAGCCGCACTGCGAGGCGTGGGCCTCGACCATCGCCCGCTGCACCGGATGCAGGGATCCGTCCGGCATCCGCAGATCCTCGACCGTGAGGAGCTGGCAGCCGTCCAGCATCGGCAGGAGCAGGATGCAGGCGTCGACCGCGCGGTACGCCATGCGCCCGCCCTCCGGACGGCCCAGGACGACGGTGCAGGCGCCGCAATCGCCCTCCGCGCAGCCCTCCTTGGTGCCGCGGCGACGCTCGATGCGGCGCAGATATTCGAGCACCGTCAGGGTCGGCTCGACCTCGTCGAGCTCGCGCGGCGCGTGGCCGAGGAGAAAGCGCAGCCGGCGGCGCAAGGGTCAGCTTCCCCGGTAGGTCGTGTAGCCGAAGGCCGAGAGCAGCAGCGGCACGTGGTAGTGCCGGCTCGCGTCGGTGATCGCGAAGCGGACCGGGATCTCCTCGAGGAACAGGGGCTTTCCGACCTGGATGTGCTCCGCGCGCTGATAGTCGCCGGCATGGAAGACGAGCTCGTAGGTCCCTTCGCGCAGCGCCTCCTCCTCGAGGAGCGGGCTGTCCAAGCGGCCGTCGGCATTGGTGAACAGGCTCGCGAGATGGACCCGCTCGGCCCCTTCGATGCGGTAGAGATCGACCCGGAGCCCGCAGGCCGGACAGCCGCGGACCAAATCCAGCACATGGGTCGTCAGCCGGCCTCCCTGCGCCACCACCCTCTCCCCGTCGTAGCCGCTCCGCCTTGCGCCCCCGAACGATGATGACGACAAAGGCCGTACCGTCAAGCACGGAGCACGAAAGGACGGGCAGATGAGCCGGCGCGATCGTCACCGGAACGTGTGAGGTCGCCCGGTGCCCGAGCCGGAGACGGCGGCTGTCCCGTGAGGCCCGCAAGGGTCACCGAATATTCATGACGGTCGTCGACCGGGCATCTTCCGATCGGTCGCCTCGAAGAACGGCTCGCGTTTCGGGCGGAGGACGAGGGCTCAGCCGACCACCGATAGCAGGCGGTCGGGGTCGATGTTGCGGCCGCTGATCACCACCACCGTACGATCGGTGGGGGACGGACAGATCTTGCCCGACAGAAGGGCCGCCACGCCCACCGCCGCCCCGCCCTCGGCCACCAGACGCTCCTCGCGGAAAAGAAAGCGCAGGGCCTCGGCGATCTCCGCCTCGCTCACGAGATGGACCGCATCCAGGAGACGCCGGCAGAGATCGAGGGTGTAGCGGTTGTCGGCGCCGATGCCACCGCTCAGACAGTCCGCCAGGGTCTCGTATTCCTCGACCTCGACGGGCGAACCCGCACGGATGCTCTCGTACATGGCGGCACCGCGTTCCATCGACACACCGACCACCCGGATCCCGGGATCGGCGCTCTCGAGGGCGAGCGCGATGCCGCCCGCGAGCCCGCCGCCGGAAAGCGGCACCACCACCGTGTCCAGCGCCGGCAAATCCTCGAGGAGCTCGAGCCCGACCGTCCCCTGACCGGCGATCACCAGAGGATCGTCGAACGGATGGATCATCGTCCGCCCCTCCGCCTCGGCGATGCGATGCGCCGCCGCTTCGGCCTCGTCCTGGGTCGCGCCGGCGATGCGGATTTCGGCCCCGAGCGCGGCGATCGCGCGCCGCTTCACCTCCGGTACCCGGTCGGTGAGACAGACCACGGCGGGAATGCCCATCCGATGCGCGGCGTAGGCCACGGCCCGTCCGTGGTTGCCGGTGGAAACCGTGATCACCCCGCGGCGTCTCTCTTCGGGCGCGAGCACCGCCATCCGGTTGACGGCGCCGCGGAGCTTGAAGGAGCCGGTCTCCTGTACGCTTTCGAGCTTGAGGAAGACCTCCCCGGGCAGCGCCGCGGAGAGGGCGGGCGAATGCAGAAGCGGCGTCCGCTGCGCGATGCCGCGGATGCGCCGGCGGGCCTCGTGGATGCGGCGGGCGGTGAGGGTCACGGCCGGCGGGCTCCGGCGAGGCTCCGCCCCATCCCCTCCCCCAGCAGGAAGACGTCGCTCGTGAGCACGACGAAGGCGTAGCGTTCCGCGAGCAGACCGGCCGCGTCCACGTCGCCGCGGGGGATGGTGCCGAGGGGTTTGCCGGCCGCCCGGGCGGCCGCCTCCACCTCGCGGATGCGGGCCACCACCTCGGGATGGCCGCTCTCCTGCGGATGACCGAGACTGCCGGCGAGATCGAAGGGGCCGACGAACACCATGTCGACGCCGGGCACCGACGCGATGGCTTCGGCATTGTCCACCGCCTCGGCGCTCTCGATCTGCACCGCCAGCAGCAGATCGGTATTGGCCCGGGAAAAGCGGTCGGCGGCGGTCCCGTAACCCGAGGCGCGCACCACCGGCCAGGCGTAGCCGCGCTTTCCTTCCGGCGGGTAGCGGCAGGCGGCGGTCACGGCCGCGGCTTCGGCGCCGTCCCGGACCATCGGCAGGAGCAGCGCCTCCGCGCCGAGATCGAGGATGCGGTTGAGGAGGAACGGATCCTTGCCCGGCGGGCGCACCATGGCGGTGGCGGCGGTGGTCTGGACCGCCCGCAGCATGTGCCCGAGATCCTCGAGATCGCCGGCACCGTGCTCGAGGTCGATCAGCACCACGTCGTAGCCGGCGCGGGCGGCCATCTCGGCCACGGCCGGGCTTCCCGACTGGATCCAGATGCCGAGACAGGCTTCGCCGGCACGGATCCGGGCCTTCATGCGGTTGTCGCGGAACATCGCTCCCCCCTCCGGTTGCGGCGTCGATCCTAGTGGCGTCGCCGCCGCCGGGCGAGTATCTCCTGCCCGACGAACCGAAGGGAGGAACGCGGTGGCGGAACGACCGAGCGGCATGGACCGCGACGATTTCCTCGCCCGCTTCGGCGGGGTGTTCGAGCACTCGCCCTGGATCGCCGAGGAGACCTTCGCCCGCGGCCTCGGCCCGGAGGCCGACAGCGCGGAGGGGCTGCACCGCGCCATGTGCGCCGTGATGCGCGCCGCACCGCGGGAGCGGCAGCTCGCGCTGATCCGCGCCCACCCCGATCTCGCCGGCCGGCTCGCCCGTCGCGGTACCCTTACCGAAGCCTCGCGCAACGAGCAGGCGAGCGCCGGCCTCGACGCCTGCAGCGAGGAGGAGTTCGCCCGCTTCACCGAGCTCAACGCGGCCTATCGGGAAAAGTTCGGCTTTCCCTTCGTGATGGCCGTCAAGGGCCGCAGCCGGCAGGAGATCCTCGCGGCCTTCGAGCGCCGCCTCGACAACGATCCCGAGACCGAATTCGCGACCGCGCTCTCGGAGATCGAGAAGATCGCGCTCCTCCGCCTGCGCGAGCTGCTGCCCTGAGACCGCTCACTCGCGGCAGAGGTCCTCGGCGATCACCACCGTCGACTTGACCGTGCGCATGGCCATGGCGGCGTCGATGGCCTCGGCCAGCCCCTCCTCGCCGAAGGGGAAGAGGGTCTGCATGGCGTACCAGGGGTAGCGGTCGCGGGCCAGATCCAGCATCCGGATGCCGAGCGGCAGATCGTTGGCGGTGAAGCCCCAGGATCCCAGGATGGTGACGTCCTTCGCGCAGATGCGATGCCAGCTCGTGGTGATCGCCCCGGCATCGGTGAACTGGCCCATCTCCACATAGGTGCCGCCGTCGCGCAGGAATTCGAGCCCCTCGGGACCGGCGCTCGGATGACCGCTGCAGTCGATCACGAGATCGGCCCCCCAGCCGCCCACGATCTCGCGCACCGCCGCGATCCGCGCCTCCGGCGTCGCGTGCCGCTCGATGTCCACCGTGGCATCGGCGCCGAAACGGCGGGCGAGCTCGAGGCGCGGCTTCTCCGGCGCACCGACGGCGATCACCCGCCCGGCCCCCATCTCCTGCGCCGCGGCGATGGCGAGGATACCGATCGGCCCCGTGCCCTGCACCACCACCGTCGCTCCCCAGGGAAAGCCGCCCGCCCTGCGCGCCCGCTCGAAGGCCCGGATGCAGGAGGTGAGCGGCTCCGACAGCGAGGCCAGGCGATGCGGCATGTCGTCGGGCACGCGGTAGATCTTGGTCCCCGGCAGCATGTCGAGATCGACGTAGACGTATTCGGCGAAACCGCCCCAGAGATGGGGCGGCTTCTCGAAGCCGAGATAGCGCCCGTAGTAGACGGGATTGGGGCATTTGTTGGCCTGTTCGGGATAGCGGTTGCACCAGTCGCAGGCATGACACGGCATCAGCGGCGGCAGCATCACCCGGGCGCCGACATGGAGCGGCTCGCCCGGCCAGTCCCGGGTGAGCTCGGGGCCGATCTCCACGATCTCCCCCGACAGCTCGTGCCCGAGGGTGAAGGGCCAGGGCAGCGGCTTCGGCCAGTGGCCCTTCAGGATGTGCAGATCGGTGCCGCAGACGCCGCAGCAGGCGATGCGGACGAGCGCCGCCTTCTTCGGCACCTCGGGCCAGGGTACGGTGCGGATCTCGGGTCGCGCTCCGGGACCGGCGAAGGTGGCGACGCGGATCTCGTTGGTCATCGGCTCTCCCCCCTTCGTGACGACGGGGAGCATGAGCCGCGCGGCCGCCGGCGGCAAGAGCGGAGGGCGGTCGGAGGGCGACCGCGATCCCGAGGGCGAGGAACGGGAAGGAGAGCGCCGTCACGAGGAGGATCTCGCAGGCCGGGTCGCGGCTCGCGGCGGCCGAGGTGGTAGAGGAACGCCCCGATCGGGCCGGCACGGAGGGCGAGCGGCACGAACCCCGGCTCGAGGACCGGGGATTCGAGCATGCGCGCTTGCCTTCGCGTCGCCCGCGCCTGCCGCGGTGCCGGCGATGTGCCCCGCAGCTCCCGCCCCGCGGAACGGCTATTCGGCGCCGATCAGCGCGCGGGTACCGGGTGGCAGGATGTTGAGGCGGACCCGCACCTCGCGCACCCCGGGCACGCTCTCGGCCGCCACCCGCGCGGCCTCGCGCTCCTCGGGCGTGTCCACGATGCCCCAGAGATGGGCGACGCCGCCCGAGACCATGACGCTCATGAATTCGTGGCGGACACCGGCCTCCTCGAGCGCCCGTTCGATGCGGTCGCGCAGCGTGCGGTCGTCGGCCCGCGGTTCGGGTGCGGCCTTGCGGGTGGCGAGGGCCCGCAGGAGATCGGCCCGGCTGACGATGCCCACGAGGCGGCCCTCGTGCACCACCGGCACGCGCTTGATGTGCCGGGTTTCGAGAAGCTCGGCGATGTCCTCGAGCGATGCCTCCTCATCGACGGTGACCGGATCCCGGGTCATCACGTCGCGTGCCCGGTGGCCGTGGCTCTTCACGAACTCCCGCGCCTGATCCTCGGGGGAGAGGAACAGGCGGAGCCACCAGGACGGATGGCGCTCGGTGCCCAGTTCGGGACGACGGACGAGATCGCCCTCGCTGACGATCCCCAGCACCCGCCCCTGCTCGTCGACCACCGGCACCGCGCTGATGCGCCGTTCGGTGAGCAGTCTCGCGACCTCGCGCACCTCGGTGTCGGGGGTCACGGTGACCACCTTGCGGGTCATGATGTCCTTGGCCTTCACCGACCTTTCCTCCTCGTTCCGCCGTTCCGCGACGGCCGTCATGTTAGCCGATACGGACCAGCGTGTCGGTGACGAAGGCGTAGGGCGGCAGATAGAGGTTCTTGGGCGCAGGTCCCTTCCGGATCCGGCCGGCGGTATCGTAGGCCGAACCGTGGCAGGCGCAGAACCAGCCCTTCCATTCCCCTCGCGGCGAGCCGGGACGCTGACCGAGCGGCACGCAGCCGAGATGGGTGCAGATGCCGATCACCACCAGCCATTCGGGCTTCACCACCCGCTCCGCGTCGGTTGCCGGATCCCGCAAATCGGCGCCGTTGTCGGCCCGCGCGAGGGCGATCTCCTCCTCGGTCCGGTGGGCGATGAAGACGGGCTTGCCCTGCCAGGTGACGGTCACCCGCTGCCCCGGTTCGATGGGCGCGAGATCGACCTCGGTCTCGGCCGCCGCCAGGACCGCTGCTGACGGGTTCATGCTGTCGACCAGCGGCCACAGCGCGGCGAGGGTGCCGACACCGAAGGTCGACCAGGCGACGAGTTCCAGGAAATCGCGCCGTGCGGACGCCGCCTCGACGGCTCGCGAATGGATGTGCATCGCCGATCCTCCTCTCGCGCCGCGACCGGACCCGGCAGGGCTGCCGGTCAGTCGCCCTCGACGTGATCCTCCTCGTGCTTCTCCCCTTCTTCCTCGTCCTCGCCGCGGTGATGCATCATGTCCTGGATGCGCGGCGGAACGTCCGCCATCGAGAATCTCGACTGCTGCGAGGGGCTGTGGGTGAAGGCGATGATGTCGGCGAGCTCCTGCCCGGTGAGCTCGATCTGCTCGCCCAGCTCTTCCTGCTGCAGGTAGATCATCGCCTCGGCGCCGGCCCACATGCGGGCGGCGAAGTCGAAAGGGTTCATGTAGGCGTTGGTGCTGTCGAAATCGAGCGGCGGTGCGTCCTCGCCGCCCACGCCGTTGACGGCGTGGCAGACCACGCAGCCCTTGCTGGCGAACAGCTTGCGCCCGCGCTCGGGATTCATGAGCGGCATCAGCATGAGGACCTCGGGTGCCGGGTCGGCCGCGGGCTCCGGCTCCGTCGCGGCCCCGTGCTGCGCGGCATTGGCGCTGGCCGCCGGCAGCAGGCTGGCGGCGACGATCGCGGACCATGTGAAACGGCGACAACGCTTCATCGTCTCCCTCCTTCCGGTAGTCACGAGCCAAGCTGCTGGGCCATCTGGTGCCCCTTGCCCTCGATCGGGATCTCGCCACGAAGCTCGAGGGTCTTCTGATCGATCGCCCAGATCCTCGGTTCCTCGGCACTCGAGACGTAGAGCTTGCCGCGGCCGCGGACGGCCATCACGTGGAACGGCCCCGAAGCGAGTTCGGTGCTGCGGAAGGTGCCGGTCACGAGATCGTAGGCGGTGAGCTTGTTCTCGCCCATGACCGCCACGAACAGCCTGCGTCCGTCGTCGCCGAGATCGATGCCGTGGAGCACCTCTCCGACGGGAATCGCCCGCAGCCGCTTGCCCGCCGCGAGGTCGATCTCGCCCACCGTGCCGTCACCGTTGTTGACGACGTAGAGGCGCGCCCCCTGGGCATCGATCACCAGATGCTCGGGGCCGGCGCCGGTCTCGATCGCGCGCGCGACCTTCCAGTCGCCGGTCGCGATCTCCACCACCCGGTCGGAACCGGCGCTGCTGACGAAGACCCGGCCGCCGTCGGGGGCGAAGGCGGCGTAGTTGGGAAGCGGGCCTGTCGGCACCGTGGCGACGAGGGAGAAGTTCGAGAGATCGATCACCGACACCGTACCGGCGTTGGGCTGGGTGACCACCGCGAAGCGGCCGTCCGGGCTCACCGCCACGTGATGTACGGCCCCCGGCACGTCGATGCGCCGCACCACCTCGCGCTTTGCGAGGTCGACCACCGACACCGTGCTGATCGGCTTCGCGCCGTCCATCGCCATCTTGCCGGCGCCCTCGCCCCTCTTCTTCATGTCCATGCCGGCCATGCCGTGATGCGCGGCATGCTCCTCCTGGCTCATGCCCTCGGGCTTGGGCGGCGCGGAGCCGGGCTCGCGCTCGCTGAAGCTGCCGACCACCAGAAAGCGGCCGTCGGGCGTGGCGGCGAGCCCGTGCGCGGCCGGCAGGCCTTCGATCGTGCCCACGGCCCGGTCGCTCGCGGCATCGACCACGAGCACCTTGCCGGCCCCGCCGAGCGGGACGTAGATCTCGTCCGCCGGCGCGGCGGCCGCGGCGGCGAACCCCAGCGCGGAGCCGGCCAGCGCCCCCACCAGAGAAGCCAGGAACGTCTTTCGGGTCATTGCGGTTCTCCTTTGCCCGTTGTTGGTCGGTTCAGGAACGATGTGCGGCCTCGCCGGTGGCATTCACCAGCCGGCGAGCCCGCTCCAGCAGCTTCGCGTTGATCGCCACGATCACCGTGGACAGGGACATGAGAGCGGCGGCGAAGGCCGGGGTGAGCACGACTCCCCAAGGATAGAGCACGCCCGCCGCCAGCGGGATGGCGACGGTGTTGTAACCGGTCGCCCAGAGCAGGTTCTGGATCATCTTGCCGTAGGTGGCGCGCGACAGGGCGAGGATCGCGAACACGTCGCGCGGATCGCTGCGGACCAGCACCACATCGGCGGATTCGATCGCCACGTCGGTGCCGGCGCCGATGGCGATGCCGAGGTCCGCCTCGACCAGCGCGGGGGCGTCGTTGACCCCATCACCCACCATCGCCACGGTGAGACCGCGGCCTTTCACCTCCCGCACCTTCTCCGCCTTCTCGTGCGGCAGCACCTCGGCGAAATAGTCGTCGAGCCCGAGTTCGCGGGCGACGCTCCTCGCCACCGCTTCGGCGTCGCCGGTGAGCATCATCGGCCGGATGCCGAGCTCCTTGAGCCGGGCGACGGCCTCGAAGGATTCGGGGCGGATGATGTCGGCGAGCGCGATGGCACCGACCGGCCGGTCCTCGACCAGCAGGAACACCGTGGTCCTGCCCTCCTCGCCGAGGGCGGCGACGCGCGGATCCTCGACGACGGCACCCCGCTCGCGCAGATAGCCCGGGCTCACCACCTTGACGTCCCGACCGTCGACGCGCCCCTCGACGCCGCGGCCGGTGATGGCCCGGAATTCCTCGACCGCGGGCAGCGCGAGGCCGCGTTCCCGGGCGGTGCGCACCACCCCCTGCGCGATGGGATGCTCGGAACGGCTCTCGAGCGCGGCCGCGAGCCGCAGCACCTCCTTATCGGGAAGATCGCTCAAGGGTACCACGTCGGTCACTCCGAACCGTCCCTCGGTGAGAGTGCCCGTCTTGTCGAAGATCACCGCCTGGAGATTGCGGGCCCGCTCGAACGCCGCCCGGTCGCGGATGAGGAGACCGTTCTGGGCGGTGAGCTTGGTGCTGACCGCCACCACCAGCGGCACCGCGAGCCCGAGGGCGTGCGGGCAGGTGATGACCATCACCGTGACCATCCGCTCGAGCGCCCATTCGAAGGGATAGCCCAGGGCCAGCCAGCTCACGAGGGTGACGGCGCCGCCCCCGAGGGCGATCCAGGTCAGCCAGTGGGCGGCGCGGTTGGCGATGTCCTGGGTCCGGGAGCGGGTCTCCTGGGCCTGGCGTACCATCTCGATGACCTGGGCGAGGTAGGTCTGGTCGCCGGTCTTGCGGACCTCGACGACCACCGACCCCTCGCCGTTGACGGCACCGCCGATGACCTCGTCGCCCTCCTTCTTGTCGACCGGCTTAGATTCGCCGGTGAGCATCGATTCGTTGAAGCTCGAGCGGCCCTCGACGATGACGCCGTCGATGGGGACCTTTTCGCCGGGACGGATCAGCACCCGATCACCGGGCCGCAGCTCGGCGATGGGCACCTCCACCGTGCTGCCGTCCGGCAGCAGCTTGGCGGCCGAGGAGGGCAGGAGCTTGACGAGCGCTTCGAGGGCGCCCGACGCCCCCATCACCGACCGCATCTCGATCCAGTGACCGAGCAGCATGACGTCGATGAGGGTGACGAGCTCCCAGAAGAAGACCTTGCCCGGCAGCCCGAAGGTGACGGCCGTCGAGTAGAAGAAGGCGGTCCCGATCGCGAGGGCGATCAGGGTCATCATCCCCGGCTGGCGCTTCCTGAGCTCGCTCACGAGGCCGGTCAGGAACGGCCAGGCGCCGTAGAAGAAGACCACCGCCGAAAGGGCGAACAGGACGTAGATGGAACCGGGGAAGGCGAGCGCCTCCTCGAGTCCCAGGACCCGCTGCACCAGCGGCGACAGGGCGAGCACCGGCACCGTGAGCACCAGCGAGACCCAGAACCGGCGCCGGAAGTCGGCGACCATCGCCGCATGGTCGTGACCGGCGTGCCCGTGGCCGGCGTGCTCGTGGCCGCCATGGGCGGCCGCCTCGCCGTGGCCTGCGCCGTGACCGGCGTGGGCACCGTGCCCGTGATGCGCATGGGCGTCGCTGGTCCGATGCCCGGCCCGACGTTCCTCACCCTGGCTCGCCGCGCCGCCACGTTCGTCCGTCATTGCCGGGATCTCCACGTCCTCGAGAGATGACCCGCTCTCTCGTCGATGATCGAATATGCCCGTGACCCCTGCTTTCCCCGAAATCACGCGGTTTCGCGGGCGGGTCCGCACGCAGGGCGGTCACGGTTCGGCGCACGCGGAGGCCGGCCGCGGGCCGTCCGCGCGCGATACCCGCTTCAGCGGAGGACGCGCGGGGGAGGCGGGGTCCGTTCGGGCACGAGACCGGACGGGCGGACGGCGGTCCGGTGAGGACGTGCCGCCCACGGCCGCGTCTCGCGGGCGAAGGCGGATGCGGGGGCGAGCGCCGTGCTACAGGCTGCGGGATGGGTGGCGCACTCGGCGATGAGCTCGAGAAAGGTCTTCCCGCCTTCGCGGTCCGGCCCGATCGCGTGGACTTCCGTCGGACCGGAGACGGGAACGTCGGCACCGCCGGGAGCCGGGGCGAAGGCGAGGAACAGGAGCGCGATCAGGACGAGGAGAAGCGGCAGTCGCCCCGTCGGACGGCCGTCCCGTCCGTTCCCCTCGCTCCGGTTCGTAACGCGCATCGGCTTCCGTCCACTACGGGCCCGCGCCATTGCGGATCCCTACGATACCGTGATCGCGCGTGATATGGTCATTCCAGCAACTGGAAGCTCAAGGGGTGCGCACCGGCTTTTCGTGATCCGGCGCCGGGGCCGGCGCCGGCAGCCGACAGAACCCCTGCGGCGGCACCTCGAGGGCGGCGTTGAACTTGCTCGAGAGGTTCTGGAAGGCGATCAGCCCGGTCAGCTCGACGATGGCATCCTCGTCGAAATGCCGTCGCAGCGCGGCGAACATCCCGTCCGTCACCTCGGCGCCGGTCACCGTCACCGCCTCGGCATAATCGAGCGCCGCCCGCTCGCGATCGTCGAACAGGGGGCTCGTGCGCCATTCGGCGAGGGCCTGCACCTTCTCCTCCGGCACGCCGCGCTTCATGAGCGTCATGGAATTGATGTCGACGCAGAAGGGGCAGTGATTGATCTGGGAGATGCGCACGGTGATCAGCGACCGCAGGGCCGGATCGATCGGCGACGAGCGCCGATCGATCATCCCGTAGAGAAAGGCGACGCCGAGGAACAGCCGCGGCGCCCGGGCCCACAGCAGCGCGGCCTGCAACACCGCACCGTACTTGCGCTTCTGGTTCCAGAAGAAGGGGCGCAGATACCAGGGGCAGTCCGCGACCCGCCGCGGCGGGACACGCACGACCGGCCTCAGAGCGCCGCCAGGACGCGGGCGAGACGGTCGCGCACCTCCGCCGCCACCTCGTGCACCGCGGGGTTCTCCACCACCTGCATGGCGGCCGCGGGATCCATCGCCGACACCTCGATGCTGCCGTCGCCGAGCTCGCGGACCACCACGTTGCAGGGCAGCAGCACGCCGATCCGTGGCTCCAGCTGCAGCACCCGGTGCGCGAGCGGCGGATTGCAGGCACCCAGGATGAGGTAGGGGGCGACATCGACATCGAGCTTCTTCTTGAGGGTGGCCTTGACGTCGATCTCGGTCAGCACGCCGAAACCCTCGGCCTGCAGGGCCTCCCGCGCCCGTTCGACGACCTCGTCGAAACGACGGCCGGTGATCGTCCTGTCCATGCTGTAGGCCATGCTCGTCTCCTTCTCTCGTAGCGGTGGATGGCGCGAGGCGCCGGGTCTATTGCATGATATGCGGTTTGTAGAAGATCCCGTTGGCCTCCTGAAGCTCGCGCACGTATCTGATGATGGCGACCAGCTCCTCGTCGGTCACCTGGGGCTGTGCCGGCATGTCGCCGAACCGCCAGTGGTGCTGCTGGACGCCGAAGCGCGCCGCCGAAACGAAGGCGCCATCGCCATGATGGCCGGGGTTGTAGGTGTCGTACACCAGAGGCGGCCCCCGGTCGGTGCCGGCGCCGTTCTGCCCGTGGCAGCGCGCGCAATTGGCATCGAAGGCCTTCGCGCCCTTGCGGGCGAGGACCGAAAGCGTGGGAACCTCGACATCGACGAGCGCCGCGCGACTGGCACCGTCCCACCAGCGGCCGACACCGAAGCCGACGGCCGCCAGGAGGACGACGGCACCGATCACGAGCCCCCGCCTGCCGGAGGTTCCAGAGCCCGTTTCGGCCATAGCATTTTCCCGAACAGATGGCTGAGAGGGGATGGCGGGGCCGCCGCCGGCGACGGAAGCCCCGCCCTTCCGGGAGCGTCGTCAGCTTTCCCGCTGCATGGCACCCGTATGGCGGTCGACGCGGAAGCGATCGACCAGGGCCCTGCCCTCCTTGGTGACGATGTCGGCGACGATCGTGTCCTCGTCGAGCTCCTTCACCTCACCCACCTCGAGGCGCGGATTGCCCATGTGCCGGAGCCAGTTCTCGAGCCGTGCGCGGACGTCGTCGACGGTCAGGTCCTTGCCCGGCAACGCCGTCTTCGGTCCGGGCGCCATCATCCCGCGACGCCCCTGCGGCCCCATCATGCCCGGGCCACCCTGCTGCGGGCCCATCATGCCGGGACCTCCCCCGAAGCCCTGGCCGCCCTGCGGACCCGTCATCATGCCGGGACCCATCATGCCCTGGCCGCCGCAGGGGCCCATCATCATGCCGGGACCCATCATGCCCTGGCCGCCCTGCGGACCCATCATCATGCCGGGACCACCCTGCGGCCCCATCATCATGCCCGGCCCCATGCCGAAGCCCGGCCCCTGTCCGGGGCCGGCCGGACCGTGGGCCGCGACCGGGGCGGTGAAGAACAGGCCCGCCGCGAGGGCGGCGGCGATGCGCGCCCGGCGAAGCGCGCGGGTGCGGCGAAAGCCGGCGATGGCGAACGTTTCGGTGCTCATGTCCGTTTCCCCTCGTCGGAAAGAAGAAGACCGGTTGCTCGAAGTCGGTTCCGCACGGTCGACCGCCGCTTTCCGGCGCGGCGGTGCGATCGGATCAGACCCGGTCCACCGTCGGGGGGCGGAGAAGCACCGCCGGCGGATGCGGCTTAGGACGCCGCTGCTCGGGCGTGGCGGCGAGCATGCCGAGAATGTTGCCGGAAGCCTGCTGGGCGATCGGCAGGATCACCATCGAACAGGGACCGAGATCGGCGCAAAGCCATCCGCCTCCCGCACAGTCCTCGTGGCACGGAAGCGACGGATGATCCGCGACCGTCGCCACCGCTACCCCGCCGCGAGCCGCTCCGGAGACCGCGGCCGGCGCCGCCAGAACGAAACCGAACAGCAGGAGGAACATCGTCGGCAGCAGCGAGAACGCCAGGCGGAGCCCGCGTCGATGGTGCCGTCTCGACATCCGTTCGGTCCCCTCGGGAGCACCACTCCGCCCTTCATGATGGGTAACCGAAGTGGCCGAATCAATGTGGCCGGCTTGCGCGCGGTCGTCGCAGGCGGGCAAATCCCCGGTCAGTGTAGCATTCCCGCACTAGCAGGCCGCTCGGGGCGAGGATAGTCGTGTCGGCGAGGCGATCGCGCCGGAAGAGCGACGTCCCGTCCGGGAGGCCGACCCATGCCGCACCGCCAGAGCATCCTCACCCTGCTTCCGGTTCTCGGGCTGGCCCTGCTCGCGGCCGAGCCGGTCCGGGCGGCCGGCTTCGCCCTCAAGGAGCAGTCGGCCACCGCCCTCGGCAACGCCTTCGCCGGGGCCACGGCCGCCGCCGAGGATCCGAGCTTCATCTTCTTCAACCCGGCCGCCCTCGGCTACCAGGACGGCGTCCGGGCGCAGCTGGTGATCAGCCGCATCATGCCGGGATCGCGGCTGGAGAACGCGCGTGCGACGACGGTGACCGGGGCCGCGATCGGCGGCCGCACCACCAAGGGCGACATCGCCGAAGACGAGACCGTCCCGGCCTTCTATCTCACCTACGCCCTCGACGAGGTGTGGCGTTTCGGCCTCGCGCTCACCGTGCCCTTCGGCCTCGAAACCCGTTATCCGGACGACTGGGTCGGCCGCTACCACGCCATCGGCTCCCGACTCATGACCGCCAACATCGCGCCGACCCTGGCCCTACGCCCTCTCCCCTGGCTCAGCCTCGGCTTCGGTGCGCAGATCCAGTACGTCGAAGCGAAACTCACGAACGCCGTCGATTTCGGCACCATCGGGGCGGTATCCGGCATTCCCGGTGCGGTGCCCGGCACCCAGGACGGGCGCAGCCGTCTCGAGGGGAACGACTGGGGCTACGGCTTCACCCTGGGCGCCATCGTCGAGCCCTGGACGGGCACGCGCCTCGGCCTCGGCTACCGCTCGAAGGTCGAGCACAATCTCAAGGGCGAGGTGGATTTCACGCTCGACAGCGCCGGCATCGGCGCCGCCCTTTCCGCCGCCACCGGGAGGTTCGTCGACACCGGCGCCTCCGCCCGCCTGACCACCCCGCAGAGCATCTCCTTCGGCGTCTATCACGAGATCGACGATCGCTGGGCGGTGATGGCCGACGCCATGTTCACCGACTGGGGCGAGTTCGACGAGCTGCGCATCAAGTTCGAC
The DNA here is from genome assembly GCA_027045875.1 of Alphaproteobacteria bacterium. Classification (GTDB taxonomy): domain Bacteria; phylum Pseudomonadota; class Alphaproteobacteria; order Geminicoccales; family Geminicoccaceae; genus JALSRW01. Next base: position 92,066 of record JALUAG010000049.1, on the reverse strand, counting down.
AACCCGTCGGAGGCCGACAACGTCACCGAGGAGAAATGGGAGGGGAGCTGGTTCTACGCCGCCGGCGTCACCTACCGGGCGCGCGAGGACCTGGTCTTCCGCTTCGGCGTCGCCTACGACCAGACGCCGATCCGTACCCGCTACCGCACGCCCCGCATACCGGGCAACGACCGCCTGTGGCTGGCCGCGGGTCTGAGCTGGACGCCGAGTTCCTGGTTCGATCTGAGCGTCGGATACACGCACATCTTCGTCGACGATTCGGAAGTGCGCCTCGATACCGCCGGCGTCGGCAACACCTTCCGTGCCGAGCTCGACGCCTCCTACGACAACGGCATCGACATCCTGACGGTGAGCGCCAATCTGCGCTTCTGACGCTCAGCCGCCCGGTTCGTGCTCGCGCAGCCGCGGCATCATCTCGGCGAAGTTGCAGGGCCGGTAGCGGATGTCGAGCTGGGTCGCGAGGATGTCGTCCCAGGCGTCGCGACAGGCCCCGGGCGATCCCGGCAGGCAGAAGATGTAGGTCCCCCGGGCGACACCCGCGTCGGCGCGGGACTGGATGGTGGAGGTGCCGATCTTGGCGTAGGAGAGCCAGCGGAACAGTTCGCCGAAGCCGGGGATCCGCTTTTCCGCGACCATCGCCAGCGCCTCGGGCGTGACGTCGCGCCCGGTGACGCCGGTGCCGCCGGTGGTCAGCACCACCTCGATCGCCGGATCCTCGATCCAGGCCCGCAGCCGAGCCGCGATCTGCTCCACCTCGTCGCGCACGATGTCCCGGGCGGCCAGGAGGTGACCGGCCGCCTGCAGCCGCTCCACCAGCACCGCGCCCGAGCGGTCGCTGCGCTCGTCCCGCGAATCGGAGACCGTCAGCACCGCGATCCTGAGAGGTCGGAAGGGAATGTTCTCGTCAATTCGCCCGGGCATCGCGCCAGCTCCCCATCGCATCGAGCGGAACGTATTCCGGCCATCGGTTGGTGGCCAGAGCCTCGAGCGACGGCGTGTCCTGGCCGAGGCGGATGCGATAGGCCCAGAGATTGGCGAGGATCTTCTTGACGTAGAGGCGGGATTCGGCCACCGGCACGCTTTCGAGATAGAGCAGCGGGTCGTCCTCGAAGCGTTCGAGCCGCCGCTGCCAGCGCTTCAGCCGGGCGAGGCCGGCGTTGTAGGCCAGCGCCAGATGAACGAGACTGCGCCGGCTCGGCTCCTCCCGCAGCAGCTTCTCGATATAGGCCTGGCCGATGGTCAGGTTCTTGACGGGATCGCGCAGATCACCGCGCCCGCCGTAGCGGATGTCGCTGAGGCTCGCGATCTGACGGGCGGTGGCGGGCATGATCTGCATCAGCCCCATCGCACCCCGCCCGCTCCTGGCATCGGGATCGAACCCGCTCTCCGCCCGGGCGAGGGCGAACAGCAGCGCCCGATCGATGCGGAAGCCGCCCTCCGGACGCCAGCCGGGGATCGGGAACATGGCGCCGTCGTGACGGCGACCGTCGATCAGCCGCAGCCGCTGCGCCACCCGCATCTGTGCGGCCGGCAGCCCGACGCTCTCGGCAAGTGCCGCGAGCGCTCGCAGCAGCCGGGGACGGGCCCGGGCGGCGAGCTTGCGGATCTCCGCTTCCGCCAGACGCCGCTGACCGATCTGGGCCAGCGCCAGCGCCCGGCGCGAACCCGGGAAACGGATCAGGAGCGAGACCAGCTCGTCGCGCAGCCCCTGCTCTTCCCAGTCGAAGCGGATCGTCTGACCCAGCACCGCCTGCGCGATCAGCCCGTAGAAACCGTCGCTGGCGGAGGCGCTCAGCCGCAGGAAGCGGGCGGCGAGCTGCGGCCGCCCGGTGACCAGATAGGCCCGCGCGGCCCAGAAGGCCGCCGCCGCCTTGCCCTCCTGGCGGGCGAGCTCGTGGGTCGCGAGGGCGGCGAAATGGCGGGCCGCCGCCGCCCGGTCCCCGAGCCGCCAGGCGGCGAGCCCGGCGGTCCAGTGCAGCCCGGGCAACGCCTCGCCCGAACGCTCGGCGGCCGCGCTGGCGAGGCGGTAGGCCTCGCGGTCCCTGCCGTCGGCCAGATAGCCGCGGGCGACGATCCAGGCCGCCCGATCGCGCAGCCGCGGATCGCGGACGTGCGCCCGAGACGCTCCCGAGAGGAGCTTCGCCGCCTCGCCGGTGCGACCGGCGGCCACCGCCCGCGAGATCTTCCGCAGCCAGCGCCGAACCTCGCCGGGCAGCTTCCCGTCCCCGACGACCTCGCCGCCCGGCTCGAGGAGATTCTGCCCGGCGCCGGCGAGATAACCGTTCAGGGGACGCGGCGGCGGCGGGCTGCCCGCCGGGCGCCGCTTGACCGCCAGGCGGTAGATCCGCGAGGCCTCCGGCAGATCGGCGTATTCGGCGAGCCAGGCCCGCAGTTCCTCGTAGCGCGAGCGGTAGGCGGTCGGATGGAGGTAGCGCTGAGCGAGCACATGGCCCATCAGCAGCCGGCTGCGGAGCTGCCCGATGAGCCGGTCGGCCTCCCGCCAGCGTCCCTTTTCCTGCGCCGCGAAGATGCGCCGGTAGAGCTCGGCGTCGCGGCGCGACAGCGGCCGCGGCAGGCGATCGAGCACCGCGGGGGGAGCGGCGAAGGTCTCCAGCCGGGCGAGCTGCGTACGCGGTCCGTCGGCGGCCTCGGCGAGCGCGCTCGCCGGCAGCGCCTCCAGCCAGAACACGGTCAGCAGCAGCGCCGGCCACGACCGCAGGATTCCCGCTCCCGCTCTCATGAAGCCCCCGTTCGCAGATGCGAGGATGCGGCCTGCCTCCCCGACCCGATCTCCGGCAGCCGTTCGGGAGCCAGCTCCTCGAGGCGCTGCCGCACCGTCAGAAAATCCCGCCAGACCAGACGCTTCTGTGCCGGCTGCCGCAGCAGATAGGCGGGATGGAAGGTGACGATCGCCGGAACGGCCCGCCCCCCGGCTTCCCGCCGGTAGAGGAACTCCCGCCCCCGAAGCCGCGTCACGCCTTCCCTGACTCCCAGCAGCCCGCGGGCGGCGATGCCGCCCAGAAAGAGCAACATCTCCGGCCGCAGCAGTTCGATCTGGCGCTCGAGGAACGGCTGACAGACGGCGAGCTCGGAGGTGGTCGGGGCGCGGTTTCCCGGCGGCCGCCAGAAGATGGCATTGGTGATCCAGACGCTGCGCCGATCAAGGCCGATCCAGGACAGGATGCGGTCCAGCAGCCGACCGCTCGGGCCCACGAACGGCAGTCCCTGGCGGTCCTCCTCGGCGCCGGGCGCCTCGCCGATCAGCATCAGGGGCGCCTCGGCGCTGCCGTCGGCGAAACAGAGCCGGGTCGCCGTCTGCCGCAGCGCACAGCCCTCGAAACGCTCGAGCGCCTGCCGCAGCTCGTCGAGCGTGGTGCAGGACCGGGCGAGGCTACGGGCGTCCGCCAGGGAATCGCGCGGCGCCGCGCCGGCGAACAGATCGGCGGCCACCGGCGCCGGCACGGCGAGCTTCCCTCGGGGATCGGGCCGCGGCGCCTCGGCGGGCCGCGGCGAGGGATCGTCGAGGCAGCAATCGACGCCGGCCAGCGCCTGCCATTCGAGCCAGGCGGCCACCGCCTCGCCGTCGAACGCGCCGGGGGACCTGCCGGCAGCTCCCTCCATCCCGTTTCTTCCCCCCCAGATTCGCTCCGCATACGAGGACCGGAGGTATCCGGATTTATTCCACGCCCCTAGTGGTACTTTTAACCGCTCGTTAACGCAAGCGCCCGTTAATCTACCCTACGTCATGCGATACCATGAGGCTCGAAGGGGGGCGTGGCCTCGCCCGACGGCGTCGTGGGGCCGCCGGCATGCGGCGCGGGAGATCAGATCTCCCGGTAGGGAATCGGCCTGCCGTCGCGGTCGCACACGAGCTTGCCGCTCTCGTCCTGCGCGGCTATGTATCGTCCGTGGCCCACGGCGGTCCCGACGTAGAGCGTAGGCTTGACCTTCTTGCCCTCGAAAGTCTTCAGCTGCTGCGCTGGCCCGCGCGCCGATGGATCGTTCTTGCTCTTGGACGTTTTCAACATAGGATGCGCTCCACGAATCGGGGTACGACAGGAACCGCCGGCCGCGGGCCTGTCCCCGCGGCGGGCTTTCTTTGGGGTGTCCCCCCGATGCCGTCAAGGGGTGGTGACGACCCCTCGCCCGCCCACCAGCCATGGACTTTGCCGATGGCCTCTCGGTTTCGGCGCCTGCCGCCGGTTCTCGCCGCCATTCGCAGCAGCCTTCTGATCGGCGGGCTGGGCCTCGCTGGTTGCAGCGGCGCATCCCCCCTCTACGATCCCTACACCGACGCCAGAACCGCCCCCCCGATCCGGGTGGAGGATCCGGGCCCCGCGGGCGCCTATCTCGCGGGACGCTTCGCGCTCCGCAAAGGCGATTTCGTCACCGCCCTCGAGCTCTACCGGCGGGCCCTCGCCGACCAGCCCGACGATCTCGAACTCCGCCGCCGGGTGTTCGTCCTCGAAATCGAGACCGGCGCCTTCGAGGATGCGTTGCGGTCGGCCGGCGAGCTCGCGCAGCTGAGCCCGCGACTGCCCGAAGTGCACATGGTACTCGCCATCGAGGCGCTGCGCCGCGGCAGCTGGCGCGAGGTCCGCGACCGGCTCGACCGGCTCGGCCGCCGCGGTGTTCTCGGCATGGCACGGCCGATACTGCTCGGCTGGGCCACCTACGCCGACGAGGGCGCGCACGCGGCGCTCGATCTCCTGGCCGAGGAGGACCGGAGCGAGGGGTTGCCGCGACTGAACGCCTACCACCGCGGCATGATGCTGATCCTCGACGGGCGGCTCGAAGACGCGATCACGCTGCTGCGCGAATACGTCCGGCCCGGCGAGACGGCGCCCACCCGGATGGTCCAGGCCCTGGCCTTCGCCCTGCAGCGGGCGGACCGCGCCGAGGAGGCGCGGGCGCTGCTCCGCGACCAGCGCGCGGGCTCGCTCGACAATCCCCTGCTGGCCGCCCTCGAGGCCCGCCTCGCCGCCGGCGAGGCGGTGTGGCCGCCCTTCGAGGATCCGGCCGGCGGCATGGCCGACGTGCTGCTCGGACTGGCCCAGGCGCTGCAGGATCAGAACATCGGCGAGCGCAGCCTGGTCCTCGCCCGTCTCGCCACCTTCATCCGTCCGGAGCTGGACGAGGCCTGGTTCCTCGTCGCCCGGCTGGCGCTCGGTCGCGACCAGCCCCGGCTCGCCCTCGCGGCGCTGGCGCGACTCACGCCCGGCTCGCCCTGGGCCTGGCGGGGCCGGCTGCTCGAAGCCGACGCGCTGGTGGAGGCCGGCCGCAGGGAGGAGGCGGTGCGGCTGCTACGCCGCATGGCGGACGAGGATCCGACGCGGATCGAAGCGCTGGTCACGCTGGGCGATCTGTTCCGCCGCGACGAGGACTACGCCCGCGCCGAGAAGGCCTATCGCGAGGCCATCTCGCGCCTCCGCGACGTGGCGCCGCGCCATTGGCGGCTGTTCTACGTGCACGGCATCACCCTCGAGCGCACCGACCGCTGGCCGGAGGCCGAGAAGGCCTTTCTCCGCGCCCTCGAACTGCAGCCGGATCAGCCCTTCGTCCTCAACTATCTGGGCTACAGCTGGGTCGACCAGGGGATCAATCTGGAGCGCGCCAAGGAGATGCTGCACCGGGCGGTGGAGCTGCGCCCCAACGACGGCTTCATCGTCGACAGCCTGGGCTGGGCCTACTACCGCCTGGGCGACTACGAGAAGGCGGTCGAATACCTCGAACGCGCCGTCGAGCTGGAGCCGGGTGATCCCGTGATCAACGACCATCTGGGCGACGCCTACTGGCGGGTCGGGCGGACCCGCGAAGCCCGCTTCCAGTGGCGGCGCGCACTGACCCTCGAACCCGAGGACGACCTCGTGGGAGAGATCCGACGCAAGCTCCGCTCCGGCCTCGGGGAGACCGGGCCCCGCCGTGGCTGAGCCCGTCGTCGAGGAACGTGCCGCCGCCAAGGTCAATCTCGACCTCCATGTGCTCGGCCGGTGCGAGAACGGCTATCACGAGCTCGACAGTCTCGTCGTGTTCGGCCCGGTCGCCGACCGTCTGACCTTCGCCCCGGCCGCCGAATTCGAACTCGAGCTCCGGGGACCGTTCGCCGCCACGGTGCCCCACGGCGAGGCCAATCTGGTACTGCGGGCGGCCCGCGATCTGGCGGCCTGGACGGGGACCGCGCGCGGCGCCCGCATCGTGCTGGAGAAGAACCTGCCGCCCGCCGCCGGCCTCGGCGGCGGCTCGGCGGACGCGGCCGCCACCCTGCGCGGTCTCCGCCGGCTCTGGGGGCTCGAGCTGGACCTCGTGCAGCTCCTCGAGCTGGCGGCGTCGCTGGGCGCCGACGTGCCGGTCTGCGTCTACGGCAGGACCGCCCGGATGCGGGGCCGCGGCGAGCGCATCGATCCCGTGCGCAACCTCCCCGATCTGCCGCTGCTGCTGGTCAATCCCGGGGTCGAGCTGCCCACGGCGACGGTGTTCGAGGCCCTGCGCGGCCGTACCGGCGAACGGGGCCGGCCGCCGCTGCCCGCCGCCGCCACCCTTCCCCTGTTCGCCGCCTGGCTGGAACGCGGCCGCAACGATCTCGAAGCGGCGGCCTGCGAGCTGCAGCCGGTGATCGCCGACGTGCTGACCCGCATCCGCGGCGCGCCCGACTGCCTGGTGGCCCGCATGTCGGGCAGCGGCGCCACCTGCTGGGGGCTGTTCGCGCGCCCCGCCGCCGCCGCGGCGGCGGCCGAAGCCCTCGCCGCCGACCGGCCCGGCTGGTGGATCGTCCACGGGACGGTGGAGAGCCGGCCGTGATCCTGATGTTCACCGACTTCGGCCACGGCGGCCCCTATCTCGGGGAGATGGAGGCGGTGCTCGCCCGCCACGCACCGGAAGTGCCCCGCATCCGTCTGATGGCCGACGCCCCCGCCTTCGCCCCGCGGCCGTCGGCCTATCTGCTGGCGGCGCTGGCCACCCGCTTCGCACCCGGCGATGTCTGCCTCGCCGTCGTCGACCCCGGCGTCGGTGGCGAGCGGCTGCCCCTCGCCCTCGAGGCCGACGGCCGCTGGTTCGTGGGCCCCGACAACGGTCTGTTCGAGCTCGTGATGCGGCGCGCGGAGCGCCTACGCTGTTTCGCCATCGACTGGTGTCCGCCGGAGCTGTCGGCGAGTTTCCACGGCCGCGACCTGTTCGCGCCGGTGGCCGCCCGTCTCGCCCGTGGCGAGCGCCGGGACCTCCGCCCCGTCGAGCCCACGCGGTTCGCCGACTGGCCCGACGACTGGGCGGCGGTCGTCTACGTCGACGGTTACGGCAACGCGATGACCGGTCTGCGCGCCGAGCGCGTGGCGGCGGCCACCGTGCTGGAGATCGGCGGACGGCGGATCGCCCGTGCCCGCACCTTCGAGGCGGTGCCCGGCGGCACCGCCTTCTGGTACGCGAACAGTGCCGGTCTCGTGGAAATCGCGGTCAATCGCGGCCACGCCGCCCGCGAGCTCGGACTGGCCCCCGGCACGCCGGTCGTCGTGCGCCGGACCGGCGGTTGAAAGCCGCGTCCCGGCTCCGTATTTTCCGCTCGCACGATGGGGCGTCGCCAAGTGGTAAGGCACTGGATTTTGGTTCCAGCATTCGCAGGTTCGAATCCTGCCGCCCCAGCCAGTTCCCGGTTCTGATCACGCAAACCCGCGCATCCGCGCACCGCTAGCCCGTTCCCCCCGCTCCGACGATTGACCCAAGTCAAGGAAGGGGTGGGAGGCGACCCACATTGTCGCTGGGCCGACCACGACCGGCCGTGTCGGCGAGGAAATCCGGGAGGCCAGCGAGTTGCCGCGAGATGTCGGGTTTGCGCGTCGTCGTCGTTCTGCTGACCGTGTTCCTGTTGCTGCGGGGACTGTTCGCGGCCGCCGAATGGTATGCCGACCGGGTGACCCTGCCGCGCTACTGCGAGACGCGCGAAGAGACCCTGGAGCGGGTGGCCCGCGTACTGCGCGAGCGCCGGCCGGCCGGCGAGGAGCCCACCCGCGGCTACGCGATCGCCGCCAGGCTGCTCTACCTCGTGCCCCCGCGACCGGAGGAACCCGAGACGGCCTATCTCGACCGGCTCCGGCAGGCGATCGCCGAGCGCTGTTCGTGAGCGCGGTCGGCGGACCACCGGAGGGGAGGAACGCGTCATGACCGACCCCCGCCGGCCGGCACGGATCGGCCCGTGGATCTTCGCCGCGACGCTGGCGGCCGTGCTGGTCTTCTTCTGGTGGTTCCTGATCTACCGGCACGGGGTACCGGCCGGTATGGAAGGCTGAGGGGAGTGACGAATGGCGGCCCGGGCCCTGGTGTTCCTGCTCGCCTTCGCGGGCTGGGCGGTGTTCTTCTATGCTGTCGACTGGCTCGTCATGACGGCGCAAGGCCTGCCGGTCGGCTGGAACCTGATGCCACTGTCATGAAGTGGCGGCTCCTCCTCTGCGGACTGGCGGCCGTCGGTCTCGCCGTCGTCCTGCCTCATTTCGGCCTCGCGGCGGAAGATCCGGGTGCCCCGGCACCCTCCCCCACCGCCGCCGACTATCCTCGCATCGCCGGCATGACCGGTCGGCCGGTGGTGTGGGCGCTGGCCCAGATGCACCTCTTTCTGGCCGCCTTCGTGCTCGCCGTGCCGATGTTCGTGGTGGCGATCGAGCTCACCGGGGTGCTGACCCGGGACGAGCGCTACGATCGCATGGCCCACGAGTTCATGAAGATCTCGATGGCGGCCTATGCCTTCACCGCCCTCACCGGCGGCGCCCTGGCCCTCGCCCTGTTCCTCTTCTATCCGGTGCTGATGGGCTATCTGCTCCGGGTATTCGACGGCCAGGTCCTCATCTACGCCCTCCTGTTCATCCTCGAGAGCCTGCTGCTCTACGTCTATTTCTACACCTGGAACGCCCTGCGCTACGGTGACCGCAAATGGATCCACCTGTCGATCGGCGTGCTGCTCAACGCCGTGGGCACCACGCTGATGTTCGTCGCCAACGCCTGGGCCACCTTCATGATGGCGCCTTCCGGCGTCGACGAGGCGGGGACTCCCCTGGGGTCGGTGTGGGCGGCGATGCAGGGCCCGCTCTGGAACCCGCTCAACCTCCACCGCTTCCTCGCCAACATCGCCTACGGCGGGGCCATCGTCGGCGCCTACGCCGCCTACCGGTTCCTCGCCGCCCGCACCGCCGAGGAACGGGCCCATTACGACTGGATGGGCTACACCGCCAACTTCATCGCCATCCTCGGCTTCCTGCCCCTGCCCTTCGCCGGCTACTGGCTGATGGCCGAGATCTACGCCTACAGCCAGCAGATGGGGATCACCGCCATGGGCGGCGTCCTGGCCTGGCTGTTCATCATCCAGGCGGTGCTGATCGGCTCCATCTTGCTGGCCGCCAACTACTATCTGTGGTGCGGCCTGATGCGCACCGAGGGCGGACGCCGGTTCGTGCCCTGGGTCAAGTACATCGCCGCCGTGCTGGTGGCCGGATTCCTCGTCTGGGTGACCCCGCACACCCTGATTCTCACGCCGCAGGAGGTGCTGGCCATCGGCGGCACCAACCATCCCCTCCTCGGTCCCCTCGGCATCATGCCGGCCAAGAACACCGCCGTGAACATGATGCTGCTCGCCACCTTCCTTTCCTTCCAGCTGTTCCGGCGCGCGAGCCGCACCCCCACCGTGCCCTGGGCCTGGATCGGGAACTGCGTGATCGCCGCTCTCTATCTGGCGGCGACGCTCAACATCGTCGGTGCCGGCATCTACGGCTATGTCACGCCCACCGTCTACAAGGTCGGCGCCTCGGTGCCGCAGGTGCTCTCCACCCTGGCGGTGATCGTCTTCGCCCTGGTGATCGAGGCCTTCATGTACCGGGGCGCGGTCACCCGGCCGGTGGCGTGGGGACGGATGTCGACACGTTCGCAGTACGCCCTGTTCGTGCTGCCGGTGGCCTTCACCTGGCTGATGGCGCTGATGGGCTACATCCGCAGCTCGGTCCGCACCTACTGGCACGTCTACACCATCATGAAGGACCGCTCTCCCGACGCCTACATCCCGACCATCGGCGAGGCGGGCAATTTCATCACCGTGATCACCCTCGTCTTCATGGCGGTGATCGTGTTCATCTTCTGGCTCAGCCAGGTGGGTGACACCCGCCAGCAGGCGCCGGCTGCGGAGGGCGGCCGATGACCTTCCTGCGCGTCACCCTGTTCAGCCTGGCGGTGCTCCTGGCCTACACCCTTTTCGCCAACATCCTGCCGCAGGTGCAGTCCAACCCGCCGGCCGAGGAGGAGATCGAGCTCGGCAGTCTCGATCGCGCCGGCCAGATCGCCTGGGGCGAACGGCTGTTCTCGGGCAAGGGCACCTGCACCCTGTGCCACAACAAGCTGGGCCGCGCCCCCGACATGCTGGCCATGGATCTCGCCGAGGAGCTGCGCAGCCGGATCGAGGATCCCCGCTACACCGGAGCCGCCAAGGGGCTCGAGGAGGCGGAGGCGTTCGAGGTCTATCTGCGGGAATCGATGCTCGAGCCCTCGGTCTACGTGGTGCCCGGCTTCGGCAAGAAGGGGACGCAGGATCGCGAGAGCCCGATGCCCAGGGTGGACGTCCCACCCATCTCGCTGACGCCGACGGAGATCGACGCCCTGATCGCCTTTCTCCAGGATCGGGCGGGGGTCGAGATCACCGTTCCCCTGCCCGCCGCCGGGACGACGGCGGCGGCCGAGGCCGGCGCCGATGGGGAGGAGGAGGCACCGGCCACGACTCCCGAGGAGGTGATCGACCGCTACGGCTGCGCCGCCTGTCACGATCTCGACGGTTCGGGTGCCGATCTCGGACCGCCGCTCGCGGGCATCGGCGCCCGGCTCGACCGCGAGGCACTGCGCCGCGCCATCCTCGATCCCGACGCCGAGGTCGCGCCGGGCTACGAGCCCGGGCTGATGCCGGGTGACTTCGGTGAACAGATGCGTGCCAGCGAACTGGAGATCCTGCTCGACTACCTGGCTGGCCTCGACGGCGGGGAGCCCAAGCCGTGAGACGCGTCGTTACCCATCCCCTGCTCTGGGTGGTGGTGGTCATTCTCGCCCTGTACGCCTTTTTCGCCTACGGCCTCCAGCCGCCGATGCCGCGCTCGCTGCTGTTGCAGTTCATGGTCTTCACGGTCATCGGCGTGCTGATGGTGGCCACCTTCGACGACGTCACCTACGAGCGGCTCGTCGAACCCTTCCGCCTGCTGCTGGGGCATCCGCGCCTGCGCTGGCTGCGTCTCCTGGCCCTGCTGCTCGTGGTCGGGGGCAGCGCCTCGCTGGCCTACTCCTGGGCCAAGCCGAGCTTCGAGGCGCCGGTGGAACTGCGTTCGGTGCACCCGGCACCGCCCACCACCATCCGCATCTACGACAAGACCTTCAATCTCGTGGAACTCCGGAATCCGCTGCGCGAGGACAACCCCAAGGGCAGCGAGGGCTACCGTGCCCTGGTCGCCGAGGGGGCCGAGATCTACTACAAGAACTGCCTTTACTGTCACGGCGACGATCTCGACGGCGACGGCGTCTTCGCCTACGGCTTCAACCCGCAGCCGGCCAACTTCCGGGACGTCGGCACCATCGCCCAGCTCCAGGAATCCTACGTCTTCTGGCGGATCACCACGGGCGGCCCCGGGCTGCCGCGGGAAGGCGCCCCCTGGCTGTCGGCGATGCCCGTCTGGGAGGAGATGCTCGACGAGGAAGAGGTCTGGAAGGCGATCCTGTTCCTCTACGACTACACCGGTTTCGAACCCCGTTCCTGGGAGCTGGCCGAGACCGGGGCGGTGGAGGAAACGCCGCAGCCGGATCCGGTACCGTCGGGCGAGGCGGCCGCCGGCGAGGTGAGCCGGGAGCGGGCCGAAGAGCTCTATCTCACCTACTGCGCCCAGTGCCACGGCCGGGAGGGCGACGGTCAGGGGCCGGTGGCCGAGTTCCTCTACCCCAAGCCGCGCGACTTCACCCTCGGCGTCTTCAAGTACAAGACCACCCACGCCGATTCCGAGTTCCCCTACGACGAGGATCTCAAGAAGACGATCCGCGAGGGCCTGCCGGGGACCGCCATGCCGGGATGGGGCAAGCGCCTCAAGGAACCCGAGATCGACGCGCTCGTGCGGCTCATCAAGGAGTTCGGCGAGTGGGACGAGGACACGCCGGAGGATCTCGGTCTCGCGCCCATCGAACTCGGTGAGCGGGTCGAGCCCGACGCCGCTTCCCTGGCCCGCGGCCGCGAGCTGTTCGAGAAGGCCTGCGTGCAGTGCCACGGCGCGGAAGGCCGCGGCAACGTCACCTCCGGCAAGAAGCTCAAGGACGACTGGGGCGACCGCATCTGGCCGCGCAATCTGACCCGCCCCTCGACCTGGCGCTGGACCAAGGACGCCGAGGACGTGTTCCAGCGCATCAGCACGGGCATCCGCGGCACGCCGATGCCCGAGCACACGACGGAGATGAGCGAGCGGCAGCGCTGGGACATCGCCAACTACGTGATGACCCTGCGCGACAAGGCGGTGCCGCTGAGCGCCGGCGAGACGGTGGTGCGCGGGCTGCGCATCGACGGCCCGCTGCCCGAGGATCCGGACGATCCCGCCTGGGAGGAGGCGCCGGCCGTCACCTTCGCGCTGCTGCCCAACGTCATCAAGGAACCGCGTCTCTTCCACTCCCTCAACGACCGGGTGACGGTGCGGGTGCTGTTCAATGCCGAGGCGATGGCAATGCGCCTCGATGTCGACGACCGCACCTACTCGGTGCCCGGCGACCCGCTCGAGAAGCAGTATCGTCGGGACGGGGTGGAACCCACTCGTGACGCGGTGGCCGTGCAGTTCCCGACCACCATCCCGACCACCAGCGAAAAGCCCTGGTTCCGCCACGGCGACCCCAAGAACCCGGTCAACATCTGGTACTGGCGCGCCCCCTCCATCGAACCGCCGGCGCCGGAGGAGGGGCTGATCCTCGATGCCCGCGGCCCCGACGGTCCGCCGAGCCCGCGCGACGACAGCAGCGCGCTGCGGGTCCGCGGCGAATGGTCGGACGGGCAGTGGCGGGTCGTCTTCCGCCGGCCTCTGGAGACCGCGGACGGGCGCGACATCCGTTTCGAGGCGGGGCGCTACATCCCGGTGGCCTTCGCCAACTGGGACGGCTGGGACGGCCAGCAGGGCAGTCGCCACACCCTGACCGGCTGGTACTGGCTGCTGCTGGAGCCGGAGGAGGACCCGATCCGTCTCTATGGCACGAGCGGTCTCGCCGGGCTGCTGGCCGGCCTCCTCTTCCTTGCCGGCGTGCGCGCGCAACGGCGTCGTTTCGACGATCGCGACCGCTGATCCCGCACGCCGAAAACCGCCCGCCGACCACCGGCGTTGACCTGTATCAAGGCATCGCAGCCGGTTTCGGGCTGCAGTTCGCCCGTCAGCCGTCTGAACGAGCACGGAGCGCTCCGGGCCGGCGCAGCCCGGAACGATATCGAAGGAGGCTTGTCCTATGAAAGCAAGGCGCCCCGTCAACCTGCCGCGAAGTTTCGCGCTGGCACTGGTCGCGAGCATGGCGGTGGGGGCGACCGCCGTGGCCGCCCAGGAATTCGGCCCTCTCGAGCCGCTGGAGGTGAACGCGGCCCGCGCCGAGCTCGGCAAGCGCTTGTTCTTCGACAAGCGCCTTTCCGGGGACGCGGCGCTGAGCTGCGCGAGCTGTCACCAGCCGCAGTACGGTTACGCCAACAATCTCCCCCTCTCGCCCGCCTATCCGGGCTCGGACGGCTTCCGCAACACACCGACGCTGATCAATACCGCCTACAAGCGGATCTGGTTCCACGACGGCCGCATCGGCACCAACCTCAACGACGTCACCCGTGAGATGATCACGGAAAGCTACTTCATGAACATGGACATGAGGTTGATGCAGGAGCGCCTCAAGCAGGATCCGGTCTACGTCGAGATGTTCGAAAAGGCCGGGCTGGGCGAGCCCAGCAACGGCGGCGCCCGCAAGGCGATCCCCGAGTATCTCAAGACCCTGACCTCGCGGAACGCGCCCTTCGACACCGGCCGGATGTCGGATTCGGCGAAGCGCGGTTTCGAGCTGTTCAAGGGCAAGGCGGGCTGCGCCCAGTGCCACAGCGGCCCGCTGTTCACCGACCAGCAGGCGCACAATCTGGGAGTGCCGGAGAATCTCGACGTCTTCCGCAATCCCCTGCGGCACGTCACCTACGTGGCCTACGCGAAGTTCATGGGCGTCGAGAACTACATGAACATCCGCCGCGACGTCGGCGCCCACGTGCAGACCCACAAGGCCGACGGCTCCGACATCGGCAAGTTCATGACGCCGAGTCTGCGCGAGCTCAAGTACACGGCGCCCTACATGCACAACGGCGTGTTCAAGACGCTCGAGGAAGTGGTCGCCTTCTACAACGCCGGCGGCGGCACCGATCCCAACAAGGATCCCGCCATCCGGCCCCTCGGACTTTCCACCCAGGAGCAGATCGATCTCGTGGCCTTCCTGATGGCGCTTTCCGGGGACCCGCTCGACGGACCGGAGTTCGTGTGGAGCGAGCCGATCCCGACCGAATACGAGGCGATCGAGGACTGGCGGAACACCCCGAACTAGGAGCCGAGCGATGATCACGCGCAAGACCACCTTCCTTCTCTCGGCGGCGGCCCTCATCGCCCTGCTGCAGCCCGAGCCGCCGGCCCTCGCGGGCGAGGACTTCCCGCCCCTGGCGGCGCTCGGCCCTCCGCCCATCCCGGCCGACAATCCGCAGACACCGGAGAAGGTCGAACTGGGCAAGATGCTGTTCTTCGACCCCCGCCTCGGCGGCGATGCCTCGATCGCCTGCTCGAGCTGTCACGAGGCTGCGCAGGGCTGGGCGTTCTCCGACGACTTCTCACGCGGCTATCCGGGAACCGTCCACTGGCGGAACAGCCAGACGGTGGTGAACGCCGCCTATCTCGGCAAGCTGTTCTGGGCCGGCGCCTCGAAGTCGCTGGAGGCGCAGGCGGCGAGCGCGGCCAAGGGCGCGGTGGCCGGCAACGGCGAGAGCGACATGATGGAAGCGCGCCTCGCCTTCATCCCCGAATACCGTCGCCTGTTCCGCGAGATCTTCGGTGATCCGTGGCCGACCATCGGCAACGCCTGGCGGGCGATCGCCGCCTTCGAGCGGACGCTGATCCACAACGACACGCCCTTCGACCAGTACATGCGGGGCAACAAGAACGCGCTCACCGAACAGCAGGTGCGCGGGCTGGAGCTGTTCCAGGGCAAGGCCGGCTGCATCCAGTGCCACAACGGGGCGCTGCTGACCGACCAGAAGTACTACAACATCGGCGTGCCCCCGGCGGAGCGCTGGGAGGAGGACGGGCTCGCCCAGGTCACCTTCCGCTACGAACAGTACGCCAAGGGCGTGACGGAGGAGATGTACCGCTCGATCAAGGACGATGCGGGTCTCTACTACCGGACCAAGAATCCGAAGGACAAGGGCAAGTTCCGCACCGCACCGCTGCGCTACACCCTCTACACCGCCCCCTACATGCACAACGGCGCGCTCTGGGATCTCCAGGAGGTGGTCGAGTTCTACAACGCCGGCGGCGGCGAGAACGAGTTCATGGAGACCAAGAGCGAACTCATCAAGCCGCTCGGGCTGAGCGACGAGGAGGTGGAGGATCTGGTGGCGTTCCTCGAATCGCTGAGCGGCGAGGAAATCCGGATCACTCCTCCGAAGCTGCCCGATTACGCGCCCCTGCCGGCGATCACCGAATGAGCGAGGAACCGGTCATGACAACCGTCTATCGAAACCCCGGACTGGACCTGGAGCGCGGCACGGCCGGCGGCGAACACGCTCCCTGCGCCATGTCCCGCCGTCATTTCCTGCTGACCTCGGGAGCCACCACCTTCACCACCATGGTGGTGCTGAACGCCGGCACGGCGCTGGCCCAGAAGGCGCCGGCCCGGGTGGCGGTGTTTGAGCGCAAGTTCATCGCCAGGCTCAGCGAGCTCGAGGTCGACGTGCCGGTCGACTTCACCTATCCCGACGAAGGGGCCTATGCGGAATCGATGCTGGTCAAGCTCGGCGTGCCCGCCGGCGGCGGCATCGGCCCCGACCGCGACGTCGTCGCCTTCAACTATACCTGCACCCATCAGGGCGGCCCGCTGCAGGAGACCTACAGGGGTGCCACCAAATCCCTGGGGCCCTGCCCGCTGCATCTGTCGACCTACGACCTCACCCGTCACGGCATCCTGATCTCCGGCCAGGCCTACCAGAGCCTGCCCCAGGTGCTGCTGGAGCTCGAAGGCGACGAGATCTACGCGGTCGGCATCTTCGGGCTGATCTTCGGCCGCTACGACAATCTCAAAGGCTAGGAGGACGCCGGCATGGCAACGCCCTACTACATTCCCGAGAGCAAGGTCCCCCTGCCTCCCAAGGGTGCGGAAGTCATCGACACGGTCTGCGACTACTGTGTCGTCGCCTGTGGGTACAAGGTCTACCGCTGGCCGGTGATCGCCGCATCGGGTGGGCCGAGCAAGGAGGAGAACGCCTTCGGCGTCGACTTCCCGGTGGATCCGCTGGGTCCCTGGGTGGCGCCCAACCAGCACAACATCGTGCTGCACAACGGCCAGCCGCACCATGTGGTGATCATCCCCGACAAGGACATCAAGTCGGTCAACCTCAACGGGGATTCGAGCCTGCGGGGCGGCTGCATCGCCCAGAAGTGCTACAACCCGCAGACTCCCACCCGCGACCGTCTGAAGACGCCGCTCCTGCGCATGTACGGTACCCTGATGCCGGTGTCCTGGGATTTCGCCCTCGACATCGCCGCCGAGGTGGGCCGCTACGTCATCGAGAAGCACGGCCCGCTGGCGTATGGCGTCAAGATGTACTCCTACCAGTTCATCGAGAACACCTACGCCATCACCAAGTTCGCGCTGCGGCACATCAACACCGCCAACTTCACCTTCCACGACACCCCGTCCGACGTCACCTCGACGCCGGGTTTCCGGGATGCCGGGTTCGACAACTTCGGCCCCTCGTACGAGGACTGGCGGGACGCCGAGACGCTGTTCATCTGCGGCACCGATCCCTACGAGACCAAGACCATCCTGTTCACCCAGTGGATCATGCCCGGCATCCAGCGCGGTCAGAAGACCATCTTCCTGCTGCCGCGGCGGACCGCGGGCGTCGCCTATGCCGAGAAGAACGGCGGCATGTGGATCGACGTCACCCCGGGCACCGACCTCGTGGTGATGATGGCCATCGCCCGGGTGATCGTGGAGAACGACTGGCAGGACAAGGAGTGGATCGCCAAGTTCGTCAACAACAAATGGGAATCCAACTCCGGTTTCGGCCAGGGCACCCGCAACACCCCCTGGCAATGGCGGACCACCTGGGGCCTGTTCCAGACCGACGGCTTCGAGGACTGGAAGAAGTGGCTGCTGGCGCAGCCCGAGTTCGAGGTGGAGAAGGCAGCGGCCATCGCCCAGATCGATCCCCAGAAGATCCGCACCGCCGCCGAATGGATGGCCAAGCCGCGGCCGGACGGCACGCGCCCCAAGACGTCGCTGATGATCGAGAAGGGTGGCTACTGGTCGAACAACACCGGTAACACCAATGCGCTGGCGGCGCTGGGCATCATCTGCGGCGCGGGCGGAAGGCCCGGACAGGTGGTGGCCCGTGCCGGTGGACACCAGCGGGGCGGCCTGCGGGGTGGCAAGTATCCGCGCAACAAGTCGCCGATGAAGGTTCCCGGCCGCCGGCGCCGCGCGCTGGACACCGACACATGGCTGCTGGCCGGGCATACCCGCTTCGCCCATGCCATCGGCTGCACCTGGATCCAGTCGATGGCCGGTTCCCAGGCGATCGCCAAGCGCTTCGACGAGCTCGTCGTGGCCAATCCCCACCAGATCCGCTCCTTCGACAAGCAGGAGATCATCGACACCCTGAAGGCGCGGGCGGATTCCGGCGGCATGGTGGTGATCAACCAGGACATCTACCTCGTCGATCCCATCGGCAACCGCTACGCCGACATCGTCTTCCCGGCGGCGACCTGGGGCGAGGACACGTTCATGCGCGCCAACGGCGAGCGTCGCCTGCGCCTCTACAATCGGTTCTACGATCCGCCCGGCGTGGCGAAGCCCGACTGGTGGATCGTCGCACAGCTCGCCAAGCGCATGGGCTTCGACGGCTTCGACTGGAGGGACACCAACGAGGTCGCGGAGGAGGCAGCCCGCTTCTCGCGCGGTTCGCGCAAGGACTTCTTCATGATCAAGGTGGCGGCCCAGCGCGAGGGCAAGACCCTGCACCAGAAGCTGGCCGAGTTCGGTACCGACGGCATCCAGGGCCCGGTGTTCATGCGCGACGACGGCACGCTCGTCGGCACCAAGCGGCTGCACGACACCACCCGAGAGCTGCCCGAGACCGGCCCGGCCGGGGCCAACGTGTTCAACAAGAAGTTGATGCGCTTCAACAGCCAGACCGGCAAGTGCAACCTGCAGAAGGCGCCCTGGTCGCTCTTTTCCGACTACTGGGAGTGGATGAAGCCCAAGGGTGACGAACTGTGGATCACCTCGGGGCGAATCAACGAGCGCTGGCAGTCCGGGTTCGACGATCGCCGTCGCCCCTACGTGGTCCAACGCTGGCCGGAGAACTGGGTGGAGATCCATCCCGAGGATGCCGCCGCCCGCGGCATCGAGAGCGGCGACTACGTGATGCTCTACTCGGATCGGATCCCGAGCGTGAAGGAGACCCTGCTCGGCGTCTATGCCGACGACTACCGCTTCAGCGGCCTGATGAAGAACGGCTACATCGAGCTGTCGAAGGCGGCGGTCACCGCAGTGGCGATCGTCACGCCGGCCATCAAGAAGGGCGTCCTCTACATGGACTTCCTGCACACCCAGCAGCCGGCGAACGCCCTCGAGGGGCGCGTGGTCGACTGGATCAGCGGCAACTACAACTACAAGATCGGTGTCGGCCGCATCAAGAAAGTCGGCGCATCGCCCTACAAGAACAGCTTCCGATCGATGAGCTTCGCACCGCGCGACATCGCCTGAGGGGCGGGCCCGCCATCCGGCCCCGGCCGGGTGGCGGGCCGTTCGCGTGAACGGCAACGAAGGCAGGTCCGGGCCCGTGATCGAGAGTACCCCGAAGATATCGTCGAATGCGGCAGCCGAGACGGTCCGCGAGGCCGTCGTCGATGCGCTGTGTCGCCTGCTCGGCGGCGAGGACGAGCTGCGGCGCTGCTGGGCGGCCCAGGCCCTCGGGCGGATCGCCGACCGAAGGGCGGTACGCGCCCTCGCCGAGGCCCTCCGCGATCCCGACGAGGACGTGCGCAGCGATGCGGCGGAGGCGCTGGCTCTCCTCGCCGGTCCGGAGCTCGGCGACGGCCTGCTCGAGAGCCTCGCCGAGGATCCCTGCGGGGCCGTCAAGCTGGCGGCCATCGACGGTCTCGCGAGGCTGCGCCACGAGCCGGCCGTGCCCCTGCTGCGCGCTCTCGTGCGCAGCCGCGAAGCCGGCGTGGTGTGGGACGAGGAGGGCTTCCTCCTCGAAGGCTGGGACGACTGGCTGGACGTGCAGGCCCGCGCGATCGAGGCCCTCGCCCGGATGGGCGTCGAGGCGGCGGCCGAGGACATCCTTGCCGCCATGCGGGACGAGGAGGGGCAGGACCTGTCCGAGCCCGCGACCCGGGCGCTGGCCCGGCTGGGCGCCGCCGGCATCGCGGCACTGCGGCAGCTCGCCCGCGATCCCGATCCCCGCCTGCGCCGGCGGGTGATGCGGGCGGCCGCCGTTTCCGGGCAGGAAGAGGCACGGCCACTGCTCCTCGAAGGGCTGCGCGACCGGGACCCCGAAGTGCGACTGGTGGCGCTCGCCGCCCTCGCCGAACGAGACCCCCGCGATCCGGCGCTGGCCGCGCTCCTACGCGACCCCGAACCGCGGCTGCGCACCGAGGCGCTGCGTCGCTGCGGCCGCTTCCACGGCGAACATCTCGATGCGCTGCTCGACGATCCGAGCGGCGAGGTGCAGGGTGCCGTGCTCGAACTGCTGGCCCAGGCTCCCCGCCTCACCGTCCCGCGTCTCGTGCGCCGGCTGCGGGTCAAGCTGCGCGGTCCGGACGGGGCGGTCGCGGCCAAGGCGGCCGAGGCCCTCGCCGCGCGCGCCCCCGAGATCGCCCGCCGGGATCTCGCCGAGCAGCTCGCCGACACCGCACGTCCCGATCCGCTGCGCTGCACCGCCGCCGAATGCCTCGCCCGGCTGGATGCGGCGCCGGTGCCGCTGCTCGCGCCCCATGTCCACGATCCGCGTCGTGCGGTGCGGATCACCGTGCTCTCGCTCCTGGCCGGCCTCGCCGGCGGCGAGGACGCCAACGCGGAGGAGGCCAGGACGGTGCTCCTGGGCACACTCGCCCGCGAGCCCGAGGACCCGGATCCGGAGCCCGCGGCCGCCGGGCAGGCGGCAGAAGAAGGGGAGGAGGCGCGGCGCCCACACGCCACGGCGACGGACGGGGAGGCGGACGCCGACGCGGACGGGCCGAAGGAGAAGGCGCAGACGCCGCCGCAGGAGGAGGAAGGCGGCTATCCCGTCTCCACCCTCGAGGCCATCCTCGGCGGTCCCCCGCCGGCGCCCGAGCCGCGGGAGGCGGAGGAGGAGAGCGTCGAGCTCACCGAGGAGGATCTCGAATTCCTGGCCCTCGCCCATCGGCTGCCCCGCAAGCGGCGGGTCTCCCCGGAGCCCGAGATCGCGGCCGAGGAGGACGTACCGCGGCTGGCCGCCCGTCTGGTGGCAGATCTTTCCGGGGACGACATCGCCCTGGCCCTCGCCCGCCTGCTGCTGGACCGCGATCGCGAACTCGCCGGCGCCGCCGCCGACTCCCTGGCGCGCATGGCGGCCCGCGACGGACGGCTGCCGGAAACCGCCGGCGAGGCGCTGCTGGCGGCCCGCTTCGTCACCGACCGCGACAGCCGTCTCGCCGTCGTGCGCGCGCTGGGCGAGGCCCGGAACCTGGCCGCCGGCGACGCGCTCGCCGCAGCCCTCGAGGACGAGGACCCCTTCGTGCGGGCCGAGGCGCTTCGCGGTCTCGGCCGGCTCGGGGCGCACCGTGCCGCCTGCGAGGCGGCGCTCGACGACCGGGAGCCCGCCGTGCGACTGGCGGCGGCCGAGGCCCTTCTCGCCTGCGAGGGACCGCGGATGGTGCCGGAACTGGCCCGCCGGGCAGTCGCCTTCGAAGGCTACTACCGTCGCCGACTCGGTCGGCTGCTGCGCGGCAGCGACGCGGCGGGTGCCGGTCGCTGCCTGCTGGAGGACCTGGCGCCGGGCGTCGAGCCCGAACGCTGCCGGGCGGCCGTCGAGCTGGCGGAGGAACTGTTCCGGCCGGATACGGAACCGGGGGAGCGACGCGGTGCGGCGGGCTCACCGCTGCAGAGCTAGAGGAGGGAAACCCGCGATGAAGAAACTGCTGTTGACGGCAGGCCTGGTCGGCCTTCTGGGTATCGCACAGGGATCGCCGGCGATGGCCAAGAAGTACAAGGAGATCGAGGTCACCAACGGGGGCACCATCACCGGCCGCGTGCTGGCCGGCGACGCCCAGCCGGAAGTCGAACCCTTCCTGATCACCAAGGACCAGAGCGTCTGCGGCGAGGGCGAACGCCCGGTGCCCTGGGTGCGGATCAACGGCGACGCACTCCTCGACGCCGTCGTCTATCTCGAGAAGGTCAAGGAGGGCAAACCCTTCCCCGAGGCGCTCAAGACCGCCGAGATCGACCAGAAAGCCTGCGCCTTCGTGCCCTATCTGCAGGCGATGGCCAACGGCGGCAAGCTCGCCATGATCAACTCGGACCCCGTCACCCACAACATCCACACCTACGAGATCATCGGCCGGGCGCGGCGGACGGTGATCAACGTCAGCCAGTCCGAGCAGGGCAACGTGGTCACCAAGAAGATCCGGCTCCGGAAGGGCGTGGCGATGAAGGTGGAATGCGACGTGCACAACTTCATGCACAGCTGGGTGTTCGTCGCCAAGAACCCCTATTTCGCCATCGTCGACGACAACGGCAACTTCACCATCGACAACGTGCCGCCCGGAAAATACGTGCTCAAGGTCTGGCACGGTCGCCTCGGCGACAAGGAGATCGAGGTGGAGGTGCCGGCCGGCGGTACCGTCGAGGCCTCCTTCTCGTACTGAGGCCGCCGATGCACCGTTCGACCGCGCGGCGCCGGCCGAACCTGTTCGACGGGTTCGTGCTCGCCGGCGCCGCCGTCAACGCCGCCGTGGTGCTGCTGCTGTTCGGCTATTGGCTCCTGCGATGACCGGGCGGCCGCTCCGATTCGCCCTGCTCCTCCTGCTGGCGGCCGGCACCAGCGGCTCCTCCGCAGGACCGGGCGGGATGGTCTACGTGCCGCCCGGGCCGGTCCCGCTCGGCGGCCCCTCGCCCACCGCCATGCCGGGGCCGACGGTGGTCGACGTCGACGGCTTCTGGATCGACCGCTTCGAGGTTACCAACGCCGAATACATGGCCTTCGTGCGGGCCACCGGGCACCGTCCGCCGATGTTCGCCGACGATCCGGATTTCAACCGCCCGGACCAGCCGGTGACCGGAGTGAGCTGGGACGACGCCGAGGCCTACTGCCGCTGGCAGGGCAAGCGTTTGCCCACCGAACGGGAGTGGGAGAAGGCGGCGCGCGGAACCGACGGCCGTCTCTATCCCTGGGGCGACCGCTTCGCACCGGAATTCGCCTATCTCGAGGGCGAGCTGCCGGCCCCGGTCGGCAGCCATCCCGCCGACGTGAGCCCCTACGGGGTCTACGACATGGCGGGCAACGTTTCCGAATGGGTCGCGGACATGTTCGTCGGCGGCGGGGCCTGCCGCAGCGGCATCTGCCCGACCCCGACCGAGATCGGCGACGACGACTTCCGGGCCTTCCTGCGCGGTGGGCATTTCCAGGGGCTGCCGCACATGGCCAAGGTCTACGAGCGGCTCTTCGACTATCCGGATACCGTCGCCGAGTTCTTCGGCTTCCGCTGCGTGCGGCCGACGGACGACGGCAGGGCGTGACCCTCGGCGAGCATTCGGGAGGATCTTCGAGGCATGGCCATGCAGACACGACCCCTGACCCCGCCCGCGAGCGAGACCGCGGCCACGGCGCCGGTTTCCCTGCGGCGCATCCTGGTAGCGCTCGACGCTTCCGATCACGCCAATCGCGCTCTCGCCGAGGCGGTGCGGCTCGCCGCCTCGGCGGGCGGGACGGTGACCGGCATCCACGCCTACGCCGCCAAGCTGCACGACCGGCGCTTCCGCCAGATGGAAGGGGGACTGCCGGAGCGCTACCGCCACGAGGACGAGCTGGAACGACAGCGGGTGGTGCACGACGATCTCATCACCCGCGGTCTCGGCATCATCAGCGACAGCTACCACGACGATGCGGCCAAGCTGTGCGAGGCGGCGGCGGTGCCCTTCCGGCGCCTGAGCCCCGAGGGCAAGAATTACCGCCGACTGTCGGAGGCGGCGGCGAGCGGCGCCTTCGACCTGCTGGCGATGGGCGTGCTGGGTCTCGGAGCGGTGCCCGGCACCACGGTCGGCACCGTCTGCTGGCGGGTGGTGCGACGCAGCCCGATCGACGTGCTGGTGATCCGCGATCCGGACCGGCCTCTCGGCGACGGACCGCTGGTCGTCGCCCTCGACGGCTCCACGCGCTCCTTCGGCGCCCTGCTGACCGCCCTCGATCTCGGGCGCCGGCTGGACGCGCCGGTCCATGCGGTGGCCGCCTACGACCCCTATTTCCACTATGTCGCCTTCAACCGCATCGCCGCCAGCCTCAGCGAGGAGGCGGGCGAGATCTTCCGCTTCAAGGAGCAGGAGGCGCTCCACGAGCAGATCATCGACGCCGGCATCGCCCGCATCTACCAGTCGCACCTCGACGTCGCGCGGGAGCTGGCGGCGGCGCGGGATGCGACGATCGAAACCCGGCTGCTCGACGGCAAGCCCCACCGGGTGATCGCGGCCTATCTCGAGGAGGTGGGGGCGAGCCTCGTGCTGCTCGGCAAGACCGGCATCCACGCCGATCCCGAACTGGACATCGGCGGCACCACCGAGAACCTGCTGCTCGCCGCTCCCTGCCATCTGTGGATCGGCGAGGCGCGCTTCACGCCGCCCCTCGACATCCTCGCGGGCAAGACCGTGAGCTGGACCCGCGAGGCGGAGGATCGACTCGCCAGGGTGCCCGAAACCGCCCGTGGCATGGTGCGCCTCGCCATTCTGCGCCTCGCCCAGGAACGCGGCCATACGGTGATCACCGCCTCCCTGATCGACGAGGCGACGACCCGCTTCTGTCCCCATTTCGGCGGGCGGGACGCGCAGCAGCAGGCGATGCCCTGGTCGCCCGAGGCGTCCGCCCTCCTGGACCGGATGGGGGACCCGGCGATCGGCGCCAGCATCCGCCTGCGGGCGGAGAAGCGGGCCCGCCGCGAGGGCGCCGACACGGTCGCCGTCGAGCATGTCCGCCCCTTCCTCGACACCGAGACCGCACCGGCCCTGCACTGGCAGGCGGCGGCCCTCGCCCGCCTCGCGCGGGTGCCCGGGATGGTGCGGGAGAGCCTGCGCCGGCGCACCGAGCTGATGGCCCGCGACCGCGAGCTCGCGGAGGTCGATCTGGCGCTTCTTGAGGAGAGCATCGCCGAATCGCGCGAGCTCATGCAGCGGGTGATGCGGGAGGGCGGCCACCCCGCGCCCGAAGATTCGTGAGCGGGCGATGACGGCCGTCGCCGATCCGCCGTTCCTCGTTGCCCTCAACCTCACCCGGCGCTGCAACCTCGAATGTGCGCACTGCTATCTCGATGCCGGCCTGCGCCGGGCCGGCGATCCGGCGGAGCTGTCCACCGGAGAGGTGAAGGATCTCCTCGACCAGATCGCCGCCTTGAGCGACGAGACGATGATCGTGCTCACCGGCGGCGAACCGCTGCTGCGTGCCGATCTTCTCGAGATCGCCGCCCATGCGGCGGCGCTCGGCCTGATGGTGGTGGTGGGCACCAACGGCCTGCTGCTCACCGAGCGGCGGGTGGCGGCCCTTAGAAAGGCCGGGGTGGCGGCGGTCGGCATCAGTCTCGACTCGCTGGACCCCGAGCACCACGACGCCTTCCGCGGCCTGCCCGGTGCCTTCGCCCGCACCCTGGCCGGCATCGAGGCCTGCCGGCGCGCCGGCCTCACCTTCCAGCTCCACTTTTCGGTCACCGACGACAACGCGGGCGAGCTGGATTCGATGATCGCCTTCGCCCGGGAGGTGGGGGCGGCGGTCCTCAACCTCTTCTTCCTCGTCTGCACCGGCCGCGGCCAGAAGGTCACCAACATCTCGGTCGAGACCTACGACCGGGTGCTGGCCCGTGCCGTGGCGGCCGCCCGCGACGAACCCGAACTGCTGGTGCGGGTACGTTGCGCGCCGCATTTCAAGCGCCTCGCCATGGAGGCGGATCCGCCGCTGCCGGTCACCCTGGCCGACGGCTACGAGGCGGGCGGCTGCCTCGCCGGCACCCGCTACTGCCGGATCACCCCTTCGGGGGAGATCACCCCCTGTCCCTACATGGAGCTCTCGGCCGGCTCCCTGCGCGAGCGGGATTTCGCCACCATCTGGAACGAGGCGCCGCTGTTCCGCCGGCTGCGGAAGCCCGAGCTCGAGGGCCGCTGCGGCGCCTGCGAATACGCCCGCCTCTGCGGCGGCTGCCGGGCGCGCCCGCTCGCCCGCTCGGGCGAGCTCATGGGCGAGGATTTCCTCTGCGGTTACCGGCCGCGGGGCGGGGCGACGGTCGAACCCCTGCGTGACCGTGGTCCCACCCTGGTCTGGAGCCCGGAAGCGGAGCGGCGGCTCGCCCGGGTCCCCGGCTTCGTCCGCCGCTTCGTCCGCCGCCGGGCCGAGGACCACGTCCGCGCGCTCGGCGAGGAGGTGGTGCGGGTCGAGCATCTGGAGCGGCTGGCCCGCCGGCGTTTCGGCGATGCCGGGCCGCCGGCGGCGTTCCGCCGTCCGGGACCGAGATGACGGCGGACGCCCGGAGCGACGTCGTCGTCGTCGGTGCCGGCATCTCGGGCCTCACCGCGGCACGGCTGCTGCGGCGGCACGGCTATCGGGTGACGGTTCTGGAACGCCAGGTGCGCATCGGCGGCAACGCGATCTCGGAGCGCATCGACGGCTTTCTCATGGAGCACGGGCCGAGTTCGGTGAACGCCATGCTGCCCGCCGCACCGGCCCTTTCGCGCGCCCTCGGCCTCGCCTCCGAGGAATGCGGCCTCACCGCCGCCGTGCGTCATCGCTACCTCGTGAAGGACGGGCGGCTGCGGGCCATTCCCCTCCACCCCGCGGGGCTCTTCGTGAGTTCGTATCTGTCCTGGCGGGGCCGGTTGCGCAGTCTGGCCGAGATCCTGGTTCCGCCGGCGAGCCCGGAGGCCGGCGAGGAGACGGTGGCCGCCTTCTGGCGCCGGCGCTTCGGACCGGAATTCGAGCAGGGAGTGATCGATCCGCTGGTGGGCGGTCTGTTCGCCGGCTGCAGCCACCAGCTGTCGATGCCCGCCACCTTTCCGCGCATCGTCGAGCTCGAACGGCGTCACGGCTCCGTGACCCGGGCGATGATGGCACGACGCCGCGCGGGATCGGCGATGCCCGGCCGCCGGCTCTTCTCCTGGCGCGACGGGGTGGCGAGCCTGCCGCGGGCGCTCGCCGCCGAGCTCGGCGACGCCGTGCGCACCGGGGTCGCGGTGCGCCGCATCGGCCGCACGGCCCGGGGGTTCCGCCTCGAACTCGGCGATCGGGGCACGGTCCGCGCGCGGGCCCTGGTCCTCGCCACCCAGCCCCATGTGGCGGGCGCCCTCCTGGAAGGGCTGGACGAGCCGGCGAGCACCGCCCTCCTGGCCATCCCCGCGCCGCCACTCGCGGTGGTGTTCACCGGGTTTCCCCGCCGGCGCGTGGCCCATCCGCTGGACGGCGTCGGCTGCCTCGCCGCGAGCCGCGAGAGGCGTCCCGTCAACGGCATCCTCTTCTGCTCCAGCATGTTCCCGCATCGCGCGCCGCAGGGCGCGGTGGCGCTCGCGGCCTACATCGGCGGCGCGCGGGCGCCGGATCTCGCCCGGCTGCCGGAGGCGGAGCTGGTGGCGATCGCCCGCAGGGAGCTCGCGGATCTCCTGGGCGCCGAGGGGGAGCCGCAGGTGGTGCGCGTGCGCCGCTGGCCGCGCGGCCTGCCGCAGTACCTGCCCGGTCACGCCGGCCGGGTGGAACGGATCGCCACCCTCGACGAGCGCCAGCCGGGCCTCTTCGTCACCGGCAATTTCCTGAACGGACTGTCCGTCGGCTGCTGCGTCGCCCAGGCCGAAGCGACGGCGCTGCGGGTGGCCACCTATCTCGCCCGCGAGGAGGCGGGATCCTCCGGCCGGCCGGCCGTCGCCCGTTTCCGCTGAGCGGCGCCGGCGCCTCGCCGCTTGCCCGGCGCCCCGCCGTTCCGCTACCGTCCCCGCGCATCCGCTCCACGGCCAGGGAGCCGAGCCGATCATGACCCGTTTCATCGAACCGGAGCCGGCACCGACCCGACTCGTTACCCTCGAGGACTATGCGCCGCTCGTCGGTGAGGAGGCGGTGGAGCGGATTCTCGCCAAGACCCGCCGTCTGCGGGACCTGCACATCGTCCATGTGAACTCCACCTATTACGGCGGCGGCGTGGCGGAAATCCTCTCCTCCCTGACCCTGCTGTTCAACGCCGCCGGGGTGCACACGGGCTGGCGGGTGATCCAGGGGCGCCCCGACTTCTTCAACATCACCAAGAAGTTCCACAACGCCCTGCAGGGCGCCGAGATCAACTTCACCGAGCTCAAACGCAGCGTCTACGAGGAGGTGGTCTACGAGAACGCGGTGCGGATGCATTTCGATCACGATCTCGTCGTCGTCCACGATCCGCAGCCGCTGCCGCTCATCCGCCACTATCGCCGCAAGAGCCCCTGGCTCTGGCGCTGCCACGTCGATCTCTCCGCCCCCAACCGCGAGGTCTGGCGGTATCTGCGCGGATTCATCGAGCAGTACGACGCGGTGATCCTCCATCTGCCGGAATACGCCCAGCGCCTGCAGGTGCCGCAGCGGTTCATCATGCCGGCCATCAATCCCTTCAACACCACCAACAAGGAGCTGAGCGAGGAGGAGATCGAGGAACGGCTGGCCAACTACGGCATTCCCACCGACCTTCCGCTGGTCGTCCAGATCTCCCGCTTCGACCGCTGGAAGGACCCGCAGGGGGTCATCGAGGCCTTCCGCATCGCCCGCCGCGAGATCGACGCCACTCTGGTGCTGGTGGGCAATGTGGCCACCGACGATCCCGAGGGCCAGGAGGTCTTCGCGAGCCTCTGCGCCTGCCGCGACGACCGCATCCACATCCTCTCGGTCCAGGACTCGGCGCTGGTCAACGCCCTCCAGCGACGGGCGGCGGTGGTGCTGCAGAAATCCCTGCGCGAGGGTTTCGGCCTCACCGTGACGGAGGCGATGTGGAAGGGAGCGGCGGTGATCGGCGGCAACGTCGGCGGCATCCGCCACCAGATCCGGGACGGGGTGAACGGCTTCCTCGTCAACAATGTGGAGGAGGCGGCGGCCCGTATCGTCCAGCTCGTCAGGGATCCCGATCTGCGACGGCGGCTCGGCGCGGCCGCCCGCAGGACGGTGCGCGAGCGCTTCCTGATGAGCCGGCTGATGGAGGACCACGTCGATCTCGTGAGCTCCATCGAGGCCCGGTTCCGCCTGCGCAGCCGGGTTCCCTGAGCGGGACCGCGCCCGTTCAGCCCGTGCCGCCACCCCTTTCCGGCAGCGCCCGGTAGAGGATGGCAAGCCCCGCCAGCGCCGCCAGCAGCGAGGCCAGCAGCACGCCGAGCTTGGCCTGATCGAGCACCGGCCCGTCGCCGAAGGCCAGCGCGCCGATGAACAGCGACATGGTGAAGCCGATGCCGGCGAGAAAGCCCACACCGAGCAGCGCAGTCAGCGGTACCCCCTCGGGCAGCCGGGCGATGCCGGTCGCCTGTGCGAGCCAGCTGGCGCCGAGAATGCCCAGGGGCTTGCCCAGCAGGAGGCCGAGGAAGGCGCCGATCATCACCGTCGAGAACATGCTGCCGCCGCCCTCGCCACCGAAGCTGATGCCGGCGTTGAGCAGCGCGAACAGGGGCATGATCAGATAGGCGACATAGGGCGCCAGCGCGTGCTCGAAACGGTGCAGCGGGCTGCGGGCCGCGAGCAGCACGTCGGCGGCGTGGCCGATGCTGATCTCCACCTGCTCGAAGCCGCCGCTGGGCCGCATGCCCAGTTCCTGGACCAGGGTCCTGCGATCGACGTTGCGGGCGATGGGCACGGTGAAGGCGAGCGCCACCCCGGCGACGGTCGCATGGACACCGGACTCGAAGGTGAAGAACCACAGCACGAGACCGATGGCCGCGAACACCGCCGCGCGGCCGCCGCCGAAGCCGCCGTAGGCGAAGGCGACCACCCATGTGACCGCCGCCAGCGCCAGATAGCCGCTGTTGAGTTCGCCCGTGTAGAAGAGCGCGATCACCAGCACGGCACCCAGATCGTCGATGATGGCGAGGGCCAGCAGAAAGACCTTGAGGGCCACCGGCACCCGTGCCCCGAGCAGGGCCAGCACGCCCACCGCGAAGGCGATGTCGGTGGCCATCGGCACCCCCCAGCCCACCGCCTCCGGGGTGCCGAAGGTGAAGGCCAGATAGATGCCGGCCGGCACCACCATGCCGCCCACCGCCGCCGCCACCGGCAGGGCCGCCTTCTTCCATCCCGCGAGTTCGCCCACCAGGAGCTCGCGCTTGATCTCGAGACCGACCAGGAAGAAGAAGATCGCCATCAGCAGGTCGTTGACCCAGTAGGCGAAGGGTTCGACCAGGGTGAAGTCGCCGAAGGTGATGGCGATCGGGAACTTCCTGAGCGCCTCGTACGCATCCGCCCAGGGGGAATTCGCCCACAAGAGGGCGATGACGGCGGTGGTGATCAGCACCACGCCGCCGAGGGCTTCCGTCTGCAGGAACTCCTCGATCGGGGTGAGCAGTCGGCGCACGGGATGGGTCGGGCGGTCCGTGCGGCTCTTCTTGCGGCTCATGCGTCGCCTCCAGGGCACATCAGCTGTCGCTTTCCCTCGCGGCCGTCCCCCTCGGCCCCGGCAGGAAATAGACGAGGGTCTCGCCGCGGTCGAGCCGCGGTACCGGAGAGGGGCAGCTTGACGCATGTCGAACCGCCTGCGAAGGACCATCTTACGGATCACGATCTCCGCGGCTGGACGAACGGACCGGATCCATGCGTGCCGAGCACATCCGCCTGTTCGAGGGTGAACGGGTGCCGCGCTATACGAGCTATCCCACCGCCCCGCATTTCGGGACGGCGGTGGGCGCCGCGGAGTACGTCGCCTGGCTCGGAGCGCTGCCGCCGGATGCCCGGCTTTCCCTCTATGTCCACATCCCCTATTGCCGGCAGCTCTGCTGGTACTGCGGCTGCCACACCTACATCACGCAGCGGGCCGAGCGGCTGGCGGCGTATCTCGCGCTGCTCGAGCGCGAGATCGATCTCGTGGTCTCGCATCTGCCCGCCACCATGCGGGTCGTGCACCTCCATTTCGGCGGCGGCACCCCCTCGATCGTCGGCCCGCAAGGCATGACGCGGATCCTCCAACGGTTGCGCCGCCGCTTCGTGTTCCTGCCCGACGTCGAGATCGCCATCGAGCTCGATCCGCGCATGGTGGACGGGGATCTCATCGCCGCCCTGGTCGAGGGCGGTGTCAACCGCGCCAGCCTCGGCGTCCAGACCACCGATCCCACGGTGCAGGCGGCGGTCAACCGGATCCAGCCGCTGGCGCAGGTGGCCTCGGTGTTCGAACGGTTGCGGGCGGCGGGGATCGGGCACATCTCGGTCGATCTGCTCTACGGCCTGCCCCACCAGACCGTGGCCACCGTGCGCCGCACGGCGACCGAGATCCTGGCCCTCGAGCCGGACCGCGCAGCCGTCTTCGGCTATGCCCATCTGCCACGGCTCAAGCGCCACCAGGGCCTGATCCCGGAGACGGCCCTGCCCGACGCCGCCGCCCGCGCCGCCCAGTTCGAGGCCATCGCCGAGAGTTTCGATCGCGCGGGCTACGTGGCGATCGGCCTCGACCATTTCGCCCGCCCGGAGGATTCGATGGCCCGTGCGCTGCGGGACCGGAGCCTGCGGCGCAATTTCCAGGGCTACACCACCGACCCCGCCGATGCGCTGCTCGGCTTCGGCTGTTCGGCGATCGGCGAGCTGCCGGCGGGCTATGCGCAGAACAGCGCCGACCTCCGGCTCTGGCGGCGCGAGCTGCAGGCCGGGCGACTGCCGATCGCCCGCGGGCTCGCGCTCGGGGCCACCGACCGGGCGATCCGGGCGGTGATCGAGCAGATCATGTGCTTCGGGGAGGTGGACCTCGACCGCATGGCCGAGGCCCGCGGCGTGCCGCGAGCCGCGATCGAGCCCGACGGCGCACGGATACGGCGGCTGGTCGAACTCGGCATCGCCCGCTTCGAGCACGGACGGGTCTCGGTGCCGGCGGAGAACCGGCCGCTGTTGCGCCTCGTGGCGGCCGCCTTCGACCGCTATCTCGAGCCCGGAACGCAGCGCCACGCCGTGGCCATCTGAGGTGGCGCCACCCTCAGGCGATCAGACCCCGGCCACCCGCGCCGTGCCCTGCGGCCCCGACGGCGACGAGATCGGTGAACACCAGCCAGCCCCGGCTGCCGGTGATCTCGAGGGCGGCCCCGAACATGTCGGCGATCAGGCGGCGCACCTCTTCCGACAGCGGCCGCTCGCTGCGCACCGCGAGCTGCCGGCTGCCGCCCCGGGACCAGAGTTCGAGCCGGACGGCGCCGAAGGCGGCGAGCTCGAGGGCGAAGATCCAGCGCCGGCCGCCGTCCTCGTCCGCGGCGGCTTTCCCCTCCGCCTCCTCGCCGATCCGGAGCGCGCGCGGCGCCTCGCCGCCGGTGAGCCAGACCACCGCGTTCGCACCCGAGCCGCCGCCGGAGCCGGGCGCAGCCGCGGGCGCGGGGGTCTCGGCCCGGGTCGGAGCCGCCGTGGCGCGGTCCCCCGCCTCCGCGGGCGGGCGGCGCAGCAGATAGGCGAACAGCCGCAGCGCCGCGTCCCGATCGGTCATGGCGATGGAGGCGGTGGTCGCCGGCCCGGTGGCCGGAACCGCGGCGGGCGCCCGTTCCGCGGCCTCCCGCGCGCCGCCTTCCAGCACCCGATCGACGCGGACCGTGAGGCGGCTTCCCGGCGGCACGTCGAGACCGGGCTCCTCGATCTGGAGAAGCGGCGCCGCGGGCCCGTCGGCGAGACGCAGCACCAACCTCCCGGCGGGATCCCGGCCGATCACGGTCGCATCGACGCGGCTGCCCGCTTCGAGCCTCGGGAGCAGTTCCGCGCCCGGCGGCGCGGATCGGAGAGTGACCGGGCCGGTCGGCGAGGAACCCGCCGTCTCCGCCACCGCCACGGGCGGCGGCGCGGCTGCACCCGAGGCGGCAGCGGCGGAAGGGGGTGGATGCGCGACGGCTGTCGCCGGCGTCGCGCCACCCGCACCGGAGGACGCCGGAGGGGTGCCGGCGGCGACACCGCCGGCGGTGGATGCGGCGGTCGGCGGGACCGCGGCCGAGGGCGGCGCCGTGGCCCCCGCCGCCGGTGCGTTCGGGAGAACCCCGGGTAGCGGGGTTCTCGCGGCCGAGGGCGGCGGCGCCACCGGGGACGGGATCGGCGCCGGGCGAGCGGTCGGCGGCGCAGCCCGGGCGGCTTCCCCGGCGGACGCTCCGGTCGCCGTCCGTGCGGCCAGCGGCGGCGCCGAGGCGCCTTCCGGCGGCGGGAACACGGGTGTCGGCGCGGGAACGGCGGATGGGCCCGCCGCAGCCCCGCCGGCGGGAGGCAGGCCGGCGGAAGGCGTGGCAGCGGGTGGTGCGGCGGGGGTTGCGGGCGGGCGCGGGACCGGTTCCAGCACCACGGTCAGCCGTCCGGAGGCCCGACCCGTCGCCAGCACGGTCGCCGCGAAGGGACGCCGGAGGTCGGCCGCCTCCTCCGGCCGGTCCGCCCCCGCAGCCGGGTTCCCCGGCGACGGGCGCGTGGCGGTCTCCGTGGCCGGGGCGCGCCGCAGCGACACCGCGAGATCGAGCGGCTCGCCGTCGAGCGCCACCAGTCTCGCCGCCACCGCCCGCTCTCCGGGCTCGCCGCCCCGTAGCAGCAGCAGTACGAGGCGGCTCCGCCCCACCGTCGCCGCCCGGCGCAGGGCGCTCACGACCTCGCCCTCGCCGGCGAGCAGCAGCCGCCGCCCCGAACCCTCGAGCACGAGATCCTCTCCGGCCGTTCCGGCCAGCCTGAGGTCGAGACGCAGGATGCCGCCGGCGCGCGGGGGCGCCGCCGTCACCTTGCGGCCGGGCAGCGACGGATCCTCGCCCGGCCGGACGGGAGCCGGGCCCCCGGCGGGACCGAGGGGGTTCATCGGTCGACCATCTCCTGCGGCGGCTCGACCGCCTCCTCCCGCCATGCTACCCGCAAATCGTTAACGGAGGCTTGATCGGGCCGTGGCGCCGCGGCAAGCTCCGTCCCTCGCCGGCGGCCGGTCGGCAGCGTCGCGCCAGTGAGCGAAGGACCAGGCCAGGATGAGCAATCCCGAGACGATCCTCGAACGGATAGAGAAAGAACGCCTCAAGATCGTCGATCTCCGCTTCACCGATCTCGCCGGCCGCTTCCGGCACACCGCCATCGACGCCGGCAGCGTCGACGCCACGGTGCTCGAGCACGGCCTGTTCATCGACGGCTCCGCGGTGCCCGGCTGGCGGGACGTCTCCGAATCCGACCTCCTCCTGAAGCCGGATCTCGCGAGCGCCTTCGTCGATCCCTTCACCGCCCAGCCGACCCTCGTGCTGTTGTGCGACGGCTCCGATCCCGCCACCGGCATCGGCTACGAGCGCGATCCCCGTTCCGTCGCCCGCCGCGCGGCCCGGCATCTCGCGGACCTCGGCGTCGCCGACGAGGCGCTGCTGGCGGCGGAGCTCGCCTTCTTCCTGTTCGACGACGTCCGTCTCGAGATCGGCGGCATGGCCGGCGGCTACCGTCTGCAGGCCAGCGAGAGCGGCCGTGCCGCCTCGCAGAGCTACGCCGACGGCAATCCCGGCCATCGCCCGGCCCCGGGCGACGCCTATCTGGCCATGCCGCCCACCGATCATCTGGCCGAGATCCGTGCCGAGGTGGCCACCATCCTCACCTCGCTGGGGCTCGGCCGAGTCCAGCACCGCCACGGTCGCGCCACCTGCCAGTGCGAGCTGAGCAGCGGCCCCTCGCCGCTGCTGCGGGCCGCGGACCGCCTCCAGGTGATCAAATACGTGGTCCATCAGGTGGCGGCCTCCTACGGCAAGAGCGCCACCTTCATGGCCAAGCCCCTGGTCGAGGAGCCGGGCTCCGGACTGCACGTCAATCTCTCCCTGCACCGCGGCGGCAAGCCGCTGTTCGCCGGTCAGGGCTACGCCGATCTCAGTCCCCTCTGCCTGTCCTTCATCGCCGGCGTGCTGGCCCACGCCCGGGCCCTCAACGCCTTCACCAACGCCACCACCAACAGCTACCGGCGGCTCCGCCCCGGCCTCGACGAGCCGGTGCTGCTCACCTATGCCGCCTTCAACCGGTCGGCGGCCATCCGCATCCCCTTCGCCGCCCGTCCCGAATACAAGCGCATCGAGGTGCGGTTCCCCGATCCCACCGCCAACCCCTATCTGGCCTTCGCCGCCATCCTGATGGCCGGTCTCGACGGCATCGAGCGCCAGCTCGAGCCGGGCGACGCCATGGACCGCAATCTCTACGATCTGCGGGCGGTGGAACTCGAGGATCTGCCCCGGGCCTGCCAGGATCTCGGCGAGGCGCTGGCCGCCCTCGAGGCCGACCACGAGTTCCTGGAACGGGGGGATGTCATGCCGCCCGACCTCGTCGAGGCCTACATCCAGGTCAAGCGCCGCGAGCTCGAGCGGGTCGAGCGCACGCCGCATCCGGTGGAGTTCCAGCTCTACTACAGCCTCTGAGGAGGAACGGTGCCGGAGGGCGCCCGCAGGCGGCCGCCGACGTCGGGCGGTCGCGAGGCCACGGTGGGCTTCGTCTTCCTGGTCTCGGCGCTGATGAGCATGGGCGCCATGACCATCGACGTGAACCTGCCGGCGATCCCGGCGGTGGCGCAGGAGCTCGGCAGCAGCCTCGCTGCGGCCCAGCTCACCGTGACCAGCTTCTTCACGGGCTTCGCCCTCGGCCAGATCGTCATCGGCCCCCTCTCCGACCGCTACGGCCGCAAGCCGGTCCTTCTGTGGGGCATCGGCCTGTTCGTGCTGGCGAGCCTCGCCTGCCTCGCGGCGACGGACATCGAGACCCTGCTGCTGCTGCGCCTCCTGCAGGGGCTCGCCGGGGCCACCGGGCCCATCCTCAGCCGGGCGGTGGTCCGCGATCTCTTCGAGGGGCCGGTGATGGCCCGGGTGATGTCCTTCGTGATGGCCGCCTTCATCACCGCCCCGATCGTGGCGCCCACGATCGGCGCCGGGCTGCTCGCGCTCGGCTCCTGGCGCTGGATCTTCGCCTTCCTCGCCCTCTACGGCCTCGCCATGCTCGCCTGGACGGCGCTCGGGCTCGAGGAGACCCGCCGCTTCCCCGATGCCGGTGCCCTGCATCCGCGACGCATCCTCGACGGCTACCGGGCGCTCCTCGGTCACCGCCGCTCGCGGCGCTTCGCGGTCGTCACCATCCTCGCCTTCGTCACACTGATCGTCTACCTGACCAACGTGCCGGTGATCTACATGGACCTCTTCGGGGTCGGTCCCGGCGGCTTCGCGATCATGTTCGCCCTCACCGCCGCCTGCGCCGCGGCAGGTAGTCTCGTCAACGCGCGTCTCGTGCGGTTCCTTTCCCTCGCCCGCGTGATCACCCTCGGCAGCGCCGGCGCCTTCGCGAGCGGCCTCCTCAACCTCGGCGTCGCCGTTCTCGAGCCGTCCTCGGCCTGGTTCCTGGTGCCGGGCTTCGGCGCCTTCTTCTTCAGCTTCAGCCTGATCGTCTCCAACAGCACCGCCCTCGCGCTGCAACCGCACGGCCGCATGGTGGGCGGCGTGGTCTCGGCACTGGGTGTGCTGCAGACCTTCGTTCCGGCGGTGATCGGCAGCCTGCTCGCGGCCTTCTACACGGGCAGCGCCGTGCCCACGCTGGCCGTGATGACGCTGCTGCCGGCGGTCGGCATGCTGCTCGTGGGCGGGAGAGCCCGTGCCACCTCTTGAACCCCGCTGGCTCGGTATTATGTAAAGAATGCGGCTGCCGATCGAGGGGCCGCACCCGTGATGGCTGGGATATCGCTCGAAGGAGGGTAACTATGGCCACACTGGATCTCACGCCCCTGCTGCGGTCGACGGTCGGCTTCGACCGGCTGTGGCAGGCACTCGATGCTGCCCTGCAGATCGAGGACAACGGCGCGTCCTATCCGCCCTACAACATCGAGAAGCTGGGCGAGGACAGCTACCGCATTGTCATGGCTGTCGCCGGCTTCGGGCCGGAGGATCTGGAGATCGTCACCGAGCCCAACCTGCTGACCGTGCGCGGCAAGCGCCGGGAGCCGGCGAACGTCACCTATCTCCATCGCGGCATCGCCGGTCGTGCCTTCGAGCGGCGCTTCCAGCTCGCCGACTACGTGAAGGTGAAGGAAGCGCGCCTTGAGAACGGCCTCCTGATCATCGAGCTCGCGCGCGAGGTCCCCGAGGCGCTGCGGCCGCGGCGGATCGAGATCCGCGGTGCCACGCGGACGATCGAGCATCGCGAGGTCGAGGCGCGCGAGGACGGTGAGCGCGAAGGCGAAAAGGGGGCCGAAGCGGCCTGATCGTCGGGCTCCGGGCGGGGCGGTCCGCCCGGAGGACGCCGGTCGCCTTCTCCCTTCCGCCCTCACGGGCGGGATGCGGAAAACGTGATGCGGAAAGGAGGTGCAGCCATGGTGGATGTGCGGACCCTGATCCCGAGGCCCGCGCGGCAGCCCGCCGCCAACCGGAACGAGATGCTCGATCCCTTCGCCAGCTTCCGGCGGGAGGTGGATCGGCTGTTCGACGAGTTCTTCGGCGGTCGGAGCGCCTGGGGCTTCCCGTTTCCGACCGCGGGCGCGGGCGAGCTGCTGCCGGAAGTGGACATCGTCGAGACGGACGACGCCTACAAGGTGGTGGCAGAGCTGCCCGGCGTCGATCCCGATGACGTGTCCATCGAACTTCGCGGCGACATGCTGACGATCCGCGGCGAGAAGAAGGCCGAGCGCGAGGAGAAGGAGGAGAATCGCTACCTCCTTGAGCGGCGCTTCGGTCGCTTCGAGCGGACCATCCGGCTGCCGGCCGAGATCGAGCCGGACAAGGCGGAGGCCAGCTTCGACAAGGGTGTGCTGACCATCCGCCTGCCCAAGCCGGAGGCCGCACAGAAGCCCGTCAAGCGGATCGAGGTCAAGGCGGCGTGAGCGGTCTGCTCGGGGCCGCCCCGCCACCGAACTGGCTGGCGGCCCAGCTGGCCGTCGCGCCCTGGCTGTTCTGGATCTGTCCGCCCTGCTGGGTGATGGCGCTGCTGTCGCCGGTGGGCGACGGCGGATCCGGAACCCGGGGCGACGAGGCCGCGAAGAGCTGAGCCGAACGTCCCGAAAGCCGGAGAAGCCGCGGGTTCTCCGGCTTTTTTGTCGCACGGACGACGCCCTCCGCGACCGCTTGCCGTGCCTACATGAAAGGCGGAGGTTTTCGCCACGGTTCGGGGACGGGCGGCCCCTGGATGCGGTCTTCCGCCCTCCCCGTCGATCGATTGTCGGGAGAACGAGGATGTCACGCTACCGCATATGGCTGGCGACGCTGTTGGTCGCCGTGGTCTCCGTCGTCGCGAGCGCCGCCGAGGCCCAGCTTTCCCTCCTCGATCGCGAGCGGGGCGTGCTCACCCTGGCTCCGGTCCTCGAACGGGCGACGCCCGCCGTCGTCAACATCGCCGTCCGCTCGGTGCGTCCGGTACAGACCAATCCCCTCCTGCGCGATCCGTTCTTCCGCCGTTTCTTCGGCCTGCCCGACATGGAGCCCCGACGCGAGGTGCTGAGCGCCGGCTCGGGGGTCATCGTCGATGCCGACAAGGGCTATGTGCTGACCAACAATCACGTGGTGCAGGGGGCGGAGGAGATCACCGTCACCCTGAAGGACAAGCGGCGCTTCAAGGCCGAGCTCGTCGGCCGTGATCCGGCCACCGACATCGCGCTCCTCAGGATCCCCGCCGAACGGCTGACCGCCCTGCCCATGGGCGATTCCGATCGCCTGCAGGTGGGCGACGTGGTGCTCGCCATCGGCAATCCCTTCGGGCTCGGCCAGACGGTGACCTCGGGCATCGTGAGCGCGCTCGGCCGCAGCGGTCTCGCCGCCGAGAACTACGAGAGCTTCATCCAGACCGACGCCCCCATCAATCCCGGCAATTCGGGCGGCGCGCTCATCAACACCAAGGGCGAGCTCGTGGGCATCAACACCGCCATCATCGCCCCGGCCGGCGGCAACGTCGGCATCGGCTTCGCGGTTCCGGTGAACATGGCCCGCGCGGTGATGGACCAGCTCCTGCGCTACGGCGAGGTGCGCCGCGGCCGCATCGGGGTGGTGATCCAGGACCTCACCCCCGAGATCGCCGACGCCATGGGCATCCCGGGCCGCAGCGGCGCGGTGATCAGCCGCGTCGAGCCGGGCTCGCCGGCGGCGGAAGCCGGGCTGCGACCGGGCGACGTGGTGGTGGCGGTGGACGGTCGGCCGGTGAAGAGCTCCACCGATCTGCGCAACCGCATCGGCCTCGTCGAGCGCGGCCGCAGGGTGACCCTGACCATCCTCCGCGACGGTGCCGAAAGGCGGGTCGAGGTGACGGTCGGGGCGCCGGCCGAAACGGTGATTTCGGGGGCCGAGGCGGTGCCTCAGCTGGCGGGCGCCACCCTCACCGACATTCCCGAGGATCACCCCGCCCACGGCAACGTCCGCGGCGTGCTGGTGGCCGACGTGGCCCGCGGCTCGCCGGCCTGGCAGGTCGGGCTGCGCCCCGGCGACATCATCACCGGCGTCAACCGCGAGCCCGTCGGCTCGCTGGCCGAGTTCGAGGAGCGGGCGCAGCGCGCGAAGAAGGTGTTCGCGCTCACCATCCTGCGCGGCAACATGCAGATCTTCCTGCTGCTGCCGTGAGATGCCGCCGTCAGGGTTAACCCTTCGTTAACCTTCCTGGTCCACCATCCCGCGGCATCGGAGCCGCAGCGACCGAGGAGAGCGCGACGATGTCCGGGATGGTGGCCGATCTCGCCGGCGGTGGAAGGTTCGAGGTACGCCGTGCGATCGCGAGGACAGCGGCGGGGTCGCGGCGGGGCCGTCTGCGGGCCGCCGCGGCACGGATGGCGGCGCCGGCGCAGATCTGGCCGGTCGTCCTGTTCGTCCTCGTGCCCGCGTTCTTCTTCCGCGGCCCTCTCGCCTCCGATCAGGCACTGGCCCTCGGCTTCGTCTTCTTCGGCATGGTGATGAGCGTTTCGGGCGCCGCCCTGCTGGCCGCCGGGCCCCGGTCGCCGGATGGCGGCACGGCGGCCGGCAGGATCCTGGGCGCGCCGGTGATGCTCCTGGGGCTCCTGCTCGCCGCCATGCCGCAGCCTGGGATGGCCGTGCTGGCGGCGTCGGTGGCCCTCTGCCAGGCGGCCCGGTACGCGGTTCCCCCGCTGCCCTCCCCCGCCCGGCTGCTGCTGACCGCCCTTTCCGCCGCCCTGGCCCTCGATGCCGGCGCGACCGTGCTGGGCATGCCGCGCGGGTTCGATCTTCTCGCCTGGGCGGCGGCGGTGGCGATGTTCGGCGAGCTCGTCGCCGGCAAGGGGGATCTCGTCCTCCGCGGCGCGGATTCGCTGCCGGGCCGGCGCCACTCGGCGACCTGCCGCGGGATCGCCCTCGGCCTCGCGGGACTGGCTGCCCTCGTCCTCTATCTCATGCGCCTGCCGCCGCCCGCCACCGGCACGCCCTGGGAGACGCTCGCCGCCTACGCCGCGTTCGCCTTCTTCCTGACCGCGCTCTGGCGGGGTCTGCGGTCCCGCGCCGGGGAGGGCCCCGATCCGCTGATGCTCGCCGCCGTCGCCGGCTGGGCCCTGGGGACGGGCTTCGCCCACGGCTCGGTTTTCCGGGGCCTGCCGCTCGACATGTGGTGAGGTCCGACGGGCCGCCCTTGTGGCACCTCCTGCGGCTGCGCTAGTCACCCGGGAGCGAAGCTGCAGGCGGAGGCCGGGGATGAGCGGCACCGGCGCACTGTCGGGAATCCGGATCTTCGATCTCACCCGCATCCTGGCGGGGCCCACCTGCACCCAGCTGCTGGGGGACCTCGGTGCCGAGGTGATCAAGATCGAGCGGCCGGGACAGGGAGACGACACCCGCCGCTGGGGGCCGCCCTATGTGACCGGCGCCGACGGACGGCCGACCGGCGAGAGCGCCTACTATCTCTGCGCCAACCGCAACAAGCGCTCCCTTGCCCTCGACATCTCGCGGCCCGAGGGCCAGCGCCTGGCCCGCCGACTGATCAGCCGCTGCGACGTGCTGGTGGAGAATTTCAAGGTGGGCGGGCTCGCGAAATACGGTCTCGGCTACGAGGACCTCCGCGCCGAGTTTCCCGGTCTCGTCTACTGCTCGATCACCGGCTTCGGCCAGACGGGACCGCTGGCCGCCCGCGCCGGCTACGATTTCCTGGCCCAGGGCCACGGCGGCATCATGAGCATCACCGGCGAGCCCGACGGCCAGCCCCTCAAGGTCGGGGTGGGCATCGCCGACGTGATGTGCGGCATGTACGCCGCCGTCGCCATCCTGGCGGCGCTGCGGCATCGGGATGCCACCGGCGAGGGCCAGCACATCGACATGGCGCTGCTCGACACCCAGGTGGCCTGGCTCGTGAACGAGGGGGTGAACTATCTGGTTTCCGGTCGCGTTCCGCGACGCCTCGGCAACGAGCATCCCAACATCGTGCCCTACAAGGCCTTCGAGAGCGCCGACGGCTGGGTCATCCTGGCGGTGGGCAACGATCGCCAGTTCGCGCGCTGGTGCCGCTTCGCCGAGGTTCCCGAGCTGGCGCGGGATCCGCGTTTCTCCACCAACAGCGCCCGGGTGGAGAACCGGCGCGCGCTCTATGCGCTGATGGAACCGGTGATGCGCCGCAGGACCACCGCCGCCTGGGTGGACGGGCTCGCCGCGCTCGGCGTGCCCTGCGGACCGGTCAACGACATCGCCCGGGTGTTCGCGGACCCCCAGGTCCGCGCCCGCGGCATGCGCGTCGAGATGCCCCATCCCACCGCCCGCGA
This sequence comes from Alphaproteobacteria bacterium, assembly GCA_027045875.1. GTDB lineage: Bacteria > Pseudomonadota > Alphaproteobacteria > Geminicoccales > Geminicoccaceae > JALSRW01. The sequence continues at coordinate 50,739 of JALUAG010000049.1, read as the reverse complement.
AGGCACCGTACCGCTCATCGCCAACCCCATCAGGATGACCGTCACGCCCCCCGACTATCGCCATCCGCCGCCGCTTCTCGGCCAGCATACCGAGGAGCTTCTGCGCGAGCTGATCGGGGCCACGGCGGAAGAGATCGCGGCCTGGCGGGAAGCGGACGTCGTCGCCTGAGGGTCGGCGACCGGGAAGCGGCGGCGAGGTGACAGTTGCGGCGGGGCAACATTCGGCGGTCGCGCGCACGCCGGTGTCGCATCGACGCTCGCCGTCCATGACAAAAGGCACAGAGCTGTTAGGATCATTTGATATAGAATACCCTCCTCGAACAGGCGGTTGGGAACGGATCGCGAGAGATGCACAGCTCATCCCCCCGGGTTTCGGTCGGTATCCCGGTCTACAACGGCGAGAACTATCTCGAGGAGGCGATGCGGTCGGTCCTCGCGCAGAGCTTCGACGACCTCGAGCTGATCGTCTCCGACAACGCCTCCACCGACCGGACGCCCGAGATCGTCGGCGATCTGGCGGCCAGCGATCCGCGCGTCCGGTGCCTGCGCAACGAGCGGAATCTGGGTGCCGCCCCCAACTACAACCGCGCCTGGGCGGCGGCCCGCGGCACCTATTTCAAGTGGCTCGCCCACGACGACCGGATGCTGCCCGGCTATCTCGAGGCCACGGTGGCGGCCCTGGAGGCGGCGCCCGATGCCGTGCTGTGCAACACCGTCGTCGAGTACATCGACGGTGCCGGTCGGCACATCGGCGTCTACGACAGCGGCCTCCGCAGCGCCGACCGGCGGTCGCCGGCCGAGCGCTTCGCGGCCATGATCCTGCGCTCCCATTCCTGCGTCGACTTCTTCGGCCTCGTGCGCCGTTCGGCGATGGAGAATTCGTTGCTGCACGGGCCCTTCCACGGTGCCGACCGGGCCTTTCTCGCCCAGATGGCGCTGCGCGGCCGCCTGATCCAACTCGACCGGCCGCTGGTCCAGATGCGCGAACACGAGAGCCGCTACACGCGCCGGCACGCGAGCCTCGTCGAGCGCATGCGCTGGCACGACGCGAGCCGCGCCGGCCGTCTCGTGTTCCCGACCTGGCGGCTCTATGCCGAGTACGTGAAGATGGTACGGCAGGAGCCGCTGCCCGTCGGCGAGAGGCTGCGCTGCTGGTCCGTCCTCGCACGCTGGTGGTTCGTCAACTGGAACGCGGTGCGTGCCGGCGTGGACATCGCCGCCGTCGCCGCTCCGAGGCTCGTGGGCTTCGCCGAACGCGTCAAGACCCGGATGTTCGGCGCCGCCCCCGGCCATCTCCACCAGCCGCATTCCCACTGAGCGGCGGCGAAGGATCCGCCGTTCCCACCCCCGCCTCGACCGGACTGCCGGTCGGTTCACGGCGGGAGAAACCCGGGAACCGGCGTAGGAGATCGACATGGGACCGGACGGACGGCGGGCCATGCCGGTGCGGCGCCACGCCGTGGAGGCAGCGGTGGAGCACGATCGGTACCCCGCGCCCCCACCGGGGCGGCCGGATCACCTCGCGCGAACCGCAGGAGCACCGCCCGCGGGGCGAGGTGCCGAACATCCGGCGCGGTTTCCGCCCCGGCCTCCGGTGATCCTTTCGCGGCCGCCGGTGGAACTTGCCCCCCGAGGGGCTTCGCGGCAAGCTCCGCGCCCGGCTTCGATCTGCCGCTGAACCGGAAAGGACCATGGCAACCGGCGAGCCGCTCAGGGACTACTATGCGATCCTCGGGGTCGACCCCGCGGCTTCCACCGAGGAGATCAAGAACGCCTACCGCGAGCGCGCCAAACGATTCCATCCCGATCACGCGGGGCCGGGAACCGATCCCGCCCGCTTCCGCCTGTTGCGCGAGGCCTACGGCGTGCTCACCGATCCGCTGGAGCGGGCGGCCTACGACGCGCGACTGCGCGCCCGGGTGCGGACGGGGGGGCGCCGGAACGGAAGCGACGGCCGGCGGCCGCGGCGCGATCACGCGGGCGGCTGGGCGCGATGGCGCGTCTGGCGTGGTCTGGCGCTCCTCGGAGCGGTGGCCGTAGCCGGTCTGTCGCTGTGGCTGTGGTGGACGCAGGCCCGGATCGCGATGCTGGAAAAGACGCTGCGCCAGGCGGCCACCGTCGGCGCCACCGCGATCTCTCCGCCCGGCACCGGGGGTGATCTCACGGCCGCATCCACGAGCACGGGCATCGCGGGCGAGATCCGCTTCCGGCCGGGAACGACGGAACTCGATCGGGTCGGCGCGCAGCAGCTCGCCGTCCTCCTCACCCGGATCGATCGCGCCGTCCGCGACCTGCCCGCCGATGCCGACTGGCATCTCGTGATCTCCGCTCGCGCCCGCCAGGCGATCAGCCGTTCGGGACTGCCGATCGAGGTCTGGGAACGGACGCTGGCCCGCTTCGCGAGGGTGGCGGACCGGGTGGTGGCGGCCGGCCTGCCCGCCGAGCGTATCGCCTTCCGTTTCGTCGCCGGGCCCTACAAGGCGGCGGTGCCGGTGGACGAGAATCGTCTCGATCTGCGGCTCCGCTGCTGCGGTGCTCGACCTCAGCCGTGAAGGATGACCGCGGCCCGCCCACTCTGCTCGCGGAAGCGGTCGCTGCGAAACGCCCCGAGAGAGAGGCGAGGCGGGCGGCCCAGCACCAGATCGCAGAGCAGGCATCCGACCAGGGGGCCGAGGGCGAAACCGTGTCCCGAGAACCCGAAGGCGATCGCCAACCCCTCGGGTACCGGCGGGGCCTCGATCACCGACAGCGCATCCGGCGTCCGATCGAGAAATCCGATCCAGCTTTCCGCCAGCCGCAGCTCCATCGCCCCCTCGAGGAGCTCGGCCAAGCTCGCCAGAAGAGCGGCGAAGCCGCCCAGGCGCGGCCCTTCCGCCCCGACCGCCCGGTGGAGGCCGGCAGCCCCCGTCACCCGGAAACATCCGTCGCACTGCCGTCTGAGCGCGATCTCGGCATTGGCCACGCCCAGGACGGGACCGAGGCGCGAGGCCACGGGCAGGGTGCGGACGCCGACCACCCGGCCGGCCCGTGTCAGCAGCTCCCGGACCGGCTCGCCTTCGCCGGTCGTCACTCCCGTGCGCCACAGGGCGGCTCCGTAGGCGCCGAGTACGGAGGCGGGCTCCGCCTGACCGTCACCGGGACAGAAGGACGCTGCCACCACCTTGCCGCGGAGCCCGGGAACGAGCTCGCGGATCGCGCGGCGAGCGGCGAGGAACTCGATCTCCAACCCCGCCGCCCGCTGATCCTCGACCATGCGGGCGATCTGCGCGGCTTCCCGGTCCGAACGGGCGAGGCGCAGATTGCCGGTCCGACGGTATCCCGTGGGCGCATCGAGACGCCGGTCGAGATCACTCCAGACCGCCACCGCCGCCCGCGCGAGCGGCAGTTCGGCGGGATCTCTGCCGGACTGGCGGACGCCGCCCAGGGTGACGCCCGAAGCCATGCCCCCGATGCGCCTCGCCTCCAGCAGGCGCACACCGGCAGCCGGCGCTGGCCAGCTCGAACGCCGCCGTCAGTCCCGTGATGCCGCCGCCGACCACAACGATTTCGGCGCCCGTTTCCGTTTCCCTCTCCGGATGAGAGGTCCTCTCCCGCTCACGTCCTGGTGAGGGGAGGAATTGACGATCGTCAAATCTGTACGGATACGGCTTCGCGATAACCGGGTCGTCGCCGTATTCCGGGCCAGCGAAGAGGACCGAGCCGTGAGCACCACGTCTTCGATCTCCGCCCAGCACCACCGACGCCTTCGCATCGCGGACCGACCGGTGCTGCAGATCGGCTTTCGCCCGTTCTTCCTCGCCGGTGCCGTCTGGCTTCCGGCGAGCCTCCTGATCTGGCTCGCGTTCCTGGGGCATCGCCTGGCCTGGGTGCCCGCCACCGGCGCCCTCGCCTGGCACCAGCATGCCGCCCTGTTCGGCGGCATCGGGGCCATCGTGGCGGGTTTCCTGCTCACCGCCATCCCCAACTGGACCGGCCGGCCACCCGTGCGGGGCACGGCCCTGCTGGCGCTTCTCCTGCCGTGGCTCGCCGGCCGTCTGTTCGGCCTCCTTCCGGGGGCCGCCGCGGCATTCCTCGCCCTGCTCGCCGATGCCGCGTTCTTCGGCGCCCTCGCCTTCCTCACCTGGCGGGAGATCCTGGCCGGTGACAATCGCCGCAACATCCCGGTGGCGGTGCTGGTGAGCCTGTTCGCCCTGGGCAGTCTCCTTTCGCGTCTCGATCCCTTCCTCGGCGGGCCCACAGGCGGCTTCGGCCGGCACCTCGGTCTCGCCGTGGTGATGATGCTGCTGGCCCTCATCGGCGGCCGGATCACCCCCGCCTTCACCCGCAACTGGCTCGTACGACGCGGTGATCGGCGGCTCCCGGCGGAATGGGACGCCTGGGACAAGTTGACGCTTCTGCTGTGGGCGGCGACACTTCTTCTCTGGCTGGTCTCGCCCACCGCCGCCGCGGTGCCGTTCCTCGTTTCGGGCGTGGCGCATCTCCTGCGGCTCTCGCGCTGGCGGGGCGGCGTCACCCTGCCGGAACCGCTCGTCGCCGTTCTGCATCTCGGCTATGCGTGGCTGGGCATCGGCGGCATTCTCTACGGAGCCGCGTTGCTGGGTTTCGGCCTGCCGTCCTCGACCGCCTTCCATGCCTTCACGACCGGCGCCTTCGGCACCATGACGCTGGCCGTGATGACCCGCGCCACCCTCGGTCACACGGGCCGCCCCTTGGTTGCCGATCGCGTGACCACCTCGATCTATCTGCTGGTGACCGCCGGCGCCGTCCTCCGTCTCCTGGCACCGCTGTGGGCCGAAAACGCCGTCTTCGCGCTGGGATTGCCGGCACTCTTCTGGAGCGGCGCCTACGCCGTGTTCGCCGTGCGTTTCGGACCGATGCTACTGCGCCCCCGCTTGACGACGGTCAATTCTTGAAGACAGCCCCGGCGGTAGGCTCGGCTCGTGCAGTGTTGGCCCGTTTCCGGAAGCATGGGTGAGCTGAGCCATGAGCAACCAGACCGAACGACCGGCGGGCAGGCCGGAACGGCTGCCCTTCATGCAGCGCGTTCTGGATAACCCGTTCCTGCTTCTCTTCCTGGGCGTCACGGTCCCCGCCGTCCTCTATCTGATGTGGGGACTGATGGAGATCACCCAGATACCAATCGCGAAATGAGGGGGTGCTGCCATGGCGTTACGTCCTCCCGAGGTACGGGTCTGGTGGAACGAACCCATAGCCCGCGGCGAGCTCCTGTGGATCGTGATCGCCTTCCTCTGGGGCCTGTTCATGTTCGGCATGATGATCTACTGGCATCTGGAGGGGAAGCAGAACCTGTCGACCGAAGTCTACCGCATCGATCCGGAAGTATTCGCTCAGCGGGCCGAAGAAACCACCGAGAAGTACAAGATCGGTGAAGAGGGGGATACGGGCATTCCCATCGTGGCGCCACCGCCCGGCAGCGACGTCTACATGGTTGCCCGGCTGTGGGAGTGGTGGCCTGTCCTGCAGCTCGAGAAGGGGCAGAGCTACCGTCTGCACATCTCATCCGTCGACTGGCAGCACGGTTTCTCCCTGCAGCCGGTGAACATCAACCTCCAGGTACACCCCGGTCTCGAACACATCATCACCATCACCCCCCAGGAAACGGGGGTCTTCACCGTGGTCTGCAACGAGTACTGCGGCCTCGGCCATCACACCATGACCGGCCGCATCCGGGTCGTCGAGCCCGGGCAGGGAGGGTAAGCCATGGCGACTGCAGCAGGCGAACTCGGTGTGATCGGCGGCATCGCCGCCAAGTTCCGGAGCTGCCCGGCGACCGGGCTGAAGGTCGATCTGGCCGCCGAACGACTGATCAAAGCCAACGCCGTGGTGGCCGTCGTCTATCTGGCCATCGGCGGACTCCTCGGTCTACTGGTGGCGCTGACGCGCTGGCCCGCCATCCATCTCCTGGACGCCGACACTTTCTACCTGGTCCTGACCGCACACGGCATCAACGTGCTGCTGTTCTGGATCATCTTCTTCGAAATCGCGGTCCTCTACTTCGCATCGGCGATCCTGCTCAACTGCCGTCTCGCCACTCCCTGGCTCGCCTGGATGGCCTTCGTGCTGATGATCGTCGGCTCGCTGCTGACGAACTGGGCGGTGCTGCAGGGCGATTCGAGCGTCATGTTCACCTCCTACGTGCCGATGCAGGCCTCGCCCAACTTCTATCTCGGGCTCATTCTGTTCGCCGTGGGTGCGCTGATCGGCTGCGGGGTATTCTTCGGCACGCTGGTGATCGCCCGTGAGGAGCGGACCTACGAAGGCTCGGTCCCGCTCGTCACCTTCGGCGCCATCACCGCCGCGATCATCGCCGTCTTCACCATCGCCTCCGGTGCCATCATCCTCATCCCCACCTGGCTGTGGTCCCTGGGCTACATCGCCAACATCGACACCCTGATGTACAAGCTCGTCTGGTGGGGCATGGGCCACAGCTCCCAGCAGATCAACGTCTCGGCCCAGGTCGCCATCTGGTACGCGATCATCGGCCTGCTGCTGGGTGCCAAGCCGCTGTCGGAGAAGGTCAGCCGGACCGCCTTCTTCCTCTATATCCTGTTCCTCCAGCTGGCCTCCGCCCACCATCTGCTGGTGGAGCCCGGTCTCAGCGCCGAATGGAAGGTGTTCAACACCAGCTATGCCCTCTATCTGGCGGTGCTCGGCTCCCTCATCCACGGCATGACGGTGCCGGGCGCGATCGAGGCGGCCCAGCGCAAGAACGGATATGTCAACGGCATGTTCGAGTGGCTCAGGAAGGCGCCCTGGGACAATCCGGCCTTCGCCGGCATGTTCCTTTCCCTCGTCCTGTTCGGCTTCCTGGGCGGCATTTCGGGCGTGGTGCTGGGCTCCGAGCAGCTCAACATCATGATGCACAACACCCTCTACGTGCCCGGGCATTTCCACGGTACGGTGGTGGCCGGCACGACCCTGGCCTTCATGGCCCTCACCTATCTCGTGCTGCCCCTCATCTTCCAGCGCCAGGTGATCTGGCCGAAGCTCGCCAAATGGCAGCCCTACCTGTTCGGCATCGGCGCCGGCGGCATCTCGCTGTTCATGATGGGTGCCGGGACCCTGGGCGTGTCGCGCCGGCACTGGGACATCACCTTCAGTGACGCGCTCCTGAGCTTCGACTATCCGCCCGCCGCCTTCCTGATGATGGGGCTCAACGGCATCTTCGCCATTCTCGCCTCGATCGGCGGTATCCTCTACATCCTGATCACCGTCGGGACGGTGCTCTGGGGCAAGAAGGTCGATGCCTCAAACGCCCTCGAATCGCTCGGACCGATGCCGGCGCGCGTGCTGCAGAGCGGGTCCTCGGCGAACGTCGCCAAGCACGGCAGCGCCGAGGCCCATCATCTGCCCGGCACCTACGTGATCGTGGGCGTGTTCTTCGTCTCCTTCGTGCTCTACTACTTCGTGAACTGGAAGTACCTGTCCGAGCTGTGGCCGATGAGCTGATCGACGGGTCGGACACCGGCAGGGGCGAGCGAGCCATGGCGATGGCAGCGACGGTTCGGGATCTGGTCTCGGTCTTCAAGCTCAGGATCGGCTTCGCCATCACCCTGAGCGCCCTCGGCGGGCTGGCCGTGACCGAGGGGGCGCTTCCCGACGGCACCGCCATCGCCGCGCTCGCCCTCGCCGTCTTCCTGGCGTCGGCCAGCGCCGGCGCCTTCAACCAGCTCGTGGAGCGGGATCTCGATGCCCGCATGCCGCGCACCCGCAACCGCCCCTTCGTGGCCGGTCGCTTGCGGGCGGGTGCCGGCTGGCTGGTGACCATCCTCGCGCTGTTGGCCGCCGCGGTGCTGCTCGCCGCCGGGGTCGCCAACGGCTGGGCGGCGCTCTACGTCTTCCTCGGCGCCGTCACCTACGGCGTGGTCTATACCGTCTGGCTCAAACGCCGGACCTGGCTCAACATCGTCGTCGGCGGCCTCTCCGGCAGCTTCGCGGTCCTCGCCGGGGCGGCAGCCGTCGATCCCGCGATCGGCGCCGCGCCCCTGCTCCTCGCCATCGTGCTGTTCCTCTGGACACCGCCCCATTTCTGGAGTCTGTCGATGGCGCTCCGCGAGGACTACGCCGAAGCGGGCGTCCCCATGCTGCCGGTGGTGGTCGGCAACCGGCTCTGCGCCAAGGTGGTGTTCGCCCATACCCTGGCACTGAGCATCCTCGCCCTGTTGCCGGCCCTCGCCGGCATGGGCCGGATCTATCTGTTCGCCACCCTCGCCGGTGGCATCTGGTTCACCCTCGAGAGCTGGTGGCTGGTGATGCGGCCCACCCGGCGACAGGCGATGCGCAATTTCTTCGCGTCCCTGGGCCAGTTGCTGCTCCTCCTGCTCGGGGCCATCGCCGATCGCTGGCTGTCGGGAACCGGCTGATGCGCGCGCCGTGGCTGGCGGCCGGTCTGCTGGTCCTCGCGCTGTCGGCGCAGGCCGCGACCACACCGGACGCTGAGGAAACGCTGGCCAGGAGCCGGGCGGTGCTCGGTGATACGCTGCCCGATCTCCCCTTCCGCGACACCGAGGGCCGCGTCGTACGGCTGGGCGAGCTGCGCGGCCGGCCGCTGCTGGTGAGCCTCGTCTACACGGCCTGCGCCGACATCTGCCCGACCCTCATCCAGAACATCTATCCCATCATCGAGAACGCCCAGGAGATGTTCGGCCCGGACAGCTTCCGGGTGGTGACGATCGGCTTCGACGCCGCCCGTGACACGCCCGAGCGCATGCGGTCCTTCGCCCGCAGCCAGGGCGTCGATCTTCCCGGCTGGCTGTTCCTGAGCGCCGAACAGAAGACCATCGACGCGCTGACCGAGGCGGTGGGCTTCACGATTTATCCCCTCGCCGGCGGCTTCGGTCATCTCGCCCAGGTCACCGTCGTCGACGCCGAAGGGCGCATCTACCGCCAGATCTACGGCGCCGACTTCGATCCGCCGCAGATCGTCGAACCCCTCAAGGATCTCGTCTACGGCCGTTACCGGCCGATGTCCGGGATCGAGGACGTGCTGGATCGCATCCGCCTGTTCTGCACGATTTACGACCCCGACAGCGGACGCTACTATTTCAACTACGCCCTCTTCATCCGCATCGCCATCGGCAGCGGTGCTCTTTTCCTCGTCCTTCTGGTGATCGTGCGCGAATGGCGCCGCTCGCCGGCACGAACCGGGCCTTCATCGTTGCGCTGAGACGACGCACATGAACGCACTGCGCAGGTCGCTGCGGCTCGTCTTCGAGACCGCCCAGAACGCTCTCGGCCGGATCTTCCCGGACGCCTGGAACCCGCTCCTCAATCTGGGCGCGCTCGGCTTCTTCTTCTACTGGGTCGTCACCGTCAGCGGCATCTACGTCTACGCCTTCTTCGACACCGGCGCCGCCCAGGCCTTCGGCTCGGTGGAAACCATGACCAACGAACAGTGGTTCCACGCCGGGCTGATGCGCAGCCTGCACCGCTACGCCTCGGACGGGCTGGTCGTCGTCATGCTGTTGCATCTCCTGCGCGAATTCGCCAACGACCGCTACCGGGGGGCGCGGAGCTTCAGCTGGCTCACCGGCGTGCCGGTGCTGGTACTGGTCTATGTCGCCGGCATCACCGGCTACTGGCTGGTGTGGGACAAGCTGGCCCAGTACGTCGCCATCGTCACCAGCGAATGGCTGGACAAGGCGGGCATCTTCGGCCAGCCGATCGCCCGCAACTTCCTTTCGCCCGAGCATCTGAGCGACCGCTTCTTCACCCTGATGGTGTTCATGCACATCGCGGTGCCGCTCATTGCCCTCCTGATCCTCTGGGTGCATCTGCAGCGCATCACCAAGCCGCGCATCAACCCGCCCCGCGGGCTCGCCGTCGGCACCCTCCTCTCCCTTCTCGTCCTGTCCCTCGTCTGGCCGGCCACCAGCCAGGGACCGGCCGATCTTCTGGAAGTGCCGGCGGACATCGGCCTCGACTGGTTCTACCTGCCGCTCTATCCGCTGTTCGAGACCCTGCCGGGGCCGGTCACCTGGGGCAGCTCCATCGCGCTCCTGGTGATGTTCCTGGCCATTCCCTGGCTGCCGCCCATGCGGCGGGCCAGCCCGGCCCGCGTCGATCTCGTCAACTGCAACGGCTGCGCCCGCTGCTTCGCCGACTGTCCCTACAGCGCCATCACCATGGTGGCCCGAAGCGACGGGCGGCCGTTCGAGCGGGAAGCCCAGGTCAACGCATCCCTCTGTGTCGCCTGCGGCATCTGTGCCGGCGCCTGTCCGACCGCCACCCCGTTCCGACGGGCGACCCCCCTGCATCCCGGGATCGATCTCCCCGATCTGCCCCTCGCCGCGATCCGGGAGCGCCTGCACGCCGCCTCGGCGCGGCTGACCGAACGTCCGCGCATCATCGTCTTCGGATGCGGCAACGGTGTGCCGCTTTCGGGGCTCGACAGTCCCGGGGTGGGGGTCGTGCAGCTCGCCTGCAGCGGCCATTTGCCGCCCTCCTTCATCGACTACGTGCTGAGCCGCGATCTCGCCGAAGGGGTGGTGCTCACCGGCTGCGCCGAGAACGACTGCCACAACCGCTTCGGCATCAGCTGGACCGAGCAGCGGATCGCGGGCGAACGGGATCCCTACCTGCGCCAGCGGGTGCCGCGTGAGCGGCTGCGCACCCTGTGGGCGGGACCGCTCGGACGCCATCGGCTGGAGGCGCTCTTGGAGACGTTCGCGGCCGAACTTTCGCGCCTGCCCTCCCTTGCCGAAGAGCGGGCCCGACGCCGCCGGGAACTGGCGGAGGCCGGCGATGACTGATCTCTTGCGCTACGTCGGGCAGGCCGTCTTCTACGCGGTCGTCGTGCTGGGTATCGGCTACTTCTCGCAGCGGCCGATCTACGAGCACATCCCGCCGGACAAGGCGCAGATCCTGCTGAGCTTCTCCCACGGCGGCGCACGTGTCGAGGCCTGCCGTCGTCTCTCCGCCGAGGAGATCGCGCGGCTGCCGCCCGGCCAGCGGCGCCCCAACACCTGCTCCCGCCGGCGGCTGCCGATCCGCGTCCAGCTCGTCCTCGACGAGACGGTGATCTTCGACCAGGTCCTCGAGCCCGGCGGCCTCGCCGGCGACAGCCCGGCCCACGCCTACGAGAAGTTCCTGGTACCGACCGGCCGCCACCGCCTCCTCGTCCGCCTCGAAGACCGCGGCCGCACCGATCGTTTCGCCTACGAGAGCGAGCTGGTGGTCGATCTTCGCCCCCGCCAGAACCTGCCGATCGATTTCAAGGCCGACAAGGGCGGGTTCATCTTCTATCTTTAGGCAAGTCTCTCGTGCGAAACGGATCTCCGGGGGGAACGGCATGGCCCTGATCGAGTGGCGCGAGGAGTTCGAGACCGGCATACCCGATGTCGATCACGAGCACCGGGAGCTCGTGGATCTCATCAACTCCCTGCACGACAAGATCGGCGAGCGGGCCGATCGCGAGACCGTCTCCGCCTTCCTCGGCGAGGTCTTCGCCCGCATCTCGGCGCATTTCGCGCTCGAGGAGACGATCATGCGCAAACACGGCTACGACGAATACGAAGCCCACAAGGCGGAACACGAACGGCTTCTCGACGACATCCGCGACATCATGGACGACTACGAGGCCGGCGTTTACGAGGACTTCGAGGATCGTCTGGCGAGTCGCGTGCGCGACTGGTTCGTGAACCACTTCAAGACCAAGGACGCCCGATTGCACAAGAAACTCGGCGTTTGAAGCGGAATCGTCGCCTCCTCGCCCACGAGCTGTTCTTTCCGCTCGCCGGTCTCTGGGCGGCGCTCGCCGCGCCGTGGTGGCTGGCGGTCTACGATGGTCGGCTGCCGGCACCCGGCTGGCCCGCGCTCACCGCCTGGCATGCCCATGAAATGCTGCTCGGCTTCGCCGGGGCGGTGATGGCGGGCTTTCTCGTCACCCGCGCGACAGCCGTGCAGATACTGCTGCTGGCGGCGCTGTGGCTGCTCGCGCGCACCGCCTTCTGGATGCCCGCGGCGCTCGCCCCCCTTCTCCTGCTGCCCTTTCCCGCCCTGCTCGCCCTTCTGGTGGCACCGCCCTTCTTCCGGAGCTCCAGGAAGGCCGGCAACTTCGCCTTCGGGGTCATCCCCGTCGGCTTCCTGCTGCTCGAGGTCCTGTTCGCCCTGGCGGCGCGTCGGGCGGAGGGAGCGCTCGCCACGACCGCGGTCTGGAGCCTCGTGCTCCTGCTCTCCACCCTGCTGACCCTGATGGGAGGGCGGATCATCCGCGCCGCCACCGCGGGAGTCGTCCAGCGGCGAGGCGGACGCCTCGCCGCCGGCATCGACCTTCCCCGCGAGATGCTCACCCTGGGCCTGTTCTTCCTCGCCATCGTCGGGATCCTGCTCTCTCTCGCCCCCGCGATCGCCGGCCTCGCCCTGTCGGCGGCCGGCGTCCTCACGGGCTGGCGGCTCGCCCGCTGGTTCGCGCCGATCGTCACGGGCTCGCCCGAAGTCTGGGCCCTCCATCTCGGCTACGGCTGGCTCGCCGCCGGCCTGATCCTGCTCGGCGTCGCGTTCTCCGGTGCGCTCTTCACACCCGTCGATGGGGTCCATGCGGTGATGATCGGCGGTCTCGGCACCCTCGCCTTCACGGTCATGGCACGCACCGCCGCCCAGCGCGCCGGGAAAGGGTTCGCCGCCGCGGCGTCCGTCGCCCGCTGGGCGCCACTTCTGAGCCTCGCCGCCCTCGCCCGCCTCGCCCTCCCCCTGTTTCCCGAACGCGCGCCTCTTCTCCTGACGCTTTCGGCAGCCCTCTGGGCCTTGGCCTTCCTCCTGCTGGTGGCCTTTCTCCTCTCCTTGCGGCGGCCTATGCTCGGGACCGGCAGCAGACGACAGCCGGGCCATCGAACGTGAACGGACATCCCGCCGAACCCCATCCGTTCGCCGCCTTTCTGCGCACCGTCGGGCGCGGTCCGACCCTTTCCCGCCCGCTCGAGGAAGAGGAAGCGCAAAGGGCGATGGAGGCGATCCTCGAAGGCGCGGTCGAGCCGCTGCAGCTGGGCGCCTTCCTGCTCGTTCTCCGCTACCGGACCGAGACCGCCGCCGAGCTCGCGGGCTTCGTGCGCGCGGCCCGCGCCCGCATCGCCGGCGCTTCGGAGCTCGCGGTGGATCTCGACTGGCCGTCCTACGCGGACCGCCATCGGCAGCTGCCCTATTTCCTGCTGGCGGCGCGGCTCCTCGCGGGCAGCGGCGTGCGGGTGCTGATGCACGGGATATCCGGCGAGGGACCGGCCACCACGCCGGCCGGGCTGGCCGCCCTCGGAATCGATGCCGCCCGCTCGGTGGCGGACGCCCGCCGCCAACTGGACCGGACGGGCTTCGCCTATCTGCCCCTCGCCGTCCTGCTGCCGGAGCTCGAGGCGCTGTTCGCCCTGCGGCCGCTGCTCGGTCTCCGGACCGCGGTGCACACGCTGGCCCGCGAGCTCAACCCGTTCCACGCTCCCGCCCAGATCCAGGGCATCTTCCATCCGACCTATCTGACGCTCCACCGCGATACCCAGCTCCGGCTGGGGCAGCCGCGCGCCGTCACCTTCAAGGGCGGCGGGGGCGAAGCCCAGCGCAATCCCGAGAAGCCCTGCCGCTGTCTGATGGTCGAGGGCGCCGAAGGCCGCGAGGAAGTCTGGCCGCCTCTGACCGCCGGCGAGCCCCATCCCTGGCGGCGGGAGGAGCTGGACTGTCGGCGACTGCGGGCGCTGTGGGAGGGCGAGTGGGAGCCAGCGGGACCGGTGGCGGCGGTCACCGGTACCGTCGCTCTGGCGCTGCGGCTGCTCGATCCCGGCCGTTCCATGGCGGAGGCCCAGCATCTCGCCGAAACGATGTGGCGGGAGCGGCCACGCCGCCTGCCGTCCGGGCGCTGAACGCCTCCCCGGTCAGCCGGGGGCCCGCCGCCGTCGGCGGCGCGGCCGCGTGCGGCCGCGACCGGCAGCGGCGGCGGGCAGCGTTCCCAGGAGCCGCTCGATGGTGGCGGGATCGGGTGGCGGATCGCTCCGGGGCAGATCGAGTGCCGCCCGCATGGCGCGTAGATGTTCCCCCGTAGTCCCGCAGCAGCCGCCGATGATGCGGGCGCCGGCCGCCCGCGCGAGCCGGGCGTATCGGCCCATCACCTCGGGTGTTCCCGAGTAGCGGACGGCACCGTCCTCGAACACCGGAATGCCGCAGTTGGCTTTCGCCACCAGGATCTCCCCCGGCGCGGCCACACGGCGCATGGCGAGAATGGCGGCGACCAGGCCGGCCGGTCCGGTGCCGCAGTTGGCGCCGAACGCCACCGGCGGCGCGACGAGGCCGCGGGCCAGCATGATCGCCTGTTCGGGAGTGATGCCCATCATGGTGCGCCCCCCGGTATCGAAGCTCATGGTGGCGACCACCGGCAGGCCGGTCGCTGCCGCCGCCTCGACCGCCACCTGGAGCTCCTCGGCCGAGGAGACGGTCTCGATCCACAATAGGTCGACACCGCCCCGGGCCAGCGCCTCGGCCTGCTCGAAGAAGGCGTCCCGGGCCGCCGCGGGGCTGCAGCTTCCCACCGGCTGCAGCACTTCCCCGGTGGGTCCCATCGAGCCGGCGACGACGACCCTCCGGTCGCTGCGGGCGGCCGCCTCCCGCGCCAGCGCCGCCGCCGCCAGGCACAGCTCCGCCACCGCCGTTTCACGACCGTGCAGGGCAAGGCGGAAGCGGTTGGCGCCGAAGCTGTTGGTGAGGAGGATGTCGGCGCCGGCATCGAGGAATTCCCGATGCAGGTCCCGCACCGCGTCGGGGTGCTGGAGGTTCCAGATCTCGGGGCTCTCGCCGCTCTCGAGGCCACGCGCGAAGAGACCGGTACCGATGCCGCCATCGGCCATCAGTACGCCACGTTCGCCGAGCCGCTGTCGGAGAAGGTTCACGGCCCCGCCCGCCGGCGCCGGCGGGAATCCGCCGGACTCGTGCGGCCGACGGCGCGCCGGCGCTGCCGCAGCTGCTGGAGAATGGCGAGGCGGCGCTCCCGGGACGCGGAAGGCCATTCGGCAATCTCCGCCGGATCGCGGAAACAGCCGCGGCACAGTCCGGTGATCGGATCGAGACGGCAGATCCCCGTACAGGGCGAGGGAACGACCGTCGTCGCGGGAGCTCGCGGCATCGGCGCCACCGGCCAGGGGAATCGCAGGTTACGGCCACTCTGCCGCCACCGCCCGCCGCCGCTTGCCGGCGAGCGCCCGCGGCCTGCCCGAATACGACATCGGGCCGCGGCCCGATGGCCGACCGAAGCCGCGGCACCCGTCTCAATAGGCGCCGGCGCGGCTCGGCACCACGACCAGCGTCTTGAAGAGGATGACGATGTCGTTCCAGAGGGTCCAGTTGCGGACGTACCAGGTGTCGAGCGCCACCCGCTGGTCGTAGTCGATGTCGTTGCGGCCGCTGATCTGCCAGAGGCCGGTCAGACCCGGACGGACCATCAGATAGTAGACCTTGGCATCGCCGTAGCGCTCGAGCTCCTCGGGCACCACCGGCCGGGGCCCCACCAGACTCATGTCGCCCCTGAGCACGTTGAAAAGCTGCGGCAGCTCGTCGAGGCTCAGCTTGCGCAGGAAGTGACCGAGCCGGGTGATGCGGGGATCGTTCTTGAGCTTGTGATCGCGCTCCCATTCGGCGCGGGCCTCGGGATCCTCGGCCAGCAGCCTGTCCAGCACCTCCTTGGCGTTGGGCACCATGCTGCGGAACTTGTAGCAGGGGAACAGCCGTCCCTCGCGTCCCACCCGCTGATGGGCGAACAGCACGGGCCCTCCCTCGAGACGCAACAGCAGGGCGATGACGGCCATCAGCGGCGCCACCAGCACGAGGATGGCACTGGCCGCCGCGAGGTCGAACAGGCGCTTCAGGTAGCGCGCCCAGGGACGGGCGAGGTTGTTGTGGATCCGGAGGGCGAGCACCTCGCGGCTGAAGAAATGGGCGAGACGGGTATTGTTGATGGGCAGTCCCCGCAGCGGCGAGATCACGTCGAGGCTGCGGGTGGCGAGGCACAGCCGCTCGATCAGGTTCTCGTTGTCGGCCACCTCCTCGGCATCGAGGGCCACCACCACATGGGGACTGCCGAAGCGACTCAGAGTGTCGCGTTCCGCCCCGTTCATCGGCAGTACGGGGATCTTCCTGCCCTCGAGCTCGATGCCGTCCTCGTCGTCCGCTCGTGCCGCCGGATCCAGGAAGGCGATGATCTCGTATCCCAGATAACGGTCGTGGGCGTAGGCCTCGGCCGCCTCCCGGGCGATCGGACCGGTGCCGATGACGACGGTGGGCTCCCGCCAGGTGCCGTACCGCAACATCACCGATTTGACGGCGCGGCGTGCGATCGGCACCGAGAAGACGATCAGTGTCCAGCTCGTGAGCACCCACAGGCGCGAGAAGTTGACCTTGAGCAGGTAGAGCAGCGCCGCGTCGAGCAGGAAGCCGATGCCGGCCACCACGACGATGTCGCCCACCTCCTGCCAGAACAGGCGACGACGATCGTAATGACCGAGATACTTGAAGACCGAAACGGCGGCCGCGGTCAGCACGAGGAGGATGGCCAGCCTCTGGTCCGTCAGGTTCTCGTAGGAGAAGTTGACGACGCCGCCGATCATGAAGCAGGCGAACATGGTGGCGAAATCGACCGCCGGCAGGACGGTGATCCCTCGCAGGGTCTGTGCCCGCGACCCCCGACGCGAAACCCTCAGCAGCTGCGATGACATCCCGGCGCTCTTCCCAGTTCCGCAGTTTCTGGTTCTATCAACAGTGTGATCGATGCGGTATCCCTAGAGGTAGTACCAACGCCACCGACCCGCAACGGCGAGTACAGGGCCGGAACGCCTTCGTCGGCGGCCGTAGCGCCCGTGTCATACATTATGACACGGTCCATCCCATCCTGTCCGGCCAAGAAGCACGTGGCAGTGTCGAAAAGCACACCATGGGGCGCAAGTGCGCGACCCCGTCCCGCGCGGCCGCGTTAACCCTGATTTCACACGTTCGTGACAGAAAGACGAAAGGCCACGACAGAGCGGGAGCAGCACCCTTGCAGGCATCCGACGGCGGAAACACCGATCACCCCGCAGGGTCGACGCCGGGGGTCGTCTGGATCGCGTCCTTCCCGAAGTCCGGCAACACCTGGCTTCGGTTCCTGCTGGCGCGATTGCTGTTCGGTCCGCTGGACAGTTCGGCGGAGCTCGACCGTCGGATCCCGGACGTGCACGCCGGCACGCCGAACACGCAACCACCGTCCTACCGGGGTCGCGTCTTCGTCAAGACCCACTGGATGTTCGATGTCGCGCCCATGCGCCTCTGGCGCACCGCCGCCGCCATCTACCTCCTCCGCGACCCGCGCGACATGTTCGTTTCGCTGATGCGCTACACGAAGGCGACGACGCCTTCCGACCGCGACCGTCTCCTCGCGAGCTTCGTGGAATGCGGCGGCAGCATGCCCCTGTTCCTGCAATTCGGATTCGGCAGTTGGACGCAGCATGTGGAGAGCTGGCTCGTCCGCGCGGCCGCGCGGATTCCCGTCCACACGGTCCGCTACGAGAACATGCTCGCGCGCCCGAAGAGCGAGCTCCGCGGACTGGCTCGAGCCCTGGGATTGGACGTCGCCGATTCGGTCCTCGAAGCCTGCATCGAGGACACACGGATCGAAAGGCTGCGCGAGATCGAGCGGCGCGATGCGCACAGCGCGGCGGGCTGCCTCGGGCGTCTCGCGCGTAGCCGGGGGGAAGGTTTCACCTTCTTCCCGAACGGCCGGGCGGGTGCCCACCGCGACCTGCTGTTCGCCCATGAACGCAGCCTTCTCGATTCGCAGTTCGAGCCCTGGCTTTCGCGGCTCGGTTACGGATCGGCCGTATCGGCACGAGCCGGCCCCCTTCCCGAGGCCCGCGCCATACCGGCAACCGGCACCATCCTGCCGACCGGCGCAAGGCGCCCATAGAAGACGGCCTCGCTCGCACGCCACGGAAGTCGAGCCTTCTCTCCTTCACCCAGCACTCCCACTCCCCGGACCCGCTTCCCACGCGCACCGTCCGGCGGCCCCGGGGCGCGGACCTGCCGGGCCCACACCTCCCCCCGAGCAGGCATCCGCTGCAACCGGCGGAACGCTCGGCACGGGTTCGTCCGAGGGTACGGTGCCGAACTCGGCATCTGCGCAGCACCCCGCCCGAGTACGGCTCGGCACCTCCGAAACGGAAACCGGAGCGCGGCGAGCTCCCCGCCGAGCGGTCGCGGACCCGGCATCACGGATAGCCCGACCGGATCGAGGCCCGCCCGCTCGCCACCGCCCCCCGTCACCGGCGAGGTCGGGCCGAAGACGCCACCCGCGATCCCGCAGCCGGCACCTGCCGTCGGGCGGTCCGCGGCGGGCGATCCGAGTGCCCACGCATCGCCGATGCCTCGGCCGCGATCCGGGAGCTCGCCCCGGGGGGCGGCCCGGTCACGCCGGTGCGACCCGCATGCGGCCCGGCAGTGGGCACTCACGCCGTAGCCGGGAAAGAGGCCGCTTACGGCACGCGCCGTACGCCTGCCCGCCGCGGCCCGCTCTTCCTCCACCGCAGGTGACATCGCCGCGGCTCCAGCGGCGCCTTCGCGGTCACTCGCTTACATCCGCCTCCGCGCCCGCTCCCGGGCCGAAGAGGGAGCGCGGGCGTATGACATGCAGGGCGCTTGCGCTCCGACGGGGTCGCAGAGCGGAGCCGCGACCCCGCGGCCGACGATGCGGGTGTCCGCGGGCGGCCGTGCGAACCGGGGTCGCAAGGGCAGGAACCACCGGCGCGGGTGGCGCCCGGCCCGGTGGCCCGTGTGAGGTTCAGTCGGCATCCCAGTCGGGGGCCAGCCCGGCGATGTCGACGATGCGCCCCCCGGAGCGGGCGAGCGCGGAGATTTCGGCCATCTCGCGGCCGTCCAGCGAAAAATCCCAGATCTCGAAGTTGGCCCGCGCATGTTCGGGCTTCGAGCTGCGCGGAATGGCCACCACGCCCTCCTGCTGCACCAGCCAGCGCAGCGCCACCTGCGCCGGACTCTTGCGATGACGGGCCGCGATCCGTTCGATGACGGGATGGCCGAAGACGCGCCCGCGGGCCAGCGGACAGTAGGCGGTGAGGGCCATGCCGGCCTCGCGGCAGGCGCGGAGCACCCGCTTCTGGGAAAGGAAGGGATGGTATTCGACCTGGTTGGTGACCAGTGGCGCCTCCGACAGCCGGAGAGCCTCGCGCATGAGCCCGGTGGGGAAGTTGCTGACACCGATGTGCCGGGTCAGCCCCCGTGCCCGGGCATCGTTCAGGGCGGCGATGGTCTCGGCCAGCGGCACCGCCGGGTTGGGCCAGTGCAGAAGGAGCAGATCGACGGCATCGAGCCCGAGACGTTCGAGGCTTTCCTCCACCGAGCGCTGGAGATCGCCGTCGCGGAAGCGGTCCGGCCACACCTTGGTGGTGAGGAAGATCTCGCGGCGGTCGATGCCGCTCGTACGGATGGCGGTCCCGACCTCGCGCTCGTTCTCGTACATCTGCGCCGTGTCGATGTGGCGGTAACCGATCCCCAGCGCCGCCTCCACCATCCGGACGGCGAGCCCGTCGCGCAGCTCCCAGGTGCCGAATCCGAGGACCGGTATCCGGGCACCGTGCGCCTCGACGCCGTACACGCGCCTCTCCTCCCCCTGCGTTGCCTCCTTGCGACGGCCGTCCGCCGCCCGTTCGTCCCCGCCGGCGGGACACGCGGGGACGCCACCACAGGATGCCGCGAATTGCCGGTCGCGTCATCCTCTATCTGGAGGCCCGCGGGCTATCCGAAGGTCCGCAGCAGCCTCCCCGCGGCGGTGGGGAGCCGAGATTTCCTACGCCCGGCGCGAGCTCGGGCAGCGGGCCGCCACCCCGTTGCCGCGGGGGGAGGCCGGCGCCGGCCCGTCAGGATCCGGCGAGAAGAGCCAGCGCGACGGCGAGCAAGCCGCCACCCGCGGCACCGAGCACCGAAAGACCGGCCAGCGACAGCCATGAGAAGGACTCCTCCTCTACCGGCGGTGGCCCCGGCGGGTCGAGAGAGGGGCCTGCCGGCGCGTGCGCGTTCGCCGGTGGCCGTGGACGGGCCACCCGGAGGGGAGCCACCGCGGAAGGGCGCGCGGGTCGCACCCGCTCGAACAGGATGCGTGCCGCGGTGACCTCGGTCCGCGGATTGAACATTTCCTTCACCACCCGCACGCCGGAGATCTCGGGCCTGCGGACCAGCTCCTCCGCCTCCTCGAGGGCGTCTTCCTCGCTGGTCGAGACATAGTCGATGGTCCAGCGGTCGCTGTCGAGGACGTGGACCTCGAAATGCACCTGCGTGATGGACGGCGCGGCCGTCTGGGCCATGAGCGCTCCCGTCGCGTCTGCTTCCCGTCGCTCCCGGAGCAACTATGACATCGCAGGGTAAACGGCCGGTTAACGGCCGCCCTCGCCATTCCCGCTCTTGATTTCGAGGCCGCGCACCACTACAGGGACGGTCGTGGTCCCCATCGTCTAGTGGTCAGGACGCCAGCCTTTCAAGCTGGTAACGCGGGTTCGATTCCCGCTGGGGACGCCACCCCTTCCCTCTCGACGAACCATCGCCCGCCGTCCGGAGCCGCTTGCAATCGCGCTGCGCCCGTGCTCCCCTGCCGGCGAACGCATCGCCTCGCGAGGACATCGGATCGGGGGAGGAACGGCCGTGAAACTCGTGCGCTACGGCCCCAGGGGCCGGGAGAAACCGGGTCTGCTCGACGCCGGCGGAGCGATCCGGGATCTTTCCGGGATCGTCGCGGACATCGACGGTAAGACGCTCGCTCCCGAGAGCCTCGAGCGGCTGCGCGGGCTCGATCCCGAGAGCCTGCCGCGGGTGCCGGGAGAGCCCCGCCTCGGCCCCTGCGTGGCGGGGGTGGGGAAGATCGTCGCCATCGGGCTCAACTATTCGGACCATGCGGCGGAAACGGGTGCCGAGGTGCCGAAGGAGCCCATCACCTTCATGAAGGCCACCACCGCCATCACCGGCCCCTGGGACGAGGTGGAGATCCCGCGCGGATCGGAAAGGACCGACTGGGAGGTGGAGCTCGCGGTCGTCATCGGCAGCACCGCCAAATACGTCGCCGAGGAGGAGGCGATGGCCCATGTGGCGGGCTACTGCATCCTCAACGACGTCTCCGAGCGCGACTTCCAGATGAACCACTGCGGCCAGTGGGTGAAGGGCAAGAGCCACGACACCTTCGCCCCCATCGGCCCCTGGCTCGTCACCCGCGACGAGATCCCCGATCCCAACGATCTCGCCATGTGGCTCGAGGTGGACGGCAAGCGCTACCAGGACGGCAGCACGCGCACCATGATCTTCAAGGTGCCCTATCTCGTGAGCTACCTGTCCCGCTTCATGCGCCTCGAGCCGGGCGACATCATCGCCACCGGCACCCCTCCCGGGGTGGGCCTCGGGCAGAAGCCGCCGGTGTTCCTGAAGCCGGGTCAGACCATGCGCCTCGGCATCGCCGGGCTGGGAGAACAGCGGCTCGTCACCGTGGCCGCCTGAGAGGCTCCTCAGTCGGGGCGGATCACCCCCTTCTTGAGGAGCACGCAGCCGTAGAGGCGCGGTTCGCCGGTGGCGATCACGGCGAAGGCCTGCTGGGCCCGTTCGTAGAAGGCGAAGCGGTCGATCTTGCCCAGCGGCACCCCGCCGTGCTCGGGCCGGGCCAGGATCTCGCGGTACTCGCGGCAGACCTCGGGCTCGGCCTCGGGATCCCCGACCACCTCGATGCGCAGGGCCGGATCCGGCACGAAATCGTCGAGCGGCAGCACCGACAGTACGGCCTCCAGCATCCGCGGCCCGCTCGCCCCCTCCATGCGGATGAGGCTGCGGGCCATGGTCTCGGCGGGAAAGTTGGCATCGGCGATGACGATGTCGTCGCCGTGGCCCATCGCCCGCAGGGCGTAGAGAATGTCGGCATTGAGCAGCGGATCGATACCCTTGAGCATGATCGCCTCCCCGATCGGCTTTTCCTCCCGCCCCGAACTGTGGCAGAAGGCCGCCCGCGCCGTCGAGAGAAAAGGGGAACGCGCCGGTGACGAGCACGGACACGGTCGAGAAGGAGGCGAAGCCCGGAGGGGCCGCGGATGGCGTTCCCCGCATCGGCCTCGTCAGTCTCGGTTGCCCCAAGGCGCTGGTCGATTCCGAACGGATCGTCAGCCGGCTGCGAGCGGAAGGCTACGAGCTCTCGGCATCGTACGAGGATGCCGATCTGGTGCTGGTCAACACCTGCGGCTTTCTGGATTCGGCGCGCGAGGAATCCCTCGAGGCCATCGCCGAGGCCCTGGCCGAGAACGGGCGCGTCGTCGTCACCGGCTGTCTCGGCGTCGAGGCGGAGCGGCTCCGGGCGCGGTTCCCGAACCTCCTCGCCGTCACCGGCCCGCAGCAGTTCGAGGCGGTGATGGAAGCGGTCCACCGGGTGCTGCCGCCGCGCCACGATCCGCGCCTCGACCTGCTGCCGCCCGGCGGTCTTCGCCTCACCCCGAGGCACTACGCCTACCTCAAGATCGCGGAGGGCTGCGATCATCGCTGCCGCTTCTGCATCATCCCGCGACTGCGCGGCCCGCTGCGCAGCCGGCCCGCCGCGCACGTCCTGCACGAGGCCGAGCGCCTCGTGGAGGCCGGGGTGCGCGAGCTGCTGGTCATCGCCCAGGACACCGGTGCCTACGGCCACGATCTCGGCCATGCCGCTTCCCGCTTCCGGGGCGAGGCGATCCGTGCCCATATCGTCGGCCTCGCCCGCGCTCTCGGGCGCTTCGGTGTCTGGGTGCGGCTGCATTACCTCTACCCCTATCCGCATCTCGACGGCCTGCTGCCGTTGATGGAGGAAGGCGCGATCCTCCCCTATCTCGACATCCCCTTCCAGCATGCGAGCCCCGCCGTGTTGCGGGCGATGCGGCGGCCGGCGCGGCAGGACCGGATGCTCGAGCGCATCCACCGCTGGCGGGAACGGTGCCCCGAGCTCGTCATCCGCTCCACCTTCCTCGTCGGCTTTCCGGGCGAGACCGAGGCGGATTTCGACCGTCTGCTGGACTGGCTCGAGGAGGCCGAACTCGACCGCGTGGGCTGCTTCGCCTACGAGGACGTGGAAGGTGCGGCCGCCAACCGGCTGCCCGGTCACCTGCCGCGTGAGGTGCGCGAGGAGCGCCGGCGACGGCTCATGGAGCGGCAGGAGGCCATCAGCGCCCGCCGCCTCCGGCGGCGGGTGGGCGACGAGATGCGGGTGCTGATCGACGAGGGCGGAGAGGACGTGGCGCTCGGCCGGACCTACGCGGATGCCCCGGAGATCGACGGCCGCGTGCACGTGGCCCGTCCCGGCGGCCTGCGGCCGGGCGATCTCGTCTGGGTGCGGATCACCGCCGCCGACGCCCACGATCTCTACGGCGAGCCGGCGGAGGAGGGGACCTCCTAGGCGTCGGCGAAGCCGCAGAGCACGTTGACGGTGTTCACGGCCAGCTCGTCGATGGCGTAACCCCCTTCCATGACGAACAGGGTGGGCAGGCCGAGGGCGGCGATCCGGCGGCCGATGATCGTGAAATCCTCGCTCGTGAGCTCGAAGAAGCCGATCGGATCGCGCTCGTAGGTGTCGGTGCCGAGGGAGACCACCAGCGCCTCGGCCCCGAAACGCGCCACCCGGCGCAGCGCCTCCTCGAGCGCCTCGCCCCAGACGTCGAACCGCGTGCCCGGCGGCAGCGGGAAGTTGACGGTCGCCCCGGCGCCCGGGCCACTTCCGGTCTCGTCGGCATAGCCCGAGAAATAGGGGAAGGCCTGGGCGGGATCCCCGTGGATGGAGAGGAACAGGACGTCGTCGCGGTCGTAGAAGATGTCCTGGGTACCGTTGCCGTGGTGGAAATCGACATCCAGCACGGCCACCCGCGCGAGGCCGCGGTCCCGCAGCGCCTGGGCGGCGACGGCCGCGTTGTTGAAGAAGCAGTAGCCGCCGTAGAGGTCGCGGGCGGCGTGATGGCCCGGCGGGCGACAGAGGGCGAACGCCGCCCGCTCGCCGCGAAGCAGGAAATCGACGCCGGTGAGTGCGACGTCCACCGCCACCCGGGCCGCCTCGTAGGTGCCCTCGTCGATGGCGGTCTCGGCGGCGAAGGCATAGTAGCCGAGCTTGCCGTCGATGTGGGCGGGGGGCGTGTCGCGCATCCGCCGCGCCGGCCAGCAACTGGCGATGGCCTCGCCGTGGAAGCCCGCCGCCACCCATTCCTCGTGGGCACCCTCGAGGAACCGCACGTAATCGGTGGGATGAATCCGGAGCAGCGGCTCCAGCCCGTGCTGGCGACAGTGCACCACCTCGCCGAGCCCCACCTCGTCGATGTATTCGCGCACCAGATCGGCACGCGCGGGACATTCGAACGGCGGGATGAATTCGCCGCCGTAGAGCTCCGTGCAACTGTCCCGCATGCGATGTTTTTCACTGAAAATAGTGTACATTAGCCGTTCCCGACCCCCGGCGTCGCATTCGTGAACGCGGACAATAGCAACCGCGTCCCGGGCCGCGTCTGTGACGAAACTCACACCGTGCCGGACCCGGCTGCCCCGGGCAGACGGCTCCGCGCGGCCAGTTCGACCGCATGCTCGGTGAAGGCGTGCGCCGCCCGCGAAGGCGTGAACCTCCGCGGGATCGCGAGCCCGAGGGCCGTCGCCCGGTGCACGCCCTCGAGTTCGACCGCCAGCAGACGCCGCCCGTCCCCCGCCCGATCGCCGCCGGCACGGATGTTGGCGAGCGTCCAGCCGAAGCCGTTGGCGACCAGGCTGCGCACCAGCTCGAAATGCGGGGAACGGGCGACGATGCGCGGCGTGACGCCGGCCGCGGCGAACAGCGAGGCGAAATACTCGCGGCTCAGCGGGAGGTCGAGCAGCACGTAGGGATGCGCGGCGAGCTCCGGGAGAGGGACCTTCGTCCGCGCCGCCAGCGGATGCGTCTCGCCCAGAAGGGCATAGGGCGGGAGACGGGCGAGTGCGGTGAAGCCGACCCGGTCGTCGAGCCCGAGGTCGTAGGTGAGGGCGAGGTCGATCCGGCCCTCGCCCAGAAGCTCGAGCAGGGTCGCCTGATCGGCCTCGCGGAACCGTGGCTCGACTGCCGGGAAGCGGGCGAGAAAGCTCGCGAGGAGGCCCGGCAGAACGACCGGCGCGAGGGTCACGAGGCAGCCGATGGCCAGCGGACCGGCGGGAACGCGCGCGAGTTCGCCCGCCAGATTGCCGAGGGCGCCGGCGCGCCGCAGCAGCTCGCGCGCCTCCTGCAGGACCCGCTCGCCGGCACGGGTGGGCGTCACCCCGCGCGCGTGGTGACGCAGGAAGAGAGAAAGCCCCAGCGTCTGCTCGAGCTGGGCTACCGCCGCCGACACCGAGGACGGGGAAAGGGCGAGCGCCTCGGCCGCGCCGGTCACGCTTCCGGCCTCCGCGACGGCCACGAAACAGCGCAGCTGACGCAGCGTGAAGCGCGGGCTTCCGGCGCCGTTGCCGGCACCGCCGGCCGCCACCCTGTCAGCCCTCGCCGCTGCCCCAAACCCGATCCGAGAGGCCGGCCGCCTTCTGGGCGAAGCGGAGCGGTCCCTCCCAGTCGACGTTGCGGTAGACGGCCGCGAGATGGGCAAACGGCGGCGACTGGGCGAAGAGCTGGAAGGTGAGGCGGTGGCCGGCGTAGTCGGAATTCAGGAGATCGCGGGCCAGTGCCAGCAGCTTGCGGCGATCCTCGGCCACCCACCGCTCGTTGATGGTGTAGTATTTCTCGAGCCAGGGGGCCGTCTCGGGATCCCGGAAGCAGGCGTAATCCGGCGTCACGCAGACCTGGCCACCGCAGAGCTCGCGGGCGATGTGCATCATCTGGTGGAGCTGGGAGATGGCGAACACCCGGCCCGCGTAGAGGAGCGCCTGGTTCGGCATGAACAGGCCGGCCGGGCTGCGCTGGCCCTTGGCGATGGCCGCCGTCAGATGGGCGTCGATGCCCTCCCGGTAGCAGGCCAGCGTGGCGAGCTTCTCCTGCACCGCCTGCTGCCGTTCGAGACCCGTCTGGCGGACGTTCCAGAGGGCGGTGCCGATGAGCAGATCGGCCAGACGCAGGGTGCGCTGCAGGAAGGGGAAGGCGCTGTAGCGGTGCAGCGTCGCGCGGATGTAGGCGGCGGCCCGCGTATGGCGGTAGAAGAGCACGTTCTCCCAGGGAATCAGCACATCGTCGAAGACGACGAGGGTGTCCACCTCGTCGAAGCGGTTGGCCAGCGGATAGTCCTCGACCGGCCGCCGCCCGGCGAAGCCGGTGCGGCAGATGTGACGGATCCCCGGCTGGTTCATCTCGACGATGAAGCCGACGGCATAGTCGGAGAGTTCGGCGTCGCCCCAGTTGGCGATGGTCGGCTTGCAGAAGGCCTGGTTGGCGTAGGCCGCCGCCGTCTCGTACTTGGCACCGCGCACCACGATCCCGGCATCGGTCTCCCGTACCACGTGCAGGAGCATGTCGGGATCCTGGTCCTGCGGGCGCTTCGAGCGGTCGCCCTTGGGATCGGTGTTGGCCGAAACATGGAAGGGATCGTCGGCGATCACCTTGTGGATGTGGCGACGGATGTTCTCCGAGAACTCGGGGTTCACCTCGTCGAGCACGTCGCCCCCGTCGTAGAGGGACCACATCTCCCCCACCGTCTCGTCGCCGACCCGGGTGACGATCCCCCCGATCTCCTCGAACAGCGTATCGACCGCCCGCCGCTTGGCCTCCCAGTCCGCCGCCTCGAACGGCAGCTTGGAGCCGATGGCGCAGCGCTCGCCGTTCTCGTCGGTAAAGGTCATGATATCCCGGAAGGGCGCTTCGTGCTGCATGTCGTAGATGCGCGCCCGAATGTCGACGATGGGACGGAACATCGGGTGACGCGTCACATCGGCGACGCGCTCGCCGTCGATCCAGACCTGTCGCCCGTCGCGGATGGATTCCCGGTACTGCTCGCCGGTACGGATCATGAGCCTGCCCTCCCGTACTGCCACCTCCGGTCCTTGAGCCACGGGAGAGCGGGTTTTGTAAATGCGAACTTTCCGTGGATCGGGTTCGGCTTTATCGGATCAAGTCTTCCACATATCCCGGAGCCGCGCCGCCAGATCGAGCAATACCGCCGGATCCGCGCGGGCCGCCGTCTCCCCGCTGCCGGCCAGCGCCGGTGGCCGCCAGCGGTCGCAGCAGGCCCGCACACGGGCGGTCAGGAACCGGCTCGGCGCGGCGCGCACGTAGCCGTCACCGAGGCGCGGATCGGCATGGACGTGGCAGCGCTGGGGAACGAGGAGCCGGAGCTGGTCGCGCGCCCGGGTGACGGCCACGTACAGGAGCCGGCGCTCCTCCTCGATCTCCTCCCTGCTGCCGGTCGCCATGTCGGACGGGATCCAGCCGTCGATCACGAACAGGACGAACACCGCCTTCCATTCCCGGCCCTTGGCGGAATGGATGGTGGAGAGCACGAGGTAGTCCTCGTCCTGCACCGGCCGTCCCGCTTCGAGGCCGCTGCCGATCGGCGGATCGAGCGCCAGATCGGCGAGAAAGCGCCGACGCGAGGGGCTCGCCTCGGCGGCCAGCACGAGCTGGTCGAGATCGGCGAGCCTGCCCTCCGCCTCCTCGTAACGCTCGCGCAGCAGCGGCTCGTAGAAGGCGCGCACGGCGGCGAGCTCCCCCGGCCAGTCGGGTTCCCTGCGCAGGCGCCGCAGCAGCGCCACCAGCTCCGGCCAGAGCCGACGGGCCGCGGGCGGCGGCGGCAGCAGGGCGAGGGCTTCGGGATCGAACCCCGACGCCTCCAGCCGATCGAGAACCCGGCGGGCGAAGGCGGGGCCTATGCCGGGCAGGAGCTGGAGCAGGCGGAAGCCGGCCATGCGATCGCGCGGGTTTTCGGCGAAGCGCAGGAAGGCGAGCACATCCTTGACGTGCGCCGCCTCCAGCATCCGCAGACCGCCGTACTTGCGATAGGGGATGCGACGCCGTGCGAGTTCCAGTTCGAGAAGCCCGGTGTGATGGGCGGAACGGACGAGCACCGCCTGTTCGCGCAGATGCATGCCCGCTTCGCGGTTGGCCAGTACCCGTTCCACCACGTGGCGGGCCTGTGCGCTCTCGTCCGCCACCGGCACTTCCCAGGGCCTCTCCGCGGAGTCGCGCCCGCCGACGAGGCGGCGGCCGAAACTCTCCCCGGCCTCGGCCGCGAGCGCGTTCGCGAGTTCGAGCACGGGGGTCACGGAGCGGTAGTTGAGGGAAAGCGAAAGCATCCGCGCTTCGGGTGCGAAGCGCCGGCGGAAGTCCAGCATGTTGCGCACCGAGGCGGCCCGAAAGCCGTAGATCGCCTGCAGCTCGTCGCCCACCACCGTGAGCCCGCGTCCCTCGGGGGCGAGCCCCTCGAGGATGCGGGCCTGGAGCGGGCTCGTGTCCTGGTATTCGTCCACCAGCACGAAGGGAAAGCGCTCCCGCAGACGGGCCGCGAGATCCCCGCAGCCCAGCATCTGCGCCCAGCCCAGGAGGAGGTCGTCGTAGTCCAGCAGCGCCTGGCGATGCTTGGCCTCGGCGTAGGCGCGGAACAGGCGTCGCAGCTCCGCCTCGAAGGGCGCGCACCAGCCGAAGCGGCGGGCCAGGACCTCGCCGAGCGGTCGGCCGCTGTTGACGGCGAAGGAGCAGATCTCGAGGCACAGGGCCTTCTTCGGAAAGCGCCGATCACCGCGGGCCCACCCCGCCTCCTCGCGCACGACGTCCATCAGATCCTGGGCGTCCGCGCGGTCCAGGATGCCGAAATCCGGCGACAGGCCGAGCTCGGGCGCGAATTCCCGCAGCAACCGGGCGGCGATGCCATGGAAGGTCCCGGCCCAGATGAACGCATCCTCGAGATCGAGCTCGCGGCCGAGGGCACGGGTGCAGATGCTGCGGACCCGGGCCGTCATGTCCTCGGCCGCGCGGCGGGTGAAGGTGAGGAGCAGGATGCGGCGCGGATCGGCCCCGTGCAGCACGAGCCGGGCCACACGATGGGCGAGGGTCGTGGTCTTGCCCGTTCCGGCCCCGGCGGCGATCAGGAGCGGCGGATGCCGGCCTGCGAGCTCCCCGGCCCCGATGCCGAAGCTGGCGGCGGCGCGCTGTTCGGGATTGAGTGCGGCGAGATGGTCCCGCGCCTCCCGTGCGCCCATTCAGCCGCCCGCACGCAGACGGGCTTCGGCCGCTTCGAGGTCCTCAACCCGGTTGACGTTGAAGAAGGGATCGATGTCGCCCACCGGCCATTCGACGGTGGCGAGCCGGTAGCGGGCGGTGAAGCGATCGATCTTGCGCAGCCCTTCCTCGCGCATCGCCCGTTCGAGATCCTCGCGCAGCGCGAGCGGCCAGAGGCCGAACACGGGATGGGCACGCCCACCGGAGGCGGCGCAGGCGAGATCGGCCCCCTCGCACGCCACGGCCTCCCGCATGCGGGCCACGAGGTCGAACGGGAAGAACGGCGTATCGGTGGCGAAGGTGGCGAGCCAGTCGGCGCCCGAACCCCGGCGCGCCATCCAGTCGAGGCCCGCCAGCACGCCGGCGAGGGGGCCGGCGAAGCCCTCGATGGTGTCGGCCACCACCGGCAGGCCGAAGGCGGCGAAGCGCGCCGGATCGCCGTTGGCGTTGAGCACCAGCCGGGCGACCTGGGGCCGGGCGCGATGGATCACGTGCTCGAGGAGCGGCCGCCCGGCCAGGGGAAGGAGGCATTTGTCGCCGCCCCCCATGCGGCGTGCGCGACCGCCGGCGAGCAGCAGGCCCACGACCGGCCCGCCCATGTCAGACGGCACTCCCCTCTTCGGGAAGGGCCCCCTTGCGCACCGACCGGGGATCCTCGGCGGGCGCCGCCCGTGCATCGGCGTCGAACACCAGCCGGTGCTCGCCGGAGAGGACGAGGAACCGGCGGCCGCGCGCCCGCCCCACGAGAGTGAGCCCGGCCCGGCGCGCGAGATCGACCCCCCAGGCGGTGAACCCCGAGCGCGAGACGAGGATCGGAATGCCCATCTGCACCGTCTTGATGATCATCTCCGAGGTGAGCCTGCCCGTGGTGTAGAAGATCTTGTCGCCGGCGGAGATGCCGTGGCGGAACATGAAGCCCGCGATCTTGTCGACCGCGTTGTGGCGGCCGACATCCTCCATGTAGACGAGCACCCGGTCGCGCTCGCAGAGCGCACAGCCGTGGATCGCACCCGCCTTCAGATAGAGCGAGGGGCAGGTGTTGATCCGCTTCAGAAGGGCGTAGAGCGAGGAGGTCCGGAGCTCCGCCTCCTCGGGCAGCACCACCTCGTCGAAACGTTCCATGAGATCGCCGAAGACGGTGCCCTGGGCGCAGCCCGAGGTCTGGATCCTCCGCCGCAGCTTCTCCTCGTAGTCGGTCCGTCGCTCGGTCCGCACGACCACCAGCTCGAGTTCCTCGTCGTACTCGACGGCGGTGATCCTGTCGTCCGGCCGCAGCATGTTCTGGTTGAGAAGGTAGCCGATGGCGAGATATTCGGGGTAATCTCCGATCGTCATCACCGTGACGATCTCCTGATCGTTCAGAAACAGCGTGAGCGGCCGTTCATGGACGATGGATGCCTCGACCCGTTTTCCCGCCTGATCGATCCCCTCCACCCGCCGGGTGAGCCGCGGGTCCTCGGGGTCGGGCAGGAGCAGCGAATCCGTCATGACGTCCCTCGCGAGCGGTCGTGCCCGGTGGCGTCAAGGTAGGCATGTCGAAGCGGAAAACAAAGCCCGCGGCCGGCCGGCGCCGGTCCGCGCCGCGCCGTGCCGGGACCGCGACCTCCCGCAGCGGGGCCGGAGCGCGCCCGCGGCGCCGGTGGTTCCTGCGGCTGCTGGCCGCCCTGCCCGGGGTGCTGACCGGCCTTCTCCTGCTGTGGGCGGCGGGCTTCTACCTCTTCGCGCCCGAACTTCCCGATACCGACGAGCTCGTCGCCTCCAGCCGCCAGGCGCGGGTCACGCTGCTCGCCGCCGACGGCGGGATTCTCGCGGAGCGGGGCGTTTCGGGCGCCCCCTACGTCCGGCTCGGGGAGATCTCCCCCTGGCTGATCCGGGCCGTGCTCGCCACCGAGGACCGCCGCTTCTACCGCCATTTCGGCCTCGACATCGTGGGGACCGCCCGGGCGCTCCTCCGCAATCTCCTCTCGGGCTCCTATGTGGCCGGCGGCAGCACCATCACCCAGCAGCTGGCGAAGAACCTCTATCTCACACCGGAGCGCAGCCTCGTCCGCAAGATCCGCGAACTGTTCCTCGCCCTCTGGCTCGAGGCGCGGCTGTCCAAGGACCGGATCCTCGAGCTCTATCTCAACCGGGTCTATTTCGGGGCCGGGGCCTACGGCGCCGAAGCCGCCGCCCGCACCTACTTCGCCAAATCGGCGCGCGACCTGACGCTTCCCGAGGCGGCGATGCTGGCGGGCCTCCTCAAGGCGCCGTCGCGCTACGCGCCGACGCGCGACCTCGCCCGCGCCCGGGCGCGGGCCGCGACCGTGCTCTCGCTGATGGTGGACGCCGGCTACATCGACGCCGACATCGCCCAAAAGGCGCGCGCGAACCCGGCGCGGCTGGCCCCCGAAGGCGGCAGCTTCGCGGCCTATTTCACCGATTGGGTGCTGGAGCGGCTGACCCGCTTTCTCGGCAAGCCCGAACGCGATCTCGTCATCCGGACGACCCTCGATCCCGCCCTCCAGCGGCGCGTCGAGCGGGTGGTCGCCCGCCGCCTCGACGGCCGACCGGGCCTGCAGGCAGCGGTCGTGGTGCTCGACGCCGATGGTGCCGTGCGGGCGCTCACCGGCGGCCGCAGCTACCGCCAGAGCCGCTTCGACCGCGCCGTCGCCGGAAGGCGGCAGCCGGGTTCCGCCTTCAAGCCCTTCGTCTATGCCGCCGCCTTCGCCCGCGGCTACCGCCCCGACAGCGTGATCGACGACCGCCCCTTCACCATCGGCGACTGGCGGCCGCGCAACGCGGGGAGGCGCTACTACGGTCGCATCACCCTGGAGCGGGCGTTCGCCCTTTCGGTGAACAGCGTGGCCGTGCGGCTGGCCCACGAGATCGGTCCCGATCGGGTGGCGGCCCTCGCCCGCCGGATGGGGGTGACGAGCGAGCTGCGGGCGGTGCCGTCGCTCGCGCTCGGCACTTCCGAGGTCGGTCCTCTCGAGCTCGCCGGCGCCTATCTGCCGTTCCTCACCGGCGGCATCCGCCGTCCCCCCTTCGCCGTCCTCAGGGTGGCGGACACCGGCGGCCGCGTCCTCTACCGCCACGTGCCGACCGAGGTGCGGGTGCTGTCGCCCGAGATCACGACCGCCATGCGCCGTCTCCTGCGCGCGGCGGTCGAACGCGGGACCGGGCGCAAGGCGCGGCTTCCCGATCGGCCGGTGTTCGGCAAGACGGGCACCAGCCAGAACGGTCGCGACGGCTGGTTCGTGGGCTTTTCCGGCCGTCACCTGATCGCCGTCTGGGTGGGCCGGGACGACGACCGGCCGGTCGAGGGCCTCACCGGCGGCGGCTTGCCGGCCGAAATCTGGCGCGACATCATGAAGGGCATACCGGCGGAGAAGGAGGTGGCGGTCGCCGCACCGCCGTCCGAGGCCCGCGAGCGCCGGCGGGAGGAGAGCGGTCTCGCCCTCATCCTCGACTGGCTCGGCGGAGTGTTCGCGCGCTGATGCGCTTCAGGAGCGGCGCCGCAGCGCCTTGAGGAGGTAGGAGATCGCCCAGATCGGGACCACGACGACGGCACCGATCAGCACGTAGGAAAGAGCCCAGTTCACCCAGCCCCAGAAATCCGAGGCCAGCTCGCGCAGGAGGGCCCTGGCCCAGGCCAGCACCTCGCGGGGCGTGACGTCGAAGAGGGCGAGCACGAGGCCGACCAGGAAGGAGGCGATCAGGAGCTTGAGCACGGTGGCGAAGGTGATGCGGGGCAAGGACCGCTCCGTTCGGCGGGTCGCTGTCGGCCGCCTCTCCTCCTAATCGGCCGGCGGGAGCGGGGCAAGACGCGGAGAGCGGGAGAGGAAGGATGCGCTGGTCGCGGTGTCTCGGGCTCGTCGGCGTCCATGCCGAGGGCGAAATCGGCAAGGTGATCACCGGCGGCGTGATCGACGTTCCGGGCGACAGCATGCTGGCCAAGCTGCGTTACCTCGAGGAGGTGGACGACAGCCTGCGGCGCTTCTGTCTCCTGGAGCCGCGGGGCGGGCCGAACATGTCCGTCAACCTGCTGCTGCCGCCCTGCGAGCCGGAGGCGGACGCCGGTTTCATCGTCATGCAGCCGGACCGCTGCCACGCCATGTCGGGCTCCAACGCCATCTGCGTCACCACCGCCCTCCTCGAGACCGGGATGCTGCCCCTGCACGAGCCGGAAACCCTCGTCACCCTCGATACCGCGGCCGGTCTCGTGCGCGCCCGCGCCCGCTGCGGCGAGGGGAGCTGCCTTTCGGTCACCCTCGACATGCCGGCGAGCTTCGTGGAGGCGCTGGCGGTACCGGTCCGGGTGCCGGGGATCGGCCGGGTGAGCCTCGATGTCGCCTTCGGCGGCGTGTTCTACGCCCTCCTCGACCCGGCCACGCTCGGTCTCGCCGTCACCCCCGAGGCGGCCCGGGCACTGGTCGAGACGGGCATGCGCATCCTGGAGGCGGCGCGGCGGGAGATCGTTCCCGAGCATCCGGAACGCCCGGGCATCCGCGGCCTCGCCTATCTCATGTGGTGCGGCCGGGACGGGGAGGGGCCGCGCAACGCCACCGTGATGCCGCCCGGCCGGCTCGACCGCTCGCCCTGCGGCACCGGTTCCTCGGCGCGCCTCGCGACCATGGCCGCGCGCGGCGAGATCGCTCCGGGCGAGCGGCTCGTCTTCCGCTCCACCATCGGCTCGCGCTTCGAGGCGGAGATCGCGGCCGTCACCGAGGCGGCGGGAAGACCCGCCGTCTGCCCGCGCATCACCGGTCGGGCCTGGATCTTCTCGCGCGAGGAGATCGGTGTGGATCCGCGCGATCCCTTCCCGCTCGGTCACAGCCTTTCCGACATCTGGGGGCCGGGACCGTTGCCGTGAGCGGGACCGGAACCGGTCGCGAGGTCGGGCTGCGCCGCGATGTCGAGGCCCTGAGCGTCGAGATCGGGCCGCGCGCCCCGTTCGTCGGCGATTCCCTCGATCGCGCCGAAGCCTACATCCGCGGCCGGCTCGAGGATGCCGGGCTCGAGGTGGAGCGGCAGGCCTACGACTTCCACGGCCGCGAGGTGGCGAACCTGATCGCCACCAACGCTGCCGCCCGATCGGCTTCCTCCTGCTGGATCGTCGGCGCCCACTACGACAGCGTGCCGGACAGCCCGGGGGCGGACGACAACGCGAGCGCCGTGGCGGTGCTGCTGGCCTTCGCCGGCATCGCGGCCTCGCTGCCGATCCCCCTCCGCTGCGTCGCCTTCACCATGGAGGAGCCACCCGCCTTCATGACCGGCCGTCAGGGCAGCCGCGTGTTCCTGCGCGCCCTCGGCGAGGCGCGGCGGCGGATCCGCGGCGCAGTGGTACTCGAGATGGTGGGCTACACCGCGGCGCGCCAGCACTACCCCCCGGTCCTGCGCTGGGCGGGCTATCCGGAGCGGGGCGATTTCATCGGCATCGTCGGCGACGGCCGGTCGCGACGCTTCGGCCGGCGGTTGCTCGAGGGGTTCCGGCGCAATCCCGTACTGCCGGTCGAATCCCTGTTCGTGCCCCTGCGCGGCTGGCCTCTACCCGCCACCCGCCTCTCGGATCACGCGAGTTTCTGGGATGCCGGCATTCCGGCGGTGATGGTCACCGACACCGCCTTCTTCCGCAATCCGCACTACCACCGGCCGAGCGACACCATCGACACGCTCGATTTCGGGTTCATGGCACGGCTCGTCACGAGCCTGCACCGGGCGTTCACGGTGCTCGCCGGGGAGACCGCGCCCTAGACGAGGAGATTCACCGGCCGCTCCGGACCGTCGATGCGGACACCCGCCGTCGCGGCGCGGGCGTATATCCGGGCCCCGTAGGTGCCGCGCTCGGCGGGCGCCTCGCCGGTTTCCATTCCGGCCGGTAGCGGCGGCGGGCGGATCCGCGACAGGGGGGTGCCCGGGACGCCGGCCGCGGTGTCCGTCGGCGGCAGCACGAAGCCCGTCCGGGCCGCCGGTGACGGTCCGTCGCCGGCGAGCGGCACGAGGAGGAAGGATGCGGCCAGCCGCATCGGTGCTGGACGGACGGCGAGCATGGCCCCATCTTCGGAGATCATGGTTAAATCGGCGTAAATCCGTATCGACGCACTTCGGATCGAAGGCGATGCCGTTACGCCTCCGCGCTCTCGCACCCCTCCTCCTGCTGCTGCTCGCGGGCTGCGTCGCCGCGCCCGGACCGGCGGCCACCGTGGGCGAACCCTCGACGGCACGGGCGCTCCTGATGGCACGGGCCGAGGCCGGACCCGTGCCGCTGGTGATCCATGGAACCCTCCGGAACCTCTCCGCGGAGGAGATCGCGACGGCCGCCGCAAAGGGGGTGCGGGCGATCGACGTCCGCTTCCGGCCACGGCCGGAACCGCCGCCCGAGGGTCCCTACCTCCTGCTGGCGCTGCGCGAGGCGGGGAGACCGCTGCCGGCCTGCCGGCAGGGGGAAACGCTCGCCGGCGAGGTCGCGGAAGCGGTGGTCGCCGCCTGGTGCGAGGAGGATCGCACCGTGGCCGCGGTCGAGGTGCCGAGCGGCGAGCCCGCCGCGGCGGCGGTGGAACGGGCCGTCTGGCGCGCGATGGCCGCGCTCTTCCCCGACGACTACGCCGACACCTACGGCCTCGATCTTTTCGGCCAGCGGATCACCATCGGCGGCACCTTCGGGTTCTGAGGCGCGGCCGCGGCGCGCTCGGGTTCAGCCGCCCTTTCGGAGGAACAGCTCGACGATCCGGCTCACCGCCAGGGTGGGGGTGACGGTTCCTTCCTCCACCTGTCGCTCGATCTCCGGCAACCGCCGCGCGACCACCGGATGTTCGCGCAGCAGCCGTTCCAGCCGTTCGTCGAGGAGGCTGTGGAACCAGCGGATGCGCTGCTCGCGGCGCCGTGCCGCGAAGGCGCTGCTGGCGGTGAACAGGCGCCGGTGCTCGGTCACCGTCCGCCACAGATCGTCCAGGCCCCGACCTTCCTTGGCGCTCACCAGCAAGACCGGCGTCCGCCAGTCGGGATGCACCGGCTCCAGGATCCGCAGGGCGTTCTCGTAGTGGCGGGCGGCCTGCCGTGCGCGATGGAGATTGTCCCCGTCCGCCTTGTTGACGGCGATGATGTCGGCGAGCTCGAGCACCCCCTTCTTGAGGCCCTGCAGCTCGTCGCCGGCGCCGGGAAGGACCAGCACGAGAAAGAGG
Source organism: Alphaproteobacteria bacterium (assembly GCA_027045875.1). Taxonomy (GTDB): domain Bacteria; phylum Pseudomonadota; class Alphaproteobacteria; order Geminicoccales; family Geminicoccaceae; genus JALSRW01. The sequence continues at coordinate 14,421 of JALUAG010000049.1, read as the reverse complement.
TCGACCATTTCGGCGACCATCACCTCCGACTGGCCGACGCCGACGGTCTCGACGATCACGGGATCGAAGCCCGCCGCCTCGCACAGGAGCATGGTCTCCCGCGTGGTGCGCGCCACGCCCCCCAGGGCGCCGCCCGAGGGCGACGGGCGGATGTAGGCGGCCTCGCTCGCCGCGAGACGCGGCATCCGGGTCTTGTCGCCCAGGATGGAGCCGCCCGTGCGCACGCTCGTCGGATCCACCGCCAGCACCGCGACGCGGTGGCCGGCGGCGATCAGCCGCGAGCCGAGATTGTCGACGAGCGTGCTCTTGCCGACCCCGGGCACGCCGGTGATGCCGATCCGGTGGGCCCGGCCGGCGTGGGGCAGGAGCGCGTTCAGGAGCGCCTCCGCGCGCTCGCGGTCGTCGGCACGGCGGCTCTCGATCAGGGTGATGGCGCGCGACAGCACGCCCCGGTCGCCGGCCAGCACGCCGCGGCGGTAGGCCTCGAGGGACAGTCGACCTTTCGCAGGAGCCGCTTCGTCCGGCGACACGGCAGGATACCCCGCTGCAATCCACGCGGCCCCTTCATCGCACAGCCGCCGCCACGGGCAAAGCCGCCGCGCGGGCGGCTCGACAGCGGCCGGGGATACGCCCATGCTGAGGGCGCCACGCAATCCGCCGGAGCCGTCATGCCGTCGCCCCCGCTCGCCACCCGCCTCGCCATCGCCGAAGCCGTCGCCCGCGAAGCCGGCGCCCTCGCCCTCCGTCGCTTCCGCAAGCTCGAAACCCTGACGGTGGAGCGCAAGGGGCTGCAGGACGTGGTGAGCGCCGCCGATCGCGAGGTGGAGGGCTTGATCCGCGCACGGCTCGCGGCGCTCCTGCCCGAGGATGCGGTGCTGGGCGAGGAACAGGGGCTGACCGAAGGAAGCAGTGACGCGGTCTGGGTGGTGGATCCGATCGACGGTACCTGGTGCTTTCTCAACGGCATCGGCACCTGGTGCGTGGCCGTCGCCTGCGTGATCGGGGGGCGCACGGCAGTGGGCGTCGTCTTCGACCCCTGCAGCGGCGAGATGTTCGCGGCCGCACGCGGCCTGGGGGCGCGGCTCGACGGCCAGCGGGTGCGGGTGGCCGAGGCGCGTTCACTGCGCGACGGCACGCTCGGCGTCGGCTTCTCCCATCGCAGCCGGCCCGAGGAGGTGGGCCCGCTGATCACCGAAGTGCTGGCGGCGGGCGGCATGTACCATCGGCACGGCTCGGGTGCCCTGGGCCTCGCCTGGACCGCCTGCGGGCGGCTGATCGGCTACCTCGAGCCGCACATGAACAGCTGGGACTGTCTCGCCGGCCTGCTGCTGGTCGAGGAGGCGGGCGGGTTCGCCAACGATTTCCTGGCCGGGGAGGGGCTCACGGAAGGCAACGCGGTGATCGCCGGGCCGCCGGAGATGCGACCGCTGCTCGAGGATCTCGCCGGTCGCCATTTCCACCGCGTCCGGCAGTAGAAAAAGGAGAGGCGGGCCGAAGCCCGCCTCCCGCTCGGTGGTCGCCGGCGAAGCGCGTCAGTTGACGGCCAGCCAGGTGTTGAAGCGCTCGTTGAGCTCGTCCTGGTTGTCGGCCCAGAACTCGAAATCGTTCTGCAGCGGATTCTTGAAGTTCTCGGGCGCCGTCGGCAGGTGGGGCAGAATGTCCGGCTGCACGTACTTCATGGAGGACTTCCTGGCCGGACCGTAGGAGATCCAGTCGGCCTGCCGGGCGAGCCGCTCGGTGTCGGTGGCGAAGGCCACGAACTCGAGCGCCCGCTTCTCGTTGGGCGCGCCCTTGAGAATGGCGAACAGGTCGAGGTCGTAGACCTGGCCGTCCCAGACGATCTCGAGCGGCTGCTTCTCGTTGTAGATGGCGTTGAACAGCCGTCCGTTGTAGGCGGTGCTCATCAGCACCTCGCCGTCGGCCAGGAGCTGCGGCGGCTGGGCACCCGCCTCCCACCAGATCACCTGGTCCTTGATCTCGTCCAGCTTGGCGAAGGCGCGGTCCACACCCTCCGGGGTGGCGAGCACGTTGTAGACCTCGCTCGTCGGCACGCCGTCGGCCATCAGCGCGAACTCGAGATTGACCTTGGGCGTGCGGCGCATGCCACGCTTGCCGGGCCAGGTCTCGAGATCGAAGAAGTCGGCGATGGTGGTGGGCGCCTTGTCACCGACGAGATCGGTACGATAGGCGTAGACGGTGGACCAGACGATGTTGGCCACCGCACATTCCTGGATCCCGCCTTCGATGAAGTCCTCCTCGGCCGGCGTGCCATCGGGCGCGGGCGGCAGGATCGAGGGATCGATGGGGACGAACAGGCCTTCGTCACAGCCACGGATGGCGTCCGACAGCTCGACGTCGATCACGTCCCAGGTGACGTTCCCGGATTCGACCTGGGCCCGCACCTCGGCGAGACCGCCGTTGTAGTCGACGGAATTGATGACGACGCCGGTCTTCTCCGTGAACGGCTTGTGATAGGCCTCGATCTGGCTCTTGGTGTAGGCGCCGCCCCAGGACACCACGGTCAGGGTCTCGGCGGCATAGGCGATCCCCGCCGCCGCGGCGAGAGCGACGGCACTGGTGAGGGCGAGAGCCCGCCTTCCTTTCATCGAGGGTACCTCCTTCCTCTTGGCCGATCTTGCTGTGGCCGCATGGTCACACGGGTCGGGCGCTTGTCAAGTCCGGGGGGCGACATTCCCGTCCGGCGTGGTCGCCGCTGCCGGTCGGTTTTCCGCGCGCGCACATCATGGTAAGCGGCAGCCATGCACCCGAACCCCGCCCAGGCCCGAGGCACCACCCGGCTCGTTCTGGCTTCCGCCAGTGCCGCACGGGCGCGTCTGCTCACCGCCGCCGGCGTTCCCTTCCGGGCGATCCCCGCCGGCGCGCCGGAAGCCCACCTGCGCGAGGAGCTGCGGGCCGCCGGGGCGGCCACGGCGCGCGCGGCGTTCGAGCTGGCACGACGCAAGGCGCTCGCCGTGACGGACCGTGTCGACGCGGACGCGCTGGTGCTGGGCGCCGACCAGATCCTGGAATTCGAGGGGGAATGGATCGGGAAATGCGCCGATATGACGGCGGCGGCAGAGCTCCTCGCCCGGCTGAGAGGACGCCCACACCGGCTCGTCACCGCCGCCGTGCTGCTGGGAAGGGAACGGCTCCGCTGGCGGCACGTGGAGACGGTGGAGCTCGAGATGCGCGCCTTCTCCGACCGTTTCCTGGCCCACTATCTCGAGCGCTGCGGACCGGATATTCTCCGCTCGGTGGGCGCCTACGAGCTCGAGGGTCGGGGTGCCCAGCTGTTCGCGCGGATCGAGGGCGACTTCTTCTCGGTGCTCGGTCTGCCGCTGCTGCCGCTGCTCGACGCATTGCGCCGCGAAGGCGTACTGGAAGAGTGAGACGATGCGGATCCTCGGTCTCACCGGCTCGATCGCCATGGGCAAGAGCTTCGCCGCCTCGGTGTTCGATGCCTTCGGCGTCCCCGTGTTCGACGCCGATGCCGCGGTGCACCGGCTGCTCGGGCCCGGGGGCGCAGCGGTGACGGCGGTGACCGGGCTCTTCCCGGAGGCGGCCGACGGCCGTGGCGGCATCGACCGCACCGCCCTCGGCCGGCGGGTGTTCGCCGACCGGACGGCGCTGCGGCGGCTGGAAGCGATCCTCCATCCGCTCGTGCGGGACTGCGAGCGGCGCTTTCTCGAACGCTGCGCCCGGGCGGGCGTGCGGCTCGCGGTGCTGGACATCCCGCTGCTCCTGGAAACGGGCGGCGATCGCCGCACCGACCGGGTGGCGGTGGTCACCTGCCATCCGCTGTTACAGGAGCAGCGCGCCCTGCGCCGCCCCGGCATGACCGGCGAAAGGCTGGCGGCCGTTCGCGCCGCGCAGATGCCGGAGGCGGAAAAGCGCCGGCGCGCCGACTACGTGATCCCCACCGGCCAGGGCAAGGGCACGACGCTCGCCATCATCCGGCGCATCGTGCTCGAGATGCGGCGGATCCCGGCCGGCGTCTGGCCGCAGCGCTGGTTCCTGAACGCGAGGGAGGAAGGTCGCCCGCATGCTGCGTGAAATCGTCCTCGACACCGAGACCACCGGCCTCGATCCCGCGGACGGCCACCGCATCGTCGAGATCGGCGCGGTGGAGCTGATCAATCATCTGCCCAGCGGCCAGAGCTTCCACCGCTACGTCAACCCCGAACGGGAGGTGCCGGCGGAGGCGGAGCGGGTGCACGGCCTGACGAGCCGCTTTCTTGCCGACCATCCGCGCTTCGTCGAGATCGTCGAGGAATTCCTCGCGTTCATCGGCGACAGCCCGCTCGTCATCCACAACGCGAGCTTCGATCTCCGCTTTCTCAATGCCGAGCTGGAGCGCTGCGGGCGCGAGCCGCTGCCACCGGCCCGCGCGATCGACACCCTGCTCCTCGCCCAGCGCAAGTTTCCCGGCCAGTCCAACAGCCTCGACGCCCTCTGCCGCCGCTTCGGGATCGACGCGAGCAACCGGCAGCTCCACGGTGCGCTGCTCGACAGCGAGCTCCTGGCGGAGGTGTATCTGCATCTGATCGGCGGTAGGCAGGCGGCACTCGGTCTCGAGACGGCGCGAGGCGAAGCGCGAGGCGACCGTACGACCGCCCGGGTGCGCCGAGAGCCGCGGCCCCACGCACCGACGGCCGAGGAACTCGCCGCCCACGAGGCCTTCCTCGCCACCCTCGAGAATCCGTTGTGGCTGCAGGAGACTGCGACGGTGGATCCCTTTGCCAAGGCGGACGAGGGCCGCTAGAAGCCGCGCAAGCCAGGGACGGTGCGCCCCCACCCCTTTCTCCGGAGATCGCAGGATGGCAAAGATCAAGGTCGCGAACCCGATCGTCGAGCTCGACGGCGACGAGATGGCCCGCATCATCTGGCACATGATCAAGGAGCAGCTCATCCGGCCGTTCCTCGATCTCGAGATCGTCTACTTCGATCTCTCCATCCAGAACCGCGACGCCACCGACGACCGGGTGACGGTGGAGGCGGCCGAGGCCATCAAGCGTCACAACGTCGGCGTCAAATGCGCCACCATCACTCCCGACGAGGCGCGGGTCGAGGAGTTCGGCCTCAAGAAGATGTGGCGCTCGCCCAACGGCACCATCCGCAACATCCTGGGCGGCACGGTGTTCCGCGAGCCGATCATCTGCCGCAACGTGCCGCGTCTCGTGCGCACCTGGGAAAAGCCCATCGTCATCGGCCGTCACGCCTTCGGCGACCAGTACAAGGCCACCGACGTGGCGATCCCCGGCCGCGGCCGGCTCACCCTGACCTTCACCCCCGAGGATGGCGGCGAGCCCACGAGCTGGGAGATCCACGACTATCCCGGCCCCGGCATCGCCATGGGCATGTTCAACGAGGACGAGAAGATCCGCGATTTCGCCCGGGCCTGCATGAACTACGGGCTGGAGCGCGGCTATCCCGTTTACCTGTCCACCAAGAACACCATCCTCAAGGTCTACGACGGGCGCTTCAAGGACATCTTCCAGGAGGTCTACGACCGCGAGTTCCGGGCCCGCTTCGAGGAGAAGGGTCTCACCTACGAGCACCGGCTGATCGACGACATGGTGGCGGCCGCGCTCAAATGGGAAGGCGGCTTCGTCTGGGCCTGCAAGAACTACGACGGCGACGTGCAGTCGGACGCCGTGGCCCAGGGCTTCGGCTCCCTCGGGCTCATGACCTCGGTCCTGATGACCCCCGACGGTCGGACCGTGGAGGCGGAGGCGGCCCACGGCACGGTCACCCGCCACTATCGGCTGTGGCAGCAGGGCAAGGAGACCTCCACCAACCCCATCGCCTCCATCTTCGCCTGGACCCGCGGCCTCACCTACCGCGGCCGGATCGACGGCACGCCGGAGGTGGAGGCGTTCGCCCGCACCCTGGAGCAGGTGTGCGTCGATACCGTCGAGGGCGGCCGGATGACCAAGGATCTGGCCCTGCTGATCGGCCCCGATCAGCCCTGGCTCACCACCACCCAGTTCATGGAGGCGATCGCCGGCGAACTCGCGCGCCGGCTGGGCATCTGAGGGTCCGTCCGGGCGCCGGCGCGCGTACGGGCGGAGGAAGGGCGGATCGGAGACCCGGAACCCACGGCCGGCGTGTATCCCGGCCGGCCGTGCCATCTCCGCCGGCCTCCGCCTTCCCCGGGACGTCGGTTCCGTGGCACCCTGGCCGGCCCTCGCCGAGCGGGCTCACGCCGGCGGCGCGGCCCGGGCGTCGTCACTCCCGGCGACGGCCATCGCGGTCTCCCCGGGCGACGGTTCGCGCCCGGAAGGCGGTACATCCGGATCCGTTCCGGCGGTGACCAGCTCCTCGCCCGCCGGCGGCCGGTCGGGCAACCAGACATAGAAGCGGCTGCCCTCCCCCTTGCGGCTCTCGACCCATATGCGCCCGCCGTGTCGGGCCACGATCTTGCGGCAGAGGGCGAGGCCGATACCGTTGCCGCCGTATTCCTCGCGGGTGTGGAGGCGCTGGAAGATCTGGAAGATGCGGTCCCGGAACGCCTCTTCGATGCCGATGCCGTTGTCGGCGACGCAGAACCGCCAGCCCTCGCCCTCGCGTTCGGCGGTGACGGTGATCCGCGGTGGTGCCTCGGAGCGGTACTTGATGGCGTTGCCGAGCAGATTGGCGAAGAGCTGCCGAAGCTGCGCCGGATCACCCCGCAGTCGCGGCATCTCGCCGATCTCGACCCGGGCTCCGGCCTCGGCGATGGCGGTCCGCAGGCCTTCCACCGTCTCGGCGAGCAGAGCCGCGGCGTCGACCGGCACGAAAGGCCGCCCGCGGGTGGTGATGCGGGAGAGATCGAGGAGGTCGCGGATCAGGCTCTGCATGCGGCGGGCGCCGTCCACGGCGAAATCGATGAACTCGTCGGCCTCGGGGCCGAGCCTGCCGTGGTAGCGGCGGCGCAGGAGCTCGCAGAAGCTCGCCACGGTGCGCAGCGGTTCCTGCAGATCGTGGGAGGCCACATAGGCGAACTGCTGCAGTTCCTCGTTGGAGCGGGCGAGTGCCTCGGCCCGGGCGGCGAGCGCCCGTTCGGCGCGCTTGCGTTCGGTGATGTCCCGCAGCACGGCGACGAAGCGCCCTTCCGGCAGACCGGCGATGCGGATCTCGAACTCCCGCCGCTGCGATCCCTCGCCGAGCCCGCATTCGAGCTGTACGGCCCCCGGGCTGCTCTCCGCCTCCCGCATCGCCCGGCGCAGCCGGGCGGCCACCTCCGACGGCAGCAGATCGCCGATCCGCTGGCCGAGGAACCGCTCCGGCGGGAAGGGCATGACGGTGGGCAGCGCGGCCCGGAAATCCAGGATCCGCCCGTCGCGGTCGAGGCGGAACACGGGATCCGGCAGCGCGCGCAGCAGCCCCTCGAGCTCCTGGCTGCGGGCGAGGGCCGCCGCCGCCATCCGCCGCTCGCGGCTCACCGCGAGGGCGATCACCGCCGACATGCCGGTAACCAGCACGAGATAGCCCTGGAGGGCGGGGACCAGATCCTCGGGTGCCACCCGGCGCAGGAGGGGCGTCGGCACATAGCCCTCGAGGGTCGCGAGAACGGCGATGGCGGCCGCCAGCGCCCCGAGGAGGCCGGTGACCCGGAAACCGTGGCGCAGGGCCGCCCACAGCAGGAGCGGGGCGAGCAGGGCGATCAGCGCCAGCGCCGACTGCATGAACAGGACCACCGTGCCACCGGCGATGCCGAGGATCAGCAGCGCACCCTCGGTGATGCCCATGGGCGAGCGCAGGAGTGCGGCGAGCCGGTCGCCCCTGACCGCGAACAGCGGGGCGAACAGCATCACCCCGAGGAAATGGGCGCCGAAGGTGGTTATGGCCGCATCGGTCCCGGCGAGCGGCATCACCCCCGCCGCCACCAGCGCGGCCGACGGCAGGGCCGCCCGCAGGAGGAAGGTCAGATAGTGCTGCAGGCAGTCGAAGGCGGCGGTCGCACGATCGGGACCGGCCAGGGCCCGCTGCGCCACCACCGGTGCCGCGCCGCGCAACAGCGAGAGAAGGAGCAGCTCCGGGCTCCAGCCGACGAAGGGAAGGCTCACCGCCAGATCGACGAGCGCGAAGGCGAGGAGCGCGGCGGGCCCCAGCCGTTCCTGCCGCCGCCAGGCGAGGCCGAGCACCACCCCGGCCGCCGGCCACAGCGCCACCGTCGCGCCTGCCGGATGGGAGAACAGCAGCCAGCCGGCGAGAGCCGCGAGGCCGTAGAGGAGGGCGAGTCGCGCCGATCCGAGGATCTCGCGTGCCGATGATCTTTCGCCGCCGCGAGACGCGGTGGAAAGACGGATGGAAAGCGCCATGGGCACCGTTCGCCGCAACGTTCGGGGCGACACTGCCGCCCTTTCACCAAGATTCGGTTAACGCGCGGCGATCAGGGCTCGAGCTCGCTGTCCCAGTAGAGAAAGTCGCGCCAGCTCTCGTGCAGGAAGTTGGGCGGAAAGGCGCGCCCGTTGCGGTGGAGTTCCTGGAGCGTGGGCACGAAGGGCCGCCGTTTCGGCCGTACCCCGCATTCCTCGGGCAGCCGGTTGCCCTTGCGCAGGTTGCAGGGCGCGCAGGCGGTGACGATGTTGGTCCAGGTGGTGCGCCCGCCGCGCGAGCGCGGCACGAGATGGTCGAAGGTCAGATCCTGGGCCGGCAGCCGACGGGTGCAGTACTGGCAGGTGAAGCGGTCGCGCAGGAAGACGTTGAAACGGGTGAAGGGCGGGCGCCGCTGCAGCGGAATGTACTGCCGCAGCGCGACCACGCTCGGCAGCCGCATCTCGAAGGCGGGCGCGCGGATCACGCGATCGTAGCGGGACACCACGTCGACCCGGTCGAGAAAGATCGCCTTGACCGCTTCCTGCCAGCTCCAGACGGACAGCGGATAGTAGCTCAGGGGGCGATAATCGGCATTGAGGACGAGGGCCGGACAGGCCGAAAGCGGTGGCGCGAGGTCCGGCCCGGTGGTCATGGCCGGGCCGTGGTCGTCGGTGCTGGTCGTTGCCCGGCGGCCCCGGGGGCGTAACGGGCGGCTCGCTCGCGCATTCCAGACGTGCCGTGCTCGGGTTGCGCCTATGAGCTATCCCAAAGGCGCCCTGCTTTCAAGGCGATGCCCGGCTCACGCCCGCCAGAAGGCGGGGGTGAACAGGACCAGCACCGTGAACAGCTCGAGCCGGCCCAGCAGCATGCCGAAGGCGAGCAGCCATTTGGCACTGTCGGGAAGGCTCGCGAAATTGCCCGCCGGGCCGACGATCTCGCCGAGCCCCGGGCCGACGTTGGCGAGGGCGGTCAACGATGCCGACATGGCGGTCAGATAGTCGAGCCCCAGCAACGACAGCAGGGTGGCCAGCACGGCGAAGCTGAGGGCGAAGACGAAGATGAAGGCGAGCACCGAGATGGCCGCCGCGTCCGAGATCGGTCGATCGTTGTAGAGCGCCCGGAAGACGCCGCTCGGCTGCAGCAGCCGCTGCATCTGGACCCGGGCGACGGCGTAGAGGACGGTGAAGCGGAACACCTTGATGCCGCCCGTGGTGGAGCCCGTGCAGCCGCCCACGCACATGAGGAAGAACAGCAGCGCCACCGCGAAGGGCCCCCACTGGCCGTAGTCGGTGGAGGCGTAGCCGGTGCCGGTGACCACCGACACGGTGGTGAACAGCGCATGGCGCAGCGCCCCCGCACCCTCCATGCGGCCGTCGAGCAGCACCCAGGCGGCCAGCAGCAGGGCGCCGCCGAGCAGGATCCCCAGGAACCAGCGCACCTGCACGTCGGCGGCCAGCGCCATGGGATGGCCACGCAGTGCCTGGACGTAGAGACCGAAGGGGATGCCGCCCAGGATCATGAACAGGATGGCGGTCCATTCGATGGCCGGGTTGCCGAAGCCGCCGATCGAGGCGTCGGAGGTCGAATAGCCGCCGGTGGCGATGGTCGTCATGGCGTGGGCTGCCGCCTCGAAGGCGGTCATGCCGGCGCTCCAGTAGAGCACCGCGCAGATCACGGTGAGCCCCAGATAGACGCCGCCGATGGCGGAGGCCACCTGCGCCGCCCGCGGCAGCACCTTCTCGGAGAGATCGGAGCGCTCGATGCGGAACAGCTGCATGCCGCCCACGCTCAGTACCGGCAGGATGGCGATCCCCATGACGATGATGCCGATGCCGCCGAGCCATTGCAGGAGTGCCCGCCACAGGAGCAGCCCGGGGGGCGCCATGTCGAGCCCGACGAGGACCGTGGAACCGGTGGTGGTGAGGCCCGACATGGCCTCGAAGAAGGCGTCCGCCGCCGACAGCCCGAATTCGGAGAAGGCCAGCGGAACGGCGGCCACCACCGCCGTCACCGTCCACACGAGGGTGATCATCAGGAACGCCTCGCGGGCGGAGAGGGGGCGCGAGGGAGCCCGGCGGTGCATCAGCAGCAGGGTGACGCCGAAGAAGCCGGTGGCGCCGGCGCTGAACAGGAAGGCCTCCCAGTCCGGGCGGCCGGCCACCAGATCGACCAGGATGCTGGGGATCATGGCCAGCGCCAGCACACTCAGCACGATGCCGAGGACGAAGGCGATGGGGCCGAAATCGGAGATCGCTCCCCGCGTCCGGCGCTTCGGCGCTATGGCGGCCTTCCCGGCCGCCAGTGGCGGATCGGGCTCGACCCTCACCCGCCGGCTTCCCGCCGCTCGCGCGCCCTGAGCTCCGCCCGGCGCACCTTGCCGGTGGCGGTGAGGGGCAGGGAATCGACGAAGGTGACGACGCGCGGATAGAGATGGGCGGCGAGCCGCTCGCGAACGAAACGTCGAATCTCTTCGGCCAGCGCCTCGTCGGCACGACAGCCGGGTTCGGGCACCACATAGGCCTTGACGATCTCGCCGCGTACCGGATCGGGCACGCCGATCACGGCGCAGAGCCCTACCGCCGGATGGCGGGCGAGACAGGCCTCGATCTCCGCCGGCCCGATGCGATAGCCGGCGCTGTTGATGAGATCGTCCTCACGACCGAGGCAGGTGAAGAAGCCGTCCTCGTCCATGCGGCCGAGATCGCCGGTCAGCAGCCAGTCGCCGCGGAACTTGGCGGCGGTGGCCTCGGGTCTCTGCCAGTAACCCAGGAACATCACCGGATCGGGACGGCGCACGGCGATCACGCCGGTCTCCCCGGGCGGCAGGGGCTCTCCGTCCTCGCCGAGGATCGCCACCTCGTGACCGGGCACGGCGACCCCCATCGAGCCCGCACGCGGCGGCAGGACGGCGGCCATGTTGGAGACGAGCAGGTTGGCCTCGGTCTGGCCGTAGAACTCGTTGATGGTGACGCCGAAGCGTTCACGCCCCCATTCCAGCACGTCGGCGCCGAGCGATTCGCCGCCGCTGCCGATGGTCCTGAGGCGCACGCCGGCGGCCAGCGGATCGACCCCGGCCCGGCGCATCAGGCGGATGGCGGTGGGGGGCATGAAGACGTTGCGCACCCCTTCCCGGGCCATCAGCCGGACGGCCCGCTCGGGATCGAACTTCCCCCCGGGGCCGGCCACCACCGGCACGCCGAAATAGAGGCTCGGCAGCAGCACGTCGAGGAGTCCGCCGATCCAGGCCCAGTCGGCCGGTGTCCAGAAGCGGTCGCCGGGCTGCGGGAAGAACTCGTGCGGCATCTGCACCCCGGGCAGATGGCCGAGCAGCACCCGCTGGGCGTGCAGCGCCCCCTTGGGCGGTCCGGTCGTCCCCGAGGTGTAGATGACGAGGGCCGGATCCTCGGCCCGCAGACGCCGACCGGTGATCGGGGCGGCCCGTTCGAGCAGCGGCCAGAACGCGTCGGCTCCCTGCTCCGCGCCGTCCACCGACAGCAGCCGGCGCAGGGCCGGGAGCTCCCCGCGCAGCGGGGCGACCTTCTCCACCCCCGCCCGGTCGGTGACCAGCAGGCAGGTGGCGCTGTCGGCGAGGCGGAAGCGGAGGGCCTCGGGGCCGAACAGGGAGAAGAGGGGTACCGCGATGGCACCGATCCGGGCACAGGCGAGATGGGCGAGCAGGGTCTCGACCCGCTGACCGAGCAGGATGCCCACCCGGTCGCCGGCCTCCACGCCGCTCGCCGCGAACAGGGCGGCGAGCCGCCGCGAGCGGTCGGCCAGGGCGTCGAAGCTCCAGACCCGCCGCCCGCCGTCCTCGCCGACCACCACGAGGGCCTCGCGGCCGCTGCCGTCGGCCCAGCGGTCGCAGCAGGCGGTGGCGATGTCGAAACGTTCGGGAATCCGCCAGCGAAACCTGGCCCGGATCTCGGCGATGGTCTGGCCTTCCGGCAGCACGGTGGCATCCCCCGGCGTGGTGTTGACGAAATCTTAACCAAACCCGCGCTAGGCCTGAAGCCAGGAGACCGGGGTCCGTCCGCGCACGGGAAAGAGCATCACATGACCAAGGTGGCGTTGATTACGGGGGTGACGGGACAGGACGGGAGTTATCTGGCGGAGCTGCTGCTGGGCAAGGGGTACGAGGTTCACGGGGTCAAGCGGCGGTCGTCGAGCTTCAACACGGAGCGGGTGGATCATCTCTACGTGGATCCGCACGAGCGGGAGGCGCGGTTCTTTCTCCATTACGGGGACATGACGGACGCCACCAACCTCATTCGCATCGTACAGGAGGTGCGCCCCGACGAGATCTACAATCTGGCGGCGCAGAGCCACGTGAAGGTGAGCTTCGAGACGGCGGAATACACGGCCAACGCCGACGGGCTGGGGACGCTTCGGCTCTTGGAGGCGGTGCGCATTCTGGGGATGGAGGATCGGGTGCGCTTTTATCAGGCCTCGAGCTCGGAGCTCTACGGGGCGGCGCCGCCGCCGCAGAACGAGGCGACGCCGTTCCTGCCGCGGAGCCCCTATGCGACGGCCAAGCTCTACGCCTACTGGATCGTGCGCAACTACCGCGAGGGCTACGGGATGTTCGCGGTCAACGGCATCCTGTTCAACCACGAGAGCCCGCTGCGGGGCGAGACCTTCGTCAGCCGCAAGATCAGCCGGGCGGCGGCGGCGATCGCGCTGGGTCTGCAGGGTCGGCTGTGGATCGGCAATCTGGAGGCGCGGCGCGACTGGGGCCATGCGCGCGACTATGTCGAGGGGATGTGGCGGATGCTGCAGGCGGAGCGGCCCTCGGACTACGTGCTGGCGACGGGGGAATCGCACAGCGTGCGGGAGTTCGTGGAGCTGGCCTTCGCCGAGATCGACCGGCCGCTGGTGTGGCGGGGCGAGGGGGCGGAGGAGAAGGGGATCTGCGCCCGCACCGGGCAGGTGCTGGTGGAGGTGGATCCGCGCTATTTCCGGCCCCTCGAGGTGCCCCATCTCGAGGGCGATGCGAGCCGGGCGCGGTGCGAGCTGGGCTGGCGGCCGCGGGTGGGGTTCCGGGAGCTGGTGCGGGAGATGGTGCAGGCCGATCTCGAGGCGCTGCGGCGGGAGCTCCTGGGCGGACGGCGGATCCACGATGCGGCGGACTGAGGGACGGCGGACCGGGGAGCGGGAGCCGCTCGACGGTCTTTCGGGCCGGCGGGCGTACGAGGCGGCGGCATGAGCGGCGTGCCGTACGCGCTGGCGGGCAAGCGCGTGTTCGTCGCCGGCCACCGGGGCATGGTGGGGCGGGCCCTCTGTCGCGCCCTCGAACGGGAGCCCGTCGAGCTCCTCACGGTGCCGCGGGCGGCGCTGGATCTCACCGACGGCGCCGCGGTGCGGGCCTGGATGGCGCGGCACCGGCCGCAGGTGGTGATCCTGGCCGCGGCCCGGGTGGGCGGCATCCTCGCCAACGCGACCCGCCCCGTCGATTTCCTGGAGCAGAACCTGCGCATCGCCCTCGAGGTGATCGGGGCCAGCGCCGGGCTCGGGGTGGAAAAGCTCCTCTTCCTGGGGTCCTCCTGCATCTATCCCCGCGATTGCCCGCAGCCGATCCGGGAGGAACATCTCCTGACCGGGCCGCTCGAGGAGACCAACCGGGCCTATGCGCTGGCCAAGATCTGCGGCCTCGAGCTGTGCCGGGCCTGGCGGCGGCAGCACGGGGCCGACTTCATCGCCTGCATGCCCACCAATCTCTACGGTCCCTTCGACAATTTCGACCTCGCCACCAGCCACGTGCTGCCGGCCCTGATCCGCAAGGCGCATCTGGCCCGGCTGGCGGCCGAGGGCGATCTCGAGGCGGTTCGGGCCGACGAGGCGCGCTTCGGCCGCCTTCCCGACGAGGTCCTCGCCGACCTCGGGCTCGCGCGCCGGGCGGACGGCTTCCGACGGACCGGGGCCGAGCCGGTGCTGCGCATCTGGGGCAGCGGCCGGCCGCGGCGCGAGTTCCTGCACGTCGACGATCTGGCGGCGGCCTGTCTCCATCTGCTGCGCCACTGGTCGGCCGAGATCGCGCCCAACGTGGGGACCGGCGAGGACATCCCGATCGCCGAGCTGGCGCACCTCGTTTGCGCCATCGTCGGCTTCGGGGGCCCCATCCGC
>JALUAG010000048.1 GCA_027045875.1 Alphaproteobacteria bacterium | reverse complement strand
GAGTTGAGGCTCGATGCATGAAGCCGGATGCCGTCGATCGCGCCCTGATCGCCGCGACCCGGGAGGGTCTGCCGCTCTGCGAACGTCCCTTCGAGGCGGTGGGCGCGCGCCTCGGCATCTCCGGCGCCGAGGTGCGGCAGCGCTTCGCGCGCATGCTGGAGGCCGGCATTATCCGCCGGATCGGCGTCGTGCCCAATCACTACCGGCTGGGCTACCGGGCCAACGGCATGAGCGTCTGGGACGTGGCCGACGAGGCGGTGGACCGGCTCGGCAGCGCGGTCGGCGCCCTGCCCTTCGTGAGCCACTGCTATCGCCGCCCGCGCCGTCTCCCCGACTGGCCCTACAATCTGTTCGCCATGGTGCACGGCCGCGACCGCGCCGAGGTGGAGCGCAAGGTGGCCGAGATCGCGCGCCTGCTGGGGGATGCCGCGAGAGGCCACGAAGTCCTCTACAGCCGCCGCATCCTCAAGAAGACCGGGCTGCGGGCGCGCTTCCCCGAGGAGAGGACGCCATGTTCCGCCTGAGCCAGTTCATGCGGGAGGTCCTGGAGCCGACGCCGGTGGTGCGTCGCGAACCGCCGGGGCCGGTGGTGATCTGGAACCTCATCCGCCGCTGCAACCTCAACTGCATCCACTGCTATTCCCTTTCGGCGGACACCGATTTCCCGGGCGAGCTCACCACCGCGGAAGTGTTCGCGGTGATGGACGACCTCCGCGCCTTCGGCGTGCCCGTGCTCATTCTCTCCGGCGGCGAACCGCTGCTGCGCCCCGACATCTTCGCCATCTCCGAACGGGCCAAGGCCCTCGGCTTCTACGTCGGCCTCTCCACCAACGGGGCGCTGATCGACGAGGCGATGGCCGACCGCATCGCCGCCGTGGGCTACGACTATGTCGGGGTCAGCCTCGACGGCATCGGCGCGGTGCACGACCGCTTCCGCCGCGTGCCGGGCTGCTACGAGGCGAGCCTGCGCGGCATCCGCCTGTGCCGCGATCGCGGCATCAAGATCGGGCTGCGTTTCACCGTCACCGAGCGCAATGTCGAGAGCCTGCCGTCGATGCTCGATCTCATGGAGGCGGAGCGGATCGACAAGTTCTACCTCTCCCACCTCGTCTACGCCGGGCGCGGCGACCGCTACCGCGGCGACGACGCCTATCACCGGACGACCCGCGAGGTGATGGACCTCCTCTTCGCCCGCTGCTGGCAGCACCTCCGCGAGGGACGCGGCACCGAGTTCGTGACCGGCAACAACGACGCCGACGGCGTCTATTTCCTGCACTGGGTGCGCCGCCGGTTCCCCGAGCGGGCGGCGCACATCCGCGCCAAGCTCGAGGCCTGGGGCGGCAACGCGAGCGGCGTCAACGTCGCCAACATCGACAATCTCGGCAACGTCCATCCCGACACCTTCTGGTGGCACTACAGCCTGGGCAACGTGAAGGAGCGGCCCTTCTCGGAAATCTGGCGCGACACGAGCGACCCCATCATGGCCGGGCTCAAGCGGCGTCCGCGCAGCATTTCGGGACGGTGCGGCCGCTGCGCCCACTTCGCCATCTGCGGCGGCAACACCCGCATCCGGGCGCTGCGCATCCTGGGCGACCCCTGGGCCGAGGATCCCGCCTGCTACCTGACGGACGAGGAAATCGCCCCTTCCACGGCGGAGGCGGACGGGCATGCGCTGGCCGCGGAATAGCCCGTTCCTCGCCCTGCTCCTCTTTGCCGCCGCGCCGGTGGCCGCCCAGTCGCCCGACCCGACCGCCCTCTATGCGCGTGAATGCGCTTCCTGCCATGGAGCAGGGCGCCTGGGCGGTACGGGACCCGCGCTGCTTCCCGAAAGCCTCGGGCGGCTCACCCAGGCGGAGGCCCGAGAAGTGATCGCGAACGGCCGCGCCGCCACCCAGATGCCGGCCTTCGGCGACCGGCTGACGGCAGAGGAGATCGCCGCGCTGGCGGCCTACCTCTTCACCGCCCCGGCGAAAGCTCCGCGCTGGGGGCGGGCGGAGATCGAGGCCTCCCGCCGGATGTTCGTCGATCCCGCCGATCTCCCGGACCGCCCGCAGTTCGACGCCGATCCCCTCAACCTCTTCGTGCTGGTGGAGAGCGGGGATCATCACGTGAGCATCATCGACGGCGACCGCTTCGAGCGGCTCGCCCGATTCCCCAGCCGCTACGCCCTGCACGGCGGTCCCAAGTTCAGCCCCGACGGCCGCTTCGTCCATTTCGTCTCCCGCGACGGCTGGGTGACGCGCTACGACCTCTGGAGCCTGCAGACGGTGGCCGAGGTGCGCGCCGGCATCAACAGCCGCAACATCGCGATCTCCGGCGACGGCCGCGTGCTGGCGGTGGCCAACTATCTGCCCAGAACGCTGGTGCTCCTCGATGCGCAGACCCTCACGCCGCTCGAGGTGATCCCCGTCACCGACCGCTGGAAGAAGACGCGCTCGCGGGTGAGCGCCGTCTATCTGGCGCCGCCGCGTCGCAGCTTCATCGTCGCCCTCAAGGACGTGGCCGAGATCTGGGAGATTCCCTACGAGGACCCGCCGCCGGCCACCTTCCCCGGTTTCGTACACAGCTACGAGAAGGGCATGGAGGAGGCGCTCACCGTCCGTGAGCGTTTTCCCATCCGCCGCATCGAGCTCGATCAGCCGCTCGACGACTTCTTCTTCGATCCCGCCTACCGGCACCTCATCGGCGCCTCCCGGCGCACCGGCGAGGCGGTGGTGGTGCAGCTCGAGGTGGGTCGTCCCATCGCGAGGCTGCCCCTCGCCGGCATGCCCCATCTCGGCTCGGGCATCAGCTGGACGTGGCGGGGACGGCGGGTGATGGGCACCCCCAACCTGCGCAAGGCGGCGATCAGCATCATCGACATGGAGGACTGGAGCCTGATCCGGGAAATCCCGACCCTCGGCCCCGGCTTCTTCATGCGCAGCCACGAGAACAGCCCCTACGCCTGGGCGGACGTGTTCTTCGGCGAGAACCGCGATGCGGTGCACATCATCGACAAGCGCAACCTCGAGATCGTCCGCACCCTGCGGCCGGTACCGGGCAAGGTATCCGGCCACGTGGAGTTCGACCGTTACGGCCGCTACGCGCTCCTCAGCATCTGGGACCGGGAGGGGGCGGTGATCGTCTACGACGCCGAGACGCTCGAGGAGGTCGCCCGCATCCCGGCATCCAAACCATCCGGCAAGTACAATGTGTGGAACAAGATCCGCTTCTCCGAGGGCACGAGCCACTGACCCGCCGGCGTCGGTGGCCCTCGTCGTCGCCACCCACGGTGTCGACGACGGGCCCGGGGTTGCCCTAGAGCATGCCCGCCGGATCGCCGGGCGCCACCTCTTCACTACGGTGCGTGCCGCCTGCCTGCGGGGCCGGCCGACGATCGAGGAGGTGATCGCGGAGCTGCGACCGGCCGCTGTGCGGGTGGTGCCGCTGTTGATGGCCGAAGGCTACATCCTGGCCTGGCTGCAGGCCCGCCTCGCGGGGATGGGTCGCGGGCAGCGGATCGAGCTGTGCCGGACCATCGGCACGCGGCCGGAGATCGCCGACATCATCCGCGGACTCGCCACCGCCGCCTGCGAACGGAAGGGCTGGGAGGTCGGGCGCACGAGCCTCGTTCTCGCGGGCCACGGCACGGCGCGTTTCCTCACCAGTGGCGATACCGCCTTCGCCCAGGCCTCGCGCCTCCGGGCTTCCGGTCCGTTCGCCGAGGTCTTCTGCGCCTTTCTCGAACAGGAGCCCTTTCTCGCGGACGTCGTGGCGCGGATCGAGGGGCCGGTGGTGGTGGCCGGCTTCTTCGTCGATGCCGGCCCCCACGGAAGCGACGACGTGGAGGCCGCACTCGCACCCTTCGGCGAGCGGGTGGCCTATCTCGGCCCCCTCGGCGGCCATCCCCGGATTTCGGATCTGATCGTCGAGGCGGCCTCCCAGTGCGCTCCGGTCGAACCCGGCTGATCGCCGCTCGCGCCGTTGACAACGCCTTCTCCGCCGCTCAACTGTCACGGTAGATTGCGGGAGACCGGGAGATGGTCGATCACTGGTTCGCGCGGGTGCTCACGCGTCTCGCGCGTTGGCGCACCGATGAGGGAGCCGAGGAGCCGCTCGCCGTCGAACAGAGCCTGCGCGAGCTCGCGCTCGATCCGATCGAGACAACGAGTGCGCGGGGCGACAGCGAGCTCGAACTCCGTCGCATGATGCAGCGGTTCGGCATCGATGCCGACACCCTTCCGGCGGGCTGGCTCGCCGGTCTGCGCGACGCCGAACGCACCTGCGCGCATTGTCTCGACGTCGGTCGCTGCCGCCGTTTCCTCGCCGGCGACGAAGGGCCGGAAGCGGCGCGGCGCTTCTGTCCCAATGCCGAGGTCTTCGACGAGATGGCGGCGCAGCTCCGGAGCGCGGCGGATTCCTCCTAGGCCCTGCGTCTGGACGATCGGGCATTCGAACCGCCCGATCGCGGTCTTCCTCGACCTTCTGCAGGCCCGGGCCATCGCCCTGCTCGTGGACATCCGGAGCTGGCCCGGCTCCCGGCGCCATCCGCACTTCGCCCGCGTCCCCCTCGCCCGTGCCCTCGCGGATGTCGGCATCGCCTACCGCCACTGCCCGGCCCTCGGCGGGCGCCGCTCCCGCCAGCGCCTCGACCGCCCCTCGCCCAACGGCTTCTGGCAGAGCGAAGGGCTCCGCAACTACGCCGACTACGCGCTCACCCCGCCCTTCGCCGAGGCGCTCGCGAAGCTGCTCGCGCTCGCCCGCAGGCGCCGGACGGCGATCATGTGTGCGGAGGCCCGTCCCGCGAACTGCCACCGCCGGATCGTGAGCGATCATCTGCTGGCCCGCGGTGCCGAGGTCATGCACATCCTCGACCGGGACACGATCGTGATCGCCGAGACGACCGACGCCGCCCGGATCTCTCCGGACGGCGTCGTGACATATCCCCCGCCGCAGCCGGGGCTGTTCGACGACCGATGAATCAGGCCGCCTTGGGCATCTCCTGCAGCGAGGCCAGCGTCTGGTCGACGGGCGGCACCTTCTCCAGCACCTCGAGGGCGTCGTGGCGCACCCAGTTGTTGCGCATCGCCTCCTTGACCAGCTCCACGGTCACCGTGCCGTTCTCCACGCACTCCTTCAGCAGGCCGAAGAAGAAATCCTCCTGGCGCTTGTCGGGATGGGGCTTGTAGTTGCCGAGGAAAGCGTAGGTGCCGAACAGCTTCCGGCGCGCGTACATCAGCCAGGCATACGGGTTGTAGGGATTGTTCTCGGAGGGGATGAAATCGATGGGAAGCCCCGTCTTCCACGGCTGGGTGCGACGCCGCGTGTTGTGGATCATCTTGGTCGCCGCGGTGAGCCGGTCGAAATGGTTCCACTCGGGCGGCAGGATGCCGATCGTCTCGGGATCCTCGTAGCCGAGGTTCATCCAGCGCTTGTACTCGTACTCGCCCCTGAAGATCTTGCCGACATAGTCGGTGAGCTTCCAGTGGCGCAGCTTGGCGTTGTCCAGCAGCATGACCGAGCTCGCCGGATGGGCGCGCGGCCCCTTGCCGCGCTCGCAGCACCAAATGGCCTTGCCCTGCATGTCCTTGGAGAGCAGCTCCCAGACGTCCTGGACCGCGAACACGTCCGGGTCGACCACCACCGCGCGCCCCTCGTAGCCCATGAGCTCCGGCGGCATGAAGCGCAGCAGGGTGAACGACTGCAGATCGTCGTTCATCCAGGGGCGCCAGACGTTGTCCCGCAGGTACTTCTTGCCCTCGAGGGGACCGAACACGTCCATGTGATCCTTGAGTTCGATCAGCTTGACGTCGAACTCGTCGGCATGGGCGCTGTTGCGCCGCATGGAGTGCGCCGAGACCAGCGCGCCGATGTACTGCTTGTGATTGGTGTGGATGAAGACCGTGGGCTTCATGGGCATCTTCCTCTCGCGCGTGACAGCCATCCGCTGACCTGCCACCACCGGTCCGCTCTTAGCACAGAGCAACCGCCGGTCTCAACGCCGGCGATGGTTCAGGGCGCCGCGGCGGCACCGGCCGCGACAGGGTTCCCGGCGGTGCGGTAGCCGAACACGGGATCGAGGTGCTCGGCCACATAGGCGTCGATGGCCGCCACCTGGGCGTCGTCGAAATAGTCGCGCCAGCCCCCCACCTTGGCCCGCCGCACCTTGTAGGAGTTCGGATTCGACCGGTCCTTGGGCCGCAGCCGCGAGCCGGCGAGCCAGAACACCTGCTTCTCCTCGAGCTTGCGCATGTTCTCCACACTGGCGAAGGAGACGCAGTCGGCGAGCTCCTCGGCGGTCGGCTTCTCGCCCATGAATTCGAGCAGACGGGCGAGCTCAGCAGCGGTATCGGCCTTGAGGTCCTCGTAGCGCAGCAGCAGGAACTCGCGGATGCGCGGCATCTCGCGCGCCCAGCCGTTGAGGAAGTCGATCACCCGCGGGAGCCCGGCCGGGCTCATCACGAAGGTGAAGATGTCCACCTCCTCGGTCGGATAGTCGTTCAGAATCTTCTTGGCCGGCCGCATCCGGAACTTCCACTGGAAATACTGCGACACCGCCACGTCCCGGGGATCGCGGGCGAGCAGTACCGTGCGCCGGTCGTAGAAGTCGCGTTTGTCCTCGCGATGGCCGGTGTAGTCGCGGAGATAGTTGTCGTGGGTGAAGAAGATGCGGGGAATGGCCGGATTACGGCGATGGAGGTTGTCGAAGCCGATCATCACCGAGGGCCTGAGCCCGTAGCGGATCTGATAGAAGCGGGAGATCAACACCCGCAGCCAGGTGCGGCCGCTCTTGCCGAAGGAGACGACGACGCAATCGGCGAGCCGCAGTTTGCGAAACTCCTCCTTGCCCCGCATCCGCCGCTCGAGCGCCTTCCTGCGTTCGGGCGGCAGCATGAAGGCCGCGCGCAACACGATTTCGCGCGTAATGCGCTTCCAGATCACGTACCACATGAGGGGTTCCCGGGGCGTTCCATCTCCGCGAGCCTATACCAACCGGCGACCGGCCCGGCAACGCGGACAGATAGGACCGCGGCGGCGGCGCCTCACGCGACCAAGCGACGCACGCGCCGGGCGATCCTGTCCAGCTCCTCCTCGACGATCCGCCGCGGCGGCCGGAACGGCATGCCGAAAGGGACCGCCAGCCCCTGCGCGTAGAGCCGGGCGTGGAATCCCTGCAAATCGCGCGTGATTCCGATCAGCCCCCGCTTCTGCAGGCCGCCGCCGATCCGGCCCAGCACGCCCGCGCCGGAGACGGCCCGTCCCAGGCGATGGCGCCAGCGCACGAGGGGCTCGCGGGAAAGCGGCAGATCGTAGATCGCTAGCGGCCGTCCGAGGCGGGCCACCTCCACCATCATCGACACCGAATCGCCGGTCACCACGAACCGGTCGGCGCAGGCGAGGAGGCCGAAATAGGGATTCTCGCCGCACTCCGGCCGCCAGGTATAGAAGGCCGATCCCGCGGGCAGCCGTGCGCGCAGCTCCTCCACCACCTCGGGCGGGGTGCGGCGGCTGGTGGTCAGATAGAGGGAGCCGCCCTCGCGGGCGAGCAGCGCCTCGAGCCCGACCATCAGCTCGCCCGCCGTCTCGCGGTCGAAGCGGAAGGGCTTGGTGGCCCCGCCCACGAGCACCGCGGTCAAGGGGCGGGGCATGGCCGCGAGGCGCGGTCCCCATTCCTCCCGCGCCGCCATCACCCGTTCGGGATCGGCCCGCATGAGGGGAAGCGACAGCGGCTCCACGTTCTCCGCCTCCGGCATCCGGAACTGCGGCGGGGCGACGATCAGATCGAAGGCATCGAGCCCCTTCTTGGGCCGGCCGACGAGCACGATCCGCGGCCGTCCCCCGGCCTGCTCGCGGACCCAGAGGGCGACCATGGCGCAGCGGCGGCCGATGGTCAGCACGAGATCGGGCCAGGGCGGCGCCAGCGGGTCCGAGCGCTGCGCATCGATGTGATGGAGGGAGGCCGCAAAACGCGGCTTGCCGAAGACATATTCGGGCTTCATCAGGACCCGCCGCACCTCGTAGGGCCAGCCAAGGGCGTCGGCCAGCACCCGCAACTGGGCATTGTCGCCGAGCTTGTCGCTCTGGATCAGCCACACCCGGGGCCGGGCGGGCCCGGAGGCCGGCGGTTGGTCGTGGATCGCGTTCCGCATGCCGCTCGCTATAGTGCGCGGGTCGGCGTCGCACCAGTCGGCCGTTGGCCGCACGCCGCCCTTGCTGCACCGGCGGCGGCGCGCCATCTTGCGGGCTGCGGCAGCGAGCGGGACCTCCCATGCGCGGCAGCGAGATCCTCGATTCCCTCGACCTCCTGAAGGCCCTGGCCCAGCACCCGGATCTGATCGCCCGTCCCGAGGGCGGCCGCCCCTTCACCTTGGTCTCCGAATTCCAGCCCGCCGGCGACCAGCCCCAGGCCATCGCCGAACTGACCGAGGGCCTGCTCGCCGGCGAGCGCGACCAGGTGCTCCTGGGCGTCACCGGCTCCGGCAAGACCTTCACCATGGCCCAGGTGATCGCCAATCTGCAGCGGCCCACCCTGATCCTCGCACCCAACAAGGTGCTGGCCGCTCAGCTCTACAGCGAGATGAAGGCCTTCTTCCCGGACAACGCGGTCGAGTATTTCGTCAGCTACTACGACTACTACCAGCCGGAAGCCTACGTCGCCCGCACCGACACCTACATCGAGAAGACGGCGAGCATCAACGAGCAGATCGACCGCATGCGCCATGCCGCCACGCGGGCGCTGTTCGAGCGCGACGACGTGATCATCGTCGCCAGCGTCTCCTGCATCTACGGCATCGGCTCGCCCGAGGTCTACGCCCGCATGACCCTCTCCCTCAGGGTCGGCCAGCGCGTCGAGCGCGAGCGTCTGCTGAAGGCCATGGTCGAGCTCCAGTACCGGCGCAACGACATCGAGTTCGGTCGCGGCATGTTCCGGGTACGCGGCGACACGATCGAGGTGTTCCCGGCCCATCTCGAGGACCGCGCCTGGCGCATCTCGATGTTCGGCGACGAGGTCGAGCGGATCGTCGAGTTCGATCCCCTGACCGGCGAGCGGACGGGCCGGCTCGACCAGATCCGCCTCTATCCCTCGAGCCACTACGTGACGCCGCGGCCCACGCTCAAGCAGGCCATCGCCGGCATCCGCGAGGAACTCGCGGAGCGGGTGGCCTGGTTCCGCGCCCGTGGCCGGAACCTCGAGGCCGAGCGGCTGGAGCAGCGCACCCTGGCCGATCTCGAGATGATGGAGATCACCGGGAGCTGCCCCGGGATCGAGAACTACTCCCGCTATCTGACCGGCCGGGCGCCGGGCGAACCGCCGCCCACCCTGTTCGAGTACCTGCCGGAGAACGCGCTTCTCTTCGTCGACGAGAGCCACGTCACGGTGCCGCAGCTCGGCGGCATGTACAAGGGCGACTACCGGCGCAAGTCGACGCTGGCCGCCTTCGGCTTCCGCCTGCCTTCCTGCGTCGACAACCGCCCCCTCAAGTTCGAGGAATGGGAGGCCATGCGGCCGCAGACGGTGTTCGTCTCGGCGACGCCGGGTCCGTGGGAGCTCGAACGCACGGGCGGCGTGTTCGTCGAGCAGGTGATCCGCCCCACCGGGCTCGTCGATCCGGAGGTGATCCTGCGTCCCGCCGAGCACCAGGTCGACGATCTGCTGTCCGAATGCCGGGCGTGCGCCGAGCGCGGGCTGCGGGTGCTGGTGACCGTGCTCACCAAGCGGATGGCCGAGGATCTCGCCGAGTACCTGCACGAACAGGGGATCCGGGTGCGCTACATGCACTCCGACATCGACACCCTGGAGCGCATCGAGATCATGCGCGATCTCCGCCTGGGCCGGTTCGACGTGTTGGTCGGCATCAATCTCCTGCGCGAGGGGCTCGACATCCCCGAATGCGGGCTGGTGGCCATCCTCGACGCCGACAAGGAGGGCTATCTGCGCTCGGAAACCTCGCTGATCCAGACCATCGGCCGTGCCGCCCGCAACGTCGAGGGCCGCGCCATCCTCTACGCCGACCGCATGACCGGCTCGCTGGAGGCGGCGGTGCGCGAGACCAACCGGCGGCGCGCGAAGCAGATCCGCTGGAACGAGGCGCACGGCATCACCCCGCAGAGCATCCGCAAGAACATCGGCGAGATCCTGGAGAACGTCTGCGAGCGGGACTACGTCACCCCGGACGTCGGACCCGTGCATCTGACCGGCCTCGAGCTGCAGGCCCATATCGCCGAGCTCGAAAAGCGCATGCGCGAGCACGCGGCCAACCTCGAGTTCGAGCAGGCGGCCGCCCTCCGCGACGAGATCCGGCGCCTCGAGGCGGGGGAGCTCGGGCTCGCCGAAGGCGCCACTCCGGCTTCCCGTCCGCTTCCCCAAGAGCGCAACCTGCGGGCCAAGAAACGCCGCCTCGCCGAAGCCCGGAAGGCGGCCCGCAGCCGGCGACGCAAGGGCCCCTGAATGAGCCGGCTGCTGCTCAGGCGCGGGATCGAGACCCTCCTCGTCCTGCTCGTCATGTCCTTTCTGATCTATGCCCTGATCGGCCTCATGCCGGGCGATCCCATCGACCTGATGCTGAGCGCCGATCCGCGCTTCACCACCGCCGATGCGGCACGCCTCAAGGCCCTCTACGGGCTCGACCGACCGCTCCTCGAGCGCTACCTGCGCTGGCTGCAGCGGGCGCTCGCGGGCGATTTCGGCTATTCCAGGCTCTACGGCCAGCCGGTGTTCGCGGTCATCTGGCCGCGGCTGCTGAACACCCTGCTGCTGATGGGCGCCAGCCTCCTGCTGGCGCTGCTGATCGGGATCCCGGCCGGCATCCTGGCCGCGCTCCGGCCCCGCGGCCTGCTCGACACCCTGGTCAACCTGCTCGCCTTCGCCGGCTTCTCGGTGCCCTCCTTCTGGCTGTCGCTGATGCTGATCGTGCTGTTCGCCGTCACCCTGGGCTGGCTGCCGGCGGGCGGGGTGGCGAGCGTCGGTGACGGCGGTTTCCTCGACCGGCTCACCTATCTCGTGCTGCCGGTCGCCGCCCTCACCCTGCTCACCGCCGGCACCTTCCTGCGCTTCGTGCGGGCGTCCATGCTCGAGGCCCTCGAGGAGGACCACATCCGCACCGCCCGCGCCAAGGGCTGCGGCACCGCCCGCGTCGTCCTCCTCCACGCCCTGCCCAACGCCATGATCCCGGTCGTCACCGTGGTGGCGCTCCATTTCGGCTCGCTGCTGTCGGGCGCGCTGGTGGTGGAGACGGTGTTCTCCTATCTCGGCATGGGCAAGCTCATCTACGACGCCATCCTGGGCAACGACTACAATCTCGCGCTGGCGGCGCTGCTCCTGGGCACCGCCCTGACCCTGCTCGCCAATCTGGCCGCCGACATCGTCTATCTCGAGCTGGATCCGCGCATCCATGAGAGCCTCTGAGACCCTGGCGAGCGGCCGTCCGGCGGGCCTCCTGCGCCGCTTCCGGCGGCGGCCGGCGGCGGTGGCGAGCCTCTGCGTGCTGGTCGCCATCGGCGCCCTCTGTCTGGCCGCCCCCCTCGTCGCCCGGCTGCTCGGCACCGACCCCGAGGCGATCGATCTCCTGGGCCGCTTCCGGCCGCCGAGCCTCGCCCATCCGCTGGGCACCGACGAGCTCGGCCGCGACGTGCTGGTCCGCCTCCTCTACGGCGGGCGGATCTCGCTCCTCGTCGGCCTCGGCGGGGCGCTCGTGGCCAGTGCCATCGGGGTGGTGATCGGCATCCTCGCCGGCTGGCGCGGCGGTCTCTTCGACCGGCTGGTGATGCGGGTGACCGATGCCGTCATCGCCCTGCCGCTGCTGCCGCTGCTGATCGTGCTCGCCGCCGTCGATCTGGCCAAGCTCGGCCTGCCCGCCGAACTCGCCGGCGGCGCCGCGGCGAGCGTGCTGCGGATCATGGTGATCGTCGCCCTGTTCGGCTGGACCACGGTGGCCCGCCTCACCCGCGCCGCCACCCTGAGCATCAAGAACCGCGAATTCGTCCTCGCCGCCCGGGCGCTGGGCGCGCCGCCGCGGCGCATCCTGCGCGCCCACATCCTGCCCAACGTGGCGGCGCCGGTGGTGGTCGCCACCACCCTGTCGGTGGGCAACGTCATCCTCGCCGAATCGGTGCTGAGCTTCCTCGGCCTCGGCATCCAGCCGCCGCTCGCGAGCTGGGGCACCATGCTGACCAATGCCCAGGAGCTGATCTTCGGCGCGCCCGCCCTCGCCCTCTGGCCGGGCTTGCTGATCTTCGTCACCGTGCTCACCTTCAACCTGATGGGTGACGGCCTCCAGGAGGCGCTCGATCCGCGCCAGAGCCGTCACCGCTGATCCCGAAAGCGGCCGGGGAGGATGGACGCGATGGATTCCTGTCTCTGCTACGTCACCTGCGGGTCCCGCGCGGAAGCGCTGGCCATCGCGCGGGCGGTGGTCGAACGGCGCCTCGCCGCCTGTGCCAACATCCTGGACGGCGTGACCTCCGTCTACCGCTGGGAGGGGGCCCTGCACGAGGACCCCGAGGTGCTGCTGCTGCTCAAGACCCGCCGCGATCTCGCCGAGGCGCTGACCGAGGCGGTGGTCTCACAGCACAGCTACGACTGTCCCTGCGTCACCGTGCTGCCCATCGTCGGCGGCAATGCCGACTATCTGGCCTGGATCACCTCGGAAACCGACGGTTGATTTTTCACTCGCCGAAGGTGATATTCGGGCCGTCCCGCCAACCGGACGGAGCCGCTGCGCAGGAATGACCATCGCCGCGCCGGTCCTCGCGAAACAGGGCGGAGTCCTCGCCGGCCGACTGCTGGATCTCCTGCTGCCGCCGCGCTGCCTCGCCTGCGGCGTCACCGTGGACCGGCAGGGCAGCCTCTGCGGGCGCTGCTGGCAGGAGGTGCTGTTCATCACCCCGCCCTTCTGCCGCCAGTGCGGCTACCCCCTGCCCCACAGCGCGGTCCCCGATCCCCTGTGTGCCGCCTGTCTCGCCGAGCCGCCGAGCTTCACGCACATGCGCAGCGCGCTGCGCTACGAGGGGGCCGGCCGGCGCCTGATCCTGCGCTTCAAGCACGCGGAGCGCATCGAGGGCGTGGCCACCTTCGCCGGCTGGATGGCGGAGGCGGCGAACGACATTCTGGCGGAAGCGGACATCCTCGCGCCGGTGCCGCTGCATCGCTGGCGGCTGCTCAGGCGCGGCTACAACCAGGCGGCGCTGCTGGCCCGGGCGGTGGCGCGGCTGGCGGGACGCGTCCATCTGCCCGATCTCCTCGAGCGGCACCGGGCCACCGCCTCGCAGCAGCGGCTCGGTGCCCGCGCCCGGCGCGAGAACGTGACCCCCGCCGCCTTCCGTCCGCACCGCCGCCACGCCCGGCGGATCGCCGGCGCGCGGATCCTGCTCGTGGACGACGTGTTCACCACCGGCGCCACCCTCGAGGCCTGCGCCAAGGTGCTGCTGCGCGCCGGTGCGGCGCAGATCGACGCCCTCACTCTCGCGAGGGTGGTGCGCAACGAGGCCCATCCTATATGAAATGAACCCCGATGCGTTCTTCCCCGAAGCGGAACGAGCGGGAACGGATGGCGAACATCGAGATCTACACCACGCCCTACTGCCCCTACTGCTGGCGCGCCAAGCGGCTGCTCGAGCGCAAGGGCGTCGCGTTTACGGAAATCGACCTCTGGCGCGAACCCGAGCGGCGTGCCGAGATGCTGGCGCGCGCGCAGGGACGCGATACCGTGCCCCAGATCTTCATCGACGACCTCGGCATCGGCGGCAGCGACGAGCTCCACGCGCTCGAGGCGAGGGGCGAGCTCGACCGTCTGCTGCGGGGCGGCGCCTCGCGGGAGCATTCGGCATGATCTGCTTCGAACTCGTCTGCGGCAACGCCCATCGCTTCGAGGCCTGGTTCCGCAGCGGCGCCGTCTACGAGGAACAGGAGGCGGCGGGGGAGCTCGTCTGCCCGCTGTGCGGCGACCGCGAGATCCGCAAGGCGCCGATGGCGCCGGCGGTCACCCGTTCCCGCGACCGGGCGGACGGCGGGCGGATGCCGGCCGCCGCCGACGGCCCCGAGGGCGAGGCCGCCCGCCGCCGGGAGGTGATAGCCGCCATCCTGCGCCAGATGCGCGCCGTCCAGACCTATGTCGAGAAGAACTTCGAGGACGTGGGCGACCGCTTCGCCGAGGAGGCCCGGCGCATCCATGACGGCGAGAGCGAACGGCGCGGGATCTACGGCCGCACCGATCCCGAGGAGGCGAAGGCGCTGCGCGACGAGGGCATTCCCGTCTATCCCCTGCCCCGGCTCCCCAAGCTCGACGCCTGAACGGCCGCCCTGCGCCGGGCCGCCAGCATGTAGTTGACGCCCGGATCGCGCACCAGGCGGAAGCGCGCGAATCCGGGATCGTAGGCGACGCCGGTCACCGCCGTCGTGCGCAGGCCGTGGCCGCGCAGCCAGCCCGCGAGTTCCGCGGGACGCACGAAGCGTCGCCAGTCGTGGGTGCCGGGCGGCAGCCAGCCGAGCAGATACTCGGCCCCCATCACCGCCAGCGCGAAGGCCCGCAGCGTACGGCTCACGGTGGACATGACGAGCAGCCCCCCGGGCGCCACCAGGGCCGCCGCGGTGGCGGCGAAGCGGGCGGGATCGGGAACGTGCTCGATCACCTCCATCGCCAGCACCACATGGAACCTCGCGCCGGCGGCGGCGATCTCCTCCGCCGTTCCCCGCCGGTAGTCGATGGCGAGGCCCTGGGCCGCCGCCCGCTGCCGTGCCCGGGCGATGTTCTCCTCGGTGGGATCGACGGCGGTGACGGCGGCGCCGAGGCGCGCGAGCGGTTCCGCGAGGAGCCCGCCCCCGCAGCCGATGTCGAGCAGCCGGAGACCGGCCAGGGGCCGACGTCCCTCGAGGGCGAGGCCGAAATGGCGGGCCGTCTGGTCGCGGATCCAGGCGAGCCGCACCGGATTGAGGAGGTGCAGCGGCCGCATCGGCCCCTCCGGATCCCACCAGGCGTCCGCGAGCTCCGCGAACTTGCCGATCTCGGCGGCGTCGGTTCCCTCTCCCGCCTCCACCATCGCCTCTCTTTCCACCGAACTTGCCCGTCGTGATACCTGAGATTATGTAGGGGCGGCTTCCGGCGGGAGGGTCCCCGCGACCGCGCCTGCCGCCGCGATCGTTCCTTTCAGTGCGAGTTCCCACGTGACGCTGATCGTGCACAAGTATGGCGGCACATCGGTCGCCGATCTAGAGCGCATACGCAACGTGGCACAGCGCATCAAGCATCGGATCGATGCCGGCGAGAGGCTGTGCGTGGTGGTCTCGGCGATGGCCGGCCAGACCAATCGTCTGGTCGAGTGGGTCACCTCCCTCGATCCCGCCCGTTACGATCGCGCGGAATACGATCAGGTGGTGGCCAGCGGCGAACAGGTGACCATCGGTCTCCTGGCCATCGCCCTCCAGCATCTGGGCGTGCCCGCCCGCTCCTTCCTCGGCTGGCAGGCCGGCATCCGCACCGACGGCGCCCATGCCAGCGCCCGCATCACCGAGATCGACCCGACGCCGCTGCGGCGCTGCATCGAGGCCGGCATCGTGCCGGTGGTGGCGGGGTTCCAGGGGATCGGACCGGACGGCCGGATGACGACGCTGGGGCGCGGCGGTTCCGACACCTCGGCGGTGGCCCTCGCGGCGGCGCTGGAGGCCGACCGTTGTGATATCTTCACCGATGTGGACGGGGTCTACACGAGCGATCCGCGGATCGTCTCCAAGGCCCGCAAGCTCGACCGCATCACCTACGAGGAGATGCTGGAGATGGCGTCGGTGGGCGCCAAGGTGCTGCAGACCCGTTCGGTGGCGCTCGCCATGCGCCACAAGGTGCGGCTGCAGGTACTGTCCAGTTTCGAAGACAAGCCAGGCACACTGGTGGTTGACGAGGACGAGATCGTGGAAACGCAGATCGTGAGCGGTATCGCCTACACCCGGGACGAGGCCAAGGTGTCCGTGGTGCGGGTGATGGACCGGCCGGGTGTCGCCGCGGCCCTGTTCGGCCCCCTTGCGGAGGCCAACATCAACGTCGACATGATCGTCCAGAGCGTGTCGCGCGACGGGGTCCATACCAACATGACCTTCACCGTCAGCCGGGCCGACCTGCCCCGTGCCCGGGCGGTCCTGGAATCGGTGCGCGAACAGGTGGGCTTCGAGCGCATCGACGCCGACGACGAGATCGTCAAGATCTCGGTGATCGGGGTCGGCATGCGCAGCCATGCGGGGATCGCCCACCGCATGTTCCGGACCCTCGCCGACCGCGGCATCAACATCCAGGCCATCTCCACCTCGGAGATCAAGGTCAGCGTGCTGATCGCCGAGGAGTACACCGAGCTGGCGCTGCGGGCGCTGCATTCCGCCTACGGACTCGACCGCAGCTGAGAGAGGGGACCGCCGCCCGTGCCCGACTATCCCCGCCACGACCGGCTCCGCAGGCTCTGGCAACGGGGGCGCGAGCTCCTCGGCTGTGAACTCGCGGTCATGTGCGGCGCCATGACCTGGGTTTCCGAGCGCCATCTCGTCTCCGCCATCTGCAATGCCGGCGGCTTCGGGGTGCTGGCCTGCGGCTCGATGGGACCGGACCTGCTGGAGGCCGAGATCCTCGCCACCCGCGAGCTCACCGACCGGCCCTTCGGGGTCAATCTGATCGTCATGCATCCCGAGCTCGAGGCGCTGGTCGAGGCCTGCATCCGCCGCCGGGTGACGCATGTGGTGCTGGCCGGCGGCATCCCTTCCCCCGGCGTCATCCGCCGCCTCAGGGAGAGCGGGGTGCGGGTGCTGTGCTTCGCGCCCGCCCTCGCCATCGGCCGGCGGCTGGTGCGCAACGGCGCCGACGCCCTCATCATCGAGGGCTCGGAGGCGGGCGGCCACATCGGCCCCGTCGCCACCTCGGTCCTGGCCCAGGAGATCCTGCCCCACATCCGCGAAGTGCCGGTGTTCGTGGCCGGCGGCATCGGCCACGGCGAGGCGATCGCCGCCTATCTCGCGATGGGCGCCGCCGGCGTGCAGATGGGCACCATGTTCGTCTGCGCCGAGGAATCCGTCGCCCACCCCGCCTTCAAGCAGGCCTTCCTGCGCGCGAGCGCCCGCGACGCCGTGCCCACCGTCCAGATCGACCCCGAGTTCAAGGTCATCCCGGTCCGCGCCATCGCCAACGAGGGCACCCGCGAGTTCGTGCGCACCCAGCTCGAGGTGATCGGACGCTATCGGCGGGGCGAGCTGACCTTCGAGGAGGCCTCGCTGGAGATCGAGCATTTCTGGGCCGGCTCGCTGCGGCGGGCGGTGGTCGAGGGCGATGTCGAGCGCGGCTCGCTGATGGCCGGCCAGAGCGTGGGCATGGTCAAGGCGATCCGTCCGGTGGCCGAGATCCTGGGCGAGCTGGTCGCCCAGGCGGAGGACGCGCTCGCCCGTCTCGAACGGGGCCGCCAGCCGGCGGCCGGACCGGCGTGACCGCGCCCGCGGGCGGCTGGGGCGCTTCCGAACTCCCGGGCGAGAGCCGGCGCGCCGCCGATCACTCGGGAGCCCGCCGCCTGCTGCGCCGCCTCGTCGAGGTGGTGGCGGAGCCGGTCAGCCCGCAGGAACGGCTCGACCGCATCGTCACCATCATCGCCGCCAACCTGGTGGCCGACGTCTGCTCCATCTACATCCTGCGGGCCGGCGACGTGCTGGAGCTGTTCGCGAGCCACGGCCTCGCGCCGGAGGCGGTGCACCGCACCCGTCTCGTCGTCGGCGAGGGCCTCGTGGGCACCATCGCCGCCCAGGGCGAGGTCATCAACACCTCGGATGCCCAGGCCCATCCCGACTTCGTCTACCGTCCCGAGACCCGGGAAGAGATCTACCACTCCTTCCTCGGTGTGCCGATCGTCCGCAGCGGCCGCGTCCTCGGCGTGCTGGTGGTCCAGAACCGCACCCGCCGCGCCTACGACGAGGACGAGGTGGAGGCGCTGCAGATCATCGCCTCGGTGCTGGCCGAGATGCTGGGCTCGGGCGGCATCGTCGATCCCGCCCGCTACGGCGACGTCGGCCTCAAACCCGTCGAATCGCTGCGGCTCGAGGGGATGCGGCTCGTGGACGGCATCGGCATCGGCCGCGCCTGGCTGCACGAGCCCCGGGTGGAGGTGGTGAACATCGTCGCCGACGATCCGGCCCACGAGCTCGAACGGCTGGACGGGGCCATCAACGCCCTGCGGCGCAATCTCGATGCCACCCTCGCGCGCTCGGACACCGGCTTCGGCGAGCATCGCGAGATCCTCGAGGCCTACCGCATGTTCGCCGACGATTCGGGCTGGCAGCGCCGGATCCGCGAGGCGGTGGAAACAGGCCTCACCGCCGAGGCCGCGGTGCGCCGCGTGCAGGAGGAGACCCGCCTGCGCCTCGGTCATGCGAGCGATCCCTATCTGCGGGAACGGCTGACCGATCTCGACGAGCTGGCGAACCGCCTGCTCCTGCATCTGGCCGGCCGCGACCCGGCGCGGGAGGCGGCGGCCCTGCCCCCCGATTCGATCATCGTCGCCCGGAACATGACCGCCGCCGAACTCATCGAGTACGACCGCGAGAAGGTGCGCGGCGTGATCCTCGAGGAGGGCTCGACCACCGCCCATGTCACCATCGTCGCCCGCGCCTTCGGCCTGCCGATGGTGGGCCGGGTGGAGGGCGCGATGGCCCAGATCGAGGCCGGCGATCTGATCGCCCTCGACGGCGATCACGGCCAGGCCTTCGTGCGGCCGGGCGAGGACGTGCTGGAGAGCTTCCGGCGCGTCGCACGGAGCCGGGCGGCGCGCTCCCAGGCCCTCGAGGCGGTGCGGGGGGAACCGGCCGTCACCCGCGACGGCGTCGCCATCTCGCTCAACATCAACGCCGCCTTCCTGATCGACATCGGCGAGATCACCAACACCGGCGCCGATGGCTGCGGCCTGTTCCGCACCGAGCTCGCCTTCATGTCGCGGCGCTCCTGGCCCGACTGGCGGAGCCAGGCGAACTACTACACGCGGGTGCTGGACCGCGCCGCCGGCCGGCCGGTGGTGTTCCGCACCCTCGACGTCGGCAGCGACAAGCAGCTCCCCTACTGGCGCTTCGCCCACGAGGACAATCCGGCGATGGGCTGGCGGGGGCTGCGCATGAGCCTCGACCGCCCGCGCATCCTGCGCGAGCAGCTCCGCGCCATGCTGTTCGCCGCCCGCGGCCGCTCGCTCCACATCATGTTCCCGATGGTCAGCGAGGTGGACGAGTTCGTGCGCGCCCGCCGGCTGCTCGATCTCGAGCTCGCGCGCGCCGCGGCCGCCGGCTGGGAACCGCCGTCCCGTCTCGAGGTGGGCGCCATGTTCGAGGTGCCGGCGCTCTACTGGCAGCTCGAGACCCTGCTCGGCATGGTCGATTTCCTCTCCGTCGGCAGCAACGATCTGGTGCAGTTCCTGTTCGCCAGCGACCGCGGCAATGCGGCGCTGGTCGAGCGCTACGACGTGCTCTCCCCGGCGGCGCTGCGCTTCCTGCGCGATCTGGTCGAGAAGTGCCGGGCGGCGGGCGTGCGGCTGTCGATCTGCGGCGAGATGGCGAGCCGCCCCCTCGAGGCCATGGCGCTGGTCGGCATCGGCGTCCGCCATCTGTCTCTGGCGCCTTCCGAAATCGTGCCCGTCAAGGCCATGCTGCGCAGCCTCGACGTGGGCCGCACCGCCGGCTTCCTGCTGCGGCTCCTGCTGCGCCCCGAGCGCAGCCTGCGGCGATATCTGCGCGCCTATGCGCAGGATCACGGCGTCGTGCTGCCGGAAAGCGCCTATCGACCCGTCTCCCGTACCTCGCGAGCCGTGTCCGAAGCCTAATCCTTTTGGCCTCCGGGCCTTCCTCTGGTATCCATGACTCCGAGCGCCTCGAGCGGTTGTAAAAGAATCAACCTCGGGTTAAAAACACCGATGCCCACTCGCCACAAAGCTGAGCTCACCGCCTTGTCCGCCACCTCGATCGACTATCTTCGTGCCGTCGGTCAGCAGCTGCGGGAAGCACGCCAGCAGCGCGGCGAGGACCTCTACGACATCGCCGAGATCCTGTGTCTCAAACCGGCCTATCTCTACGCCCTCGAGGAGGGCGACTACACGGTCTTCCCGGGACGGGCCTACGCCTTCGGCTTCCTGCGCTCCTATGCCGACTATCTGGGCTTCCACGGCGAGGAGGTGCTGCGCCAGATCAAGGCGGTGATCGATGCGGCGCCGGTCGAACCCAAGCTCGAATACCGCACCCCGATCATCGAACGCCACCGGCCGACGGCGGTGTTCCTCGTCACCGCGGCGCTGCTCATGGGCGCCGCCTGGGGCGGCTGGTACGCGGTGCGGCAGACGGGCGGCCTGTCCCTCGACCGCATTTCGGCCCTGCCCGGCGAGATCGGCCGCATGGTGAGCGAGTTCGCCACCGGCGGGCCGGCCGAAGAACCTCCGAGCCGGCATCTCGCCGCCGAGGCCGAGGGGACGGAACCCGAGAGCTCGGCCGTGCCGGCGGCGAAGACGCCGGTGGCCGTGGTCGCCGTGGAGCGCCTCGAAGCGCCGGCGGATACCCCGCCCGTGCTGCCGCGGGGCGCCGTCGTGCCCGCCGTTTCCACGCCCGTGGCCCCGCCGGCGCCGAGCGCCGAGCCCGAACGGGCGGCGGCGACCGCCGAGGACGG
This sequence comes from Alphaproteobacteria bacterium, assembly GCA_027045875.1. GTDB lineage: Bacteria > Pseudomonadota > Alphaproteobacteria > Geminicoccales > Geminicoccaceae > JALSRW01. The sequence continues at coordinate 32,666 of JALUAG010000048.1, read as the reverse complement.
CGGCACCGACATCACGAGCGCCATCGCCGCCGAGCTCCCGGCCGATCGCGAGCTGCTGGATACCGAGGTGGCGGCACCGGTGGAGCCCGCCTCGACGGCCCCCGCCTCGGCCGCCGCCCTGCTCGCGGAACTGCGCGCCGGTGATGCCGTCCCGAGCGGGGGCCGGACCTTCGGCGACCCCGCCACCTCCGTGGTCATGCTGCGGGCCCGGGATACCACCTGGATCCAGGTGCGCAGCGCCGATCGGGCCTTCGTGCGCACCCGCATCCTCGAGCCCGGTGATCGCTTCTACCTGCCCGCCCGCGACGATCTCGCCCTCTGGACCGGCAATGCGGGTGGCCTCGAGATCTGGCTCGAAGGCCGCCGCCTCGGCCTCGCCGGGAAGCCCGGGCAGGTGGTACGGGAACTGCCGCTGCGGCGCGAGAGCCTCGAACGCGTCCTCATCGCCGACGGGTGACGTCGACCCGCGCCGCGCCTTGCTAGCCGGGGCCGCCCGGGCCATATCCCGTGCAGCCCTGTCACTTGCCGCCCCGAGATCGAATCCATGGTCGCCCTGGCCGAAATCCCCCGTCACCCGACCCATGCCGTCGCCGTCGGCGATGTCGTCATCGGTGGTGGCGCGCCCGTCGTCGTCCAGTCGATGACCGACACCGATACCGCCGATGTGGCGGCCACCGTGGCCCAGATCCAGGAACTCCACGCCGCCGGCTCCGAGATCGTGCGGGTGACGGTCAACGACCGCGAGGCCGCGCGGGCGGTGCCGCGCATCCGCGAACGGCTCCTCGCGCGCGGCGTCCGGGTGCCGCTCGTGGGCGACTTCCACTACAACGGCCACCGGCTCCTCGCCGAGGTATCGGACCTCGCCCCGGCCCTCGACAAGCTCCGCATCAACCCCGGCAACGTCGGCTTCGGCGAGCACCGCGACCGCCGTTTCGAGGCGGTGATCGAGATCGCCGTCCGCCACCGGCGGCCGGTGCGCATCGGCGTCAACTGGGGCAGCCTCGATCAGGCCCTGGCGGCGCGGCTGATGGACGAGAACGCCCGCCGCCCGGATCCGCGGCCCGCCGAGGCGGTGCTGCGCGAGGCCCTGGTCCGCTCGGCCCTCGACAGTGCCCGCATGGCGGAGCGGATCGGCCTTCCCCCCGACCGCATCGTGCTCTCGGCCAAGGTCTCGCGGGTGCCCGATCTGCTCGCCGTCTACCGCGAACTGGCCGCCCGCTCCTCCTACGCCCTCCACCTCGGCCTCACCGAGGCGGGCATGGGAACGAAGGGCGTGGTCGCCAGCACCGCCGCCCTGTCGCTGCTCCTGCAGGAGGGCATCGGCGATACCATCCGGGTCTCCCTCACGCCGCGCCCCGGCGAGGCGCGCACGACCGAGGTGCGGGTCTGCCGCGAGGTCCTCCAGGCCCTGGGGCTCCGGCGTTTCGCTCCCGAGGTCTCCGCCTGTCCCGGCTGCGGGCGCACGACGAGCGCCTTCTTCCGCGAGCTCGCGGGGGAGATCGAGGCCTGGCTCGAGGCGCGGATGCCGGAATGGCGGCGCCGCTATCCCGGCGTCGAGAGCCTCCGGGTGGCGGTGATGGGCTGCATCGTCAACGGTCCCGGCGAGAGCAAGCACGCCGACATCGGCATCAGCCTGCCCGGTACCGGCGAGGATCCCGCGGCACCGGTGTTCGTCGACGGCCGCAAGGTCGCGACCTTGCGCGGCGGGGGCATCGCCGAGGAGTTCCAGCGGATGGTCGAGAGCTACGTGCGCGAGCGCTTCGGCGCCCGCGAGGCGGCCGAGTGAGCGTCGCGGCATGAGCAGACTGAGACCCGTCCGCGGCACCCACGACCTGTTCGGCGAGACGCTCCGCCGCCAGCGCCGCGTCGTCGAGACCGGTCGCCGGCTGGCCACCCGCTACGCCTTCGAGGAGATCGTCACGCCGATCTTCGAGTTCACCGAGGTGTTCGCGCGCACCCTCGGCGAGACCTCGGACGTGGTCACCAAGGAGATGTACACCTTCGAGGACCGCGGCGGCGACAGCATCACCCTGAGACCCGAGAACACCGCCGGCATCGTCCGCGCGGTGGTGAGCGCGGGCCTGCTGCAGAGCCTGCCGGTCAAGTTCTTCTACGCCGGCCCCATGTTCCGCTACGAGCGGCCGCAGAAGGGCCGGCTGCGGCAGTTCCACCAGATCGGAGTCGAGATCATCGGCGCCCCGGAGCCGCGGGCCGACGTCGAGGTCATCCTGCTCGGCCGCCACATCCTCGAGGAACTGGGCATCGCCGACCGGGTGACGCTGGAGCTCAACACCCTGGGCGATCCCGAGAGCCGCCGGGCCTACCGCGAGGCGTTGGTCGCCTATCTGCGCGGCCACCGCGACCGCCTGTCCGCCGACAGCCTGCTGCGGCTCGAGCGCAACCCGCTGCGGATCCTCGACAGCAAGGATCCGGGCGACCGCGAGGTGATCGCCGGAGCCCCCCTGTTCGAGGCCTATCTCAACGCGACGAGCCGGGCCTTCTTCGCCGAGGTGAAGGCGGCGCTCGAGGACCTCGGGGTTCCCTTCACCGTCAATCCGCGCCTCGTGCGCGGGCTCGACTACTACACCCACACCGCCTTCGAGTTCACCACCGAGGCCCTCGGCGCCCAGGGGGCGGTGATCGCCGGCGGCCGCTACGACGGGCTCATGAAGACCATGGGCGGACCCGACGTGCCCGGCGTCGGCTGGGCGGCCGGGGTCGAGCGGCTCGCCATGCTGCTGCCCGAGGCGCCGCCCGCGCCCCGTCCCACCGCCCTCGTCCCCATCGGCGAGGCGGCGGTGCGGGAGGCCTGGAAGCTCGCCGACCGGCTGCGCCGGGCCGGCTTCGTGATCGAGCTCGCCTACCGCGGCAAGCCCGGCCAGCGCATGAAACGCGCCGACCGTCTCGGCTGCCGCTTCGCCCTCTCCTTGGGCGAGGAGGAGCTCGCCCGCGGCGTGCTGCGTCTCAGGGACCTCGACAGCGGCGAGGAACGGGAGGTGGCGCGCGAGGATCTGGTCGCCACCCTGCGCGCGATCGGAGCGGCCACGGCATGAGCGGACGCGGTTTCGCCGACCGGCTGGATTCGATCCTCGCCCGCCACGAGGAGCTCGAGGCGCTGATGAGCGAGGCGGGCGGGGCCGACTACGCCGAGCTCGCCCGCGAATACGCCGAGCTCGGCCCGGTGGTGGAGAAGATCCGTGCCTACCGCCGGGCGCTCGCGGAGAAGGGCGAGCTCGAGGAGCTGCTCGCCGATGCCGCCACCGAGCCCGAGATGCGCAAGCTCGCCGAGGAGGAGCTGGCGGCGCTCGACGAGCGGCTGCCCGAGCTCGAGAAGGCGGTGCGCCTCGCCCTGCTGCCCCGCGACGCCGCCGACGAGAAGAGCGCGATCCTGGAGATCCGGGCCGGCACCGGCGGCGAGGAGGCGGCGCTGTTCGTGGCCGATCTCCTGCGCATGTACCAGCGCTACGCCCAGCTCCACGGCTGGCGGTTCGAGATCCTGTCGGCCAGCGAGACCGAACTCGGCGGCTTCAAGGAGGTGACGGCCCTGGTGGCCGGCAGGGGCGCCTACGCCCGCCTCAAGTACGAGGCCGGGGTGCATCGCGTGCAGCGGGTGCCGGTGACCGAATCGGGCGGCCGTATCCACACCTCCGCCGCCACCGTGGCGGTGCTGCCCGAGGCGGAGGAGGTCGATGTGGCGATCGAGGACCGGGATCTCCGGATCGACGTCTACCGCGCCTCCGGAGCCGGCGGCCAGCACGTCAACCGCACCGAGAGCGCGGTGCGCATCACCCATCTGCCGACCGGCATCACCGTCGCCATCCAGGACGAGAAGTCGCAGCACCGCAACCGGGCCAAGGCGATGCAGATCCTGCGCGCCCGCCTCTACGATCTCGAGCGCCGCCAGCGCGAGGAGGCACGGGCCGCTGATCGCCGCGCCCAGGTCGGCACCGGCGACCGTTCGGAGCGTATCCGCACCTACAACTTCCCGCAGGGTCGGGTCACCGACCACCGGATCGGCCTCACCCTCTACAAGCTCGACCAGGTGCTGGCGGGCGAAGCGCTGGACGAGATCATCGAGCCCCTCATCGCCGAGGACCAGGCCCGCGCCCTCGCGGCCAGCGCCGCCTGAGCCGGGCGATGCGGCTTCGGGATGCCCTCGATCGCGCCGCGCGGCGGCTGCGGCGGGCCGGCATTCCCGATCCCTGGATGGAGGCGCGCCTTCTCCTCGAGGCCGCGAGCGGCCTTTCCGCCGTGGCCCAGATCGGTGCGCCCGAGCGCGAGCTCGACGAGGCCACGGTCGCCGCCTTCGAGGCCCTCGTCGCACGCCGCACCGCCCGCGAACCCCTGGCCTACCTGCTGGGCGAGAAGGAGTTCCACGGCCTCCTCTTCGCCGTCTCCCCCGAGGTGCTGATCCCGCGGCCCGAAAGCGAGCTCCTGGTGGAGATGGTCCGCGAGCGTCTGCCCGATCCCGCGGCTCCCCTGCGCATCCTCGATATCGGCACCGGCTCGGGCTGCCTCCTCGTGACCTTGCTCACCCTGTTCCCGGCGGCCTTCGGGGTCGGCACCGATCTCTCGCTGGCGGCGCTGCACCTCGCCCGCGGCAACGCCGCCCGGCACGGTGTCGGCGAGCGGGCGGGCTGGGTGTGCTGCCGCTGGGCCGAGGCGCTGGCGGGCCCCTTCGCGGTGGTGGTCGCCAACCCGCCCTACATCGCCACGGGCGAGCTCGCGGTGCTGCAGCCCGAGGTGCGGGATTTCGAGCCCCGCCTCGCGCTCGACGCCGGCCCCGAAGGCCTCGACGCCTACCGCGCGCTCGCCCGCGAGATCCCGCCCCTCCTCGCCGAAGGCGGCATCGCGGTGCTGGAGCTCGGCCGCGGTCAGGGAGGGGCGGTGGCCGGGCTGATGCGGGAGGCGGGGCTTGAGGTGGTGGAGATCCGTCCGGATCTCGCGGGCATCGGCCGCGCCATCCTGCTCACCGGACGGGCTCAGGCGACCAGGTCGTAGAGGACCGGCGGCACCTCCGGCGGCTCTTCGGTGAGGGTGAAGGCACGAGCCACCTCGGCCGCCACCTCCTCCGCCGCCGCCTCGCTCCGCGCGTGCACGATGCAGAGCGGATCGCCCGCCTCCAGCCGGACGCCGATGCCGACAACTTCGGAAAGCCCCACCGCATGGTCGATGGCATCCTCCGCCCGCCGCCTTCCGCCGCCGAGACGGATCACCGCGAGTCCCAGCGCCCGCCCGTCGACGGCGGCGACATGGCCGCCGCGGGGAGCCGGGACGGGACGCCGGACGGGCGCCTCCGGCAGCCGCTCCGCCGCCCGTTCGAGGAAGTCGGCCGGGCCGCCGAGCCCGTGGACCATCGCCTGGAAGCGTTCGGCCGCCTCTCCGCTTTCGAGCGCCCGTCGGGCGCGGTTCCGCCCGGCCGCGGGATCGGGGACGAGACCGCCCAAGGCCAGCAGCTCGCCGCCGAGCGCCAGGGTCACGGTCCGCAGCCGCCCATCGCCGGGCTCGCCCCGCAGCATCGCCGCCGCCTCCGCCACCTCGAGGGCGTTGCCGGCATTCCTGCCGAGGACCTGGTTCATGTCGGTCAGGAGCGCCCGGCAGGGCAGCCCGGCATCCTTCGCCACGGCGACCAGGGCACGCGCCAGCGCGGTCGCCTCCTCGCGTCCGGGGAGAAAGGCGCCGCTTCCGAGCTTGACGTCCATCACCAGGGCATCGAGACCGGCGGCCAGCTTCTTGGACAGAATGGAGGCGACGATCAGGGGCTCGCTCTCCACCGTGGCGGTGACGTCGCGGATGGCGTAGAGGCGGCCGTCGGCGGGGGCGAGATCGGCGGTCGGGCCGACGATGGCGCAGCCCGCCTCGGCGACGGTGCGGCGGAAGCGGGCGAGATCGGGCCGCGTGTCGTAGCCCGGAATGCTGTCGAGCTTGTCGAGGGTGCCGCCCGTGTGACCGAGCCCGCGACCGGAGATCATCGGCACGAAGGCCCCGCAGGCGGCGAGGATCGGTGCCAGCAGCAGGCTCACCTTGTCGCCCACCCCGCCGGTCGAATGCTTGTCGAGGGCGGGACCGGGAAGCGCCGACCAGTCCAGCACCCGGCCCGAATCGCGCATCGCCAGGGTGAGCGCCACCCGCTCGGCGGTGTCCATGCCGCGGAAGAAGACGGCCATGGCGAAGGCCGCGGCCTGGGCCTCGCTGACGGCCCCGGAAACGATGCCGGCGACGAATTCGCGGATCTCTTCGGCGCGGAGGGCCTCGCCGTCGCGTTTTTTGCGGATCACCTCCTGCGGCAGGAACCCGGTCATGCGCGTTCGCCGAGCCGCTCCAGGAGATCGTCGAGCAGGCGGGAGGCGCCGAAGCGGAGGTGGGAACGCGTCGCCCACTCCTCGCCCATGACCCGATCCACGAGCGCCAGATAGGGCGCCGCGTCCCCGAGCGTGCGGATGCCGCCCGCGAGCTTCAGCCCGACCCCGCCCTCCGCCTCCCGGATCACGTCGAGCAAGAGCGCCGCCGCCTCGAGGGTGGCGCCCGGCTGGCGCTTGCCGGTGGAGGTCTTGAGGAAATCGACCCCGGCCATCACCGCCGCGCGGGCGACGGCGGTGACGAGATCGGGCTCGGCCAAGAGGCCCGTCTCGAGGATGAGCTTGAGGGTCACGCCGCCGCCCGCCGCCTCGCGGCACAGGGTCACGAGCTCCCCCGCGAGCTCGACATCGCCCGCGCGTGCCGCTTCGAGGGGCGCCACCACGTCCACCTCGCGAGCACCCGCGGCCACCGCCTCGCGCACGTCATGGGCCACCGCGACGAGGTCCTCCCCGCCGTCCGGGAAATTGGCGACGGTGGCGAGGCGCACCTCGCTTCCGGCGAGCGCCTCCCGGGCCACCGGCAGATGACGCGGGAAGATGCAGACCGCGGCCACGCCGTGGGTGACGGCCCGGCGGCAGAGCTCGCGGATCCCCGCTTCGCGCTCGTCGCCGCGCAGGCTCGTGAGATCCAGAAGCGGCAGGATGCGCCGCGCGGTCGCGGCATCGCCGGCGATACCGCGCACCTCCTCGACGAGCTTCAGGGGATCGGCGGCCACGGCTTCCCTCCCACGGCGGACGGCGCCGAACCTAGCCCTCGCCCCCGTCCCGGTCCAGCCTCGCGGGGCTTGCCTTCGACCTGCGGGATGGCACAAGGCGGTGGTCGGAAAGGACGACCGGAGGGAGAACCGAGCGTGAAGGTCCGCATCTATCACAACCCGCGTTGCAGCAAGTCCCGGGAGACCCTGCGGCTGCTGCGCGAGCGCGGCATCGAGCCGGAGATCGTGGCCTATCTCGAGACCCCGCCCTCGCCGGCCGAGCTGCGGCGGCTGCTGGCCGGTCTCGGCATGCGCGCCCGCGACCTGCTGCGCCGTCGCGAGCCGCTCTGCCGCGAGCTGGGTCTCGCCGATCCCGACCGAGACGAGGAGGAGGTGATCGCGGCCATGTGCCGCCATCCGGTGCTGATCGAGCGCCCCATCGTCGAGACCGGGAAGGGCGTGCGTCTCGGACGCCCTCCCGAGAAGGTCCTCGAGATCCTGTGAAAATATATTTCCCGGAAGTGATGCTTCCGTTCGCAAAAGTTCTATGTTAACGTTCCTGCTCTCGTGACGAGCCACAAGACGAAAATCCCGGAAAAATTTGTACTCCGCGGAGGTAAACGCATGAATGTCGAGAAGATCAAGACAGCCCTCTGGGGCGCTGCGGGCGGCGCCGCGCTGACCATCGCCGTCGGCTTCTTCTGGGGCGGCTGGGTCACCGGCGGCACCGCACTCGAGATGGCGCGCCAGTCGGCCGACCGGGCCGTGGTGGAACGGCTGGCGACCATCTGCGTCGATCAGTTCAACCGCGACCCGATGAAGGTGGAGAAGTTCCGCACCCTCCAGGAGGAAGGCTCCTGGAAGCGCCGCGAGTTCGTGGAGAAGCAGGGCTGGGCCACCATGCCGGGCGAGGACGCGCCGGCGAACCGCGTCGGCTCCAAATGCGCGGAGCTCATCCTCCAGGCGGCGCTCTAGGTTTCCGGGCGCCCCCCCGCGCCCCGCCGTTCAGCCGGCGAGGCGTGGCAGGGCGGCCCGCAGCAGGGCCAGCAACCCCTCGCCCGCCGCTTCGCCCGCGGCCAGCGTCTCCTCGTGGGAGAGAGGCGCCGGGGCGAGACCGGCGGCGAGATTGGTGACCACCGATAGGGCGACGAGCCGCAGACCGCAGGCACGGGCGGCGATCGCCTCGGGCACCAGCGACATGCCGACGACATCGGCACCCAGCACGCGGAAGGCCCGGATCTCGGCCGGGGTCTCGAAGCAGGGACCGAGGGTCGCGAGATAGATCCCCGTCGCCAGGGGTATCCCGGCTTCCGCGGCCGCCTCCAGCATCCGGTCCCCGGCCCCGGCATCGTAGAGAGCGGAGAGATCCAAAAAAGGCGGCCCCGTCTCGCCCCGCAGCCCCAGGAGCGGGTTGGTGCCCTGCATATTGAGGTGATCCCTGACCAGCACGAGGGCGCCCGGCCCGAGATCGCAACGCAGCGAACCGGCGGCGTTGGTGACGATCAGGAGCGTGCACCCGAGCTCCCGCAGGCTGCGGATCATCGGCAGCACCGCCGCCGCGCCCCGTCCCTCGTAGAGATGGACGCGCCCGCGCAGGCAGAGAAGCGGCACGCCGGCGAGCCTGCCGAGGACGAGCTCGCCGGCATGACCGGGGACCGTGGGCTCCGGAAAGCCCGGCAGTTCCGCGTAGGGAATGGCCACCGCCTCCTCGAGCGCGGCGGCGATGCCGCCGAGGCCGGATCCCAGCAAGAGGGCGACCCCGCCGTTCCAGCCCGGTGCCCGCGCGCGCACCACCGCGGCCGCCTCCGGCGGCGCGTTCTCCCGCCCCGCGTCCCGGAGAGCGAACCGGTGCGGCAGCAGCTCGCCCAGGGTGGCGGTCACCACCGTCTCTTCGGTGCCCGCCATGTGGATGCGCGTCTCCGCATCCGCGAATTCGGCGATCTTCTGGCGGCAGCCCCCGCAGGGCGCACAGGGCTCCGCGCCGCTGCCGAGGATCGCCATCTCGAGGATCTCCCGCTCGCCGGCTGCCACCATCGCCGCGATGGCCGCCGCCTCGGCGCAGAGCCCCTCGGGATAGGCCGCGTTCTCGACGTTGCAGCCCGCGTAGAGGCGGCCGCTCGCCGTGCGCAGGGCGGCGCCGACGGCGAAGCCCGAATAGGGGGCGTAGGCGCGCTCCCGGGCGCGCCGGGCGGCCTCCAGCAGCTCCTTCATCGTTCCTTCACATAGGGCTGGCCGATGGCCTTCGGGGCCACGGCGCGGCCGACGAAACCGGCCAGCAGCAGGATGGTGAGCAGATAGGGGATGGCCTGGATGGCCTCGGTGGGGATGGTGCCCACGAGCGGCACCTCGACCCCCTGGAGCCGCGCCTGCACCGCGTCGGCGAAGGCGAACAGGAGGCAGGCCAGCAGCGCCGGCACCGGCCGCCACTTGCCGAAGATGAGGGCTGCGAGCGCGAGATAGCCCTTGCCGGCGGTCATGTCGCGCAGGAAGGAGGCGTTCTGGGCGATGGCGAGATAGGCGCCGGCAATGCCGGTGAGCACGCCCGCCACCACGAGCGCCCGGTAGCGCATGCCGGCCACCGAGATACCGGCCGTGTCCACGGCCTCGGGGCTCTCGCCCACGGCCCGCAGCCGCAGGCCGAAGCGGCTGCGGTAGAGGACCCAGGCCACCAGCGGCACCGCCAGGAAGGCGAGATAGACGAGGATGTTGTGGCCGGAAACGAGCTCGGCGTAGATCGGGCCGATCACCGGCACCTCGCGTATTTCCTCGGCGAACGGCAGGGTGATGGGCCGAAAGCGCGCCCCCTCCGCCTCGACCGGGATGCGGCCCGCCTGGCCGAACCAGGCATCGGCCAGGGTCGGCCCCAGCCCCGCCACCATGATGTTGAGGGCCATGCCGGAGACCACCTGGTCGCCGCGGTTGGTGATGGAGGCGAAGCCGTGGACGAGGGCGAGGAAGACGGCGAAGCCGATGGCCGCGAACAGGCCGGCCAGCGCCGAGCCGGTCATCTGGGCGGCGGCGGCGGCGGCGAAGGCGCCGCCCAGCATCTTGCCCTCGAGGGCGATGTTCACGACCCCCGAGCGCTCGGAGAACAGCCCGGCGAGCGCGGCCAATACGAGGGGCGTGGCGAGGCGCAGGGTGCTGTCGGAGAGCAGCAGGATCTGGAGGAAGAGATCGCTCATGGCTCAGACCGGGACCGGACGGGTGCGGACGAACAGCGCCTCCAGGGTGGGCCGGAACATGTGCTCGAGGGCGCCGGCGAAGAGGATGACGAGCCCCTGGATGACGACGATCATGTCGCGGTTGATGCGCGGCATGTCGAAGGCGAGTTCGGCGCCGCCCTGGTAGAGGGCGCCGAAGAGAAGCGCCGCCAGCACCACCCCGATCGGATGGTTGCGGCCCATGAGCGCCACCGCGATGCCGACGAAGCCGTAGCCGCCGGTGAAGCCGAGCACCAGCCGGTGCTGGGCGCCCAGCACCTCGTTGAGGGCCATCAACCCCGCGAGCGCCCCCGAAATCGTCATCACCAGCATGATGTGGGCGGCGGGGGAGATGCCGGCGTAGAGCGCCGCCGCCTCACTTCGCCCCACCACCCGGAGCTCGTAGCCGAGGCGCAGCTTCCAGACGTAGATCCAGACCAGCAGCGCGCAGAGAAGGGCGATCGGGAAGGCGAGGTTGAGGGGCGAGCGGCCGATGGCGAAGCCCAGCGGCTGGAGAAGCTGGTGGAGCTGGGGCAGCCAGACGTTCTCGGCGAAGGTCACCGTCTCGGGCGCCGACTGGCCGGGCTTGATGATCACGTTGACCAGGAGATAGGTCATGATGGAGGCGGCCACGAAGTTGAGCATGATGGTGGTGATCACCGTGTGGCTGCCGCGGCGGGCCTGCAGCCAGCCGGGAATGAACCCCCAGATGCCACCGAAAAGCGCCGCCCCGAGCATCGCGATGGGAATGGCCAGCAGGGGATGGAGGTGGCCGAACCAGAGGGCGGCGAGGGCCACCCCGAGTCCGCCGAGGGCCGCCTGCCCCTCGCCGCCGATGTTGAACAGCCCGGCGTGGAAGGCGACCGCCACCGCGAGGCCGGTGAAGATGAAGTTGGTGGCGTAGAAGAGGGTGTAGCCCACCGCCTCGCCGAAGCCGAAGGCCCCGTAGACGAGAAGCCTCACCGCCTCGATCGGGTTCTCGCCCAGGAGCAGCACGACGAGGCCCGAGACCAGGAAGGCCAGCGAGAGGTTGAGAAGCGGCAGCAGCAGGTACTCGGCCCAGAAGGGCAGCCGCCGTCGCGCCGCCATCTCAACGTTCCTCCGCGGCGACGCCCGCCATCAGCAGGCCGAGGCGGCGCTCCTCCCCCTCCGCGCCCGCCATCTCGCCCATGATGCGGCCGTCGAACATGACCAGGATGCGATCGGCCAGGGACATCACCTCCTCGAGCTCCACCGAGACGAGGAGGATGGCCTTGCCGGCGTCGCGCATGGCCACGAGCTGGCGGTGGATGAACTCGATGGCGCCGATATCGACGCCGCGGGTGGGCTGGCCGACGAGCAGGAGGTCGGGGTCGTGCTCGAGCTCGCGGGCGAGCACCAGCTTCTGCTGGTTGCCGCCCGAGAAATCGGCGGCGTGGAGGAAGGGATCGCGCGGGCGCACGTCGTAGCGCTCCATCCAGTCGCCGCAGCTCGCGATCACGCGGCGGCGGCGCAGAAAGCCGCCCCTCGTGTAGGCGGACTGGCGCTGATAGCCGAGGATGGCGTTCTCCCAGGCGGCGAAGCTGCGCACGAGCCCCATCCGCAGCCGGTCCTCGGGGACGTGGCCGAGGCGGCGCGTGCGGGCCTCGGCGGCATCGCCCAGCGGCCGCCCGCCGAGCAGGACGCGGCCGCGGGCGACCGGGCGGATGCCTGCCAGCGCCTCCAGGAGCTCCGACTGGCCGTTGCCGGCCACCCCGGCGATACCGACGATCTCGCCGGCGCGCACCGTGAAACTCACGTCGCGCACCCGCGGCACGCCGAAATCGTCCCGCACCTCGAGGTCCGTCACCTCCAGCACGGGATCCCCCGGCCTGGCCGGCCCCTTCTCCACCCGCAGCAGCACCTTGCGTCCCACCATCAGTTCGGCGAGCTCCTCGGTGGAAGTGTCGGCGGTGCGCCGGTGGGCCACCATGCGACCGCCGCGCATGACGCTCACCCGGTCGGTGACGGCCATGATCTCGCGCAGTTTGTGGGTGATCAGGATGACGGTGCGGCCCTGGTCGCGCAGGTTGCGGAGGATGCGGAAGAGATGGTCGGCCTCCTGCGGCGTGAGCACGCCGGTGGGCTCGTCCAGCACCAAGATGTGGGCGCCGCGGAAGAGCGCCTTCAGGATCTCCACCCGCTGCTGCACGCCGACCGGCAGGTCCTTCACCACCGCATCGAGATCCACCTCGAGACCGTAGTCGCGTTCGATGGCCTCGATCTCCCGCCGCGCGCGGGCGATGCCGGCCTCGAGGGTGAACCCGCCCTCGGCGCCGAGCAGCAGATTCTCCAGCACGGTGAAGGGCTCGACCAGCATGAAATGCTGGTGAACCATGCCGATGCCGGCGCGGATGGCGTCCAGCGGCGAGCGGATGCGGCGCTCCCTGCCGTCCACCAGGATGCGCCCCGCGTCCGGCTGGTAGAAGCCGTAGAGGATGTTCATCAGGGTCGATTTGCCGGCCCCGTTCTCCCCCACGATGCCGTGGATGCTGCCGGCGGCGACCGCCAGATCGACCTCGCGGTTGGCCTGCACGGGACCGAAGCTCTTGGAGATCCCGCGCAGTTCGACCGCGGGAGGGCGGGCCCCTCCCGCGGTCGCCGCCCCCGCCTCCATCCGTGCGGGGTCCGCTACTGCTTCATGGTCGAATAGTAGTCCTCGACCACCAGCCGTCCCTCGACGATGGCGGCCCGCGCCTCCTCGAGCTTGGCCACCATGTCCGGCGTCAGCAGGTCCTTGTTGCACTCGTCCATGGCGTAGTCGACCCCCTGCTCCTTGAGCCCGAGGGCCTGGGTGCCGGGTTGCCAGGTGCCGTCGAGGGCCGACTTGAAGGCCTTGTAGACGGCGACGTCGACGCGCTTGAGCATCGAGGTCAGCACGTGGCCGGGCTGGATGCAGTTCTGGTTGCTGTCGACGCCGATGGCGAGCTTGTCGCGGTCGGCCGCCGCCTGCAGCACGCCGAGGCCGGTGCCGCCGGCCGCCGCATAGACCACGTCGGCGCCGCGGTCGAACTGGCTGATGGCGAGCTCCGCGCCTTTGGCCGGATCGTTCCATGCGGCCGGCGTGTTGCCGGTCATGTTGACGAACAGCTCGGCATCCGGGTTCACGTATTCGATGCCCTGCTCGTAGCCGTAGGCGAAATTGCGGATGAGCGGGATGTCCATGCCGCCGATGAAGCCCATCTTGCCGGTCTTGGAGGCCAGCGCGGCGGCCATGCCGACGAGGAAGGAGCCCTCGTGCTCCTTGAACACCACCGACTGGATGTTGGGCTTGTCGACCACGGAATCGATGATCACGAACTTGGTATCCGGATATTCGGCGGCCACCGCCTCGAGCGGGGTCGCGAAGGCGAAGCCCACCGCCACCACCACATCGGCACCCTTGCGGGCCATCCGGCGCAGTGCCTGGTCGCGCTGGGCCTCGTTCGTGACCTCGAATTCGAGATAGGAGATCCCGGTCTCCTTCTTGAACTTCTCGGCGCCGTTGTAGGCCGCCTCGTTGAAGGACTTGTCGAACTTGCCGCCCATGTCGAAGATGATGGCCGGCTTGAACTCCTGCGCCTGCGCGGCGCCGGCGAACAGGAGCGCTCCCGCGAACAGGACGCTGGCGATTTTCGGCATGATCCCTCCCGGACAGATCGGTGATGCAGGACTCCCCGTCCCCTACGGTACGGCGGTCGCGACGAATTGCAAAGCGTCGGTGCCGGTCCCGGGCGCGGCGGGCGAATGCCGCACCGCCCTTCCCTCCGCCCCCGCCACGCCCTAACTGTGGGGCGACGGTTCGCACGGGCGAAGACGAGGGAGCGGCACCCGCATGGCGCAGGCAGAGGAGACCCGGATCGGCGGCAGGAGCAGGCTCGGCAGGCGGATCCTGGCGGTGCCGGCGGTCCTCCTGCTGCTGCTCGTGCTCTACTATGGCGTCGGCATGGTGGTGGTCCACGAGATCGACGACGATCCCGACTTCGCCGCCGGCGTCGAGGTGCCGGCGGGCGGCTCCGCCGCGGTGGCGGTGGCCGCCGCCCTGATCGAGCGCGAGGTGGACCGCAACCGCTGGGTCGGCAACGATCCCCTGTTCCTGCCGGGCGCCCTGCTCGACAACATGCCCGCTTACCAGTCGGGCATCGTCTACGCCCTGTCGCGCTTCGCCATCGAGCTCACCGACGAACTCGCCCGGGTGCGGGGCTCGAGCCAGATCGACCCCGATGCCGATGCCGCCGCCGGGCGGCTCAAGTATCCGGGCGACGTCTGGATCTTCGAATGGTCGACGACGCCGGTGCAGCCGAGCTCCGAGAGCCAGTACCGCAAGGCGATGGAGGCGCTGCGCCGCTACAACGAACGCCTCGGCCGCGGCGAGGCGGTGTTCGAGCGACGGGCCGACAATCTCCTCGCCACCCTGGACCGCATCGCCTCCGATCTCGGCTCCGCCTCGGCCCTGCTCGCCGAGCGCATCGATCTCGGAAGCCGGAGCTGGCTCGATCTCGAGGCCGACGACGTGTTCTACGCCACCAAGGGGCGGCTCTACGCCTATTACCTGCTGCTGCAGGGGCTCGGCCGGGACTTCGCCGAGGTGATCCGGGAGCGCAATCTCGGTAAGGCCTGGCAGCAGATGCTGGACACCCTGCGGGATGCCTCGCGGCTCACGCCCTGGGTGGTCGCCAACGGCAGCATGGACGGGCAGCTGGTGCCGAACCATCTTGCCGCCCAGGGGTTCCTCCTTCTGCGTGGACGAACGCAGTTGCGCGAGGTAACCAACATCCTGCTCAAATAGGGCGGCCCGCCCGACCGGCCGCCCGCAAGGGGACGGACCATGTTCATCCAGACCGAACCCACGCCCAACCCGGCCACCCTCAAGTTCCTTCCGGGCAGAGAGGTGTCGCCGGAGGCCACCCTCGACTTCACCGATCCCGAGGAGGCGGCGCGGCTGTCGCCCTTGGCGCGGCGCATCTTCGACGTCGGCGGCGTGGTGGGGGTCCACCTCGGCAGCGATTTCGTGAGCGTCACCAAATCCGAGACCGAGGACTGGTACCTCCTCAAGCCGGCCGTGCTCGGCGCCATCATGGAGCACTATCTTTCCGGCGAGCCGACCGTGGCTCCGGAGGCGCTGGAGGCCAGACGGAGTGCCGAGGCACCGTCCGACGACGAGGACGAGACGATACGCGCCATCCGCGAGCTGATCGACAGCCGGGTGCGGCCGGTGGTGGCGCGCGACGGCGGCGACATCGTGTTCCACGGCTTCGAGCGCGGGATCGTCTACTTGCACCTGCGGGGCGCCTGTTCGGGCTGTCCCAGCGCCGTCGTCACCCTCAAGAACGGCATCGAGAACCTCCTCAAATACTATGTGCCCGAGGTGGTCGAGGTGCGCGCCGTATCCTGACCGGCGGAAGGTGACGTGACCCTGCTGGCGTTCGACTGCTCGCTGCGGCGCTTCACCGCCCTGCTGCTGGATCGCGGGGGGGCCGAGCGGGCGGGGATCGCGCATGGACCGGGCGCCTGGCGGGGCGAGGAGATCGTCGCCCTCCTCGACCGCCTGTGCCGCGGCTGCGGGCTCGCCTGGACCGATCTCGAGGCGCTCGCGGTGACGGTGGGACCCGGCAGCTTCACCGGCATCCGCACCGCGGTGGCGGCGGCTCGCGGGCTCGCCCTGGCGGCCGACCTTCCGGTGTTCCCGGTGGGCACCCTCGAGGCCCTCGCCGGGGACCTGCCGGCGAGCGAGGGACGCCCGGTGGCGGCCGTGCTCCGCGGCAAGCGCGGACAGTTCTACCTGCAAAACTTCGCCGCCGACGGCATTGCCCTCGCCGCGCCGGCCGCGCTGCCCGCGGCCGCGCTGCCGACCCGCGTCCCCCGGGAAGCGCTGGTGGTGAGCCCGGAGCCGGCGATGCTCCAAGACCTTCTCGGGCGGCGGGAGATCCGGGCCGCCCTGCCGGATGCCCGGGCAGTGGCCGCCATCGCCCGCCGCCGGCGGGAGGGCGGCGAGCGCGGTGTCGCCGGTCATCTCGTCGAGCCCCTCTATCTGCGGGCCGCCGACGCCAATCCGCTGGCCGGCCGGCCGCTCGTCGCGCCGGTCGAGTGAGCGATGCTGGCCCTCAACCGGCCGGGACAGGTCAGCATCAAGACGGTGGGCCCGTTCGATCTCGGACGGGTGGCGCGGCTGCACCGCAGCTGCTTCGCCGAGGGCTGGAGCCGCAGCGACCTCGCCCATCTCCTCGCCACCCCGGGCGGTTTCGGCCTCGTCGCCCGGCTGTTCGACCGCAAGCTCGCCGGCATCGACGCCATGCGCGGCGTCGGCTTCGCCATCTGCCGGGTGATGGGCACCGAAAGCGAGCTCCTGTCGATCGGCGTCAGTCCCGCCTACCGGCGACGCGGCATCGCCTGCAGTCTCCTGCGGGTGGCGATGGAACGCTGTCTGCTGGCCGGCGCGCGGGCGATGTTCCTCGAGGTGGCCACCGACAACATCGCGGCCCAGAAGCTGTACGAGGCCCACGGCTTCCGACGGGTGGGCCTCCGCCCCGACTACTACCAGCACGCCGACGGCAGCCGAAGTAACGCCTATACCATGCGCTGCGATCTCTATGTGGCCTGCGGCACCGCGCCGGTCGGCGGGACGCGTTAAATTGTCTCAGCGGCACTTGCGGACCAGTAGTTCGTAAACCTCCCCGTCGACCGGCTCCAGGGCCAGGATTTCCTGGCCGTGGTCGAGCAGAGCGCGCGGCACGTTGTGCAGAGGCTCGCCCCGACGCAGGCGAACCCGCAGAATCTGGCCGATTTCCATGCTTTCGAGGCGCAGCTTGGTACGGACGAAGGTGATGGGGCAGACTTCCGCCGTAATATCGATCTCGTGATCGACGACCGGGGAGCTGTTGTGCTGCTTTTCTTTTTCTGGGGGCGGAAGGCTTGCCATTTTCACTGAACTTCCTATGCTAGCCGCCACTCTGTTCCGCACAAACAAGCCGAAGGACCAGACCTGCTATGAGCGAGAGCGAAAAAATAAGCCAGAGCGAGCTGTTGTCCCTGACGACCGAAATCGTCGCCTCCCACGTCTCCAACAACACGGTCGCCGTCGGCGATCTGCCGCAGCTGATCAACCTCGTTTATACGGCGCTCGCTTCGCAGGGCAAGGAGGAGAAGCCCGAGCCCCAGGAGAAGCCCGTCCCGGCGGTGCCCATCCGCAAGTCGGTGACGCCCGACTACATCATCTGTCTCGAGGACGGCAAGAAGCTCAAGATGCTCAAGCGGCATCTCAAGACCCACTACAGCATGACGCCCGAAGAGTACCGCCGCAAATGGGGCCTGCCGGACGACTATCCGATGGTCGCCCCGAACTACGCCAAGCAGCGCAGCACCCTGGCCAAGAAGATCGGCCTCGGCAAGCAGCCCAGGGCGCGGGGGCGCCGGCCCGTCTGACCCCGCCCGGCGTGGTATCGGGGTGCGGGGCGCCGGCGTCGCCGGGAGGCCCCGCCTTGTTTCGCCGTGAGCGGCGATGTAGACTTCGACCGGTTTCCGGACGTTCCACCATCGCTGCAGGACGGCGCATGTGAGCAATCCCGCGTTCCTGTTCTCCGGCCTCGCGGCTGCAGAGGTACCGCCGTCGGCGGCTTCCGGGGAGCGGACGGGGGGCGGCGATGCCGCGCAGGGCGCGCTTGAAACCGGCCGTGACCTCCGTATCTGAGGCTGCCGGAGATCGCCCGTGAACGAGCCCCGAAGCGCCGTGCGCAAGAAACTTTTCATCAAGACCTACGGCTGCCAGATGAACGTCTACGATTCCGATCGTATGGCGGACATGCTGGCCCACCACGGCTACGAGCGGACCGAGGATCCGGCGGCCGCCGATCTCGTGCTGCTCAACACCTGCCACATCCGCGAAAAGGCCGCCGAGAAGGTCTATTCGGAACTCGGCCGCCTGCGCCGCCTGCGCGAGGAACGCCGACGCCGGGGCGGAGAGATGCTGCTGGCGGTGGCCGGTTGCGTCGCCCAGGCGGAGGGCGGACTGATGACCGAACGGGCGCCCTTCGTCGACATCGTGGTCGGCCCGCAGGCCTACCACCGGCTGCCGGAGCTCCTCGCCCGCCGTGCCCGCGGCCGGGGCGGCGTGATCGACACGAGCTTTCCGCAGGAGAGCAAGTTCGACGAGCTGCCGCGCCCGGATCGCCCGAGCGCGGTGTCCGCGTTCCTCACCGTGCAGGAGGGTTGCGACAAGTTCTGCACCTTCTGCGTGGTCCCCTACACCCGCGGCGCCGAGACCAGCCGGCCGGTGGCCGAGGTGCTCGCCGAGGCACGCGATCTCGTGGCCCGCGGCGCCCGCGAGATCACCCTCCTCGGGCAGAACGTCAACGCCTACCACGGCGAGGGACCGGACGGGCGCGAATGGGGGCTCGGGCGGCTGATCCGGAGCCTGGCCGAGATCCCGGGCCTCTCCCGCATCCGCTACACCACCTCCTATCCGAGCGACATGGACCCGGATCTGATCGCCGCCCACGGCGAGGTGCCGCAGCTGATGCCCTTTCTGCACCTGCCGGTGCAATCGGGCTCCGACCGGGTGCTGCGGGCGATGAACCGGCGCCACAGCATCGACGACTACCGGCGGATCGTGGGCGCGCTGCGCGAGGCCCGCCCCGACATCGCCCTCTCCTCCGATTTCATCGTCGGCTTTCCCGGCGAACGCGAGGAGGACTTCGCCGCCACCCTGGCGCTGGTCGAGGAGATCGGCTTCGCACAGGCCTTCTCCTTCAAGTACAGCCCGCGGCCGGGGACGCCGGGGGCGGCGATGCCGGGCCAGGTCCGGGACGCGGTGAAGGCGGAGCGCCTCGCCCGCCTGCAGGCGCTCCTCACGGAACAGATGCGACGCTTCAACGAGGCCCAGCGGGACCGCCAGCTGCCGGTGCTGTTCGAGCGTCCCGGACGGCATGCGGGTCAACTCGTCGGACGCACGCCCTATATGCAGAGCGTGCACGTCGAGGCTCCGGAGCTGCGGATCGGTGATCTGGCGCTGGTCCACGTCACCGGGGTGCACGCGCACAGTCTGGCGGGCCGTCTCGTGACCCGCAGCAACTGAACGACAGGGGAGATACGCCACTGACCACGGTCGCACCGATCGCACAGCTCGCCGAAGCGAGCCAGCGCATCCGCTTCGAAGACAACGCCACCTGCGCCCTTCTCTTCGGCTACCACCACGTCAATCTCGCGCGCATCGAACAGCGCCTGCCGGTGAGCCTCGTCGCCCGCGGCAACGAGGTCTTCGTGCACGGCAGCCGGGACAGCGACGTGCGCGCGGCGGTGGCGGTGCTGGAGGAGCTGCACGCCCAGCTCCGGCGCGGGGTGATGATCGGCCGCGACGAGGTGGACGCGGCGTTGCGCATGGTGGGCGGCGCCGGGGAGGAGGGTGATGGCCGACGGCCGGCCGCGCTGGAGCTGCGCACCGAGCGCCGCACCATCCTGCCGCGATCCCCCAACCAGGCCCGCTACCTGCGGGCGCTCCTGGATCACGACCTGGTCTTCGCCCTCGGCCCGGCCGGCACCGGCAAGACCTATCTGGCGGTGGCGGTGGCGCTCGTGATGCTGCGCCAGCGCCGCATCGACCGCATCATCCTCTCCCGCCCGGCGGTGGAGGCGGGTGAGCGGCTGGGCTTCCTGCCGGGCGACCTCAAGGAGAAGGTGGATCCCTATCTCCGCCCCCTCTACGACGCCCTCCACGACATGCTGCCCGAGGGCAAGCTCGCGAGCCGCATCGAAAGCGGCCAGATCGAGATCGCGCCCTTGGCCTTCATGCGCGGCCGCACCCTCGCCAACGCCTTCGTCATCCTCGACGAGGCCCAGAACACCACCCCGGCGCAGATGAAGATGTTCCTCACCCGTCTCGGCGAGAACGGGCGGATGGTGGTCACCGGCGACCCCACTCAGCTCGATCTGCCGCCCGGCGCCACCTCGGGTCTGGCCGATGCGGTGGCGCGGCTGCGCGGGCTGAGCACGGTCGAGGTGGTGGCCTTCGATCGCTCCGACGTCGTGCGCCATCCCCTCGTGTCGCGTATCATCGAGGCCTACGAGCGGGGGACCCCCTCGGGGTCCCCGGCCGGCCCGCCCAGTGCGGAGGACGCCGGACAGAACACGTGAACACGGATGGAAAGCGACAGTAGCTGCACGATCGACCTCGAGATCGAGGATTCCCGCTGGGCGGAAGCGCTCGACGACCCGGAAACCTTCTGCCGCCGTTGCCTGACGACCGCCCTCGCGACGGCCGCCCCCTGCCGGTCCGCGCCGTTCGAGCTCGCCGTCCATCTCGTCTCGAACGCACGGATCCGCGAACTCAACGCCCGCTACCGCGGCAGGGACGCGCCCACCGACGTCCTCTCCTTCCCGGCGCTGACGCCGTCCGAGCTCGCGGCCGCGCGCGCGGAAGACAGGCCGCTTCTCCTCGGCGACATCCTCGTCGCCTTCGAGACGGTGCGGGCGGAGGCCGAACGCGCGGGCCGGCCCCTCGAGGCGCATCTCGCCCATCTGCTCGTGCACGGCCTTCTCCACCTGCTCGGGTACGACCACGGGAACGAGCGCGAAGCCCGGGTGATGGAGGACACCGAGCGGCGGATCCTGGCCGCGCTCGGCCTGCCCGATCCCTACGCGGTGGCGGCGCCATGAAGGCGGGGCATAAACGCGGCGAGAACCAGGCGCCCTCCTTCATGGAGGGCCTGCTGCGACGCATCCGCGAACTCACCGGGCGCGACGAGGAGGATGTGCGCGAGGCCCTCGAGGACATGATCGAGGAAGCCGAATCGCGCGGCATCGGTCGGCTGCCGCCGGAGGAACGCACGCTCCTCCTCAACGCCGTCGCCTTCGGCGAGCTGCGGGTGGACGATGTCATGGTGCCGCGGGCCGACATCGAGGGCATCGACCTGCACGCCGATCTCGCCGCGGTGATCGCGGCCATGCAGCGCTCGGGCCACAGCCGGCTCGTGGTCTACCGCGGCACCCTCGACGAGGTGGTGGGCATCGTCCATGTCAAGGATCTGCTGCCCTTCTGGGGCAACGGCAGGGCCTTCTCGCTGGCCGAGATCGTACGGCCGGTGCTGGTCGTCCCGCCCTCGATGCGGGTGCTCGATCTCCTGCTGGAGATGCGCCGCAGTCACCAGCACGTGGCCATCGTGGTGGACGAGTTCGGCGGCACCGACGGCCTCGTCACCATCGAGGACATCTGCGAGGAGATCGTCGGCGAGCTCCAGGACGAACATGAACGGGCGGCGGCGCCGATGCTGGTCGATCGCCCCGACGGTGCCATCGAGGCCGACGCGCGGGTGGATCTCGAGGAGCTCGAGGACAGGCTCGGCACCCGCCTCCTCGACGAGGAGGAGCGGGAGGACGTCGACACCGTGGGTGGCCTCATCTACGCCCTCGTCGACCGCATTCCCGAGAAGGGCGAGGTCATCCGCCATCCGGCGGGCATCCGCTTCGAGATCCTCGATGCCGATCCGCGGCGCATCCGGCGGGTCCTGATCCTCCGCAGCCCGGACGACCGAAGCGCAGAAGGAGAGACCCGGTGAACGCGCAGCCGATCCTCGGGGAGAGGTCCCTGCGGCGATTCCTCGCCATCCACCCGTTGTGGTCCGCGCTGCTGGCCGGCCTCTTCCTCGCGTCGGCGCTGCCGCCGGTCTTCTTCCTGCCGGGGCTCGCCGGACTCGCCGTGCTGCTCCATCTGTCGCGTCACGCCGGCGCCGCCCATCGCGCGCTGCTGCGGGGCTGGCTGTTCGGCGTCGGCTTCTTCCTCGCCGGGCTCTACTGGGTGGGCATCGCCTTCTTCGCCGACGCCGAGCGGTTCGGCGTCTTCGCCGTGCCGGCGGTGAGCCTGCTGGTCGGGGTGCTGGCCGTGGGACCGGCCGTCATCGCCCTCCTGAGCTACTGGACGCGCGCCATCTCGCCGTCGCTGCACGCGGCGCTGTTCGCGCTGCTGTGGGCCGGCAGCGAGCTCCTGCGCGGGGACTGGGGCGTGCGCTTTCCCTGGAACCCGATCGCCGTCGTCTGGGCGGCCACCGATGCCACCCTGCAGCCGGTGGCCTGGATCGGCACCACCGGTCTCGGCCTTCTCACCGTGTTCGCCGCCGCCCTCCTCCTGCTGTGGCTCGAGGACCCCCGCCAGCGGCGGATCCCGGCGGCGGCACTGCTCGGTTTCCCGCTGCTGCTGCTGGCCCTGGGCGGCTGGCGGCTGGCCGACGACCCGCCACCGCCCGCCGAGCCCAAGCGGGTGCGGATCGTGCAGGCGAGCATCGCCCAGCACCACAAGTGGGATCCCGACAAGCAGCTCGCCTGGTTCCGCCGTCATCTGGAGCTGAGCCGCCGGGACTGGCCGCAGCCGCCGCCCGATCTCGTGGTCTGGCCGGAGAGCTCGGTTCCCTACGAGGTGGAACGCGAGGAGGTGCGCCGGGCCCTCGCCGCAGCCATACCCGAGGGCGCCTATCTGGCCCTCGGGGCCGACCGCTACGCCGAGGTGGACGGCCGGCCGGATCTCACCAACAGCCTCTATCTGCTGGATTCGGCGGGACGGATCCTCGACCGCTACGACAAGGTGGATCTGGTGCCCTTCGGCGAATTCCTTCCCTTCCGCCGGATCCTGAACCGCATCGGCTTCAAGAAGCTGACCGCCGGCAACATCGACTTCCGGCCCGGTCAGGGCCGCCGCACTCTGGCCGCGCCGGGCATTCCGCCCTTCAGCCCGCTCATCTGCTACGAGGCCGCCTTTCCCGGACGGGCCACCGACGGCAGCGACCACGCGCGCCTCCTGATCAACATCACCAACGACGCCTGGTTCGGGCGCAGCTCGGGTCCCTACCAGCATTTCGCCATGTCCCGCATGCGCGCCGCCGAGACCGGCCTGCCGCTCGTGCGTGCCGCCAATACCGGCATCTCGGCGGTGGTCGACGGCTACGGTCGGGTCCGGGCATCGCTGCCCCTGATGACCGCCGGGGTGATCGATACCACCCTGCCGCCGGCCATCGCTCCGCCCCCCATCGCGCGCTTTCCGGCGCTGGCCTGGCTGAGCGTGCTGATCGTCGGATTCGTCAGCCTTCTGGTTGATCTTTTCGCGAGAACTGCCACAAGTTCCCCGCGAACGGGACAGCCGGCCGTGCGTCGGGGGCGTCCCGGCTGAAGGGTCGCGATCACGGAAGGCAGATGTCGGACCTCCCCCATCCCGTCGACGTCCATGTCGGGCAGCGCCTGCGGCTGCGCCGTGCGCTCATGGGGCTCAGCCAGGAGCGGCTGGCCGAACTCGTTGGGGTCACCTTCCAGCAGATCCAGAAGTACGAGCGCGGCGCCAACCGCATCGGCTCGAGCCGCCTCTACGAGCTCGCCCGGGTGCTGGCGGTGCCCGTCGACTACTTCTTCGAGGGGCTCGAGGAGCGGGCCCGCCCCGGTCCCGGCCTCGCCGAGCCGGCGGCCGAGTTCCGCCACGAGGCGGCGCCCCGGCCCGAGCCGCGCATCATCGACCGGCGCGAGACCCTGGAGATGGTGCGGGCCTTCAACCGCATCACCGATCCGCTGGTCCGCCGCCGGTTGTTCGATCTCGCCAAGGCCCTGGCCGAGGTGCCCTACCGGAATGCCGCCGAGGCCGAGCGTTCCCCTTGACCTTCGCCCGCCCCTCGTTTTTAAGTCCGGCGCCTCGTCGGAAGAGAAGGTTTCCCCACCCCCGCCCGCCGGGACCGGCGGCGGTGGGACCGTTGGCGCGTGCCGAGGGAGAAAGCGCACTCATGGCGGTTTCGGATTACGTCTTCACCAGCGAATCGGTGGCCGAGGGCCATCCCGACAAGGTCTGCGACCGGATCTCCGACGAGGTGGTGGACGCCTATCTGCGCGCCCACCCCTTCGCCCGGGTGGCCTGCGAGACCCTGGCCACCACCAACCGCATCGTCATCGCCGGCGAGGTGCGCGGGCCGGATACCATCACCCACGACCACATCCGCTGCATCGCCCGCGACGCGGTGCGGGAGATCGGCTACACCCAGCCCGGGTTCGACTGGCGGACGGTGGAGATCGACGTCCTGCTGCACGAGCAGTCGGCGGACATCGCCCTCGGCGTCGACGCCCGCGATGGCAAGGACGAGGGCGCGGGCGACCAGGGCATCATGTTCGGTTACGCCTGCGACGAGACCCCGGCGCTGATGCCGGCGCCCATCTATTATGCCCATCGCATCCTGAAGAGCCTGGCCGATGCCCGCCACGCCGGCCTGCTGCCGGAGTTCGGTCCCGACGCCAAGAGCCAGATCACGCTGCGCTACGCCAACGGCCGGCCGGTGGGGGCGACCTCGGTGGTGGTCTCCACTCAGCACCGGGCCGATGTGAGCCAGGCCCGGGTGCGGGAGATCGTGCGCGAGCATGTGGAGCGGGTGCTGCCCGAGGGCTGGATGTGCCCGGAAGAGGAATTCTACGTCAATCCCACCGGCAAGTTCGTGATCGGCGGTCCCGAGGGGGATGCCGGGCTCACCGGGCGCAAGATCATCGTCGACACCTACGGCGGTGCCGCCCCCCACGGCGGCGGCGCCTTCTCGGGCAAGGACCCCACCAAGGTCGACCGCTCGGCCGCCTATGCCGCCCGCTATCTGGCCAAGAACGTGGTCGCCGCCGGTCTCGCCAGGAAGTGCTTGATCCAGCTCTCCTACGCGATCGGCGTCTCCAAGCCGCTCTCCATATACGTCGATCTCGGCGACAACGGCCAGGTCGATCCGACCCGGCTGGCCAATCTGTTCGCCGATCTCGACCTCAGCCCGCGCGGCATCCGCGAGCGGCTGGGCCTCAACCGCCCGCTCTACGCGCGCACCGCCGCCTATGGCCATTTCGGCCGGGAGCCCGAGGAGGATGGCGGGTTCTCCTGGGAGCGCACCGATCTCGTCGACGAGCTCCGCCGCGCCTTCAACTGAGACCGGGGCGCCGGTGGCGGCCGGCCCGGAAGCCGGTCCGCCGGCGCGGCGGCGCGTCCTCTACGGGCGGCGCCGCGGCCATCGGCTGCGGCCCGGACGGCGGCGTCTGCTCGCCGAACTGTTGCCCCGCCTCGAGATCCGGCTGCGCGAAGGCGAGCCGCTCGATCCGGCGGCGCTGTTCGGCGATCGGCGTCCGCTCTGGCTGGAGATCGGCTTCGGCGACGGCGCGCATCTCGCCGCCCAGGCGGCGGCGCATCCCGGGATCGGCTTCATCGGCGTCGAGCCCTTCGTGAACGGCGTGGCGGCGCTGCTTGCCCGCATCGAACGCGGGCGACTCGCCAACATCCGCATCTTCACCGACGACGCCCGGCTGCTGCTGGCGGCGCTGCCGGACGCCTCGGTGGCCCGGTTGTTCGTGCTGTTTCCCGATCCCTGGCCCAAGCGCCGCCATCACAAGCGCCGCCTCGTCAACCGCGCGACGGCGGCCGAATTCGCCCGCATCCTGGCCCCCGGCGGCGAGCTCCGTCTGGCCACCGACGATGCGGGCTACGCCCGCTGGATGCTGGAGGCGCTCCTGGCGGAACCGCGCCTCGACTGGCTCGCCGAACGCGCCGCCGACTGGCGCGAGCGGCCGGCCGACCAGCCGCCCACCCGCTACGAGCGCAAGGCGCTGGCGGCGGGACGGCGGCCGATCTACTTCCGTTTCCGCCGCCTCTAGACAGGGCGCGCCGGCCGGCGTATGCCCTTGCTTCGCGGGGATCGCAGGCGCATATATAGGCGCAACTCGGGAACGTTGGAGTTCGCTGCGGTGTGGGCCGGGGCCCGCGCCGCTGCGGCTGCATGCAACCTTGAAAACGGGGATTGGTCCATTCAACGAGATCGCTGAACTGATCGAGCCGACGCTGCGGAGCATGGGCTTCGAGCTGGTTCGAGTGCAGCTCTACGGCGGCGGACGGCCGCGGCTGCAGGTGATGGCGGAGCCCGCCGACCCGGACCGGCCGATGACCGTCGAGGATTGCGCGGAGATCAGCCACGCCATCTCGGCGGTGCTCGATGTCGCCGATCCCATCGCCGGCAGCTATGTTCTGGAGGTGAGCTCGCCGGGCATCGACCGGCCGCTCGTCAAACTCGCGGATTTCGCCCGTTTCGCCGGCTTCGAGGCGCGGGTGGAGACGAGGGAGGCAGTGGACGGCAGGCGCCGTTTCCGCGGCCTGCTCCGGGGCGTGCGGGGAGAGCGGGTGCTGCTCGCCGTCGACGGAGAGGAGATCGAGATACCCTTTGCCCTGATCCAGCGCGCCAAGCTGGTCCTCACCGAGGCCCTGCTGGCGGCGGCCCAGCGGCAGAGCGAGGAGTGAGGACAAGACCTTGGCTATGGACACCACCGCCGGGCTCAGTCGGGCCGAGCTGTTGCGGGTCGCCGATGCGGTCGCGCAGGAGAAGGGCATCAGCGCCGAGGAGGTGCTGCAGGCCATGGAGCAGGCCATCCAGACGGCCGCCCGCCGCAAGTATGGCCAGGAGCACGAGATCGTCGCCGAGATCGACCGCAAGACCGGCGAGCTGCGGCTCTACCGGGAACTGGAGGTGGTCGAGGAGATCGCCGATCCCGATCGCCAGATCCTCCTCGAGGATGCCCGCCAGCGCAATCCGGCGGCCCAGATCGGCGATCACATCCTCGACCCGCTGCCGCCCATCGATCTCGGCCGCATCGCCGCCCAGAGCGCCAAGCAGGTGATCGTCCAGCGGGTCCGCGAGGCCGAGCGGGAGCGCCAGTACAACGAATACAAGGACCGCATCGGCGAGGTGGTGGTCGGCGAGGTGAAGCGCATCGAGCGCGGCGACATCCTGGTGGACCTCGGCCGTGCCGAGGCGGTGCTGCGGCGCGAGGACATGATCCCGCGCGAGATGTTCCGCCCCAAGGACCGGGTGCGCGCCTACATCTACGACGTGCGCCACGAGACCCGCGGCCCGCAGATCTTCCTCTCGCGCACCCATCCGGGCTTTCTCGCCAAGCTGTTCGAGCAGGAGGTGCCGGAGATCTACGACGGCATCATCGAGATCAAGGCCGTGGCCCGGGATCCGGGCTCGCGGGCCAAGATCGCCGTCTACTCGAAGGACAGCGGCATCGATCCGGTGGGCGCCTGCGTCGGCATGCGCGGATCACGGGTGCAGGCGGTGGTCCAGGAGCTGGCCGGCGAGAAGATCGACATCGTGCCCTGGTCGCCCGATCCCGCCACCTTCGTGGTCAACGCCCTCGCCCCGGCCGAGGTGACCAAGGTGGTGCTCGATCCCGAGGCCAAGCGCATCGAGGTCATCGTTCCCGACGAGCAGCAGCACATCGCCATCGGCCGCCGCGGCCAGAACGTGCGGCTCGCTTCCCAACTCACCGGCTGGGACATCGACATCATCTCGGAGAGCGAGGAATCGGAGCGGCGGACCCGGGAGTTCCGCGAGCTCACCCAGCTCTTCATGGAGAACCTCAACGTCGACGAGATGATCGCCCAGCTGCTGGCGGCCGAGGGCTTCGGCTCGATCGAGGACGTGGCCTACAGCGAGCTCGCCGAGCTGGCGGCGATCCAGGGCTTCGACGAGGAAATCGCCCAGGCCCTCAAGGAGCGGGCGCTCGAATGGCTGGAGGCGCGGGACGCGGCGCTGCGCGAGGAGGCGGAGCGGCTCGGGGTCGGCGAGGATCTGCTGGCCTTCGAGCGGCTCGACCTGACCTCGGTGGTGGCGCTCGCGCGCCACGATGTGAAGACCCTCGAGGATTTCGCCGGCCTCGCCGCCGACGAGCTCCTGGAGATGCTGCCGGAGGCCGGTCTCGACGAGGCGACGGCGGGCGAGATGATCATGGAGGCGCGGGTGCGCCTCGGCTGGATCGCGCCCGAGGGTGCCGGTGGCGAACAGGCGCAGGAGGTCGAAGAGCACCCGTGACCCCGACGGCCGGAGCGGACACCACGGGATCGCGCCGTCGCTGCGTGGCCCGGCGGAGATCGCAGCCCAGGGACCGGCTGATCCGTTTCGTGATCGGTCCCGGCGGGCGACTGGTGCCAGATCTGCGCGGACGGCTGCCGGGGCGGGGGCTGTGGCTGAGTGCCGACCGCGAGGTGCTGCTGGCGCCGCGGACCCGCAAGAATCTCGCCCGCGCCGGTGCCCGCGAGGTGGACCTCGAGGCCCTGCACGAGGAGCTCGAGCGGATGCTCGCGCGCCGCTGCCTCGAGCTCGTGGGGCTCGCGCGACGGGCGGGACAGGCGGTGGCCGGCTTCGAGAAGGTGCGCGAGGCGCTCGCCCGGGGCGAGGTCGCGGTGCTGCTGGTGGCGCGGGACGCCAGTGCCAACGCCCGCAAGCGCTTCCGGCAGCTGCCGCCGGACACCCTCCGGATCGAGGCCTTCGACCGGGCCGACCTCGGTGCCGCCCTCGGCCGCCCGGAGGCGGTCTACGTGGCGCTGGCGCCGGGGCGGCTGGCGGCGAAGCTGGTGGCCGAAGCGCGGCGCCTCGAAGGGCTGCGGGGCGGGTCCGTGTCGGAACCGGACGCGAGGGCCGCGGGACGCGGGATGCCCGCCGGCGGCGAAGGAACACATGCAAACGAGGATGCGGAAGACAGATGAGCGACGGGAAAGGACAGGATCGGAACACTCGCATCGGGTTGTCCCGCCCGTCCGCGCGGCTCGAGCTTAAGAAGACCGTCGAGAGCGGCACCATCCGCCAGAGCTTCAGCCACGGCAGGAGCAAGGCGGTGGCGGTGGAGGTCAAGCGGCGCCGGACCGCCCGGGCGGCGACCGCCGGCGAGGCGGCGGCCCAGCGACAGGCGGAAACCGGCGTGCTGGAGACCACCACCCACGGCCGCGGGCAGGCCGCCGCCAAGACCGCGAGCGACCGGCGCACGGTGGTTCTGAAGCCCCTCACCGAAGAGGAGAAGGCGGTCCGCCTCAAGGCGCTGAGCGAGGCCAAGAAGGTCGAGGAGGAGGCCCGTCGGCGGGCCGAGGAGGTGGCCCGCCGCGCCGCCGAGGAGGCCGCCCGCCGCAAGGCCGAGGAGGAGGCGGCGGCCCGGCGCAAGGCCGAGGAGGAGGCCCGCCGCAAGGCCGAGGAGGAGGCCCGCCGCAAGGCCGAGGAGATGGCCAAGAAGCTCCTGGCCGAGGAGGAAGCCAAGCGGCGCGAACAGGAAGCCGCGGCCACCGGCGCCGCGGGTGCCGTCCCGCCGGCGACCGCCCAGACGCCGGCGGCGCCGGCCGCCAAGGCGGCGGTCCCGCCCAAGCGGGCCAAGACCAAGAAGGAGCTCGAGGAAGAGGAGCTCGCCGAACGTCGCCGGCGCGGGAAGGCCGGGCGCCCCAGTCTGCGCAAGCCCGAGCCGCGCGAGACCAAGAGGCCGCTGCGGGTCGTCCTCACTCCCGACGGCGAGGCCGAGGAGGAGGTCCGCCAGCCCAGTCTCGCCGCCCTCAGGCGTCAGCGCGAGCGCGAAAAGCGCCAGCAGAAGGCGGAGCAGAGCGGGCCTCCGGTGCGCGAGGTGGTGATCCCCGAGACCATCACCGTGCAGGAGCTCGCCTCCCGCATGGCGGTGCGGGGTGCGGACGTCGTACGGGCGCTGATGCGCAACGGCATCATGGCCACCATCAACCAGACCATCGACGCCGACACCGCCGAGCTCGTGGTGGTGGAGTTCGGCCACGAGCCCAAGCGGGTGAGCGAGGCCGACGTGCTGGAAGGGCTCGAGGGCGCGCCCGACACCCCCGACAAGCTGCGGCCGCGGCCGCCGGTGGTGACCGTCATGGGCCATGTCGACCACGGCAAGACCTCGCTCCTCGACGCCCTGCGCGAGACCAACGTGGCCGCCCGCGAGGCCGGCGGCATCACCCAGCACATCGGCGCCTACCAGGTCGATATCGGTACCGGCACGCCGGTCACCTTCATCGACACGCCGGGCCACGAGGCCTTCACCTCGATGCGCGCCCGCGGCGCCTCGGTGACCGACATCGTGGTGCTGGTGGTGGCCGCCGACGACGGCGTCAAGCCGCAGACGGTGGAGGCCATCCGCCACGCCCAGGCGGCGGGGGTGCCGATCATCGTCGCCATCAACAAGATCGACAAGCCGGAGGCCGATCCCGAACGGGTCAAGAACGAACTCCTGAACTACGATCTGGTGCCCGAGGATTTCGGCGGCGACGTGCTCTGCGTGCCGGTGAGCGCGATCAAGAAGCAGGGCCTCACCGAGCTCATCGAGGCCATCCAGCTCCAGGCCGAGCTCCTCGAGCTCAAGGCCAATCCCGATCGCGAGGCCCATGGCGCGGTGATCGAGGCCAAGCTGGACCGCGGCCGCGGGCCGGTGGCCACGGTGCTCGTGCAGAACGGCACCCTCCATGTCGGCGACATCGTCGTGGCCGGCGCCCATTGGGGTCGGGTGCGGGCGCTGATCGACGATCGCGGCCGCCAGGTGAAGTCGGCCGGACCGTCGGTGCCGGTCGAGGTGCTCGGCCTCGACGGCGTGCCCGAGGCCGGCGACAAGCTGGTGGCGGTGGAGAGCGACCGGCGGGCGCGCGAGATCGCCGAGTACCGCCTGCGCAAGCTGCGCGAGCAGAAGCGGCCGGCCACCGGGGCGCGGACCTCCCTCGAGGAGATGTTCACCCAGCTCAAGAAGGGCGAGCTCGCGGAGCTGCCGGTGGTGGTCAAGGCCGACGTGCACGGCTCGCTGGAGGCGATCCTGGCCGGCCTCGAGAAGCTGGGCGGCGAGGAGGTGGCGGTGCGGGTGCTGCACGCCGGCGTCGGCGCCATCACCGAGAGCGACATCGCCCTCGCCCACGCCTCCAAGGCGCTGGTGATCGGCTTCAACGTGCGGGCCAACGCCCCCGCCCGCGAGGCGGCCCGCCGCGACGGGGTGGAGATCCGCTACTACGCCATCATCTACGAGCTGCTCGACGATCTGAAGAAGATGCTCGAGGGGTTGCTCGCCCCCGAGACCCGGGAGCAGATCCTGGGCCATGCCGAGGTGCGGGAGGTGTTCTCCATCACCAAGGTGGGCCGGGTGGCGGGCTGCATGGTCACCGACGGGGTCGTGCGCCGCAACGCGCGGGTGCGGCTGCTGCGCGACAACGTCGTCGTCTACGAGGGCGCCATCGCCTCCCTCAGGCGCTTCAAGGAGGACGTCCGCGAGGTGCGCGAGGGATTCGAGTGCGGCATCGCCATCGAGGGTTACAACGACATCCGCAAGGGGGACGTGATCGAGGCCTACGAGGTGCAGGAGGTGACCCGTACCCTGGACCGATGACAACCGCCGAAGGCGCCCTATCTTGCAGACAACCGGGACGATCGCGAAGGCCGAAACGACAACCCGCATGACGAGACGCCGCGGCGCCCAGCCGCTTTCCCAGCGCCAGCTCCGGGTCGGCGAGCAGATGCGTCATCTGCTGGCCGGCTACCTGCTGCGCAACGAGATCCACGATCCCCGCCTCGAAGGGGTGAGCGTGACGGTGAGCGAGGTGCGGGTCAGCCGCGATCTCCGCAACGCCACCGTGTATGCCAGCGAGCTCGGAGGAGAGCTGAGCCCGCCGGTGCGGGCGGCGCTGGCGGCGGCGGCGGGCCGGCTGGCCGGTCGGCTGGCCCGCGAGATGCACCTCAAATACGCGCCTCGGCTCGTGTTCACCGCCGACACCAGCTTCGCCGAGGCGCAGAAGATCGAGCGGCTGCTGCGCGAGAGCCTGGCCGCGCGGTCGGCCCTCCGCGAGGAAGAGAACCCGAATGGCACGTCGTAAGCGAAGCGGCATCCGCATCGACGGCTGGCTGGTGGTCGACAAGCCGCGCGGCATGACCTCGACGCATGTGGTCAACGTGGTGAAGCGGCTGACCAACGCCCGCAAGGCCGGTCACGGTGGTACCCTCGACCCGCTGGCCACCGGTGTCCTGCCGGTGGCCCTCGGCGAGGCGACCAAGACCGTGGCCTATGTCATGGACGCGCCCAAGCGCTATCGCTTCACCATGCGCTTCGGCGAGGCCCGCGACACCGACGACGCCGAGGGCCGGGTGATCGCCACCAGCGACCGGCGCCCGACGGACGAGGAGATCACCGCCGCTCTGCCGGCCTTCACCGGCACCATCATGCAGCGGCCGCCCATCTTCGCCGCCGTCAAGGTGGGTGGCGAACGGGCCTACGATCTCGCGCGCCGGGGCGAAGCGGTGGAGCTCGAACCGCGCCCGGTGCGGATCGACAGTTTCGAGCTGGTCGAGCGGCCGTCTCCGGATACGGCGGTGTTCGAGGTGGTGTGCGGCAAGGGCGCCTATGTGCGGGCGCTGGCCCGCGATCTGGGCGAGACCCTGGGCTGCTACGCCCATGTCGCCGAGCTGCGGCGGCTCGCCGTCGGCCCCTTCGAGCTCGATCACGCGATCTCCCTTTCCGCCCTGGAGCAGATCGTCAAGGACGAGACCCTGCCCCAGGTGCTGATCCCGGTGGCGACGGCGCTGGCCGGCATCCCGGCGCTCGCCGTCACCGAACCGCAGGCGCTCCGCATGCGCTCCGGTCAC
>JALUAG010000047.1 GCA_027045875.1 Alphaproteobacteria bacterium | reverse complement strand
GCGTCCGCCTCCCCGGCCCCGGAGGCCTTCGCCTCGGCGGTCTCCGCCTCCTCGGGCGCCGGCCGTTCGCGGGCCGGCAGGCGGGCGGTCTCGGCGCTCCCCTCCGGCGCCGGGGCGGGGGTGGTGGCCGGCACCGGCGTCTCGGTATGGGTGAGGAAGGTGGTGGGGGCACGCCCCCCTTCGAGGGCCGCCAGCTTGGCCGGGGTCTCCCACTGCACCGCATCGAAGCGGCCGCTGACGCCGAAGGGCTTCCATTCCGGCAGCACCTCGCCCGTGTCCTCGCACACCCAGGCTTTGTCGGCCGGGGCGTCGAAGGCGCGGGCGAGCCATTCCTGCACCTTCTCCTCGGGGGCGCCGTTGCGCCGTTCGAGCTCCGCCAGCAGGCGGTAGACGCGGGCGGTGGCGCCGAGTTCCCGCGCGCGGGCCAGCGAGTGGCGGGCGGCTTCGTAGTCCTCTCCCGCCATCTGGGCCTCGGCGAGGGCGATGTAGGAGAGGGGGTCGAAGGGCTGGAGGCTGCGGAGCCGCTCCACCCGCCGCAGCCGTTCGGCCGGATTGTCCTTGCCGCCCAGCTCCAGATAGGCGGCGAGCAGGTCGGGATGCGGTTCCAGCCGCCAGGCGTTCTCGAGGATGCGGCGGGCGAGCCGGTTGCGGCCGATGCGGGCGGCGATGCGGCTCGCCTCCACCGCCGCCGGCGGGAAGGCGGGGGCGAGCTTGACCGCCCGCCGCGCCTGGCGCAGCGCCTCGTCGAAACGCTCCGCGGCGAGCGCCTTGCGGGCCAGCATGAGATGCAGGATGGCCCGCCGCCGGCGTGCCTGCTCCGGCGTGATCAGCTTGAGATCGGCGAGCTGGTTGAGGAGCACCAGCGCCTCCTCCCACTCCTCGGCCCGGGTCAGCAGATCGAACAGGGTGCTCACCACCCAGGGGGTGCCGGGGCTGCGCCGGTGGGCCTTGCGGGCGAGCTCGAGGGCGGTGGCGTGATCGCCGTCCTTGAGGGCATGAGCGAGCAGGCCCCGCAGACCGAGGAGCTCGGTCTCGGGATCGCGCAGCATCGCCCGGAAACGGCGGATGGCGTCGGTCTCGTCGCCTTGGAGCTGGGCCGTCTGCGCCTCCAGCAGCAGCAGTGCCGGCACCCCGTCGTCGAGCAGCTTCTCCGCCCGCCGCAGATGGTGCCGGGCGCTCGCCACGTCGCCCGCCGCCGCCGCCACGAGGCCGGTGGTGAGGGCGGCGTAGCCCTCGGCGAGGCGCTTGTGGGTGCGCCGGTCGCGCAGCCGCCGGGGCAGCCCGAAAAGCCAGCGCAGCAGTTCGACCAGCAGCACCGCCGCCGCCGCCACCAGCAGCACCCCGACCAGCAGCAGGCCGACCGTGGTCTCGATTTCGACATCCAGCCAGGCGATCCGGACCTGGCCCGGATTGTCGGCGAGCCAGGCCGCCAGCGGGGCGGCCACGAGGGCGATGACGACGAAGAGAACCAGTTTGCGCATGATCTGTCCGGGCTCGGCTCAGCTCTTGGATCGGGTATCGACGAGGAGGCGGCGCACGTAGCCGTCGAGTTCGGCGATCGCCGCCAGCGCCGCCAGCCGCGCCCGGGCCAGCGCCAGCCATTCCCGCGCCGCCTCGTTGCCGGCGTCGGCCAGCGGTTCGAGGGCCGTCACCGCCTCCTCGACGCGGCCCGCGGCGAGGGCGTTGCGGGCGCGGTCCACCGCCGCGACGGCGGGATCGAGGGATTCGCCCTGGCGGCGGATGGTGACGAGGGCCTCGAGATTGCTGCGGGTCTTCTCGAGCACCGATCCGCCCTCGGTGCGACGGCCGAGCATGGCCGGGGCCAGGGCCTCGAAACGCGCGCGCAGCTGGCCGAGCGTGGGCACGCCGGTCTGCGCATGGGGACGGAGCCGCGCCACCAGGGCCTGCAGATCCGCATCCTCGCCGGCCAGGGCCTCGATGTCGGCCAGCGGTTCGGCCAGGCTGCCGCCCTCGAGGGCGGCGAGGGAAAGGGCGTTGGCGGCGAGCACCAGCCCCACCGCCCGCTCGCGGGCGCTCCGCAGCTCGGCGAGCCGCGTTTCCAGCTCGCCGGTACGGCGGCCGAGGTCTCGTGTCGTGCGGTCGAGGGCCTCGAGCCGCTCGCCGAAGCTCGCGAGTCGGCCGTCGAGGGCGGCGAGCCCGTCGTCGAGGGTGCCGACGGTCGCCGCCACCTCGCCCAGCCGCTCGTCGAGACCGCTCACCCGGCCGGCGAGCTCCTCGCGGGTGCCCCGCAGCTCGCCGCGCAGCGACTCGATCGCGGCCGCCAGCTTCGCCCGCTCGGCTTCGAGCGTGGCCAAGCTCCGCCGCACGCCTCCGAGTTCGTCGCCGAGGCGCCGTTCCAGCCGGGCCAGGGTTTCCCGGACCTCGCGCTCGCGGCCTTCGAGGGCGTCGAGACGGCCGCCCAGTTCCCCGGCGAGGGGGATCTCTCTCCCGTCGGCGGCGGGCAGCGCCATGGCCAGTTCGTCCAGCCGCGTCTCGACCGCCGCCAGCCGGTCGGTGAGCCCGGCCACGGCATCGAGGGTGGGCCGCAACCCTTCGAGGCGTCCTTCGAGCGCGTCCAGCCGTTCCGTGGCGTCGGCGAGCCCGCCCGTCAGCTCCTCGACGCGCGCCGGCACCGGTTCGAGCGGCCCCAGCCTCTCCTCGAGCGAGGCGAGGCGGCCGGTCAGCTCCTCGATGCGTCCCGAGAGCGCGCGCCCGTTCTCCTCGACGGCCGACAGGCGGCCGGCGAGCCCGTCCTCGATGCCGGCGATGCGCGTTCCGAGCTCGTCGAGACGGCTCACGAGCCTCGGATCGGGCGGACCCGAGGGGGCGAGGTAGAGGACGATCAGCGCCACCGCGGCACCACCCACGAGGCCCGCGAGGAGCGGCGTCCGCCAGCCCGGCGGGGATGACGAGGGCGGAGCCGCGGCGGGTGCCGGCGATACCCGCGCCTCGCCGCCGGGCGGCATCGGGGCCGCCCCCGCGGCGGTGGTGCCCGCCGGCCGCGCCCGCGCCGGCTCCGCTCCGCCTTCGGTCGTCTCCGGTTCCGCCCGGATCTCGTCCGGCTTCTCCGGCTTCGCTTCGGCCTTCCCGGTCTTCGTTCCCGCCTCGTCGGGCTTCGACGGGGCCTCTTCCCGCTTCGCTCCGGCCTTCCCGGCCCCGGTTCCGGTCTCGCCGGATCTGGTCGGAGCCGTCTCCGGCGTCGCCTCCGTCTCCGGTGGCGTCGCGCCGGTGCCGGTCACCTCCGCGACCGTCTTTCCGCCCGCGCTCCCGGCCGCCGCCGCGGTGCCGCTCCCGGATTTCTTCGTTCGCGAGGACGGGCGCGAACTCTGGGTCTTCCGCTGCCGTCCGCCTCCGGCCGATCCGCCGGCACTCCCCGATTGTCGGCTGCGCGCCATTCCTGTGCCGTCCTTCCACTCGGTGCCGTCGTTTCCTCTGCCCGTCGTGGTTCGGCGGACACGGCGCTCCGCCGACCCGGACACGAAGCGCTAGCAGCTGGGCATGTGCGCTTCAAGGCAGTCCAGCAGCGCCGTTTGGTCGCGCTCCCGGGCCACCACGATCTCCAGATTGGCGAGATCGGTGACCTCCTCGGCCACCGCCTCGCTGAGACAGACGCACAGCACGCCGTCGAGGCCCGCCTCGAGCCCGCCGTCGCGGATCAGCCGTGCGAAGGTCGCCGCCGTGCGCGGCGAATAGAGCAGCACCGCGCCCACCGCCCGCCGACTGAGCGCGTGCCGCGTGCGCGAGCCGATCTCCTCCCGCGGCACCGTCTCGTAGACCACCAGCCGCTCGCAGGTGAAGCCCAGCTGCCGCAGTTCGCCCACGAGGTCGCCCCGCACCTCGCGGCCGCTCAGATGGAGCAGCGCGCCCGCCCGCGGATCGAGCTCCTCGCGGATCCGCTCCACCAGGGACTGCCAGTCGCCGCGGGCCGCCCGCACGTCCATCGCCCCCCGCTGGCGCACCGCCCGCGCGGTGCCGCGGCCGACCGTGAACACCGGCAGGCCGGCGAGTTCGCGGCCGAGGGCGTAGGCGGCGTTGGCGCTCGTCAGGAGCACCGCCTGCAGCTCTTCGGGTCGGGGAAGGGAGAAGGGAACGCGACGGGTCTCGAAGACCGGATCGACCAGGGTCAGATAGCCACGCTCGCGCAGCTCCCGCGCCGTCTGCTCGCCCTGCTCGCGAGCCCGCGTGATCAGGATCCAGCGCTTGCGTGCCCGGCTCTCCATCATCGGCAGTTCCCGACCTCCATCAATGCCGCCTCCCGGAATCTCCGTCGCCATCCATGCCCGTCCGTACCATGCGCGCCGCTTCGGCCGCCAGCTCCGCCGCCGCCCCGGCATCGCCCCGCAGCTGCACCCGCTGGACCCGGCTGCCGTCGGGGGCCGCCAGCAGGCCGCGGAAGCACACGCGGCCCGCCGCGAATTCGCAGAGCGCCGCGATCGGCGTCCGGCAGGAGCCGTCGAGAGCGGCGAGAAACACCCGTTCCGCCTCGACGCACCGCCGGGTATCGAGATGGTCGATTCGTTCCAGAAAGTCGAGGGTCGCCTCGTCGCCGCGGCGCGCCTCGACGCCGATCGCACCCTGGGCTACGGCCGGCAGCATCTCCTCGGGATCGAGCAGGCGGTCGGCCTCGTCGAGGAGCCCGAGCCGCTCGAGCCCGGCGGCGGCGAGGAAGGTGGCGGCGACCTCGCCGCGGCGCACCTTGTCGAGGCGGGTCTGCACGTTGCCCCGCAGATTGACGATCCCGAGATCGGGGCGCAGCGCCCGCACCTGGGCCGCCCGGCGCAGCGAGGCGGTGCCGATCACCGCACCCGGAGGCAGCTCCGAAAGGCCGACGCCGGCGGGACCGATCATGGCATCCCGCGGATCCGCCCGCGGCAGGCAGGCGGCGATGACGAGCCCCTCCGGAAGCTCGGTGGGCACGTCCTTCATGGAGTGGACGGCGATATCGATGCCGCCGTCGAGGAGCGCCTCCTCGATCTCCTTGGTGAACAGCCCCTTGCCGCCGATGTCGGTGAGCGGCCGGTCGACGAAACGGTCGCCGGAGGTGCGGATGACGCGGACGGCGACGGCCTCGGGCGCGGCCAGCTCGGGGCAGGCGGCGGCCAGGGCACGGCGCACCAGCTCGGCCTGGGCCAGCGCCAGCGGCGAGCCCCGGGTGCCGATGGTCAGTCTCGCGGACGGCTTCACGCGGATGCTTCCCGTTCCATATGATGGGGCGGCTTGTAGCAGAGGTGGAACCCGGTGACGACAGCGGCGCAGGCGCGCATCCTGGGCATCGAGACGAGCTGCGACGAGACCGCGGCGGCGGTGCTGCGCGGCGACCGCGCGATCCTCGCCGAGGCGGTGTTCTCGCAGCTCGATCTGCACGCCCTCTACGGCGGCGTGGTGCCGGAGATCGCCGCCCGCGCCCATGTGCGGAAGCTGGACCGCATGATCGCCGCCGTGATGGCGGAGGCCGATCTTACCTTCGCCGAGCTCGACGGCATCGCCGTCACCGCCGGCCCGGGCCTCGCCGGCGGGCTGCTGGTGGGGCTCGCCACCGCCCAGGCGCTGGCCGTCGTGCACCGTCTGCCCCTCTATCCCGTGAACCATCTCGAGGCCCACGCTCTCACCGCCCGCCTCACCCACGACGCCGCCTTTCCCTATCTCCTGCTGCTGATCTCGGGCGGCCACTGCCAGCTCCTGGTGGTGGAGGGGGTGGGCCGCTACCGCCGCCTCGGCACCACCATCGACGACGCGGTGGGGGAGGCCTTCGACAAGGTGGCCAAGATGCTGGGGCTCGGCTATCCGGGCGGGCCGGCGGTGGAGCGGCACGCGAGGGAAGGGGATCCCGACCGCTTACCGCTGCCGCGCCCGCTCCTCGGACAGCCCGGCTGCCATTTCTCCTTCTCCGGTCTCAAGACCGCGGTCCGCCACCGCATCCTGGAGCTCGGCCGCGAGGCGGCCGAGCCGCGCACCGTGGCCGATCTCTGTGCCGGCTTCGAGGCGGCGGTGTGCGCGGTGCTGGCCGACCGCACGCGGCGCGCCATGCGCCGGTTCCGCGAGGCCTACGCGGCGCCGCCGGTGCTGGTGGTGGCCGGCGGCGTGGCCGCCAACCGGGCGATCCGGGCGGCGCTCGAGGAGCTCGCGGCGGCGGAGGGGTTCTCGCTGCTGCTGCCGCCGCTGCGGCTCTGCGGCGACAACGCGGTGATGGTGGCCTGGGCGGGGCTCGAACGGCTGGCGGCGGGCCTGCCGCCGGCCGCGGTGGAGACGGTGCGGATCCGCACCCGCTGGCCCCTCGACCCGGAGGCCGAGCCGGCGCCGGGCGCCGGGGTGAAGGCCTGATCAGGCGGCCTGGCTGCGCTCCGCCCGCGGCGTGCGGCCGTACATCTGCCGGTAGCAGGTCGAGAAATGGGAGGCGGAGACGAAGCCGCAGGCGCAGGCGATGTTCATGATCGGCATGTCGGTCTGGTAGAGCAGGTGGCGGGCCCGCTCGAGCCGGAGCTCGAGATAGTACTGCGCCGGCGTGCGTCCGAGATGCTTGCGGAACAGCCGCTCGAGCTGGCGCCGCGAGAGGCCGATGTAGCGGGCCAGCATCTCCTGGCTCAGGGGCTCCTCGATATTGGCCTCCATGAGCTCGATGGCGGTGATGAGCTTCGGATGGTGGACCCCGACCCGCACCCGGATGGGCATCCGCTGACGGTCGCGGGGGCCGCGGATGCGGTCCAGCATGCACTGTTCGGACACCTTGGTGGCGAGCCGCTCGCCGTGCTGCATGGAGATGCGGTAGAGCATCATGTCGAGGGCCGAGGTGCCGCCCGAGCAGGTGAAGCGGTTGCGGTCGAACTCGAACAGGTTGCCGGCGACATCGATGTCCGGGAAGGCCTCGATGAAGCCCGGCAGGTTCTCCCAGTGGATGGTGCAGCGATGGTCGGTGAGCAGTCCCGCCCGGGCGAGGATGTGGGCGCCGGTGCACAGCGCGCCCACCTCCGCCCCGTGGCGGTCGACCCGCCTGAGCCAGGCCAGCACCTCGCGGTCGGCGTAGCGCTCCGCCCCGAGGCCGCTGCACAGGATCACGGTGGGCGGCGGCGCGGTGTCGATCTGCAGCCGCTGCATCGGCATGTCGACCTGGATCGCCACCTGGTTGCTGGCCCGCACCGGCCGGCCGTCGGGGGAGAGGATGACCCAGTGGTAGAGCTGGCGCTCCGAGAGCCGGTTGGCGATCCTGAGGGGCTCGATGGCGCTCGTGAACGCCAGCATGGAGAAGTCGGGGACCAGCAGGAAGGCCACCGTTTCCGGCGTCTGCCGCGGCCGTCCGCCCCCGTCTCCCTCGTTCCGGAACGCGTCCCTCGACAGCATGACGGTCATCTCGGCCTCGTTCCACCGTCCTTGTCGCAGAAATACCACAGTCGGCGACGGCGACGCAAAGAGGAAAGTTGAAGCCGCGTTTTTTCCCGAAGGCTTAGCCGCGCGCGGTATGGCGAAGGTGGAGGTCGCGGGGAGAGAAGTGCGGCCCCGCACTTGCATCCGCCGCCGGTCCGGCGGACAAGGGGACGGGAGCATCTCGTCGGGGAGGTCGGCGTGCGCCGCTATTCCATCTTCACCCTCGCCCGCAACGCCCTCACGGGCCACCGCGACTGGCCGCGGGCCTGGCGCAGCCCGGAGCCGCGCCCGCGCTACGAGGTGGTGATCGTGGGCGGCGGCGGCCACGGCCTCGCCACCGCCTACTATCTCGCCCGCGAGCACGGCATCCGCGACGTCGCGGTGCTGGAGAAGGGCTGGCTCGGCGGCGGCAACACCGGCCGCAACACGACCATCATCCGTTCCAACTATCTCCACGACGAGAGCGCCGCCCTCTACGACCACGCCCTCCGTCTCTGGGCCGGGCTGTCCCGCGAGCTCAACTTCAACGTTATGTACAGCGACCGCGGCGTGATGATGCTCGCCCACAACGTCCACGACGTGCAGATCTTCAAGCGGCACATCTACGCCAACCGCCTCAACGGCATCGACAACGAATGGCTCACCCCGGAGGAGGCCGGGGCCTACTGCCCGCCGCTGTCGATCGACCGCGGCGCCCGCTATCCGATGCTGGGCGCCGCCCTCCAGCGCCGCGGCGGGGTGGCGCGACACGACGCCGTGGCCTGGGGCTACGCGCGGGCCGCCGACGCCCTCGGCGTCGACATCATCCAGAACTGCGAGGTGACGGCGATCCGCCGCCGGGGCGACCGCGTGGTGGGCCTCGAGACGACCAGGGGGGCGATCGCGGCCGACAGGGTGGGGATCGTGGTGGCCGGCCATTCGAGCGTGCTCGCCGAGATGGCCGGCTTCCGTCTGCCGATCGAGAGCTATCCGCTGCAGGCCCTCGTCTCCGAGCCGGTGAAGCCGGTCTTCCCCTGCGTCGTCATGTCCAACACGGTACACGCCTACATCAGCCAGTCGGACAAGGGCGATCTGGTGATCGGCGCCGGCACCGACCAGTACGTCTCCTACAGCCAGCGCGGCGGCATCCAGGTGATCGAGCACACCCTCGAAGCCATTCTCGAGTTGTTCCCGATCTTCTCCCGCATGCGGCTGATGCGGCAGTGGGGCGGCATCGTCGACGTGACCCCGGATCGCTCGCCGATCATCGGCAAGACGCCGGTACGCGGGCTCTACATCAACTGCGGCTGGGGAACGGGCGGCTTCAAGGCGACCCCGGGCTCCGGGCACCTGTTCGCCTGGACCATCGCCCGCGACGAGCCGCATCCGATCAACGCCCCCTTCGATCTCGACCGCTTCGTCACCGGGCGGCTGATCGACGAGGCGGCGGCCGCCGCCGTGGCCCACTGAGGCGTATCGCGAGGAAAGGTCCCATGCTGCGCATTCCCTGCCCCTTCTGCGGACCGCGTGCCGAGATCGAGTTCCGCTGCGGCGGCGAGGCGCACATCCGCCGTCCGCCCGACCCCGAGGCGCTGAGCGACGCCGAATGGGCGGACTACCTCTTCATGCGCAGGAACCCCAAGGGCATCCATTTCGAGCGCTGGTTCCACGCCCACGGCTGCCAGCGCTGGTTCAACCTCGCCCGCCACACGGTGAGCGACCGCATCCTCGCGGTCTACCCCATGGGCGAGGGGCCGCCCGCCGAGCTGTCGGCCGCGCCGGAGGCCGGGGCCGATGGCTGAGGGTGTCGCGCGACTGGAACGGGGCGGGCGGATCGACCGCGCGAAGCCGCTGCGCTTCCGCTTCGACGGCCGCGAATATCTGGGCTACGCCGGCGACACCCTGGCCTCGGCGCTTTTGGCCAACGGCGTCCATCTGGTGGGGCGGAGCTTCAAGTACCATCGCCCGCGCGGCATTCTCACCGCCGGGGCCGAGGAGCCCAACGCGCTGGTGCGGGTCGAGCGGGGCGACGGCCGCAGCGATCCCAATACCCGTGCCACCACCCTGCCGCTGTTCAACGACCTCGAGGCCTTCCCGCAGAACTGCCGACCCGGTCTCGCCTTCGATCTGCTGGCGGTGAACGGCCTGCTGGCGCCCCTCTTTCCGGCCGGCTTCTACTACAAGACCTTCATGTGGCCGCCGGCCTTCTGGAAACGGATCTACGAGCCGCGCATCCGGGCCGCGGCGGGGCTCGGGGAGGCGCCGCGGCGGCCCGATCCCGACCGCTACCTGCACCGCTTCG
Organism: Alphaproteobacteria bacterium; assembly: GCA_027045875.1. Classification (GTDB taxonomy): domain Bacteria; phylum Pseudomonadota; class Alphaproteobacteria; order Geminicoccales; family Geminicoccaceae; genus JALSRW01. The sequence continues at coordinate 6,102 of JALUAG010000047.1, read as the reverse complement.
CCCATTGCGAGGTGCTAATCGCCGGCGGCGGTCCCGCCGGCATCGCCGCCGCCCTCGCCGCCACCCGGGCGGGGGCCCGGGTGATCCTCGCCGAGGCGCAACCGGCCTTCGGCGGCTGGTTGCTCGGGGAGGGGGCGGTGCGGGCGCGCATCGGCGGCGAGGCGCCCGACGCCTGGCTCGCGGAGGCGCTGGCGGAACTGCGGGCGGCGCCCAACTGCCGGCTGCTGCCCCGCACCACCGTGTTCGGCTGCTACGACCACAATCTCGTGGGCCTGCTCGAGGATGTGGGCGACCATCGCCTCGCCCCCGGCGAGGGACGGCCGCGGCACCGGCTGTGGAAGGTGCGGGCCACGGAGGTGGTGGTGGCGGCGGGCATGATCGAACGGCCGCTCGTGTTCCCCGCCAACGACCGGCCGGGGATCATGCTGGCCGGTGCGGCGGCGACCTATCTCCACCGCTACGCGGTGCTGCCGGGCCGCGAGATCGTGGTCGTGACCAACAACGACAGCGTCTACGGCCTCGCCGGCGATCTCGCCGAGGCCGGCGCCCGGGTCACCGTCGCCGACAGCCGGCGCCGGGTGCCGGAGGCGGTCGCGACGGCCGCCCGGGCGCGCGGGGTCGCGCTGCTCACGGGCGTGCTGCCGGCGGGCAGCGAGGGGCGGCGCCGGGTCCGGCAGATCCATCTCCGCCCCCGCGACGCCGGTATCACCCTGCCGGTCCCCCACGCCTGCGATCTCGTCCTCATGTCGGGCGGCTGGCACCCCGATCTCGCGCTGTTCGCCCAGGCCCGGGGCGGGCTCCGCTGGGACGGCGACCTCGCCGCCTTCCTGCCCGACCGCGCCCATTGGCCGATGCGCTGCGCCGGCGGTGCCAACGGCACGCGCAGCCTCGCCGAGGCCATCGCCGACGGGTTGCGGGCCGGCGCCGCGGCCGCCCGTGCCGCGGGCTTTTCGGCCGAACCGCCGACGCCGCCGCCCGTCGAGGAGGGACCGGCCTGGACCCTCGAGCCCCTGTGGTGCGTGCCCGGATGCAGTACGCGGGAGCGGGCCAAGGCCTTCGTCGATTTCCAGCAGGACGTGACGGCCCGCGATCTCGGCCTCGCCCTGCGCGAGGGCTACGAATCGATCGAGCACGTCAAGCGCTACACCACGACGGGCATGGGCACCGACCAGGGCAAGACCGGCAATCTCAACGCCCTCGGGATCGTCGCCGGCGAGCGCGGCCTGCCGGTGGCCGCCGTCGGCGTCACCACCTTCCGCCAGCCCTGGACGCCGGTGCCCTTCGGGGCGCTCGTCGGACCGCACCGGGGCGCCCTCTTCGACCCCGTGCGCCGGACCCCGATGCACCGCTGGGCGGAGGCGGCCGGCGCGGTGTTCGAGGACGTCGGCCAGTGGAAGCGCGCGCGCTACTTTCCCCGCGAGGGCGAGGACATGGCGGCGGCGGTGCAGCGCGAGGCGCGGGCGGTGCGCGAGGCCTGCGGCATGCTCGACGCCTCGACCCTGGGCAAGATCGACATCCGCGGTCCGGACGCCGCCGAGTTCCTGAACCGCGTCTACACCAACGCCTGGACGAAGCTCGCCGTGGGCGCCTGCCGCTACGGCCTGATGCTGGGCGAGGACGGCATGGTGTTCGACGACGGGGTGACGGCGCGCCTCGCCGAGGACCATTTCCACATGACCACCACCACCGGCGGCGCCGCCCGCGTGCTGGCCTGGCTCGAGAACTGGCTGCAGACCGAATGGCCCGAGCTGCGCGTCTGGTGCACCTCGGTCACCGAACAGTGGGCGACCGTGACGGTCACCGGTCCGCGCGCGCGGGAGGTGCTGCGTCCGCTGGTCGAGGAGGTGGATCTGGGCCCCGCCGCCTTCCCCCACATGACCTTCCGCACCGGGCGGGTGGCCGGGGTGCCGGCGCGGATCTTCCGCATTAGCTTCACCGGCGAGCTGTCCTTCGAGGTCAACGTGCCGGCGGGCTACGGCCTCCACGTCTGGGAGGCGCTGGTGGAGGCGGGCCGACCCCACGGCCTCACCGTCTACGGCACCGAGACCATGCATCTGCTGCGGGCGGAGAAGGGCTACATCATCGTCGGCCAGGACACCGACGGCACCGTGACCCCCTTCGATCTCGGCATGGGCTGGATCGTGTCCCGGAAGAAGCGCGACTTCGTCGGCCGCCGCTCCCTCTTCCGCAGCGACCTGCAGCGGCCGGACCGCAAGCAGCTCGTCGGTCTGCTGACCGAGGATCCGGCGCGGGTGCTGGAGGAGGGCGCGCAGATCGTCGAGGATCCGAACGAGCCGGTGCCGATGCGCATGATCGGCCACGTCACCTCGAGCTACATGAGCCCCACGCTCGGCCGCTCCATCGCCCTCGCCCTGGTTGCCGGCGGGCGCGAACGCGGCGGTCAGCGGCTGTGGGTGCCGCAGCTCGACGGCCCGCCGGTCGCCGTCGAGGTCACCTCGCCGGTGTTCTACGATCCCGCGGGAGAACGCCTCCATGTCTGAACCCGTCCTGCGCACCCCCCTCGACGGGCGCGCCGTGGCCTTCCGTCGGGACCGTCGGCGGGAGGTGTTGCGGATCGAGGAGGTCCCGCTGCGGCCCCGCCTCGGCCTGCGGGCGGAGGAGGGGACGGCGCGGCGCATCGGGGCGGCGCTGGGACTCGAGCTGCCGGGGGCGATGCTGCGCGCGGCGGCGGGGGAGGGGATCGCGGCCCTGCGCCTCGGTCCCGACGAATGGCTGCTGCTGGCCGACGGCGGCGATGCCGACGGGTGGCTCGCTGCGGTGACCGACGCCGCCGGCGGGGCGCATGTGGCCGCCGTCGATCTGAGCCACCGTTTCGCCGAGATCCGGCTCGCCGGTCCGGTCGCCGGGGAGGTGCTGGCGGCCGGCTGTCCGCTCGATCTGGACGCCGGCGTGGCGCCGCCGGGCTTCGCCTCCCGCAGCCTCCTCGGCAAATGCGAGATCGTGCTGTGGCGGCTCGCCCGCGACCGCTTCGGGCTCCTCGCCGGCCGCTCCTTCGGCGAGTACGTCTGGCTGTTCCTCGAACACGCCGCGGTCGAGCACGGCACCGCGACATCCGTCGCCCCGCGGTAACAGTCCGCCACCCGTTCCAACCGTTGCGGGAACGGGGTCTTTCCGGCCGGCGGCGCTTTGCCCTAAGGTGCGAGGGACGATCGGGTCCTTTCTCGGAGGTCGGGGTGATGCAGGTCGACCGGATCGATCCCGAGCAGGCGTTCCGCGCGGGCCTTCTCGGGCTGCCGCTGCACGCGGCGCTGGCGCCGCGCGGCCTGGCCGAGGCCCAGGCCGGCTTCGCCCACGGGCCCAACGAGGAGACGGCGCTCGCCACCCCCAGGCTGCCGGGGCTGCGGGATCCGCAGGCGGCGTTCGAGACCGGGCGTGCGCTGCGCTTCATCGCCCGCCTGTTCGACCGGGCCGGCGCTCCCGAGCGGGTGGGCCGGCAGTTCCGCGACAATCTCGCCGCCGCCATCCTCACTCACCACATGCGCCACACCGGCCGTCCCTGGTCGCTAGAGGACACGGTGGAGATGTTCATGGAACTCTACGGGCGGGTCCTCGGCGGCGACCGCGACGCCGAGATCGTCCGCCGCCGTATCCTCGCCCACGCCCGTTTCGTGCCCGAGGCCACGACCGCCCCCGCCAGCCGGGCGCAGAGCCGGCTGATGCGGGTGCTACGCGGCAGCCGGGCGGCGAGCTTCTAGCCGCCCGCTCTCAGAACGCGGCCAGCGCCTCGCGCAGCGGCGCCGCGGCCGGATTGGCGACCTCGCCGGCGATGATCTCCTCGGGCGTCACCGCGCGCCCGTAGTAGGCCTCGTTCCAGTCGTGCTTGGGGACGATCGCCATGCCCTCCACCGTGAGGCCGGCGAAGAGGCCGACATTGCGGGCGAAGACGTAGACGTCCTCGCCGAAGTTGGTGGTGGTTCCGGTGCCGAGGCTGCCGCCCACCGGCCCGATGGCGGCGCTGGCGTCGGCCCCGAGCTTGAGGCCCTGGTCGAGGAGCTTGGTCACCGCCGCCTCGTTCATCACCGTGATCAGCATGTCCGAGGCCTTGCCCCCGATCTGGAGGCCGATGGTGGCGCCGGCCAGGGTCACGAACACCGGATCGCTCCATTCGCCGGTCTGGACGTCGCGGGCCAGCAGCACGCCGACGCCGTACTTGCCGCCGATGATGAAGCCGCCCTCGACGAGGTTGGGGGCGACCACCACCCCGTAAGCGTTCTGCACGTAGACCGCGACGGTGCCGAAGTTCGGGTCGCCGCGGAAATCATCGACCACCACCCGGGCGCGGTCGACCAGACGCTGCTGCTCGCTGGGCTGGGCGTGGAGGGCCAGCGGCGTCAGCAGACCGAGGACCAAAAGGGTCCTGGCGAGGAACGCGGGAAGCTTCATGGACGGCAGCTCCGGCGGCTGGACGGGAGGAGCGGAGCCCCGAATCGGGGCCCCCGCACAGTATCGTCTCGCCGCTCGCGGTCAAGGCGAACCCGACGCCATCGCGCTTGCCGGAGGCGAGCCCGGCCACCTATATCGGCGCCGCGGCCCGCAACCCCTGGCTCACGGAGACCGGATGGCCGAGACCCCCGCCACCGCCCTCGAACCGGCGCCCGAACTCGCCGATCTCGCGCGGCTCCTCGAGGAGTTCCGCCGGCGCGGGGCCGAGGATCCGTTCCTCAACCCGGTCGACCTCCTGGGCCTGCACCTGCTGGCGGAGCTGCGGGCGGGCCGTCTCGACATGGACCGGATCGAGCGCCTGATCGGCGGCCTCGCCGCCGACGCCTTCCTCCAGCGTGCCGAGCGCCTGCGCGCCTATCTCGGCGAGCTCGATACCGAGCGCAACCGCGAGGGGCTGCGGCGGCTGCTGCGCGAGCTTCTCACCCGGGACGGCGAGCCGCTGCCCTTCGCCGAGGCGAAGGCGCGTCTCGAGCGGGCCTGGTTCGGCTTCGTCTTCACCGCCCATCCCACCTTCGGGCTGGCGAACCGGCTGCAGAAGATGCTCGCCACCCTGACCCTCGGACGCGACGAGCAGGGGCGCCCCCTCGACCCGGCACGGCGCGAGGCCCTGCTTTCCGCCCTCCGCGAGCTGCCGCACCGGCCGGAGGCGGCGCTCGATCTCGAGGCGGAGCTCGCCCAGGCGCTCGAGGCCATCGCCCATCTGCAGAAGGCGATCCGGACCCTCTACGGCATCCTCGCCGAGGAGCTGGCCGAGCGCTATCCCGATCGGTGGCAGGAGATCGTGCCCTGCATCGCCACCGTGGCGAGCTGGGTGGGCTACGATCTCGATGGGCGGGCCGACATCTCCTGGGCGCAGACGCTCGCGAGCCGTCTCACCCTCCAGCTCACGCAGCTCGAACGCTACCGGCGGCGGCTGGCGGCGATCCGCGACGGCCTCGCGGCGGGGAGCGGAGGGGACGGGCCGCTCGAGCTCGTCGAGGTACGCCTCGCCCTCGCCTGCAAGGTGACGCGGGAGACCCGCGACGCGCTGGCCCGCGCCCGGCTGGGGGATCCGCTGTGGCTCGCCGATCTGGCCGCGGTGTCGCGGGAGCTGGTCGCCACCCGCGAAGTGCGTCTCGCCCATCGCGGCGAGCTCGTGGCGCTCCTCGAACGGGCCATCGCGGCCATGCGGGACGCGGGGCTGCGGCGCGAGCTCTGGATCCTGCGGGCGGAGGTCGCCAACCACGGCCTCGCCGCCGCCCGCACCCATCTGCGTCTCAACGCGCGCCAGCTCCACAACGCCATCCGCAACACCATCGGCATGGAGCACGCCCCGGACGATCCCACCTGGCGGCTCACCTATCTGGAGGCGGTGGAGCGGCTGATCGCCGAGGTGGAGCCGGTGTCGGTCAACTTCGGCTCCATCGTCCACGAGCAGGCGACGGCGCGGCGGGCCTTCATGATCTGCGCCCAGCTCCTCAAGTATCTCGACGGCGGCGAGCCCATCCGCTTCCTGATCGCCGAATGCGAGACCGCCTTCACCCTGCTCACCGCCCTCTATCTGGCGAAGCTGTTCGGGGTCGACGACCGGGTCGACATCTCGCCCCTGTTCGAGACCCGCGCCGCCCTCGAGCGGGGTGCCGGCATCATCGCCCAGGC
>JALUAG010000046.1 GCA_027045875.1 Alphaproteobacteria bacterium | reverse complement strand
ATCCTAGGGCGGACCCGCCGCGGGTCCGCCCTAGGATCGGCCGGCCGAGGCCTGCCGGCAGCCGTCCAGCCGCTCGCAGACCATCCGCTTGGCACGGCCCAGATCCATGTGGCCGTTGAAGCGCGACTTGAGAGCGGCGATCACCTTGCCCGTATCCTTGAGCGAATGGGCTTCGAGCTCGTCGATCGCGGCCTCCACGGCCCGGGCGATCTCCTCCTCGCTCATCTGGGGCGGCAGGAAGCGTTCGAGCACCGCGATCTCCTCGGCCTCGCGCTCCGCCTCCTCGAGACGCGCGCAGGCCTCGCAGCGGGCGATCTCCGCCCGCCGCTGTTCGATCATCTCGCGCAGCATGGCGAGGATGGCCTCGTCGTCGACTCCCTCCCGTCCGCCCTCCTCGCGGGCGCTGCGGTCGCGTTCGTCGAGTGCCGCCAGAACCAGCCTCAGGGTCGCCGCCGCCCGGCTCTCGCCCTTTTCGCTGGCCTCTTTCAAAGCCGCCTGCAAGCGTTCACGCAGCACGGCACACCTCGAGCTGATGTCGATCCGTCGATCGGCGCCCGTACCGGGGTCGTCGATCGGCGCACAAGATCGTCCCTCGGCGGGCGCTGCGCAAGGGGTATCCGGCGGGGAAGTGCGCCTTGACGCGCGAAAAGGGCATGGTAAAAGCCCGCCGATCGACGACGGGGCCGCCCCGCCGCGATCCTCGTGCTGCGCCATCGGATAAAGTCCCGTCATGCCTCATCCCGGAAAGCGCCGTCCCGACGCTGCGCTGGTGCTGCAGGACGGCACGGTGTTCCGCGGCTTCGGTGCCGGCGCCGCCGGCCGGCGGGTGGGCGAGCTCGTGTTCAACACGGCCATGACCGGCTATCAGGAGATCCTCACCGACCCCTCCTACGCCGGCCAGATCATCACCTTCACCTTCCCCCACATCGGCATCGTCGGTGCCAACGAGGAGGATGTGGAGGCCGGCGAACCGGTGGCCCGCGGCATGGTGACCCGCGCCCCCCTGCCGGCACCCTCCAACTGGCGTGCCCGCAGCACCCTCGAGGACTGGCTGGAACGGTACGGCGTGACCGCCGTCACCGGCGTCGACACCCGCCGTCTGACCCGCCTCCTGCGCGACCGGGGGGCCCAGAACGCGGCCGTCGAATACCGGCCCGGAGGCGAGCCGGACATCGCGGCACTGGCGCGGGAGGCGGCCGCCTGGCCCGGCCTCGTCGGCATGGACCTCGCGCGCGAGGTGAGCTGCCGCCAGCGCTACGAATGGCGGCAGACCCGCTGGTCCTGGCCCGAGGGCTACCGCGAGGTGGACAACGACGGGCCGCACGCGGTGGTCCTCGACTACGGAGTCAAGCGCAACATCCTGCGCTCGCTGGTGGCGACCGGTTTCCGGGTCACGGTGGTGCCGGCCACCACGAGCGCCGAGGAGGTGCTGGCCCTCGCCCCCGACGGCGTGGTGCTTTCGAACGGTCCGGGCGATCCCGCCGCCACCGGCGAGTACGCGGTGCCCGAGATCCGCCGCCTGCTGGAGCACGGGGTGCCGCTGTTCGGCATCTGCCTCGGCCATCAGATGCTGGGCATCGCGCTGGGTGCCCGCACCACCAAGATGCCCTTCGGCCATCACGGCGCCAACCATCCGGTCAAGGATCTCACTACCGGCAAGGTGGAGATCACCAGCCAGAACCACGGCTTCGCGATCGCCGACGAGGGGCTGCCGCCCGCGATCGAGGTCACCCATCGTTCGCTCTTCGACGGCACCATCCAGGGCATCCGCCTCCGCGGACGCCCCGTGTTTTCCGTGCAGTACCATCCCGAGGCCTCGCCCGGACCGATGGATGCCCACTATCTGTTCCGGCGCTTTCTCGACACCGTCCGCCGGACCGCGACCTGAGAACAGATGCCCAGACGCACCGACATCCGTTCCATCCTGGTGATCGGCGCCGGGCCGATCGTCATCGGCCAGGCCTGCGAGTTCGACTATTCCGGCACCCAGGCCTGCAAGGCCCTGAAGGCCGAGGGCTACCGGGTGGTGCTCGTGAATTCCAATCCCGCCACCATCATGACCGATCCGGAGGTGGCGGACGCGACCTACATCGAGCCCATCACGCCCGAGCTGGTGGCCAAGATCGTGGCCCGCGAGCGTCCCGACGCGCTGCTGCCGACGATGGGCGGACAGACGGCCCTCAACGTCGCCCGCCACCTCGCCCGCAGTGGCGTCCTCGAGGCCCACGGCTGCCGGCTGATCGGGGCCTCGCTGGAGGCCATCGAGAAGGCCGAGGACCGCGAGAAGTTCCGGGCGGCCATGGCCCGCATCGGTCTCGACATGCCCCGCAGCGTCGTGGCCCGCAGCCTCGATGAGGCCCGCGCCGGCATCGCCGAGGTGGGCCTTCCGGCCATCATCCGCCCCTCCTACACCCTGGGCGGCACCGGCGGCGGCGTCGCTTACAACCGCGAGGAGTTCGAGCAGCTGGCGGCGGCCGGGCTCGAGGCCTCGCCCATCGGCGAGATCCTGGTCGAGGAATCGGTGCTGGGGTGGAAGGAGTTCGAGATGGAGGTGGTCCGCGATCGGGCGGACAACTGCATCATCGTCTGCTCCATCGAGAACCTCGATCCGATGGGCATCCACACCGGCGATTCGATCACCATCGCCCCCGCCCTCACCCTGACCGACAAGGAATACCAGCGCATGCGCGACGCGGCCATCGCCGTGCTGCGCGAGATCGGCGTGGATACGGGCGGCTCCAACGTCCAGTTCGCCATCGATCCGGACAGCGGGCGGATGGTAATCATCGAGATGAACCCGCGGGTGTCGCGCTCCTCGGCGCTGGCCTCCAAGGCGACCGGCTTTCCCATCGCCAAGGTCGCCGCCCGCCTCGCCGTCGGCTACACCCTCGACGAGATTCAGAACGACATCACCGGCGTCACCCCGGCCTCCTTCGAGCCCAGCATCGACTATGTGGTGGTGAAGGCGCCGCGCTTCGCCTTCGAGAAGTTCCCCGAGACCGAGCCCGTGCTCACCACCTCCATGAAGTCGGTGGGCGAGGCGATGGCCATCGGCCGCAGCTTCAAGGAGGCGCTGCAGAAGGCGCTGCGCTCCCTCGAAACCGGCCTCACCGGCCTCGACGAGATCGCCATCCCCGGCGGCGAAGGCACCGTCGATCGCGAGGCGCTGCGGGCGGCCCTCGCGCGCCCCACCCCGGATCGGCTGCGGGTGGTGGCCCAGGCCTTCCGCTGCGGCCTCGATGTCGCCGAGGTCCATCGCGCCTGCCGCTTCGATCCCTGGTTCCTCGAGCAGATCCGCGAGCTCGTCGAGACCGAGCGGGAGATCCGCGCGAGGGGACTGCCCCGCAACGCGGAGGCGCTCTTCGCCCTCAAGAGCGACGGCTTCTCCGACGCCCGCCTCGCCCGCCTCGCCGGCGTCGACGAGCGCGAGGTGCGGGCGCTGCGCCGGCACTTCGGCGTGCATCCGGTATTCAAGCGGGTCGATACCTGCGCCGCCGAATTCGCGGCCCGGACCCCCTACATGTACAGCAGCTACGAGCCGCCGTCGGCGGAGGGGGAGCCGGCCGAGGACGAGAGCGCGCCCGGCGTACGCCGCAAGGTGATCATCCTCGGTGGCGGCCCCAACCGCATCGGCCAGGGGATCGAGTTCGACTACTGCTGCGTCCACGCCGCCTTCGGTCTCCGCGACGCCGGCATCGAGACCATCATGGTCAACTGCAACCCGGAGACCGTTTCCACCGATCCGGACACCTCCGACCGTCTCTACTTCGAACCCCTGACCAGCGAGGACGTGCTCGAGATCTGCCGCATCGAGGCCACACGCGGCGAGCTTCTCGGCGTGATCGTCCAGCTCGGCGGTCAGACGCCGCTCAAGCTCTCGCACGATCTGGAACGGGCCGGGATCCCGGTACTGGGCACGGCGGTGGACGCCATCGATCTCGCCGAGGACCGCGACCGCTTCCAGCAGCTCCTGCGGCGCCTCGGGCTGCGGCAGCCGGAGAACGACATCTGCACCAGCCTCGAGGAGGCGCTGGCCAAGGTCGACCGCATCGGCCTGCCGGTGATGATCCGCCCCTCCTACGTGCTGGGCGGGCGGGCCATGCGCATCGCCTATTCGCGGACCGAACTCGAGGGCTTCTTCGCCGAGGCCTCGCGGGCCTCCGAGCTGGGACCGGTGCTGCTCGACCGCTACCTCGAGGATGCCGTCGAGGTCGATGTCGACGTGGTGGCCGACGGGGAGCAGGTGTTCGTGGCCGGCATCCTCGAGCACATCGAGGAGGCCGGCATCCATTCCGGCGACAGCGCCTGCGCCATCCCCCCGCATTCGCTGGCGCCGGAGATCGTGGCCGAGATCCGGCGCCAGGCCGAAGCTCTCGCCCGGGCGCTCGAGGTGCGCGGGCTCATGAACGTGCAGATGGCGATCAAGGACGACACGGTCTACATCCTCGAGGTCAATCCGCGGGCGAGCCGCACCGTGCCCTTCGTGGCCAAGGCCATCGGCGCGCCCATCGCCAAGATCGCCGCCCGGGTGATGGCCGGAGAGCGCCTCGGGAGCTTCGGCCTGCACCCCCGCGAGCTCGGCCATGTGGCGGTCAAGGAGGCGGTCTTCCCCTTCGCCCGCTTCCCGGGCGTCGATCTCCTGCTGGGTCCGGAGATGAAATCCACGGGCGAGGTGATGGGCCTCGACCGCGATTTCGGCACCGCCTTCCTGAAATCGCAGATCGCGGCCGGCAACGATCTGCCGGAATCGGGACGGGTCTTCGTCTCGGTGCGCGACGGCGACAAGCGCGGCCTGGTGCCGATCGCCCGCGATCTCTCCGAGCTCGGCTACGCGCTGGTGGCGACCCGCGGCACCGCCGCCACCCTCGAGGCCGCCGGGCTCGCGGTCGAGGTGGTCAACAAGGTCTACGAGGGCCGGCCGCACATCGTCGATCTCATCAAGGACGGCGAGATCGCCCTCGTCATCAACACCACCCACGGCCGGCAGGCGGTCAGGGACAGCTACAGTCTGCGGCGCACGGCCCTGGTCTCGGGGGTGCCCTACTACACCACCCTCGCCGGGGCGCGGGCGGTGGTCCATGCGCTGCGGCGGCTGCGGGCGGGCGAGCTCGACGTGGCGCCGTTGCAATCCTATTTGGAGGCGATAAAGTCGTGAGCGGCGCGTCCGCTCGACCGCTTCTCCCGCAACGGCTTTTCCGTCGGCAGCGTTAGGACATTGCCGGTCATGGCGAACAGGATCCCGATGACTCCGGAAGGTTACGCGCGGCTCGCGGCCGAACTCAAGCGCCTCAAGACCGAGGAGCGGCCGGCCGTCATCAAGGCCATCGCCACCGCCCGCGAGCACGGCGATCTGTCCGAGAACGCCGAGTATCACGCCGCGCGCGAGCGGCAGAGCTTCATCGAGGGCCGGGTGATGGAGCTCGAGGACAAGCTGTCGCGCGCCGAAGTGATCGACGTCAAGAACCTCTCCGGCAGCAAGATCATGTTCGGCGCCGAGGTGCGGCTCGTGGACGAGGAGACCGAGGAGGAGCTGACCTACCGCATCGTCGGCCCCGAGGAAGCCGACATCCAGAGCGGCCTCCTGTCCGTCAGCTCGCCGCTGGCCAAGGCGCTGATCGGCAGGGAGGCCGGCGACCACGTCGAGGTCAGTACGCCGCGCGGCATGCGCTACTTCGAGATCCTCGAGGTGCGCTACGGCTGAGACGGCGCGGCGACGACCGACCCATCGGGAGGGAATCGGGAGGGAGAAGAGCGAGCATGGCGACCACGCGCCACGTCAGGGTGCTGATCATCGGCTCCGGTCCGGCCGGCTGCACGGCGGCGATCTACGCCGCCCGGGCCGGTCTCGGCCCGCTCATGATCCAGGGCCTGCAGCCGGGCGGGCAACTCACCATCACCACCGAGGTCGAGAACTACCCGGGCTTCGCGGAACCGGTGCAGGGCCCCTGGCTCATGGAGCAGATGGCCAAGCAGGCCGAGAACTGCGGCGCCGAGCTGCTGTTCGATCTCGTCACCCGGGTCGATCTGTCGGCCCGGCCGATGGTCGCCGAGACCGACGGCGGGCTGACGGTGACCTGCGACAGTCTGGTGATCGCCACCGGCGCCGTCGCCCGCTGGCTCGGGCTCGACAGCGAGCGCAGGTTCCAGGGCCACGGGGTCTCGGCCTGTGCCACCTGCGACGGCTTCTTCTTCCGCGGCAAGGACGTGGCGGTGGTGGGCGGCGGCAACACCGCGGTCGAGGAGGCGCTCTACCTCGCCAACATGTGCCGCAGCGTGACCCTGATCCATCGCCGCGACCAGCTGCGGGCGGAGCGCATCCTGCAGGAGCGGCTGCTCGCCAATCCGAAAGTGCGGGTCCTGTGGGACCATGTGGTGGACGAGATCCTGGGCGAGGAGGAGCCGCTGCGGGTGACCGGCGTGCGGGTCCGCAACGTCAAGAGCGGCGCCCTCTCCACCCTCGAGGTGGAAGGGGTGTTCATCGCCATCGGCCACGATCCGGCCACGCAGCTCTTCCGCGGCCAGCTGGAGATGGATGCCGAGGGCTACATCGCCACCGCGCCGGACAGCACCCGCACCAGTGTCCCGGGGGTGTTCGCCGCCGGCGACGTGCAGGACAAGATTTTCCGGCAGGCCGTGACGGCCGCCGGCACGGGCTGCATGGCGGCGCTCGAGGCGGAGCGCTATCTGGCGGGGCTCGACCAACCCGGCTAGGTTCGTCCCGGCCGCAATGGACGAAGGGATCGTTCATGCTGGACTGGGACCGTGTGCGCGTCTTCCTGGCCGTCGCCGAGGCCGGCAGCTTCACCCGCGCCGCCGAACGTCTCGGATTGAGCCAGTCCGCCATCAGCCGCCAGATCGGCGCCCTCGAGGAGGACCTCGGGGTCACCCTGTTCCACCGCCACGCCCGCGGCCTCGTGCTCACCGAACAGGGCGAACTCCTCCTGGAGACGGCCCGCGAGGTGGCCCGGCGCATGGCGGGCGTCGAGACCGCCATCGGCGAGAGCCGGGACAAGCCCGTGGGTCATCTCCGGGTCAACACCACGGTCGGGCTCGGCACCGTCTGGCTGGCCTCGCATCTGGCCGAGTTCTGCGAGCGCTATCCGGAGATCACCCTCACCCTCGTCGTCACCGACACCGATCTCGACCTCGTGATGCGCGAGGCGGACGTCGCCATCCGGCTGCAGCGGCCGCGGCACCCGGATCTCGTGCAGCGACGGCTGATGACCGTCCACACCCACATCTACGGGGCCGCGGAGTACCTCGAGAAATACGGCGAACCCCGCACCGCGGAGGATCTCGACCACCACCGGCTGATCGCCTACGGCGACGAATGGCCGCCGCCGGTCGCCAGTCTGAACTGGATCCTGCAGGCGGGCCGAGGCGCCCGCGACGAGCAGCCGCCGCGGCGGGCGACCGTCAAGATCAACAACGTCTACGGCATGCTGCGGGCGGCCGAGCGGGGGGTGGGGCTGGCCTCCCTGCCCGACTATCTGGCGAGCTCCAGCGCCCGGCTGCGGCGCCTGCTGGCCGATCTGGAAGGGCCCAGCTTCACCGCCTATTTCGTCTATCCGTCGGAGCTCAGGGCCAGCAAGCGGGTATCGGTGTTCCGGGATTTCCTGCTGGAGAAGGTGGCCGAGCAGCCGGTCTGGTGACGCGGCCGCGGACACCCGGTGCCGCGCTGCCGGCACGAAGAACGCCGGAGACGCCGAGAGATGGGCATCCCCTCGCCTGCCCGACTGGAAGTGCCGATCCTGGAACTGCTGCGCGACGGGCCGCGCAGCCGGAAGCTGCTATGCGATCTGCTGGCCGAAAGGTTCCGGCTCACCGAGGAGGAGCGGCGCGAGCGCTTCGCCTCGGGCGGACGCAAGCTCCGCGCCTATGTCCAGCACGCGCTCGGAAGTCTTCTCCGCTCGGGCAGGATCGAAAGGGTCGCCCACGGCGTGTACGGGTTGACGGCGAGGGGCGAGAATGGGCCGCCGCGCCGCGCTGGAGACGAAGGATCCGATGGAACGCCCGCGCGGACGATCGTCTACGAGCTGCCCGAGGAAGCCCTCGAGCGGCTGCTGGCCGCGCACGAGCGGGTGCTTAGGGATGATCTCCTGGCGCAGCTCCGCAGGCTCGCCCCGGAGAGGTTCGAGCGGCTGGTGCTCGATCTCCTGAAGGCGCTGGGTTACGGCGCCCGTGGCCGGCTCGAGGTCGTGGGCGGACCGAACGATCGTGGCGTTGACGGTATCGTCACCGAGGATGCGCTCGGGCTCGAGATCGTCTACGTCCAGGCCAAGCGGTTCGCCGAAAACGCCGTGAAGCCGCGCCACGTCCGCGAATTCGCCGGAGCCCTCGACTAGGACTATTTCGAGAATCTCTGATCCCGGCAGGGAATCGACGCGTGGGGCCCAAGCGGTGGCGCGGCCTCCGCCGTCCGAGCGGCCGGTCCGGCAGCTGCGACATTCCTGCATGCGAGGCATGCGTAAAAGTTTACGCGATACCTCTGGCCATCCATCACGTTTCGTACTATTTATTGCGGTGCAGCAGGACGGTGGCTCTGGGCCGTTCTGCCCGTCGCCGGCTTCGCCGGCGATCCCCCGGACGCAAGGTCCGGGGCGAGGGAGACCCGCCGGGTCTGCCTCACTCCCAGACGTTTAGCCTCCCTGATCTACTTGGCCGGGTCTTCGGACCCGGCTCTTTTTTTCCGATCACGAGTTTGAGCCCGACGGCAGCGCACGTCAAGCGTCTGTGATCGCAGGAGAAACATGTCAGGTAATGCTAAAGCAACCTCCGCGGGATCATCACCCGCGGACTTCGCGCGAAAAACGGGAACCGCACTCACATGAACAGGGGCTCGTCGGCGAGACCCTCGTACAGCCCCGCCACGAACTCCCCGTAGCCGTTGAAGAGCAGGGTCGGCACCCGCCCGGAGCGGCCGAGCGGCCGCTCGTCGCGCTGGCTCCAGCGGGGATGCGGCACCTCGGGATTGACGTTGGCCCAGAAGCCGTATTCCTGCGGCGCGATGGTCGACCAGAAGGTGTCGGGACGGTCGGCGGTGAAGGTGAAGCGGACGATCGACTTGATGGATTTGAAGCCGTATTTCCACGGCACCGCGAGACGCAGCGGCGCGCCGTTCTGCCTCGGCAGCGGCCGGCCGTAGATGCCGGTGGCGATGAAGGCGAGCTCGTGGGTGGCCTCGGCCAGCGTCAGCCCCTCCACATAGGGCCACGGATACCATGATGCACGCTGGCCGGGCGCCATGTCGGGATCGAGGAAGGTCTCCATACGCAGGTACTTCGCCCCCGACAGCGGGCGTGCGAGCTCGACCAGGGCGCGCAGCGGAAAGCCGGTCCAGGGCACCGCGATCGACCAGGCCTCGACGCAGCGCAGCCGGTAGACCCGTTCCTCGAGGGGCATCCGCCGGATGAGGTCCTCCGCATCGAGCACCCTCTCCCGTTCCACCAGGCCGTCGATGGTGACCGTCCAGGGGCGCAGCTTCAGCTCCTGCGCCGCCTTCCAGATCTGCTTGTAGGAGCCGAACTCGTAGAAGTTGTTGTAGGTGGTGGCGAGTTCGCGATCGGTCAGAGGCCGGTCGAGCCGGTAGCGCGGGTTGCGGGCGGCGGGGTAGCGATCGGCGGCGATGTCGCTCTCCGGCACCGCCGGCTGCACGCGCCGTACACCCATCGCCAGCGCCGGCGAGGCGGCCAGCGCCGGCGAGGCGGCCAGCGCCGGTACGGTTCCCATGGCGCCCAGAAGCCGGCGCCGGTTCCAGTAGAGCGGCTCGGGCGTGACCCTGGATTCGGGGATTTCCCATCCCCGCCGCACGCGAAGCAGCATCCGCCGTCTCCCTGCCGAGATCCGCCATCCGCGCCCAGCTTCGGCTCCACCCCCGGCTTGTCCATTCACGGTCGCGCGATCGCCGCGCCCTCCGCCCGCCGTGGTACGGGCTACGTCGCGGCCTGCGAGGCCTCGCCGTCCTCGATGGCGGCGACGATCGCCTGGCCGTCGACCTCCTGTTCGAGGTCGCCGTAGAAGCGCACCAGCAGGAAACGCAGGCTGTTGCTCACCACCTCCTTGTCGTGCCGCCGCACCGAGCTGTGGATCGGCAGCACCTCGAACACCCGCTCCGCCGAGACGGTACCCACGAGATGCACCGGACGCGGCGCCGCCAGGTTGGCACGTTGCAGCCGCGCGCGGACGGCGTCCACCACATCCTCCCAGTCGTCGCGATGGGAGGGCACGGGATGGCGCAGGAGCGCCGACCGTGCGAGATCGGTCAGCACCTCCGGCAGCGGCGGTTCCGGGGCTCCGGCACGACGCAGATAGATCTGGACCACCTCCGCCACGTCGCCGAGCACCGCCGCATAGGCCTCCCAGCGGCAGTATTCGAGAGCGTCCAGGAACGGCTTCTCGCCCAGGAGCTTCTGCCAGTGCATGGCGGCCCGCGCCCGGCAGTAGTCCAGCGTCACCTTCTGCGAGACGAAGGCGGTCCGTGCGGCCATGGTCTCCCCCAGCTCGCCCAGGGTCCCGATGCGCGGGCGTCTTCTTCCGAATACGGATGCGATCAGCTTCGCGAGCATTCCGCTCTCACGCCACGGACGGTCCGTTCTCGCGGGGAACATGATGCGGCGTTTTGTCGCCGACCAGATCCCGGAAGCCCCGGGATGACAGATTGCCGCAGTCCGGACGACGGTCCCGTTCCGGGATGGCATAAGTATCACCGTGCCGGTGCCTGACCTCGCGGCCGGGCGCACGGCATTTCGTAAGGGAGGCCGCCCGGGACGCATTCCCGGGCCGGCGGTCGAGCGGATCCGCCAACGTAGGGGAGTTGCCGGACATGCCTTCTCCTGGTCAGATGACCGAGTACTGGGCCCGATCGCGCAACCTGATGATAACGGTCCTCGTACTGTGGTTCTTCTTCGGCTTTTTCATCCACTTCTTCGTCAAGGCCCTCAACCAGATCTCCTTCCTCGGGTTCCCGCTCGGCTTCTACATGGCCGCGCAGGGTTCGTTGATCGCTTTCGTCGCGATCATCTTCTGGTACGCCCATCGCCAGAACAAGATCGACGAAGAATTCGGCGTCGCCGAGGACTGAGACCGGGGGGCGGACCATGCAGCAGAAAGACGCGTTCATCGCGAATCTCGGGCGCATCTACGGCATTTACACCGGCGCCTTCCTGGGCTTCGTGATCGTCCTCGCGATCCTCGAACAGCTCGGGGTGCCGAACCGTATCATCGGCTATCTGTTCGTCTTTTTGACGATCGGCGTCTACGCCGGCATCGGCATCCTCTCGCGGACCACCATCGTTTCCGAATACTACGTGGCGGGTCGGCGCGTACCGGCCTTCTACAACGGCATGGCGACGGCGGCCGACTGGATGTCGGCGGCCTCCTTCATCGGCATGGCCGGGTCGCTCTACGCTTTGGGCTACGACGGTCTCGCGTTCGTGCTCGGCTGGACGGGCGGTTACGTGCTGGTGGCGGTGCTGATCGCTCCCTACCTGCGCAAGTTCGGCGCCTACACGGTGCCCGACTTCCTGGCCGCGCGCTACGGTGGCAACGTGGCCCGCCTGATCGGCGTGATCATCCTCTTCACCTGCTCGCTGGTCTATCTCATGGGCCAGCTCACCGGTACCGGCGTGATCGCCTCCCGCCTGCTCGACATCCCCAAGGAGGCCGGTATCTTCGTCGGCCTGGTCGGCATTCTCGTCTGCTCCATGCTGGGTGGCATGCGGGCGGTGACCTGGACCCAGGTGGCGCAGTACATCGTGCTGATCATCGCCTATCTGATCCCGGTGATCCTGCTGTCGGCCCAGATGACCGGGGTGCCGATCCCCGAGCTCATGTACGGCCAGATCCTGCAGCGCATCACCGAGCTCGAGCAGCAGTTCGGCGGTCCGGGCGGATATCTCGAGGGGGTCAAGGCCCATGTCGAACCCTTCACCAACTACGACCCGCTCAACTTCTTCGCCCTCATCCTGTCGCTGATGATCGGCACCGCCTCGCTGCCGCACGTCATCATGCGCTTCTTCACCACCCCCTCGGTGCGGGAGGCGCGCAAGTCCGTCGGCTGGGCACTGCTGTTCATCTTCATCCTCTACTTCACCGCGCCCGCCTATGCCGCCTTCGCCAAGCTCGAGATCTTCGAGAACGTGCTGGGCAAGGACATCTCCACCCTGGAGGCGGTGAAGCAGCTGCCGGGCTGGGTGTTCCTCTACGGCAAGATCGGGCTGGTGACCGTCTGCGGCGAGGCGGCGGCCTCGGCCGACGCCCTCTTCAGGGCCTGCCAGGCGGCGGGCGTCGACACCCTGAACTACGCCAATTTCGGCATCCACAAGGACGTCGTCGTCATTGCCACCCCGGAAATCGCCGGCCTGCCCTACGTCATCGCCGGTCTGGTGGCCGCCGGTGGCCTGGCCGCCGCGCTCTCCACCGCCGACGGGCTGCTGCTGGCGATGGCCAACGCGCTGAGCCACGACATCTACTACAAGATGATCGACCATACCGCCTCGACGCGGCGGCGGCTGACCGTGGCCCGGGTGCTCCTGATCGCGGTGGCCCTGCTCGGCGCCTATCTGGCCATCGCGGCACCGGCCGGGATCCTCACCTTCGTCGCCTGGGCCTTTTCCCTGGCGGCGTCGGGCCTGTTTCCGGCTCTCGTCCTCGGCGTCCTGTGGAAGCGCTGCAACAGCCAGGGCGCCATCGCCGGGATGATCGCCGGCTTCGGGGTGGCCCTGTTCTACATCGTCGCCACCCGCTTCTACGGCATGCCCAAATGGTTCGGCGTCAACAACATCTCGGCGGCGCTGTTCGGCATGCCGGTCGCCTTCCTGGTCACCTGGGTGGTCAGCAAGATGACCCCGGAGCCCTCGCGGGAAATGCAGGAGTTCGTCGAGGCCCTGCGCATCCCGCGCGGCGAGGTGCTGATGGAAGACGCACGCAAGGCCGAGTAAGCTCCGGCCGAGGGGCGCACGGCCGGCGGGGCGGGGCGCATGCTCCGCCCCGCTTCCGTGAGGGCGCCTGCGAGGTGGGCGAGAAATGGGCTTCCTCCTGCAATACTGGTATTTCCACCTTCCCAACTACCTGGTGGCGGCGGTGATCTACACCATGCTCGGCCGCTTCGTGCTGGGCTTCTTCGTTCCCGCCGACTGGGACAACTACATCTGGCGCTTCTTCCGGCGCATCACCGACCCCGTGCTGCGGGCGACGGCATGGATCACGCCGGGCTTCGTCCCCGATTCGCTGCTGCCTCTCGTGGCCGTGTTCTGGCTTTATCTCGCGCGACTGGCCTATTGGGTGCTATTGTATCGGATGGGACTGGCGCCGGTCCTGCCGGCATCGGTGGCGGGTACCGGCTAGCGAGGCTGGTCGTCGCAAGACCGTGAACCGGATCGAACGGGCAGCGGATCTGTCGGTGCGTCGCGCCGTGGGATTCGGTGCCTTGGCCATCCTGCTGACCGTGGCCGGCCTTTCGGCCGAGCCGGTGCTGGCACTGCGGACCGGCGCCGTGCTGACCCTCGTGATGTGGGCAGTACTGATGGTCAAGGCCTATCGGGCCCCCCACAAGCCCTACAAGCGTACCGAACTGTGGCTGATGCTGGAACCGCCACCCAGGCTGCCCGCGGATCGCGCCCAGCGCATCGTCGCCGACGTGTTGCAGGCGACCTTCCGCCGCTATGCGGAGGCGACCTTCGTCTGCGCCACCGCACTCTGGCTGGCGAGCCTTCTCGCCCGGTTTTCGGGCCTCTGAACGGCGGACACCGCGTGGCGACGCCACGCGGTGTCCGCGGTTCCGGCAAACCGAGTGCGACGGTCAGCGCTTGCGGATCTCGACCCGCCGGTTGCGCGGCTCCGGCGTGTCGTCCGGCGTGGGCACCGCCAGCTCCGTCTCGCCGAAGGCACGTACCGTGATCCGGTCGGCGTCGATGCCGCGGCCGATCAGATAGTCGGCCACCGCCTGGGCGCGCCGCCTCGAGAGCTCCATGTTGTAGGCGGCCGGTCCGGCGGTGTCGGTGTGGCCATCGACGAACACGCGCACCTCCGGATTCTGCCGCAGGAGCTCGGCGATGCGGTCGAGTTCGGGCTTGAAGGCCTCCTTGATCACCGCCTTGTCGAAATCGAACAGCACGTCGGCCGCGAGGGTGATGGTCGGTGGCACCGGCGGCTTGAGCGCGGCCTCGGCGGCCTGAATGTTATCCATGAAGGTCTGACGGCAGGAGGCGATGTCGTCCGGCTGGAAGTTCTCCTCCTGCTGCTCGAGCCAGCAGTCGAACGCGGCCTGCGCCCTGGCCGTCGCTTCCGGCGCCTTCTGCGGACCGCCGCCCTGCAGGACCGCCATCAGCCGTTGCCGGGCGGCGTTGAGCTCGTCGGCCGCGTCCGCCGGCTCCATGCGATCGGTCACCGCCTGCGGCGCCACCGCCTCACCACCCGCCGCGGCGATCGCCCGGCGAGCGTGGAAGATGGCATCACCGTAGTCCATCATCGGCCCGTATTCGTACTCCGCGTAGCGGAGATATTCCGCGTACAGCGTGGCCCGATAGACATCGGCCGGCGCCTGCACGGACCGCGCTTCCTTCATCACCCGCTCGGCCGTGAAGGACTGAGCCAGATTGGAGGGCAGCGAGGTGAACTGCGGGCCGCCGGCACAGGCCGACAGAGCGAACATGCCCGCGCCCATGAGAACACCGGTTTTGAGGCGCATCGTCGTTTCTCCGATCCGTGATGACGTGCAATTCGGCGACATGCCCAGAGGTCGCGGGGCATACTCGCACCCTCTGACGGTTTGGTTTAGAGCCGAGAGAGACCGT
This sequence comes from Alphaproteobacteria bacterium, assembly GCA_027045875.1. Taxonomy (GTDB): domain Bacteria; phylum Pseudomonadota; class Alphaproteobacteria; order Geminicoccales; family Geminicoccaceae; genus JALSRW01. Next base: position 38,887 of record JALUAG010000046.1, on the reverse strand, counting down.
GACGACCATTCCTCGGGGTTGTGGCAAGATTAACACAATCACTGAGACAATTGGTCCCCTTGCGAACGTCGTGCGAGGCGCTATCCGCAGCCACGACCCACATGCGCGGAGGAAGGATCGTGATGGAGCACGACGAAGGCATCGGCCCGTTCGGGTGGTTCACCCTGGCGATCATTCTCCTGCAGGTGGTCATCGCCCTCCTGTTCGGCTTCGCGGCGACCTTCTGGCTGTCGCTGCTGCTGACCTTCGTGATCCTCGCGATCCTGGTCATCCTCTGCGGCGGCAAGACGCCGAGCTTCCGCTGATCCTTCACTCGCGCCCCAAAAGCGCCTGCAGCTCGCGCCACTCGCGTCCGCTGAGACCGCTCGTCTCTGCGGTCACGGGCTCGCCTCGCAGCAGCCGCCGCACCACCTCGAGGGCGGTGGCGGACAATGTCGCCCCACCGAGCCGATATTCCTCGAAGGCGGTCGCGGTGAGCGGCACCCAGCGACGGACGATGTCGAGCAACAGCCCGGCATAGGCGCGGATCTCGTACTGGGCGTGGGGATCGGCCCGAAGGGCGATGAAGTGCAGGAGGTTGTGCAGGTCGATCTTCCAGTACCACTGGGTGTAGGTGGAGAGCGGCAGCACGATGCGGGCGAGCTCGCGGGCGATGCCCGGATGCTCCTCGTCGCCCAGCAGCTTGTCGTAGACGGTGAAGGCGGTCGCCGATACGCGCCGGATCTCGCGGATCACCGCCGCCGCCGCATCGGCGTCCAGCACCCCCTCCCGACCCTGCTTGTTGGTTTCCGACTGGGCCGCGGTCGCCTCGGGACGCGGGCACTCGGCGTCCCCGAGCAGGGTGAGCTGGGCGGGGGCGGTCTTGCGCTGCGCCTTCTGCAGCCGCAGGAATTCTTCGTCGGGAATGTAGAATTCCCGATCCAGCACCGAATAGCGTGCGGAATATTCGTTGACGTTGGCGGTGCGGTGACGGATCCACTGGCGCGCGACGAAAATGGGAAGCTTGATGTGGAGCTTGATCTCGCACATCTCGAAGGGGCTGGTGTGGCGGTTGCGCATCAGATAGTTGATGAGCCCCCGGTCCGAGCTCACCCGCTTGGTGCCCTGGCCGTAGGACACCCGCGCCGCCTGCACGATGGCGGTGTCGTCGCCCATGTAGTCGATCACCCGCACGAACCCGTGGTCGAGCACCGGCAGCGGCCTGTAGAGGATCTCTTCCAGCGCCGGCACCGTGGTCCGCTTGGTCTCGTGCCGGGTGGCCCTCAGCGCTTCGATCTCGTGCTCTTGCTCGCGGGTCAGGGTCATGGGCAGGATCCGTGAACTGGTTTCGCTCGTCGGGCCGGCGGGCTTGCGCGGAAGAGCGCCGCCCGGGCGAGCCGTTCGTCGCCCCATTGCCGAGTTTTGGCAAGGGACTATATTAGGGGTGTCGGCGACGGCCGACTATGGCGATAAACCCTGCCCGAAATAGGCGCGGCGGACCCGGGGGCAGTACCCGGCGCCTCCACCAAATCCCCGAATGCGGGGGCGAAACAGGTTCGACGTCGCGCGGTAAAGGGGCAGGTTTCGCCCGGCATGGTACCGCCGTTATCGGGCCGACCTTACAAGTGCCAACGACAATCGTGTGGCTCTCGCTGCCTAAGCTGTAGGCAAGCGCGGCCGGAGGAGGCCGGGCAACAGAACTCCTCCACCAAGTCCACGGGCCTCATCCGCCCGTGGCGCGGCTCGGAGGGCGCCGGGCAACAGAAGCCCTCCACTTCACTTTTCCGTGCCAGGTCCTCCGGGCCCGCAACGACGGTCAAGAGCGAAAAGAACGGGCATGCGCCGCGGACGTGTCGAATACGGACGGTTGGTCGAAGACGCCCTGCGCGGCGTGGTACGCAAGGTCCTGGCCGACCTCGCCGCCGGCGAGATCGGCGCACCGCATCACTACTACATCACCCTCAGCACCCGCCATCCACAGGTGCGGATGCCCGACTATCTGCGCGAGCGCTATCCCAACGAGATCACCATCGTCCTCCAGCACCAGTACTGGGACCTCGAGGTGGGCGAGGACGCGTTCGCCGTCACCCTGAGCTTCAACGACGTCCCCGAACGGCTGACGGTGCCCTTCCGCGCCATCCGCATCTTCGCCGATCCCTCGGCCGAGTTCGGCCTCCAGTTCACCGTCGAGGGCGCCGACGCGGCCCGGGCGGAGGCGGCGGACGAGCCGGCGCCGCCGACCCTGCCCGTCGCCACGGCCGAAGCCGGGACCCCGGCCCCCGAGGACGAGGGGAAGGCCGGGAAGGCGGAAGAGGAGGAGCCGCAGCGGGGGGCGGAGATCGTCGCCCTCGACCGCTTCCGCAGGAAATAGCCGGGCGCGGGCGAAGCGTCGCGCCGCCCGCATCCTGCCCCGCGAGGAGGAGCCAGCGATGGGCGAAGGATCGGCCGTGAGGACGGAGGTCGACAGTTTCGGTCCCGTGGCGGTACCGGCGGACCGATACTGGGGCGCCCAGACCCAGCGCAGCCTCCGCAACTTCCCGATCGGCGAAGAGCGCATGCCCCGGTCGCTGATCCACGCGCTGGGCCTCGTCAAGCTGGCCGCGGCCCGTGTCAACATGGCGCTGGACGCCCTCGACCGGCGCCGCGGCGAGGCCATCGCCCGGGCGGCGCGCGAGGTGGCCGAGGGCGCCCTCGACGATCACTTTCCGCTGGTGGTCTGGCAGACGGGCTCGGGCACCCAGACCAACATGAACGCCAACGAGGTGATCGCGAACCGGGCCAACGAGCTCCTGGGGGCGCCGCTGGGTGCCCGGGACCCCGTCCATCCGAACGACCATGTCAATCTGGGCCAGTCCTCCAACGACACCTTCCCCACTGCCATGCACATCGCCGCCGTGCGGGAACTCCACCAGCGGCTGATCCCCGCCCTCGAACATCTGTTCGCCGAGCTCGAGGCCAGGCGCGAGGCCTTCGCCGACATCGTCAAGATCGGCCGCACCCATCTCCAGGACGCGGTCCCCCTCACCCTCGGCCAGGAGTTCTCGGGCTATTCGCGGCAGGTGGAGAACGGCCTCGCCCGCCTGCGGGCGGCGATGCCCCGTCTCCTGGAGCTCGCCCAGGGGGGCACCGCGGTGGGGACCGGCCTCAACACGAGAAGGGGCTTCGCCGAACGCTTCGCGGCGGAAGTGGCCGAGCTCACCGGCCTGCCCTTCGTCACCGCCCCCAACAAGTTCGAGGCGCTGGCCGCCCACGACGCGATGGTGGAGCTGTCGGGGGCGCTCAACGTGCTCGCCTGTTCCCTCACCAAGATCGCCAACGACATCCGCCTCCTCGGCTCGGGACCGCGCTGCGGGATCGGCGAGCTGCGGCTACCCGCCAACGAGCCCGGAAGCTCGATCATGCCGGGCAAGGTCAACCCCACCCAGGCCGAGGCGCTGACCATGGTCTGCGCCCAGGTGATGGGCAACCATACGACGGTCACCGTGGCGGGCGCGAGCGGCCATCTCGAGCTCAACGTCTACAAGCCGGTGATCGCCCATGCCGTGCTCCAGAGCATCCGCCTGCTGGCGGATTCGGTACGCAGCTTCACCGACCGCTGCCTGGTGGGGCTGGCGGCCGATCGCGGGCGCATCGCCGGCTACGTGGAACGCAGTCTGATGCTGGTGACGGCCCTGGTGCCGAGGCTCGGTTACGATGCCGCCGCCCGCATCGCCCGGAAGGCGCACGAGGAGGGTCTCACCCTCAAGGAGGCGGCGCTGGCCCTCGGCCTTCTGTCGGCGGAGGAGTTCGAATCGCTGGTGCGTCCGGAGGCGATGCTAGGGCCTCGGGAATGATCTCCTCCTCCACCCGCGAGGCGAGACGCGCCGAGGGGGCGGCCAGGGGACCGAAGAGCTCGATTTCCGTCGTCACCCCGTCGGGATCCCGGACCTCGAGCGCGGCGCGGATCATCCAGGCGTAGAGATCGGCCGCGAGCCCGACGGTGCCGCGCAGCCGTTCGCCGGCGAGAGCGAGCCCCGAGCCTGCGCTCTCGAGGATCCCCCGGGCGATGCGCAGATCGCCGCCGAGCAGGCGGAAGGGCAGCCGGTCCACCACCCCGACCAGCAGCGCGCCGGCCTCGTCGCGGCCGATCCCGGCGATGGCCCCTTCGCGCAGGCGCAGGGATCCCTCGCCCTGGAGATGGGCCACGAGATCGGCGATGCTGCCGCCACCCGAACGGAGCTCGGCGCCCAGTTCGAGGTCGCCCGAGATCCCGTCCGGAACCCCGAACAGCGGCAGCAGCTCCTCCACCCGGGCCCCGTCGAGCATCACCGAGGCCGAGGCCGCCACCCCGCCGCCGCGGCGGGCGAGCTCCAGCCGTCCGGTCCAGCGGCCGCCGGCGAGGGCCATGTCGAGGTCCTCGATCAACAGCCTGCCCTCCCCGACCTCGAGTCGCAGACCGTTCGCGGGAACGTCGATGCCGAGCTCGAGGCGCAGGCGCGTGCGATCGAGCCACGACCAGTCGAGGGGCGCTCTCGGCCAGGCGCCGGGCCAGCTCTGCGGCGGTTCGGGCAACAGACCGAAAAACGGTGCGAGGAGCCGGTAGACGGTCTCCAGCAGATCGCCGCCCGGGGCGGGCGAGAACAGCATCCGCCCCTGGAGCCCCTCGGCGTCGCCGCCCCAGCGGCCGTCGAAATCGAGCGCCACCTCGGTGATCCTGCCGAGGGCCCGGATCAGCAGCGGACCGGCGCCGAGGCGTTCGAGATCGAGCGTCACCCGCAACGGACCGCGGACCCTCTGCGGGCGCAGCGGCGGCACCCCGAAGCTGCGCGAGAAGGCGGCGAAACTCGCGGCATCGAGGAGAACGCGGGCGGTGAAGGTGTCGAAGGAGGCGAGCCGTTCGCCCTGGGCGGTGATCGTGAGACGGGCCGCCTCGCCGGTGAGCTCCAGTTCGGCCTCGCCGGCCTCGCCGCGCCCCCGCAGGGTGGCCTGCCCGCGCATGGCGCCGAGACCGGCGAGGAGCTCGTAGCCCGGCAGCCCGGCGAGGCGGGCGAGGCGCGCCGGCGAGGGGATCTCGACATCGGCCGCGAAGTCGTAGGCCAGCGGCTCGAGCGCGAGGGTGCCGGCGATCCCGGCCGAAGCACCGCCGAGGTCGGCCAGCCTGAGTTCCCCCACCGTGAGCCTGCCCCTGTCGAGCCCGGCCCGCAGGGTGGTGGCGCGGGCGCGCAGCCCGCCCAGGGTCATCCGCTCCAGGGTGATGTCGAGGGCGGCATCGAAGGATCCGAGCCACCGACGCAGATCCGCGAGACCCCATTGTCGCGGCAGCAGTCCCAGATAGTCGTCGACCACCAGCCGGTCGACGGTGGCGGCCACCGCCAGCTGGAGCCGCTCGCCGAAGAGGAGGGCCACGGAACCGCGCGCCGAGGTGGCGTCCACCCTGATCTCGCCCTCGCGGAGACTCGCGCCGTCGGGCCCGAGACGCAGCCGCCCGCGCAGGGCGTAGCCGGCGAGGGCGGTCTCCGGCAGGTCCCCGGGCGGCCTCAGGCCGATCCAGGCCAGGGTCTCGCGCAGGGACTGTCCGGCAAGCGCGATCTCGCCCAGCCAGCGCGCGGAGCCGGCCACCGCGGCGAGGGTGCCCGTGAGCCGCAGATCGCCACCGCCGGGAATGCGCGCCACCAGCTCCTTCAGGACGAGGCCGGCATCCGGCTCGATGCGCGCGTCGAGCCGCAGCTGGCGCACCGGCGCCTCGCCCCAGTGGAGGGCGCCGATGCGGAGCTGCAGCCGGGCGTCGAGATCGTAGGGCGGCGGCGGCAGGCTGCGGCGCCAGAGATCGAACTCCGCCGCCGACAGCTCGAGATCGAGGCGATTGGCTTCGAGTCTGGCCTCGAGACGGGGCCGCGTCCCCGGACGCAGCCGCACCTCGCCGGCCAGCTGCTGGCCGGCGGCCTCCAGGCCGAGATCGGCGAAGACCCATGCCGCGTCCCGCTTCTCCAATCTGCCCTGTACCCGTACGGGCCGCGGCAGCGGCGGCAGCTCGGGCGGCAGGCGATCGAGCGCGGCCGCCAGCGCATCGACGAACCCCACGGGATCGGCGGTCACGAGCTCGAACTCGCCGCTGCCGGCCAGCTCCCCCTGCCGCGCCAGCAGATTCCCCGCGTAGCGGAACTTGGCGAGCTCGCCCCCGGGGCCGAGCTGGCCGCGGAACAGCAGGCGTAGCGGGCGGCCACGCTGCGGCACCCCGGCTTCCAGCCGGAACACCACCGGTGCCTTGAGGGTGCGACCGCGACCCTCGAGAAGGAACCCGCCGCCGGCGGTTCCGGCGAGGAGGGCGTCGATCCCCGAGATCTGCACCGGCCGCCCGCGTCCGGGCCGCGCGAGGGCGAGGGTACCGTCCAGGATCTCGAGGTTGCGCAGCAGCAGCCTCTGGTCGGTCACCGGTTCCCGCTCGAGCAGCGCGCGCAGCGCCTCGGCCGGCGGACGCCGGATCTCGAGGGTGGGACGCACGAGCCGCATGCGCGCGAGCTCCAGACGCCCGCGCAGCAGAGGCCCGATCGCGAGCTCGATATCCACCCGGTCGAAGCGGGCGGCGAAGGGGGCGTCCGCCGTCCGCTCGCCGCCCAGACGGGCACGGGCGAAGCTCAGGGTCGGCCGCGGCAGCAGCGAGAACTCGATCGCCCCCTCGACCTCCAGCGGATAGCCGGTCCGGGCCACGGCGATGCGGTCGAGCATGGCCCGCGCCGCCTCGTCCTCGACCAGCCGCGGCAGCAGCAGCAGGCCGCCGAGCAGGAGGGCCAGAAGGAGGGCGATGCTCGCGAGGATGAGGCGCACGATCGGTCCGGGAGTACGGGGCGAACGGATCTTCGGCCAGCTGTCCGGTGCGCCAGCTATAAGGGCTCGCAACCGTCGCGGCAATGGAGCGCCGGCGGCGCCTCTCGCCGCCGCTCAGCGGGCACGCGGGTGGGCACGCTCGTAGAGGGCCAGCAGGCGCGAGGCGTCGACCGCCGTGTACCCCTGGGTAGTGGACAGGCTGGCGTGCCCCAGAAGCTCCTGGATGACCCGCAGATCGGCACCCGCCGCCAGCAGATGGGTGGCGAAGCTGTGCCGCAGGGCGTGCGGCGTGGCACTCTCCGGAAGGCCGAGGGCGGTCCGCAGTTCGCGCACCCTCTTGCGCACCACGCCGGCGTCCAGACGCCCGCCCCGGACGCCGCGGAACAGGGGGCCGTCGGGCGGCAGCCGGTGGGGGCAGGCGGCGATGTAGGCGGCCAGCGCCGCGGCGACCACCGGCAGCACCGGCACCTCGCGCTCGCGGTCGCCCTTGCCGCGCACGCGGAGACTCCGCAGCAGCCCCGGATCGGCGCCCAGTGCGGCGCGGTCGAGGGCGAGCGCCTCGCCGATCCGCAGCCCGCAGCCGTAGAGGAGCTGCAGCAGCGCATGGTCGCGCAGCAGCACCCAGAGCGGCCCCCCGTCCCGCCCCGCGGCCTCGGTCAGCGACAACGCCTGATCCGGCGCGAGAGGGCGTGGCAGGGGGCGCTTCGGCGGCGGCATGCGCAGGGCCGAAAGCGCCGGATTGTGGAGGCCGTGGCGCCGATCGGCATGGCGGAAGAAGCCGCGCACCGCGGCCAGCGCCCGCGCCGTCGAGCTGCGGGCCAGCCCGCGACGGTGACGCTCGGCGAGCCAGGCCCGGAAATCGGCGACCTCGAGACCACGGAGCCGGCTCGCATCCGCCGGCCCGCCCAGATGCCCGGCCAGAAAGGCGAAGAAGGATGCGAGATCGGTCTCGTAGGCGATCACCGTCCGCGCCGCCATCCGCTTCTCGTGCCGCAGCCAGCCCCGGTAGCTTTCGACCAGCGGCACCAGATCGGCGGCGACGACGGAGAGCAGCGGCGGGACCTCGCCTTTCGTCATGCGGCGCATCATGCTAAGCACCGTCCCGTTGTCAATCGGCGTCCAGGCGCTCCCACCGAGGTCTTCGATCCCGCCCCATGCGCGATGCTCCGGTACCGGTGCTGGTGCCCGTTCCCGTCGATGCGCCCTTCGACTACCGGTGGGAGCTTCCCGAGCCGCCGCGACCCGGCAGCTACGTCGAGGTCCCCTTCGGCGCCCGGCGCCTCGTGGGCGTCGTGTGGGACGGCCCGCCCGCGCGGCGCAGCCCGCCCGCCCGCCTGCGCCCGGTCGAGCGCCTCCTCGATCTGCCGCCCCTGCCGCGGCCGCTGCGGGATCTGCTGGCCGAGACCGCGCGCGAAACCCTGGCACCGCTCGGGGCGGTGCTGAAACTGGTGCTGAGCGTGCCGGCGGCCTTCGCCCCCGAGCCGCCGCGGCTCGGTTTCCGGCGCGCCGGGGACGCGACGCCCGCGGGGCTCACCGCCGCCCGGCGCCGGGTGCTGTGCGCGCTCGAACCGGGCGCGGTCCTGCCGGCGGCCGAGATCGCCCGCCGCGCCGGGGTCGGCGCCGGGGTGGTACGGGCGATGGCCGAACTGGGCCTCCTCGAGACCGCTCCCCTCCCCGAGCGCGAGCCCGATCCGCCCGATCCCGCGCGGCCCGGCCATTCCCTCTCGCCCGCCCAGGAGGAGGCCGCGGCACGGCTGCGGGCGATGGTGCGGGCGGGCGGCCATGCCGTCGCCCTGCTGGAAGGCGTGCCGGGATCGGGCAAGACGGAGGTCTATTTCGAGGCGGTGGCCGAGGCGCTCGCGGCCGGCCGCCGGGTGCTCGTGCTGCTGCCCGAGATCGCTCTCAGCGCCCAGTGGCTGGAACGGTTCGCGCGGCGTTTCGGCGCGCCGCCCGCGGTCTGGCACTCCGCCCTCACCCCGGCCCGGCGCCGGCGGCTGTGGCGACGCATCGCCGAGGGGCGGGAACCCGTCCTGGTCGGTGCCCGCTCCGCCCTCTTCCTGCCCCTCGCCGGGCTCGGCCTGCTGATCGTCGACGAGGAACACGATGCGAGCTTCAAGCAGGACGAGGGAGTCCCCTACGACGCCCGGACGGCGGCCCTCGCCCGGGCCCGGCTCGAGGACTGTCCGCTGCTGCTGGTGAGCGCCACCCCATCGGTGGAGAGCGCCTACCGGGCGGGTGCCGTGGCCGGGTTCGCCCCGCCAGGGGAACGCTGGCACCATCTCCTGCTGCCCGACCGGCACGGCGGTGCCACCCTGCCCGAGATCCGGCTCGTCGATCTCCGTCGCCAGCGGCCGCCGCCCGCGAGCTGGCTGTCGCCGCCACTGCGCGAAGCGCTCGGCGCCTGTCTCGAGGCCGGCGAGCAGGCGCTCCTGTTCCTCAACCGGCGCGGCTACGCGCCCCTCACCCTGTGTCGCGCCTGCGGCCACCGGCTGCGCTGTCCCAACTGCTCGGCCTGGCTGGTGACGCACCGGCTGAAACGTCGCCTGCAGTGCCACCACTGCGGCTGGAACCGACCGGAACCCGAGCATTGCCCGCACTGCGGTACCGTCGAGGCGCTGGTCGCTTCCGGCCCCGGCGTCGAGCGCATCGCCGAGGAGGTACGGCATCTGTTCGCCGGCGCCCGTCTGCGGATCGTCACCAGCGACACCGTCCGCACCGCGGCCCAGGCGGCGCAGCTCGTCGAGGCGGTGACCGCCGGCGGCATCGACATCCTGATCGGCACCCAGATCCTGGCCAAGGGCCACCACTTCCCGGCCCTGACCCTGGTCGGTGTGGTGGACGCCGATCTCGGGCTTGCCGGTGGCGATCTGCGGGCCGCCGAACGGACCTTCCAGCTTCTCTACCAGGTGGCCGGGCGGGCGGGGCGCGAGGAACGTCCGGGCCGGGTGCTGATCCAGACGCATCTGCCGGAGCATCCGGTGATGCAGGCCCTCGCCCGCGGCGATCGGCGGGGCTTCCTCGAGAGCGAACTCGCCGAACGCGAGGCCTCGGGCATGCCCCCCTTCGGACGGCTCGCCGCCCTCGTCCTCTCGGGACGCGACGCCGAGCAGGTGCGGCGCGAGGCGCGCCGTCTCGCCCGCACGGCACCGCGGCTCGACGGGCTCACGGTGCTGGGGCCAGCGCCGGCGCCGCTGACCCTCCTGCGCGGACGCTATCGCGAACGCTTCCTCGTCAAGGCCGCAACCGGCATCGATCTGCCGGCGTCTCTCCGCGCCTGGCTCGACGGGGTGCGACTGCCCGGTGCGGTGCGTCTGCGCGTCGATGTCGATCCCCAGAGCTTCCTCTAGCCTCGCCCCGCCAGCCTCTTCGAGGGAGATCCGCGTGCGTCTGCGCATCACCACATGGAACGCCAACTCGATCCGCATCCGGGAGGACGCCCTGCGCCGCATCGCCCGGGAGATCGCCCCCGACGTGCTGTGCCTGCAGGAAACCAAGGTCCCCGACGATCGCTTCCCGCGCGCCCTCGCCGAAGAGCTCGGCTATCCGCACATGGTCCTCCACGGCCAGAAGGCCTACAACGGGGTCGCCGTCCTCTCCCGCCTGCCGCTCGAGGACGGCGAGGGGATCCGCTGGTGCGGGGTCGATCACTGCCGCCACATCCGCTGTCTCCTGCCGGGCGGCGTCGAACTCCACAATTTCTACATCCCGGCAGGCGGCGACGTCCCCGATCCGGACACCAACCCCAAGTTCCGTCACAAGCTGGACATGCTGGCGGAGCTCACCGAATGGTTCGCCGGCCGTCGGGGCGACGGCGCCAAGCTGGTGCTCGCCGGCGACCTCAACATCGCGCCCCTCGAAACCGACGTCTGGAACCATCGCGCCCTTCTCGGGGTGGTGTCCCACACCCCGGTCGAGGTCGAAGCGCTCACTCGCCTGCAGGACGCCTACGGCTTCGTCGATGCCGTCCGCCGCATCGTCCCGCCCGAACGGAAGCTGTTCACCTGGTGGTCGTATCGTGCCCGCGACTGGTCGAAATCCGATCGCGGCCGCCGGCTCGATCACCTCTGGCTGTCGCCGGCCCTCGCCCCGGCGCTCCGCGACGCCCATGTGCGTCGCGACGCCCGCGGCTGGGACAGGCCCTCGGATCACGTGCCGGTGACGGTCGATCTCGAGCTCTGAGGCGGCGGGCCCGGGGCCCGTGCCTCAGCCCTTGCCCTTCCACGGCACGGCGACGCCTTCGATCCAGCGCATCAGCAGATCGAACAGATAGGCGATGAGGCCGATGATGATGATGCCGAGCACCACGACCTCGGTGACCAGGAATTCGGCCGCCGACAGCACCATGAAGCCGAGACCGGCGGAGGCGGCCACCATCTCCGCCGCCACCAGGGTGGTCCAGCCGAAGCCGATGCCGATGCGCATGCCCGTCAGGATCTCGGGCAGCGCCGCCGGTACGATCACGTACCAGATCACCTGCCGCCGCGAGGCGCCCATCGAATAGGCGGCGTGGATCTGCTCGATCGCTACCGACCGCACCCCGGCCCGCGCCGCCAGCGCCATGGGCGCGAAACAGGCGAGATATATGAGCACGATCTTCTGCATCTCGTCGATGCCGAACCAGATGATGGTCAGCGGCAGGTAGGCGAGCGGCGGGATCGGTCGGTAGAACTCGATGGGCGGATCGAAGATGCCGCGGACGACCCGGTTGATGCCCATGCCGATACCGATCGGGATGGCGGTGAGGCAGGCGAGGAAGAAGGCGCCGAACACCCGTGTCAGGCTGGCCCAGGTGTGTTCCCACAGGCTGGCGCCGCCGAAACCCTCCCCCCAGATCTTGACGAAGCGGGTGACGATGGCGCCCGGGGGCGGCAGGAACAGCGGCTTGATCAGCCCCGCCTTGGTGACCCACCACCATAGGACGAAGAGCGCGATCACGGTGACGATGCTGATGTGGACGCTGCGCCCGGTGCCCGGTGCGCCGTAGGCCTCGCCCGGTGCCGCCGGCGGTTCGCGGAAGAGACGTTCGAGAAGACCCGGGCGGTCAAACGGCAACGCCATCGCCGTCCTCCACCATCCGCTCGTCGCTGTAGATGATGTCCAGCACCTTCTCGCGCATGGTGATGAAATCGGGGTCCGATTTCACCTTGCGGGCGTTGCCGGTCGTGAAATAGCGCTCGTAGAAATCGAGCTCGTAGACCTCCCGGATGCGCCCCGGACGGGGCGACATCACGATCAGGCGGGTGGCCATGAACAGCGCCTCCTCGACGCTGTGGGTGATGAAGAAGACCATCTTCCTCGTTTCCCGCCAGATCCTGAGGATCAGCTCCTGCATGGTCTCGCGGGTGAGGGCGTCGAGGGCGCCCAGGGGCTCGTCCATCAGCAGCATGGCGGGATCGCTGGTGAGCGCCCGGGCGAGCCCCACCCGCTGCTGCATGCCGCCCGAGAGCTGGTAGACCTTGTGGTGCTCGAAGCCGCCGAGGCCGACCAGCTCGAGATTGGCCCGGGCGATCTCCATCCGCTTCGCCCGTGGCATGCCCTGGAGCTTGAGGCCGAAGGCCACGTTGTCGACGACGTTGAGCCACGGAAGCAGGGCGTGCTTCTGGAACACCACGCCGCGGTCGCGACCGGGGCCGCGGATGGGACGGCCGTCGAGGGTGACCCGGCCCGAGCTCGGCTGGATGAAGCCGGCCATGACGTTGAGGAAGGTGGTCTTGCCGCAACCCGAGGCGCCGAGGGCCACCACGAAGTCCCCGGTCTCGACGGTCAGGGACACCTTCTCGAGAGCGTGCACCTCCCGCCCCGCCGGCCCGGGATAGATGACCGTGACGTCGGTCGCTTCGAGCCGCGACATGGCTCCGCCCCCCGTTCGCATGGCGGGGCGGCCCGGTGCCGGCCGCCCCGCCGCCGATCGCCTCTACTTCTTGCGGAGCTCCATCGCCATCTCGACGTAACGCGGAGTGACGAACTTGCTGTAGTCCGGCTGCACCTCGTCGAGCTTGCCCTGGTCCTTGAGGAAGGCGGCGGTGGCGGCGATCGCCCTGGCGGCGTTGCCCTCCTTGCCGCCGCCCAGCCACTTGGGCGAGGCCTGCTCCTCGAGGGTCGGGAACTTGTAGAGCGCGAGCACCGTCGGCACGTCGTCCGGATTGCCGCCGACCAGGCTGACGATCGCCTTCACCTGTTCCGAATCCGGCGTCCAGGCGCCGGGATTGCTGCGATACTCCTCGTTGGCACGGTCCATGATCTCGACGAACCTGGCCATGAACTCGGGATTGGCCTCGGCGAACTCGCGCATCACCACCATCCCGTCGAAGGTGGCCTTGCCCGTCTTCTCGGTGATCTCGCCCGAGGTGATCATCACCTTGCCGGTCTTCTTGATGCGGCCCAGCGCCGGATCCCAGACGAAGGCGGCGTCGATGTCGCCCCGCTCCCAGGCGGCCGCGATTTGGTTGGGCTGCATGTTGAGGATGGTGAGATCGTCGGGGTCGATGCCCCACATCTCGAGCGCCACCAGGGTGTGGAAATGGGTGGTCGAGACGAAGGGCACGCCCAGCTTCTTGCCCTTGAGGGTCTGCGGATCCGCGGGATCGATCCCCGAACCGTCCCGCACCACCAGGGCCTCGGCGGAGGCGATGTCCTCCTGGATGAAGAAGAGCTGCATGTCGACGCCGCGGCTCACACCGGCGGCGATGGGGCTCGAGCCCGCGAGCGCGATGTCCACCTGCCCCGAGGCCATGGCGTTGATGACCTTGGCGCCGCTGTCGAACTTGACCCAGCGGATGGTGGCCCCGGTCTCCTGCTCGAAGGTGCCGCGGGCGATGGCCACTTTCCAGGGATTGTAGATGAGCTGGTAGCCGACGGTCACCTCCTGGGCGCCGGCGGCTCCGGTCATGCTGCCGACGGCGAACACGGCCGCCGCCACGATCAGGCTCTTGCGGAGCATCTTCTTGGCCTCCCTCCCGTTTCAGACGGATTTCCGAAAGCGGGATCATCATGGCAGGGCGCGGCGATCTGTAAAGTCCGCCGAGGCGGGCATGCCTCTCGCCAGAAACTCGATGACGATCCGGGAAACGTCGGAGCCCAGCCGGTAGCGCACCGGCCCCCGGTCGTCGAGCGGCGTGCGTGCGAGGACCCCGGCGAGGGCTGCCGGATCGGGACAGACGGTGATCGGATGGATGCGCGCCAGGGCCTCCAGGAACGCGCGCTGGTCGTTGCTCGGATGGGCGGCGGTGGTGCGCCCCCGGCGGGGTACCGCGACGATGCGGCAGCCGGCGCGCATGCCCTCGCCCAGGAGCCCCATGCCCCCGTGGGTGACGAGGAGCGGCCGGCGGGCGAGCATTCCTCGCAGCTCCTCGCGCGGCAGGAACCGGCGCCAGGCGAGCCGTCGCGGCACCACCCGGCCGTCACCGATCTGGGCGAAACCCTCGAGGCCCAGCCGGCCGGCCGCCCGGTCGGCCGCCTCGACCAGCGCGTCGAACCCGCCCCGGGCGGTGCCGACGGCGACGAGGATCAAAGGAGCAGCCCGTCGGCCAGCACCGCCCGCGGGAACCGGGCGAGCTTCTGCGGCCACTGGACGATGAAGAGATGGCAGAAGGGATAGACGAGGCGTCCGGTGAGCGAGGGCTCGATGGTCCCGCCGGTCTCGATGAACACCACCCGCGCCCCGAACAGCCGCGCCCAGATCAGGGTGGCGAGGGCCACGTCGGCGCCGGTGGAGACGACCAGCTGTGGCCGCTCGCGCAGCACGACGCCGAGCGCCTGGACGACGTTGACGAGCAGGCGCAGGAGGTTCCGGCGCGGATGACAGAGGTGGTAGACGCGGACGTCGTCGCCCGCGGGCGCGTGCTCGCTGCGATAGGTGACGTGGAAGCAGTCGGTGAAGGCGATGCCCTCGAGGGCGCGCACGAGTTCGGCATAGTGGCCGCCCGGCGAATAGGCGAGGCAGGTCCGCCGCCGTTCGGTCCAGAGCGGGCCGGAGGTCACCACCGTACCACCTTCCGCCCGACGAGCGCCCGGGCGAGCCGCCCGCGGCGATCGCACAGCAGCAGCACCGGTTCGTCGACGCGGAAACGGGCGAGCGGCGCGAGGTCGTCGTAGCCGTAGAGGTCGAGGGGAACGGCGGCGAAGAACGCCCGCAGCCGCAGCTCGGTGAGCAGCAGGTTGGTGCGCAGCCAGCCGGCGAGGCCGGGCGGGAAGACGAGCCTGAGATCGATGTCCGAACGCGGCCCGCCGGCACCCTGGCCCGCGCCCCGCGAGCCGATGCAGAAGGCCTCGTGGAGCCAGGGAAGGGCCCGCAGCCGTGTCGCCGTCGCGGCGAGAAAGGCGTCGAGTGCCGCCGGATCCCGCCGCCAGAAGGCAGCGTAGCGCAGGCATACCCAGAACTGGCCGTTGAGGAGGAAGTTGAGGGTGTGGGCGGTGAACAGGGCGAGCCCGAAGCCGGTCGGTGCGGCGACGCCCGCCGCCCCCGGCACCGGCAGCAGCAGGAGGGTCAGGAGGGCCTCGAGAAGCAGGCGGAACGTAAGTTCTCGTCGCTGCATGCCCCGCATCCCCTGCATCACCCAGTTGACCGCGAGGATGACGGCGAGGTTCTGCGCGAGCGGGCTGCGGGCGAGCGCCGCCGGCAGCAGCGGGAAGGGTTTGGGCTTGGCGATCGCCATCACGCGATCTCTCCGGTTGCGCCGGCAATATTCAATTGTTAATTGAATACCCTGTCAATCGAACCGCCCGGAGACGGTCATCCCTCGCCGCCAGCCCCCGACGATGGCGCCGATGCCCCGAGCCCTGTTCGTCACCGCCTTCGCCTTCGCCTTCCTCTCCTCGAGCATGGCCCAGGCCTGGGGGCTCGCGGGCTTCCGGGTGGTCGCCTTCTCCGCCGTGGTGGCGCTGCTGGCGCTGGCCGGCGTGCTCGCGCATCCGCGCTTCTCGGCCCGCGGCCGCGACGTGCCGATGCTGCTCCTCCTGCTCTATCTGCTGCTCTTGCTGGCCAACGTCACCCGCCCCTTCGATCCCCTCGACCACAAGATTCTGGTGGTGCTGGTCGCCATGCTGGCGGCGCCCAACATCGCCGCCGCCCTGCGGGAAACCGACCTTCCCCGCCTCGTGCTGCTGCTGCTCGCCTTCTATCTGGCGGCCAGCCTGCTGCTCATCGAGCTGCGCGATCCGGCGTCGCTGGTCCGCGGCGTCGAGGGGGTGCGCCGGGTGGACGTGAGCGGTTCCCTCGTCACCCACAGCAGCCTCACCCTGACGGCGCTGCTGCTGTTCGTCACCCGGATGCGCGAGAGCGACCGGGCGCTCGAATGGGGTCTGCTGGCGGCGATGGCGCTCCTGGCCCTGGCGTTCCTGTTCCTGGCCGCGACCCGGACCACGCTCCTCGCCTTCCTGCTGTGGCTGGCCTTCGATCTCGCGACGCGGCCGCGCGGCACCCGCCTCCGCCGGCTGCTGCGGCTGGCGGTACCGGCGGTGGCCCTGTTCACGGCCTTCACCTGGTTCGTCAGCGATGCGCTCTGGCTGCGGCTGACTTCGGCCGTGGGCGGCGACTACACCTCGGGGCGGCTGCACAGTTTCGCTTGGTGGCTGGGCGCCGCCCTCGACCATCCCTTCGGCATGGGTCCGGGAGCGGTCCGCCGGATCATGGCCGACGGGCGGCCCTGGCTCGACGGCCAGCGTCTCCTGGAGTGGCCGCACAACGAGTTCCTGCGCTTCTTCGTCGAGGGCGGCTGGATCGGTCTCGGGCTGATCGTGACGATGGTCGGCTGGCTCGTCCGGCAGGCGCTGTCCGTGGCCCGCGCCACCGCCGATCCGCTGACCCGCACCCTCGCCCTCGCGCTGATCGCCGATCTCGTCGCCCAGAGCCTGCTGCAGAACTATTTCAACACCGTCTACCAGGCCACGGTGGCGGTGCTGCTGATCTGCATGCTCGCCGAACGGGAGCGGGTGCGGGCGGCGGTCCCCCGCCCGGCCTGTCCTCTGGCGGAGGCCGAGCCGGCGCGATAAGACGGGACCGAGGGGAGTGGAACGGACCGGAGGCGCCCGCATGAACCCCGCCGCCAGCGGCATTTTCGACATCGCCCTCGACAAGCACCTCGCCAACTACCGCGCCCTGACGCCGATCGACTTCCTGCGCTGGGCGAGCGGCGTGTTCCGCGACCGCACGGGCGTCGTCTACGAGGGGCGGCGCTGGACCTACGGCGCCTTCGCGGAACGCTGCCGGCGGCTCGCGAGCGCCCTCGCCCGGGCCGGCGTCGGAAGGGGCGACACGGTGGCGGTCATGTGCCCCAACATCCCGCCGATGCTCGAGGCGCACTACGGCATCCCCATGGCCGGGGCGGTCCTCAACGCCCTCAACATCCGCCTGGACGCCGCCGCCATCGCCTTCATCCTCGAGCACGGCGAGGCCAAGCTGCTGCTGACGGACAGCGCCTTCGCGCCGGTGATCCGGCAGGCGCTGGCCCGCGTGCAGCGGCCGATCCGCGTGATCGACATCGTCGATGCGGCGGAACCGGGCGAGCGCCTCGGCGACATGGACTACGAGGAGTTCCTCGCGACCGGCGATCCCGACTTTCCCTGGTATCTTCCGGAGGACGAGTGGCAGGCGCTCTCGCTCTGCTACACCTCGGGTACCACGGGCAATCCCAAGGGCGTCGTCTACCATCACCGCGGCGCCTATCTGAACGCCCTCGGCAACGCCCTGGTGATGGGCCTGCGTCCGGATTCCGTCTATCTCTGGACGCTGCCGATGTTCCACTGCAACGGCTGGACCTTCACCTGGGGGGTGACGGCCATCGGCGCCACTCATGTGTGTCTCCGCAAGGTCGATCCCGAGCGGATCTTCGCCCTCGTCGCGGAGGAGGGCGTCACGCATCTGTGCGGCGCCCCGATCGTCCTCAACATGCTGATCCACGCGCCGGCGGAGGCCAAGCGGCGGTTCCCCCAGCGGGTGGCGGTGGCCACCGGTGGCGCCGCACCGCCCAGCGCGGTGATCGAGGCCATGGAGGCGATGGGCTTCCACGTCACCCATCTTTACGGCCTCACCGAGACCTACGGGCCCTCGACGGTCTGCGTGGAGCAGGCCGAATGGCGGGACCTGCCGGTCGCCGAGCGGGCGGCCAGGGTGGCGCGCCAGGGCGTGGCCTATCCGACCCTGGGCGAGCTCATGGTGGCCGATCCCGAGCGCATGACCCCGGTGCCCGCCGACGGGGCGACCATCGGCGAGATCATGCTGCGCGGCCACACGGTGATGAAGGGCTACGTGAAGAACCCGGGCGCCACCGAAGAGGCGTTCCGCGGCGGCTGGTACCACACCGGCGATCTCGCGGTCATGCACCCGGACGGCTACGTCGAGGTCAAGGACCGCTCCAAGGACATCATCATCTCGGGCGGCGAGAACATCTCCTCGCTGGAGGTGGAGGAGGTGCTCTATCGCCATCCGGCGATCATGGAGGCGGCGGTGGTGGCGAAGCCGGACGAGACATGGGGGGAGACCCCCTGCGCCTTCGTCACCCTGAAGGAGGGGGCCACGGCCACGGCGGAGGACATCATCGCCTTCTGCCGGGCCAACATGGCCCGTTACAAGGTGCCGAAGACGGTGGTCTTCGGCCCGCTGCCCAAGACCTCCACCGGCAAGATCCAGAAGTTCGAGCTGCGGGAGCGGGCGAAGCGGATGGCGGCGGAGGAATCGGGGGCGCGCTGAGCGCCTTCAGGCGGCGCCCGCCCGCCGCGCCTCCCGCCGTGCGAGGAACTCGCGCAACTCGGCCAGCACCTCGCGCGGACGTTCGATCATCGGCATGTGTCCGGCACCCGGCAGGCGCCGGAAGTGGCCGCGCGGCAGGGTTCGCGCGAGTTCGGCCCCGGCCCGCGCCGGGGTCATGCGATCCCCGGCACCGGAGAGCACCAGCGCGGGTGCGGTGATCGCCCGTGCCGCCTCCTCGCCGCGCCGGTAGGCATCGCAGGCGGCGAGATCGGTCGCCAGCACCCCGGGCCGGCTGCGCAGCAGAAGCGCGGTGGCCGCGCCGGGCATCCAGCCGCCGGGCACCGGCTGCGCCCCGAGCGCCGTGGCGGGCGCGAACCCCCAGTCGGTGATCAGCGCCGCCGCCCGCGGCAGGTCGTTCCGTGCCGCCTCCAGAAGATCGGGATGGACCGGCATGCGGAGCGCGGCCCCGAGCAGCGCGAGCCCCGTGACCCGCCGGTCACGGGCGGCGGTTTCGAGGGCGAGGAGGGCGCCCATGGAATGGCCGACGAGGACGATCTCGGGGATCCGCAGCGCATCCAGAAGCGCGACGATCCAGCCGGCGCCTTCCTCGATGCTGGTGGCGGGCGGCAGATCGGCACTGGCGCCGTGGCCGGGAAGGTCGGGCGCCAGCGCGTTGAAGCCGTGGAAGGCGAGCGCCCGCCCCTGCACCGCCCAGACGGTGTGGTCCATGCCGGCCCCGTGCAGCAGCAGGACATTCGGGCGCCCGGGGTCGAAGGGGCGCCCCCAGTCGCAGACCGCGACCTCGCGCCCGGACACCGCGACGCGCCTCATCGCCCGCCCTTCCGTGCGGCGCGCAGCGCCCGGTCGAGATCGGCGATGATGTCCTCGGGATCCTCCAGCCCCACCGAGACCCGGATCATGTCCTCGGTGACGCCGGCCGCCGCGAGCTGTTCGGGGCCGAGCTGGAGATGGGTGGTGGAGGCGGGATGGATGACCAGGGTCTTGGCATCCCCCACATTGGCGAGATGCGAGGCGAGCCTGCAGGCCTCGATGAAGCGCGCCCCGGCTTCCCGGCCGCCCGCGACGCCGAAGGTCACGATGGAGCCCGCGCCCGAAGGCAGGAGACGCTGCGCGAGCGCGTGGTCGGGATGATCCGGCAGGCTCGGATGGAGGAGGTAGCTCACGGCCTCGTGGCCGGCGAGGAATTCGAGCACCCGCGCCGTGTTCTCCAGGTGACGCCGCATCCGCAGCGGCAGCGTCTCGAGGCCCTGGAGGAGATAGAAGGCGTGCTGAGGGCTCATGCAGGCGCCGAAATCGCGCAGCCCCTCGGTGCGGGCGCGCATGGCGAAGGCCTGGGGGCCGAAGGTCTCGGCGTAGACGATGTCGAAGTAGCCCGGATAGGGCTCGGTCAGGGTCGGGAACCGGCCGGAGGCCTGCCAGTCGAAGCGCCCGCCGTCGACGAGCACGCCGCCGATGGCCACCCCGTGACCGCCGATCCACTTGGTGGCCGAATGGAGGACGAGATCGGCGCCCATCCCGATCGGCCGCGCGAGGCAGGGGGTGGCGAAGGTGTTGTCGACGAGGAGCGGCAGGCCGTGGGCGTGGGCGATCTCGGCGATGCGCGGTATGTCCAGCACCTCGAGCCGCGGATTGCCGATCGTCTCCCCGAACAGCAGCCGGGTCTCGGGCCGGATGGCGGCGGCGAAGGCGTCCGGGTCGCGGGGATCGACGAAGCTGGTCTCGATACCGAAGCGCGGCAGGGTGAGGCGCAGCAGATTGATGCTGCCACCGTAGAGGTTGCGGGCGGCGACGATGTGGCCGCCGGCGCCCATGAGCGTGGCGACGGCGAGATGGAGCGCCGCCTGGCCGCTGGCCGTGGCCACCGCCGCCACGCCTCCCTCGAGGGCCGCCATCCGTTCCTCGAACACCGCCACGGTGGGGTTCGAGATGCGCGAGTAGATGTGGCCGGGCAGCTCGAGATTGAACAGCGAGGCGGCGGTCTCGGTGTCGGGGAAGACGTAGGAGGTGGTCTGGTAGATGGGAACCGCGCGGGCGCCGGTGGCCGGATCGGGGGCCTGCCCGGCGTGCAGGGCGAGGGTGTCGAACTTGAAGGGGCGGGGCTCCACCATCGCGGCCTCCTCCACGGGGCGAATGCGGCGCCGCGACAGATAGACGAGGGGCGGGAAGGGTGACAGCGAAAAATAGCGGAGAGGGATGGCAGGCTCCCTCTCCGCTTTAACTTCACGTTCCGACCCTCACACGACCCCGACCAGGGTACGGAACATGTCCGGGCCATCGAGCCGCCTGCAGCCGGATGGTGTGGTGGCGGTGCGGCCGGCTGCAGTGCCGCCTCAATGCAGCCCCCACTAACCATGCACCGCCGGCGGACGCTTTGATCCTGATCAATGCACGGATCTTTTGTTCGTCTCCGCGGCGGCGGGCGCCGGCGCCGGCGCTCAATCCTCGATGTAGACGTGATTCGGCTGCTGGGCGTCGCTCGCGCTGCTCACGTGCACGGTCACGATCTTGCCCTGCTGGGTGATCACGTAGGGGACGACGCCGGAAGGGCTCAGCATGGTCATGCCGGCGCCGGGCCGGATCTCGACGTCGCCCGGACCCGTCTTCTGGATCCGCAGGGTGACGCTGTCGACGCCCGGCGGCACGAGGCCGGTCGGGATCTCGAGGAAGGTCGGGGTGGCGCTCGACACCCGTACGAGTTTGCCGAGATAGGAGGCGCCGATGGCGAAGCCGCCGCCGGTCCAGTGCAGGCGCTGGAAGTGGTTCTCGTCGGCGTCGGGGAAGAGATCGGGGATGTAGACCTCGTTCGTGCCGGTGACGTAGACGCGCACCCGCTGGTACTGGGTGCGGATGCGGTTCTTGCCCTTGGGCAGCCGCAGGCCGACCCCGGCGCCGGCGACGAACACCACATCGCCGGTGCCCTGCTTGATCACGTCGAACCAGCGCAGCCCCTCGCCCGGGTTCACGAGACCGGCGGGGATGGTGATGGTCCGCTCGGCGGCGTGGTTGACGCGATGGAGCTTGCCGAAATCGGCGCGGGCGACGGTGAAGTCGGCATTGCGCTCGCGCTCGGGCTGGCTGCCGCGGCGGACCGCCACCGGCACCCAGGTGAAGCTGCCGGGGTCGTCCTCGAGCCGGAGATACCAGCCCTTGCCCAGCCACTGCTCGCCGGTGGCGGGCAGCGCCCCGGCGCCGCCGGCGAAGACCGCGAGCCCCTCGACGGGCCGGCTCGGCGCGGTGGTGCGCGGCAGGAGGAGCAGCGGATCGCCGATCTCGACCCGGGCGAGCTCGCCCCGCGGATCGCCTTCGCCGTTGCCGAGCTTGAGGCGCACGTCCTGCAGGGGGGTGACGCCGTCGTCCGGCGAGACGACCCCGTTGGCCACGGTGCGGGTGATGGTGGCCGCCTCGCGGCTGGTGATGTCGAACAAGAGCCCGTGATAGGGGGTGTCCACCGCCGGGTGGCTGTCGTAGTCGGTCTGCGCCGCCCCCTTGTAGGGCGCGGTGAGGATGGTCTGCCCCTTCTCGCGGGCGCGGATCTGCCAGGCCACCTCCTCGAACTTGTTGACGCCGCCGATCTCGCGGGCCACGAGCCCGGTGTCGCCGACCACGCCGCCGTCGCCGAGCGCGTTGCCGGTGGGGATCGGACCCATGAAGTTGCAGCCGACGAAGCTCCGCTTGGTGCAGGAGAGCGGGAAGCTCGCGTTGCTGTCGCGGTAGCGGTTGGCCGGATCGGGAATGTTGTGGGTCTGGCAGAGCACGTAGGTGATGGCCGAATTCTGGCCGGCCGTACCGGCGCTTTCCGAATATTCCTCGAAGCCGACCTCGGCGGCCTCGACATCGCACAGCACGAGGAGAATGCGGGCGCAGTTGCGCAGGCGGATGCCCACCGTACCGGGCAGCGGGGTGGTGCCGCCGCCGGCCTGCGGGGCGTTGATCTGCACCCGCTGCAGGATCATGTTGTTGATCACGCTGGTAGCGCTCGCCTGCGCACCATCGAGCAGTACGCCGACGGTGTTGGCCGCCCCGAGCTTGATGCTGCATTCCTGGACCAGACTGTCGCCGTAGTTGACGCCGGCGCTGGCCGCCCGCCAGCGGAGCCCGTTGGCGGAGAGGATCTGCTGGCCGCCGCCGTAGCCGGCGTTGATCCCGGAGATCGAGCATTCGTTGGCGTCGACCATGTCGATGCACCAGCCGTCGGGATCGTCGCCGCCGAGGGGCGCGCTGCCGCCCGAGAAGACGAGGTCGGAGGCGCGGAACTCGTGGCCGAAGACGCGGATCCCGCCCCGGCTCATGCGGATCGTGACGTCGCTCAGCCGCGAGCGGCACCAGTCGGTGGCGGCGGCCGGATCGACCCGGTAGGGCGGCTCGTTGCGGTGGAACAGGAAGGCGTGGCTGCCCTCGGCGACGATCACCACGCCGTCGCGGCCGACGCCCCGGATCGTGCGCTGCGGCGGCACCTGGACCGGGGTGGCGAGGCGGTAGGTGCCCTCCGGGATCCAGATCGCGCGGTGGGCGTCGACCGCCGCCTGGAAGGCCGCGCTGTCGTCGGCCACACCGTCACCCACGGCGCCGAAATCGCGTACCGACACCCATTCGTCGAGGCGGTCGCCCACGGTCCGCAGGCTGGCGCCGGCATCGCTCCGCCGGTAGGGGAGATCGGCGAGCGCCGCCTTGCGGGTGAGCTGGGTGCCGGAGGTGGAGACGACGATCAGATCCTCGGGGGACAGGGTCCCGGCGGGATCGAGCTGGTGGATCTGCTTGCTGGGCATTATCCGCTTCCCCAGGAAAGGGCCTGGCCGAGCTCGTCGACGAGGATGGCGCCGGTCTCGGTGACCAGCAGATTGTCGCTCGGCGGAGGTGGCGGGCTGGCATCGGCGGGCCGCGCGCTGCCGGTGAGGCGCAGGCCGCGGCCGGTGATGGCGAGACGTCGGGGCATGGTCAGATGCGGCCGATGATGTAGGCCTCGCAGTCGGCCCCTTCGGCGACGAGGGCGATGTGGCGCTCGCCGGCCTTGAGGGGAACGTCGACATAGAGGCCGGGATGGAGGTAGGGGCTGGTCTGCGGGTCGGCCGTCACCGTGGCATCGCCGGTCTCGAACCGGCAGGGGCCGGTGGCGATCAGGGTGACGAGCTCGACGTCGTCGGGGATCGGATTCGGGTTGCGGGTGGAGACACTCGTCACCAATATCTTCTGAGTGCCGCGGTAGTCGAATCCGAGAACCGGAATCGGGTGTCCGTTGTCGTCGATCGGAAGCAGAAGGCTCATGGTCGGGTTCCGCTCGTTCGGGGACCGCGGGAAGCGGAGGAAGAGGCCGCCGGTCCGGTAGGGCTTCGGAATACGCAGCAAGAATAAGGGAAATATTCCTAATGTCAACCATCAAGGGGACCGGATTCTGACCGCCCCTCCCGCAGACGGCGGTCGCGCGGTGGAACCCGGACTCCCCTCGGGCGCCCGGCCGGACGGCGGAACGACGCACGAGAACGGCATGAACGCGCAGAAACGCCTCCTCATGTACAGCCACGACAGTTTCGGCCTCGGCCATCTGCGGCGCTGTCGGACCATCGCCCACGCCCTCGTCGACCGTTTCGAGGATCTGTCGGTACTCATCCTGTCGGGCTCGGCCATCATCGGCAGCTTCGACTTCTGGCCGCGGGTCGACTTCGTCCGCATGCCCGGGGTCATCAAGCTCCGGAACGGCGAGTACACCCCCCAGCGGCTGCGCATCGACATCGAGAAGACGCTCGAGATCCGAAGCGCCATCATCCAGCGCACGGCCGAGGTGTTCGATCCCCATCTGTTCCTCGTCGACAAGGAGCCCCTCGGGCTGCGCGGCGAGGTGGTGGGCACCCTCGAAATGCTCCGCCTTCGGGGTGCCCGCTGCGTGCTCGGGCTCAGGGACGTGATGGACGAGCCGGCGAGCCTGATCGAGGAATGGCGGCGCAAGGACGTGTTTCCCGCCCTCGAGAACCTCTACGACGAGATCTGGGTCTACGGTCTGCCCGAGATCTTCGACCCCCTGGCCGAGATCCCGGGCATGGCGCGGGTGGAGGACAAGGTGCGCTTCACCGGCTATCTCCGTCGCAGCCTGCCGGCGGGGGCGCCGCCGCCCCACGAAATCGAGCTGCCCGAAGACCCGTTCATTCTGGTCACCACCGGCGGCGGCGGCGACGGCGCCGATCTCGTCGACTGGGTGATCTCCGCCTACGAGACCGACCCCGACATCCCCTACCGGGCGCTGCTCGTGCTCGGCCCGTTCATGAACCTCGAGGAGCGCACCAGCTTCCAGGAGCGGGCGGCACGCCTCGCCAAGCTCCGGACCACCACCTTCGAGGCCCGGATCGAGCATCTCTACGAGCGTGCCGCGGGGGTGATCGCCATGGGCGGCTACAACACCTTCTGCGAGATCCTGTCCTTCAACCGCCCGGCCCTGATCGTGCCGCGCACCGTGCCCCGCCGCGAACAGGCCCTGAGAGCCCGCAGGGCAGCGCAGCTCGGCCTTCTCCGCGTGCTGGAGGACGACGGCGTGCGGGATCCCCGCCGGATGGCAGCGGAGATCCGCCGTCTGGCCGCCTGGCCCCGCCCCGACGATGCCCGCGCGGCCCATTTCCTGACCGGCCTCGAGACCATCGCCGAGCTGGCCGCCCCCTGGCTCGACGGCCGGCGCGTGGAACCCGCCCTCCTGCGCTTCGGCTGAGCCGCGTCGTGGCCCCCTCCGTCGCCATCCTCGTCAAGGGCTATCCGCGCCTCTCGGAAACCTTCATCGCCCAGGAGATCCTGGCGCTCGAGGAGCGCGGTCTCGACATTCTCCTGGTCTCCCTCCGGCACCCCACCGATCCGGCCGTGCACGACCTCCACCGCCGCGTCCGGGCGCCCGTCCTCTACCTGCCGGAGTACCTCCACGACGAGCCGCTCCGGGTCCTGCGCGGCCTCTGGCGGATCCTGCGCCGGCCGGGCTTCCGCCCCGCCCTGCGCCGCTGGCTGCGCGACCTCCTGCGCGATCCCACGGCCAACCGCGGCCGCCGCTTCGGCCAGGCACTGGTGCTGGCCGCCGAGCTGCCCGCGGGCATCCGCCATCTGCACGTGCACTATCTGCACACGCCGGCCTCGGTCGCCCTCTACACGGCGGCGCTCGCCGGCCTGCCGTTCTCGCTTTCGGCGCACGCCAAGGACATCTGGACCACGCCCGACTGGGAGAAGCGGGAGAAGCTCGCGGCCTGCCGCTGGGCCGTCACCTGCTCGCGCAACGCCTTCGAGCGACTGGCCCCGCTGGCACCGCCGGGCCGGCTGCGCCTCGTCTACCACGGCCTCGATCTCGCCCGCTTTCCGCCACCCCCCGCCCGGCCGCCGCGCGACGGAAGCGATCCCGGGGATCCCCTGCGCATCGTCAGCGTGGCCCGGGCGGTGCCCAAGAAGGGGCTGGATGTGCTGCTCGAGGCCCTCGCCCGCCTGCCCGCCGATCTCCACTGGCGCTTCCTGCACCGCGGCGGCGGCAGCGAGCTCGCGAACCTTCGCACCAGGGCGCACCGGCTCGGCATCGCCGATCGGGTCGCCTGGCTCGGCCCCGGCACCGCGACGGAGGTGCTCGACCTGCTGCGGGAAGGCGACATCTTCTGCCTGCCGGCCCGCATCGCGGCGGACGGCGACCGCGACGGGCTGCCCAATGTCGTACTGGAAGCGCTCTCGCAGGAACTCGCGGTGGTGGCGACCCCCGTGGGTGCCATCCCCGAGGCCGTGTTCACCGGACGCACGGGCCTTTTGGTCCCGCCCGACGATCCGCCGGCACTGGCGCGGACGCTCGCCGGCCTCGCGCGCGATCCGGAGCGTCGGCGACGTCTCGGCCGTGCCGGACGCGCCCTCGTCGTCGAGCGCTTCCGTATCGAGAAGGGGATCGCCGAACTCGCGCAGCTGTTCGGCCTCCCCCGCTCCGACCGGGACGCCGCCTGAGGTGCGCATCGCCTTCCACGCCCCCATGAAACCGCCGGATCATCCGGTTCCCTCGGGGGATCGCCGCATGGCCCGCGCCCTTTCGCGCCTGCTCACCGATCTCGGGCACGAGGTGGTGCTGGCGAGCCGTTTCCGGAGCTACGAGGGGCGCGGCGATCCGGCGGCCCAGGAGGCCATCGCCCGGGCCGGCCGGGCGGAGGCGGCCCGGCTGATCGGCGACTGGCGGACGGGGCGGCGGCCGAAACCCGAGCTCTGGTTCACCTATCACCTCTACCACAAGGCACCGGATCATCTGGGGCCGGAGGCGGCGGCGGCCCTCGGGATCCCCTACCTCGTGGCCGAGGCGTCGGTGGCGCGCAAGCAGGCGGAGGGTCCCTGGGCGCCGGGATACCGGGCGAGCCTCGAGGCCCTGCGGCGGGCCGATCTGCTGCTCGCGATGACGGAGCGGGATGCGGCGGGACTGCGGGATTTCCTCGGGCCGGGGGCGGCGGTGCGGCGGCTGGCACCGTTCCTGGACGACGCCCCCTACGCCGCCGCCGCGAGCCGGAAAACCGTGCTCCGCCAACGGCTCGTGCGCGATCTCGGACTCGACCCCGCGGTCCCCCTGGGCCTCGCCGTGGCGATGATGCGAAACGACGTCAAGCTCCGCTCCTATCGCCTTCTCACGCGGGCCCTTTCCCGCCTGGACCGCCCCCTCCAGATGGTCCTCGTGGGCGACGGACCCGCTCGCCCTACGGTCGCCGGATGGTTCGCATCGCTCCCCCTTCGGTCCCGCTTTCTCGGCCTTCGCTCCCCCGCCGAACTGCCCGCCGTCTACGCCGCCTGCGACCTCTTCCTGTGGCCCGGCCTCGGCGAGGCCTACGGCATGGCCTATCTCGAGGCCCAGGCGGCGGGGCTGCCGGTGGTGGCCCTCGCCACCGCCGGGGTCCCCGAGGTGGTGGCCGACGGCGAGAGCGGATTCCTCCTCGCCGAAGCCGACCCCGAGGCCTTCGCCGCCGCCGTGCGGCGCCTCCTGGATCCGGGACGCCGCGCCACCATGGCGGCGCGGGCCCGACGGCTGGTCGCCGAGCGCCACGGCCTCGAGCGCGCCCGCCGCACCCTCGCCGCCGCCCTCGAGGAGGCCACGGCCCGCCACCGCGCCCGCCGGGAGCGCCACCCGTGCGGGTGCTGATGCTGCGCCACGGCGCCACCGCCTGGAACCTCGCCCGCAGGATCCAGGGCCGCCTCGACCTGCCGCTCGTCGAGGCCGGCCGCCGGCGGGTCCGGCGCTGGCATCTGCCGGCTCCCTGGCGGGAAGCCCCCTGCCTCACGAGCCCCCTCGCCCGCGCCCGCGAGACCGCCGCCCTCCTGGGCTTTCCCGACGCCCGCCCGGAACCGCGCCTGATCGAGATGGACTGGGGCGCCTTCACCGGCTGGCGCCTCGCCGATCTGCGCACCCTCATGGGCGAACGGATGGCGGCCCTCGAGGCCCTGGGCCTCGACTTCCGCCCGCCCCGAGGCGAGAGCCCGCGCGAGGTGGCGGCACGCCTCGCCGATCTCCTGCGCGCCCTCGCCGAAGACGGCGGCGACCGGCTGCTGATCACCCACAAGGGGGTGCGCCGCGCCGCCCTCGTCCTCGCCTGCGGCTGGCGGATGACAGGGCGTCCGCCCCTGCGTCTCGCCGACGATGCCGGCCTGCTGCTCGAGCTCGACGCGGAAGGCCGGCCCGGCACCGCCCGCAGCCTTCCCCTGCTCGCCGAGGGGAGCTGAGACCGTGCGCCTCCTGTTCTGGGTGCAGAGCCTCCTCGGCAGCGGCCATCTGCGCCGCGCCCTGCGCATCGCCGGGGCCTGCGCCCGCGCCGGCTTCACGGTCGAGCTCCTGAACGGCGGCGCCCCCTCCCCCTGGCCGGCGCCGCCCGGCGTGCGCATCCGCCAGCTGCCGGTGCTGCGTGCCGCCGATGCGGCCTTCTCGGCGCTGGTCGACGAGGAGGGCAGGCCGGCCGCCGAGGCCCTGTGGCGAGCCCGGGCCGCGATCCTGGAAACCGCTCTCGAGGAAACCCGTCCCGATCTCGTTCTTCTGGAGATGTTCCCCTTCGGCCGCCGCGCCTTCCGCCGCGAGCTCGAACCCTGGCTCGCCCGTGCCCGTGCCCTCGAGCCGCGGCCGCGGATCGCCGTCTCGGTGCGCGAGGTGCTGGTGCACAAGGACGATCCCGACCGCTGGCGGGAGATGGCCGAGCGCGCCAGCCGCCTCGTCGATGCCGTGCTCGTCCACGGCGATCCGGCGCTGCTGCCCTTCGAGGCGAGCTTCCCCGCCGCCGAGCGCCTGACGGTGCCGCTCCTCCACACCGGCTACGTGGTCGATCCCCCGCCACCCTCCGGCGGCCCGCGGCGCGGCGTGGTGGTGTCGGCGGGAGGCGGCGTGGTGGGCGCCCGGCTGCTCGAGACCGCCCTCGCCGCCCGTCCCCTCTCGCCGCTTTCCGCAGAGCCCTGGACGCTGGTGGCGGGCGTCCGGGGCCAGGGCGACCGGCTGCGCCGCCAGGCACCTTCCGGCGTCACCGTGCTCGACCACGATCCGGCACTTCCCGCTCGCATCGCCGCCGCACGGGTGTCGGTGTCGCAGGCGGGCTACAACACGGTGGCGGAGACCCTGGCCTGCGGCACGCCCATGGTCCTCGTCCCCTTCGCCGAAGGCGGCGAGGACGAGCAGAGCCGGCGCGCCCGTCGCCTCGCCGAGGCGGGGCTCGCCGTGGTCCTCGACGGCAGAGAGGCGGATGCCGGCGCCCTCGCCCGGGCGATCGGGGAGGCGATGCGGCTTCCGCCGGCGGCACGGGCCGCGGTCGCCCTCGACGGCGCGCCGCGGACGGCCGCCCTGCTGCGCCGCCTGGTCGAGGAGGGACGCCTGCCGTGCGCCTGATCTGGTGGCGCGACGACGACGCCGGCCCGGACGCGCCCGAGCTCGCCCGGCTGCTCGCCCTCGCCCGGGCGTTCGATCTGCCCCTCGCCCTCGCCGTGGTGCCCGCCCGGCTCGAAGACGCGGCCGCCGCCCGCATCGCCCGGAGCCCCCGGACCCGGGTCCTCCAGCACGGCTGGGCGCACACCGACCATGCGCGGCCGGGGGAGAAGAAGATCGAGCTCGGCGGCGGACGCCCGCGCGCGGCCCTGTTCGCCGATCTCCGGCGCGGCCGGGAACGGCTCGAGGCCGCCTTCGGCGGCCGCTTCCTGCCGGTGATGGTGCCGCCCTGGAACCGCGTCGCCCCCGACGTGGAGCGCGCCCTGCCGGCGCTCGGCTACCGTGGCATCTCGACCTTCCACCGCCGTGCGGCGACCGGCGTGCCCGGGCTTACCCGCATCGACACCCATCTCGACCTCGTCGACTGGCGGGCGCGACGCTGCCTCGACGCGGCGGAGGCGCTCGCAGGCTTCGCCGCGCTGCCGACGGCGACGGTCGGCATCCTCACCCATCACCGGATCATGGACGAGCGCGCCTTCGCCGAGCTCGCGCGCTTCCTGGAGCGGCTTGCCTCGCGTGCGGATCTGCGCTGGTGTGGCGCCGAACGCCTCTTCGGGGAGGGTCATTGACCGCGCCGCTGCTCTCGATCCGCGATCTCCACGTCACCTTCCGCACCGACGAGGGGACGGTGGAGGCGGTGCGCGGCATCTCCTTCGACATCCCCGCCGGCCGGACGGTGGCGCTGGTGGGCGAGAGCGGCTCCGGCAAGACCGTGGTCTCGCAGGCGATCCTGGGCATCCTGCCGGAGACCGCGACGGTCCGCGGGGAGGCGATGATCTTCCGCGATCCCGAGGCCGACGAACCTTTCGACCTCCTCGCCTGTGATCCCGACGCGCCGCTGCGGCGCCGGATCCGCGGCAACCGCATGGCCATCGTCTTCCAGGAACCGATGACCTCCCTCTCGCCGCTGCACACCATCGGCGACCAGGTGGGCGAGGCGCTGCGGGTGCACAAGCGGGTCTCCGCCGCCGAGGAACGCCGGCACACCATCGAGATGCTGCGGCGGGTGGGCTTTCCCGACCCCGAGCGCGCCTACCGCACCTATCCCTTCGAACTGTCGGGCGGTCTGCGCCAGCGGGCGGTGATCGCCATGGCGCTGATCTGCCGGCCGGCGCTGCTGATCGCCGACGAGCCCACGACCGCCCTCGACGTCACGGTGCAGGCCCAGATCCTCAAGCTGCTCGAGGACCTGCAGGCCGAGTTCGGCATGGCGATCCTGTTCATCACCCACGATCTCGGGGTGGTGGCCAACATCGCCGAGGAGATGGTGGTGATGTACCGGGGCCGGATCATGGAGGCCGGCTGCTGCCGCGAGCTGCTGCGCGCCCCCCGCCACCCCTATCTGAAGGCGCTCCTGGCGGCGGTCCCGCGGCTCCACGACGACCCGAACCGGCGGCTCGCGGCGCTGCGCGAGGTGCCCCACGGACGGGCGAAGGATCTCCTCGAGGGGCTGGACAAGCGCCAGTGGCGGCCCGACGGCCCGATCCTCGAGGTGCGTGGGCTCCGCAAGACCTTCCTCCTGCGCCGCGGCGGCTGGTTTTCGGGCCAGGGGCGTGTGGTGACCGCCCTCGAGGACGTGAGCTTCGCCGTCGAGGCGGGGGAATGCCTCGGTATCGTCGGCGAGAGCGGTTCCGGCAAGACCACCGTCAGCAAGATCATCATGCGCGCCTTCACCGCCGACAGCGGCGAGGTGCTGTTCCGCGGACCGGACGGCGAAGTGGACGTGCTGGCCCTCAGCGAGCGCGAACTGCTGCCGCTTCGCCGCCACATCCAGTACGTCTTCCAGGATCCCTTCTCCTCCCTCGACCCGCGCATGACGGTCCTCGACGCCGTCGCCGAACCGCTCGTCATCCACGGCATCGGCACCCGGGAGGAGCGGATCGAGCGGGTCAAGGCGCTGCTCGCCGCGGTGGGGCTCGAGCCCCGCCACATGCGGCGCTACCCGCACAGCTTCTCGGGCGGACAGCGCCAGCGCATCGGCATCGCCCGCGCCCTCGCCCTCGGTCCCGAGGTGCTCATCTGCGACGAGCCGGTGTCCGCGCTCGATGTCTCGGTGCAGGCCCAGATCCTCAATCTCCTCAAGGATCTGCAGCGGGATCTCGGCCTGACCTATCTGTTCATCTCCCACAATCTCGCGGTGGTGCGCTACATCGCCCAGACGATCGCCGTCATGTGCCGCGGCCTCCTGGTCGAGCTGGCCCCCGCCGAGGTGCTGTTCGCCGAGGCGCGGCACCCTTACACGCGCACCCTGCTGGCCGCCATTCCCGAGCCGGATCCCGACCACCCGCTGGACTTTTCCCGGGTGTTGGCCGAACGTGCCTCGGACCCGTCGGCCTGGCCGGCCCCCTACGGGCTGTGTGGCGGAGCGGGGCGGATGGTGGCCGTCGGCAGGAAACACTGGGTGCGGATGGAAGCGCAGGGAGAGAGGGCATGAGGACGGGACGGCTGCTGGCCGGCGCGCTCGGAGCGTTGCTGGCCCTGGGTCTGCAGGCGGCGGTGGCGGCTCCGCCGGACGAGCCGCTGGTGCTCGAGGACATCCCGGAGATCGGCGTGCCCGGCGGCCGGCTCCGGATGCTCGTCAACCGCACCAAGGACACCCGCCTCCTCTACGTCTACGGCCATGCGCGGCTCGTCAATTACGCGCCCGATCTTTCCATGTTCGCCGACATCCTGAAGGACTACACGGTGGAGGACGGGCGCATTTTCACCTTCTACCTGCGATCCGGACACCGCTGGTCGGACGGCGCGCCCTTCACCACCGAGGATTTCCGCTTCTGGTGGGAGGACGTGGCCCTGAACGAGGAGCTCTCGCCCACCGGCCCGCCCATCCAGATGGTGATCGACGGCGAGCTGCCGAAGGTGGAGATCCTGGGACCGCTCACCATCCGCTACAGCTGGTCCAAGCCCAACCCCTTCTTCCTGCCCAGGATCGCCGCCGCCTCGCCGATCTTCATCTACGCTCCGGCCCATTATCTCAAGCAGTTCCACAGGAAATACGTGGACCCCGAGCGACTGGCCGAGCTGGTGGCCGAGGACAACGCCCGCGACTGGGTGCAGCTCTTCCTCCGGCGGGGACGGATGAACAAGTTCAACAACCCCGACCTGCCCACCCTGCAGCCCTGGATGCTGACCACGCGGCCGCCGGCGGAGCGCTTCATCGCCGTCCGCAACCCCTACTTCCACCGGGTGGATGAACGGGGCCAGCAGCTCCCCTACATCGACGAGGTGATCCTCGAGGTGGTGGACAAGAAGCTCATCCCCATCAAGACGGGGGCCGGCGAGACCGATCTCCAGGCGCGCGGGCTGGCCTTCCGGGATTACACCTTCCTCAAGGAGAGCGAGCCGCGCTCCGGCCTCCGCACCCTCCTGTGGCGGGAGGCCCGCGGCGCCCGCTACGCCCTCTATCCCAACCTCAACGCGGCGGATCCCGTCTGGCAGAAGCTGTTCCGCGACCGGCGGTTCCGCCTCGCCCTGTCGCTGTCGGTCGATCGGGACGCCATCAACCAGTACTTCTATTTCGGCCTCGCCACGCCGGCGAACAACACCATCCTGCCCGACAGCCCGCTCTACCGGCCCGAGATCGGCGAGGCCTGCCTCGGCTACGACATCGCCAAGGCCAACGCGCTCCTGGACGAGATCGGGCTCACCGAACGACGGGCCGACGGCACGCGCCTCCTGCCGGACGGGCGCCCCCTCGAGCTCGTGGTCGAGACCGCCGGCGAGAGCGTGGAGCAGACCGACATCCTGGAACTGCTGCGGGACGACTGGGCGAAGATCGGCTTCCGCATCCACACCAAGCCCAGCGAACGGGAGGTGCTGCGCAACCGGATCTTCTCCGGCGAGGCGCTGATGACGATCTGGTTCGGTATCGAGAACGGGGTGCCCACGGCCGACATGAGCCCGCACGAATTCGCCCCCACGAGCCAGTACGACCAGCCGCAGTGGCCGAAATGGGGGCAGTACTACGAGACCAAGGGCAAGGCCGGCGAGCCCCCCGCCCTGCCGGAAGCGAGGCGGCTGCTCGAGCTGTTCGACGGCTGGCGGCTCGCCCGCAGCCGCGACGAGCGACGGCGGATCTGGGACGAGATGCTGACGCTCTATGCGAGCCAGTGCTACACGATCGGACTCGTGGCCAACGTCCTGCAGCCGGTGGCGGCCCGCAGGACACTGCGCAACATCCCGGAAAAGGCCGTCTACAACTGGGAGCCCCACGCCCAGCTCGGCGTCTACCGGCCGGACACCTTCTTCTTCGTCACGGAGTGAGTGCGGCGGAGCCTCGGCGGCGCACCGCCCAGAGGCTGGATTCGGGCACCCCGGCCGGAAGCCGGACCGCCGCCAGGGGGCCGGCGGCGATCCATTCCGGTCGCCGGCTCGCCACCCAGTGGCTGGCGAACAGCGG
Organism: Alphaproteobacteria bacterium; assembly: GCA_027045875.1. Classification (GTDB taxonomy): domain Bacteria; phylum Pseudomonadota; class Alphaproteobacteria; order Geminicoccales; family Geminicoccaceae; genus JALSRW01. Next base: position 5,068 of record JALUAG010000046.1, on the reverse strand, counting down.
CTCCAGACCGCCGGCCGCGAGCCAGCCGGCGACGAGGAGCTGTTCGTTGTAGCCGCGCCAGGCCCAGACCGCGGGATAGGGGTCCGGCAGGAAGACGTCGTGGAAATGCACGACCACGCCGGCGCGAAGGACGGGCAGGATGCGGTTCACGATCCGGTCGACGTCGGTGCCGGGCATGGCGACGTGGCTCGAATCGACGAACAGGACGTCGCCCGGCGCGAGCTCCGCGAACAGCGCCTCCTCCACCTCCTCGAGGCGGCAGGCCCGGTGCTCCACCGGCAGCCCGTCGAGCCTCGCCCGTGGCGCCGGGTCGATGCACAGGAGGCGGCAGGCCAGGCCGCCGTCGCGGATCGCCCGGGCCATGAAGCGGGTGGAATGGCCGGAGCCGATCTCGACGATGCGCCGCGGCCGCAGGCGGCGCACGAACAGATAGGCCATCGCCCCGTCGAGGCGGGGGAACCATTCCTGGGCGAAGCGCGGGGCCGGGGGCGGTCCGCCGAAGGCGGCGAGTTCGGCCGCGAAATCCGCGAGCTCCGCCGTGCGGGCGCGGAAATCGGCTTCGCGGGCGGCGAACAGGGCCGCGATCGCGGGATAGTCGCAGGGCGCCACCTCCGCCGCGTGACGATAGGGGATGAAGAAACCGGGACGATCGTCGGTACCGCCGCCCGGGCCGTCCCGATCGGCACCGCCGTTCACGGCTTCAGCACCAGCCCCTCGCGGGCCACAACCGAGCCGGCCCGGCGGCGTTCCATCTCCCGGGCGATCTCGTCCAGGGTCGCGTCGTCGTGATCGGGATCGTGATGGAAGGCGACGAAGCGACCGGCCCCCGCCGCCTCGCAGAGACGGATGCCTTCCTGCCAGGTGGAGTGTCCCCAGCCGCGGTAGTTCGGGTATTCCTGGTCGGTATATGTCGCGTCGTAGATGACGATGTCGGCACCGTCGATGAAGGCCAGCACCCCGGCATCGAGGCGCCCCTCGCGATGTTCGGTGTCGGTCACGTAGCAGACCGCGCGGCCGCCGAACTCCACCCGGTAGGCGGTGGCGCCGCCGGGGTGAGTGAGGGGCGTCGTCCGTATCCGTACCCCCTCGACCGGCTCCAGCGTCGCCCCGGCCTCGAAATCGTGAAAGGCGATGCAGGCGTGCATGATGTCGAGCGGCACCGGGAAATAGGGAGGCTGCATCAGGGCGCCCAGCACTTCCTTGAGGCGCAGGCCCTGGCGCAGCAGATGGCCGCACCAGAACTCGAAGCAGTTGTTTTCGACATAGGCGGGTCGGAAGAAGGGCAGGCCGTTGATGTGGTCGGCGTGGGTGTGGCTCAGGAAGACGTGGGCCCGTTCGAAATCCCCGTTGCGCTCCCACTCGCGACCCAGCATGCGGATGCCGGTGCCGGCGTCGAAGATGAGGCGGTGGCGGCCGCAGCGCATCTCGACGCAGGGCGTGTTGCCGCCGTAGCGCACGGTCTCCGGGCCCGGGCAGGGCACGGTGCCCCGCACCCCCCAGAAGCGTACCCAGAACTCCTCTTCCGCAGCCATCGGACCGCCGCCCGCTCTCAGCAACGCCGGCGACGATACAGGAAATAGCGTCCCGGCTGAATAGGGGGCGGCGGGGGCAGCGGTTCGAGGGGCGCCGCCTCGAGCGGCTGGTCGCTCGCGACGAGGCCGCCCGGCACGAGAAGGGGCGGCAGCGTCGCCGCGAGCCAGGCGGCGAGACGGGCGTTGCGGGCGGCGTCGCCGGTGCCGAGATCGGCATGGACGAGGGCCGCCGGCGCCGGCAGCCGGGCGGCGGCTCCGGGCAGGGTGTCGGCGAGATCGCCCCGGATCAGATGGTCGGGATCGGGCCAGCAGGCGGGATGGGGCCTCGGATCCCGCTCGAAGACGAAGATCTCGCGGTCGGGCAGCCGCTCGCGCAGATGGTCGAAGGTGCGGCCGTTGCCGAGCCCGAGCTCCAGCACCGGGCCGGGGAGACCGGCGATGGCGGCGCAGGCGAAATCCAGACACGCCCGCTGCGCCTCCAGACGGCGGATGAAACTGTCGAGACGGCTCATGGCCCCTCCCCGTCGCCGCTCTTTACACCCGCCGTCCGCTTCCGCAAAAGGCGGGAAGCAGCCGGGGGAACCGCCGATGAACGAGATGGAGCGCGCCCATCGCCGTCTGGCGGCGGCGACCGGTCCCTTCCAGCAGCTCGTGGGCTACCACTCCTATCTCGAGCCCGATCTCGCCGTGCGGGTGGAGCTCGACATCGGCGAGCAGCATCTCTCCCAGTACGGTTTCGGCCACGGCGGCGTGACCCTGACCCTGCTCGACACCGCGGGCGGGCTCGCGGTGCTGGCGCAGGCGCCGGACGCGGCGCGGATCGCGACCATCAGTCTGGCCGCCAATTTCGTGCGCGGCCTCGAGGCCGGACGGGCGGTGGCGACGGGCCGGCTGGACTATCTCGGGGGCACGGTCGCCCACGCCAGCATGGAGCTGCGGGCCGAGTGTGCGGAGGGGGTGCTGCTGGCCACCGCCCGGGCCGCCTACCGTATCTTCCGGGGGCAGGGCGCGGGCGTCTGAGCGGCCTTTACAGAGCTCATGGAATGTGTATTCCATGGTCGCGCCCGGTTGCACTTCGCGTTCCAGCGAAGGCGCCGTCCGGGGGGCGGCGGACCGGCACGCAAGGGAACGCATCCGCGATTCCAGGGAGGATCCGATGAACATCAGGAGCACCATGGTGGCTGCGGCGGCGCTCGTCGCCATCGGCACGGCGGCCCCCGAGCCGCTTTCGGCGCAGGAGATCACCCTCAAGGTCTGGAGCCGGGCCGACCGTTCCGGCCCGCTGCGAGGCGGCAACATCATCACCGCCGCCGAGCAGCTCAACCGCATGCTGGCGGCTTCGGGCTCCGAGGTGCGGGTGAAGATCGACCTGTTCGAGAACAACGCCAAGGGCTTCGACGCCGACGCTCTCGATCTGATGAAGGCCTTCGCGGTGGACAAGGGGCCGGATCTCTATGTCGCCGCCCACGAATGGATCGGCGCCTTCGTCGAGGCCGGCTACGCGATGAACCTCGAGGAGCACATCGCGGCCAATCCCGAGTTCTACGCCGACATGATCCCGTCGCTGTGGAAGTCGGTGGAATACAAGGGCGCCCGCTACGGCATCCCGCAGGACACCGAGATCCGCATGTTCTTCTACGACAAGGAGATGCTGCGGAAGATCGGCAAGTCCGAGGAGTTCATCGAGGGGCTGCCGGGGATGGTGGAGCGCGGCGAGTTCACCATCTACGATCTCACCGATCTCGCCAAGGAGGTGGTGGACGCCGGGGTGGCCAAGTACGGCATGGTGCACCGGCCCAACGTCGGCCCCGACTTCCAGATGATGATGGCGAGCTTCGGTTTCGATCCCTACGACGAGGAGAAGGGCAAGCTGCAGGCCAGCCGTTCCGCCCTCAACGCCTTCTACGACTGGCTCAAGTACAGCGTCGACGCCGGCGTCATCCCGGCCAACATGACCTCCTGGTCCTGGGATTCGGTGCACGCCGCCTTCCGCACCGAGCGCACCGCCTTCCTCAAGTTCCACGGCATCTGGAACGTGCCGGCTCAGATGAAGGCTCGCGGCCTCGAGGGTCCCGAGGACTATTTCCGGGCCATCGGCTGGATCCACAGCCCGCCGGAGAAGAAGGGAGGCGAGCCGGCCAACCTGTCGCATCCCATCATCTACGTGGTGTCGCCCAAGTCCGAGTATCCCGAGCTCGCCGCCTATCTGATCGGCCTCGCGAGCCAGCCCTACCTCAACACCCTGCACGCGGTGACCACCGCCCATCTGCCGATCAAGTACAGCCAGCTCGGCCTGCCCGAGTTCGTCAACGAGGGCTGGGCGCTGCGGGCGGCGGCACCGATGCTCGAGTACGCCACCTTCATGCCCAACCACGCCAAGGTGGGGCAGTTCAACGCCATCATCTACAAGGGCATCCAGGCGGTGGAGACCGGCCGGCTGGATCCCAAGGAGGCGACCGCCTTCGTCCTCGACGAGCTGGAGAGCGAGCTCGGGGACGAGGTGATCCTCCTCGACTGATCGGGACGGTATCGGCGCGGGCGGCGGCGGCGCCGCCCGCCCCTTCCCCGGAGCATTCGCGACATGGCAGGATACGGGGCGACCAGCCGCCAGCGGCAGCGCATCAACGCGATCCTGTTCCTCGGTCCGGCCTGCATTCTCCTCTTCTTCTTCTTCATCGCCCCGGTGATCGTCGACGTCTTCGTGGCCTTCACCGACATGGGCCGCACGCTCACCATCAACGAGCTCACCACCGCCAATTTCGAGCGCATGTTCACCCGCGACCGGCGGCTCGCCCAGACCCTGGCCGTCACCTTCATGTACGTGCTCGGGACCCTCGCCATCTTCAACGTCACCTTCGGCCTGCTGCTGGCGCTGGTGACCACCGCGGTGCCCGAGCGGGTGGGCGGCTTCTTCCGTTCGGTGTGGCTGCTGCCGCGGATGAGCCCCTCGGTGATCTACGCCCTGCTCTGGGCCTGGGCCATCGATCCCAACGAGCGCGGGCTCCTCAATCAGATCCTGATCCACACCACGGGCACCGGCCCCGTGGATCTCATGAACGACCACCCGCTGCTGCTCATCATCCTCGCCAACGGCTTCATCGGCGCCTCGATGGGCATGATCATCTTCACGAGCGCCATCCGCGCCATCCCCGAACACCTCTTCCACGCCGCCCGGGTGGACGGCGCCGGCGGCCTCGCCATCGTCCGCCACATCACCCTGCCAGCGATCCGCTGGCCCCTCTCCTTCATCACCGTCTACCAGACCCTGTCGCTGCTGGTGTCCTTCGAGTACATCTGGCTGATTACCGACGGCGGCCCCTTCTACGACACCACCGTCTACGCCCTCTACGTCTACAAGCGGGCCTTCGAGAGCGGCCAGTACGCCTACGGCGCCGCCCTCGCCCTGATGCTGGTGCTGCTGGGCATCGCCCTCGCGCTCCTGATGTGGCGCTTCTTCGACATGAAGCGGCTGCTGCAGACGCCGCGCATCGAGGTGCACTGAGATGGCCGCCCCCACCGCCCCCGCCGCCCGCGAC
>JALUAG010000045.1 GCA_027045875.1 Alphaproteobacteria bacterium | reverse complement strand
GCGGACGCCGCCGTCGCCCGCATCACGAGCCTCTACGAGGCGGCCGTCGGCCGTCTGCGGGCGGCCTTCGCAGCCTATCTCGAGCGCGGACGCGAACCGGGCCGCATCGATGCCTTCTACCCCTTCGTCGGGATCCGCGTCACGGCGGCCGATCTCAATCTCGACGGGCGTCTCGCCTATGGCGTGTTGCACGATCCGGGGGTCTACGGCACCACGGTGACGCGGCCCGATCTCTTCGCCGACTACTACCGCACCCAGATCGGGCTCCTGATGAAGAACCACGGGGTCCCGGTGGTGGTGGGCGTCAGTCGCCGGCCCATCCCGCTGCCCTTCGTGGTGGAGGCGGTTACCGCCCGGGTGCCGCCCGAACGACTCCACCGGGTGCAGCATCTCTTTCCGATGCCCGACCTCGCCCGCACCGACGATTCCATCGCCAACGGGACCTGGCGCGGCGGGCCGGACGAGCCGCGGCCGCTCGCCCTCTTCACCGCCGAACGGGTCGACTACAGCCTCGACCGGCTGGCCCATTACACCGGCACGAGCCCCGAGCACTTCCAGCGCTACATCCTGCTCACCAACTATCAGCGCTACTGCGACCATTTCCTCGAGCTCGCCCGGCGGGAGATCGCCGAGGGGCGGGAGTACGACCGCCTCGTCACCCCGGGCGACGTCATCACCACCAATCCCCGCTTCCACCGGCCGGCGGACGAGGGCGATCCGCCCGCCCACCTGCCGCAGATGCCGGCCTATCACCTGACCCGGCCCGACCATCGCGGCATCACCCTCGTCAACATCGGGGTCGGCCCCAGCAACGCCCGCACCATCACCGACCATCTGGCGGTGCTGCGCCCCCATTGCTGGCTCATCCTCGGCCACTGCGCCGGGCTGCGGCGCAGCCAGCAGCTCGGCGACTACGTGCTCTCCCACGGCTACGTGCGGGAGGACGGGGTGCTCGACCAGGAGGTGCCGCTGTTCGTGCCGGTACCGCCCATCGCCGAGGTGCAGATCGCCCTCCAGGAGGCGGTGGCGCGCATCACCGGCCTGTCCGGTCTCGATCTCAAGACCCGCATGCGCACGGGCACGGTGGCCACCACCGCCAATCGCAACTGGGAGCTGCGCTACGGCGAGCTCTACGAGCGCCTCAACCAGGCGCGGGCGATCGCCGTCGACATGGAGAGCGCCACCGTGGCCGCCAACGGGCTGCGCTTCCGCGTGCCCTACGGCACCCTTCTCTGCGTCTCCGACAAGCCGCTCCACGGCGAGCTCAAGCTCAGGGGCATGGCCACCCGGTTCTACCGGGAGCGGGTGGAACAGCATCTGCTGGTGGGCATCGAGGCCGTCCGTCTCCTGCGCGAACAGGGCTCCGAACGGCTCCATTCGCGCAAGCTCCGCAGCTTCGACGAGCCGGCCTTCCGCTGACACCCGCGCCCCGCGCTCCTGCGCGTCGAGACCCTCAGTTCAACGCATCGACGATGGTGCCGCTGAGCTCGCTCCACATCTGCACGCTCGAATCCGCGAAGGCGACGACCCCGGTGATGGCGGTGATCGCCACCATGGCGGCGAGGAGGGCGTATTCGACCGCGTTCGAGCCACGGCGGTCGGCCGCCAGCCTCGCGAGGGTGCGGCGCAGGCGCAGCGCGCGTGGGTCCATCCTTCCGACATCCGCGGTGAACATCGCCACCAGTGGACCGACGCCGGGTTAACAGGGGGTTAATTCGGGCGACGGCGCGTCGGGGAGGCGTACCCGGGAGGCGGCTCGAAGGAGGAGATCGGGGCCGGCCTCTGGACGGATCATGCCCTCGCCCAGGGAGCGCCGCCAGGCACGGGCGCCGGGCAGGCCGTTGAACAGCCCCAGCATGTGGCGGGCGATGGCCTTGAGCGGCACGCCGCGGGCCGCCTGCCGCTCGGCATAGGCCGCCATCCGCTCGACCACCTCGTGGCGCGAGACGGGCGCGCCGGGGCCGAAGAGGGCGCGATCGAGCTCGGCGAGGCGCCAGGGGTTCTGGTAGGCCTCGCGGCCGATCATCACCCCCGCCACATGGGCGAGATGGTCCCGCACCTCGGCCGGGGTGCGGATGCCGCCGTTGGCGACGAACAGGAGATCCGGCCGCTCCGCCGCGAGCCGCCGCAGGAGATCGTGACGCAGCGGCGGGATCTCCCGGTTTTCCTTGGGGCTCAGGCCCTCGAGCCAGGCCTTGCGGGCATGGACCACGAACACCCGGCAGCCGGCCGCCGCCACCAGCTCGACGAAGCGCCGGAGGAACGGATAGTCGTCGCAGTCGTCGATGCCGATGCGGCATTTGACGGTGACCGGAAGGCGGGTGGCGGCCCGCATCGCCTCGATGCAGGCAGCGACCCGCTCGGGCTCGGCCATCAGGGCGGCGCCGAAGGCGCCCTTCCTGACCCGCGGAGAGGGGCAGCCGCAGTTGAGATCGATCTCGTCGTAGCCGAAGGCCTCGCCGATGCGGGCCGCGAAGGCGAGCTCCGCGGGATCGCTGCCGCCGAGCTGGAGGGCCAGCGGCCGCTCCGCCGGATCGAAGCCCAAAAGCCGCTCGCGGTCGCCGTGGCGAATGGCGGCGGCGGTGATCATCTCGGTGTAGAGGAGGGCGTGCGGCGCCAGCTGCCGGTGGAAGTAGCGGCAGTGGCGGTCGGTCCAGTCCATCATCGGCGCCACGCACAGCCGCCGGTCGAGGGGCCGGTGGCCGTCCGCCGCGCACGCACGCCTGCGCTCGTCGCTCATGGCCGGGGAACTCGGGCGGCGGCTGGGCGCTGTCAAGACGCGCCGCCCGCTCCCTCCTCGGCGAAGGGATCCTCCACGAGCGGCCAGATGGGCCTTGCGAGGCGGCGGTAGCCCGCGGTCTCGGGCCGGCTCGGATAGCAGCCCGGAACCCCGACGTGCAGGATCTCCGAGGCGAGGGGGCGGAAGCCGGCGTAGAAATGGTTGGTGGACTTCACCACCAGCACCGCCTTGGCGGCCGGATCGACGCCGAGGTTGGTGAACAGGTCGGGCTCGAACACCTGGGTGCGGTTGCTGCCGACCAGGATGTCGATCTCGGTGCCGACGAGGCGCAGCGCGGCGCAGCGGCCGAGGGTGACCCGGCTCGCCCGGAAGGACTGCCAGCCCGGATCGGCGAGGGCACGGATCTCGAACAGCCCGTCGATGGGCGTGCCGCTGGTGTGGTGGGTCTTGCCGCCGATGCGCATCTCGAGGCGGGTGCCGGCGCCCGCCGCATGGGCCAGGGCGGCCGCCTGCGGATCCCACAGGAGGGCGGCGCCGATGCTCTCGATGCCGGCCTCGATGAGCGCCCGCAGGAGCACCGTGTTGTCGCCCGGGGTGCCGCCCCCCGGATTGTCCCAGATGTCGGCCAGCACCAGCGGACCGTCGCCCGCGGACCGGGCCCGGGCACGCGCGACGGCGGTCTCCACCTCGGCCACCGGCATGCGGGTGCGCCCGCGCATGGCGAACACCTCCCGCCCCAGCCGTTCGGCGAGGGCGTCCCCCTCCGCCCGGGCGTCATCGGTCACCACCAGCACCCGGGTGCCGAGCTCCGGCACGTCGGCAGCGGGAAAGCCGTGGACGAGGGAGATCGAAAGGATGCGGCCCCGCCCCTGGAGCGCGCGGATGCGATCGACGAAGCCGCGCACCGGCTCGCGGTTGGTGGGGAAGAT
>JALUAG010000044.1 GCA_027045875.1 Alphaproteobacteria bacterium | reverse complement strand
CCGGCAGGAACGCCTCCGCGAAATCCCTCTGATCCTCGAGCTCCCGGCGCATCCCACGCTCCTCCGTCCCGCCGCCACCCTCGAATCACGCCTCGACGCCACGGGCAAGGGGTTACGGGGAGGTCTCGCCACTTCAGAAGATCGAGACCATCGATGAACCGCGCTCCCGCGCCCAAGCACAAGGGTCACTGTTCGACGAAAAGAAACCCCACCGGGACGAGTTCCGCAACCGACTGATCTGGGGTGACAACAAGTTGGTCATGACTTCGCTGCTCGGAGAGTTCAAGGGTGCGATTGATCTTGAGATCTTCCCGTAAGGGCGCGACATCGATCCGTTTATGAGAAGCAGCGTTTCGGGAGCGCGGGAGGGGGCGTGTCGCGGGTTTTGCCTTGGCCTTGGGGGATCTCGCGGCCGTTTTCGGTGTTTCTGGCGAACCGCGAACGGACTCCGCCCCGGGGGGTCAGGTCGCGGGCGGTCACCCTGCTCCAACACGCGACCTGACCGTCGCGGGCGGAATCCGCCCGTTTCCCGGCGCAAGCCGGAAGACGGTCCGAAAAAACGGACGAAACCCGGCCGAACGGCCTCCGCCACCAGCACCGCGGCACGCCATGGCCCCGCATCGCTGCCGACCCACCAAGAATCCGGACGTCACCTCCATGCCGGCGGATTTAGGGAAGGTATCGGATGGTGTAACGATAGACAGATTCATAAATAGCGCAAAATATAGCAACATTGTCGTCCCTGAAATATCCGGCGCCGTGGCATCAAAACCGCGTTTCAGGAGCGACGGTTCTGGTGGCAATATTTCCTACGCATTCGCGTTGCTCGCTATTAATAGAGACATAACGGACACAGAAGTACAGCTTTTGAAACACTGGCTCGCCCGACGGGCGGGGATCTCGCTATTACCTGGACCCCTCACCGCGTGCTCATCGCCATCCCGGCCACCGACCGGGCGGCCGCGCGCTTCCTGTGGCGGTTCCTCGATCCAGACGACGGCGGCGAGCAGACCTTCGACCAGCCCAACTGGCGCCGTGGTGGTGCGGACCGGCTGGTAGCCTGCACGCAGCTCAAGACCGACCTCTGGCCGGCGCTGCGGGACGCCAGAGCCGACGGAGTGGAAGCAAAGGTGCTACAGCGCAAAGCCCGCAAGCGGCCGGCCGAGGCGCTGCCCAGCCGCTCGGCGCTCGCCGCGCTGCGTAGCCGCATGTTCGTGGCACGCGTAGCCGACGGCCAGAACCCGCGGGCGGTGCTCAAGAAGGCCGGGTTCGTCGAGATCCAGAGAGGGCCGGGGCCGTGAGCGTCGCGGAACGCGGTCACAATCGACGTTCAAAGCGCTAATAACGCGCGATCTTTTGCCGCTTAGGGTAGCCCGCACACAACCGGAAGTGGCGACAAACCACCAAGTTATGTGAACGTTTCAGAGTAATATCCCACCCACCACGGATACTTATCCTAGCCGCAGCGCGGCCGCTTGTCTGTCGCGACCCTCCTTCTTATCCGTCGCGCCACACCACCGCCGACGCCAGCCCGAACGCCCCTCGATCGGCGTTCGAGCTACGTGCAATGCAACCGTGGGTGGTCTTCAAGCGAGGGATAGCGTCCTATCCGGATTCGCCATAATGCTGTAGCGGGTTCGCCATAGCGGTGTCGCGCAACAGCAACACGAGACACGACCGATATGGGAGAACGGGGCCGGAACGGAAGTCGGAAACGTCGGAAACGCTAGGCCAAGTCATTGATCTGGTGGGCGCACCAGGACTCGAACCTGGGACCCGCTGATTAAGAGTCAGCTGCTCTACCAACTGAGCTATGCGCCCCGAAAGCGCCCTCCATCTAGGCGCCGCGGCGGAGCCCGTCAAGCCGGCCCCTCAGAGCCCGAGGGCGACGCCGTCCTTCCTCGGATCGGAGCCGCCCACGAGCACGCCGCGCCGGTGATCGAGAAGGATGCACTGTCCCCCACCCAGGGGTTCCGCGGCCTCCACCACCCGGTGGCCTTTGGCCGCCAGCGCCTCGCGCACCGCCGGCGCCACGCCGCGCTCCACCAGGAGATCGCCCGGATAGGCCATGACCCGCGGCGAATCGAGCGCCTCCTGCGGATCCATTCCGTAGTCCACGAGGTTGGTGAGCAGATGGACGTGGCCGACCGGCTGGTAGTCGGCACCCATGACCCCGAAACAGGCCCAGAGCTCGCCGCCCCGGAAGGCGAGGCCGGGAATGATGGTGTGCATGGGACGCTTGCGCGGGGCGATGGCGTTCGGGTGATCGGGATCGAGACGGAAGGCGCGCCCGCGGCAGTGGAACAGCACCCCCGTCTCGGGGCAGACGAGGCCGGAGCCGAAGCCGTCGTACAGGGAGGCGATGAGGGAGCAGGCGTTGCGCTCGCCGTCCACCACCGCGATGTAGACGGTGTTGCCTTCGCCGCGCAGAAGCGGCGGCGGCAGCCCGGCGAGCCGGCGTTCGGGGTCGATCAGCCGACGCAGCCGCGCCGCGTAGGCCTTGTCCAGGAGCTCGCGCACCGGCACCCGGACCTGCCGTGGATCGGCCAGGAAGGCGTCGCGGTCGCGGAAGGCGAGGCGGGTGGCCTCGGCCTCGAGATGGAAGCGCTCGGCACCGTGGGGATCGAGGGCGGCGAGATCGAAATCCTCCAGGATGTTGAGCATCAGGAGGGTGATCAGCCCCTGGCCGTTGGGCGGGCACTGGTAGATCCGCAGGTCGCGATAGGTGCCGTGTACCGGCTCCACGAACTCGGCCGCGAATTCGGCGAAGTCGGCGGGCTCGTGGAGGCCGCCCAGCGCCTCGAGGCTCGCCACCATGCGCGCCGCCGGCTCGCCGCGATAGAAGACCTCGGCGCCGCCTTCGGCGATCTTCCCGAGCGTGCGGGCGAGGGCCGGAAAGCGCATCACCCGGCCACATTCGGGGGCGCGGCCGCCGGGCAGGTAGATGCGGCGCGCGGCCTCGTCGGCCAAGAGCCGTTCCTGCAGCCGGTTCCAGTCGAAGGCCACCCGCGGTGTGACGGGAAAACCCTCGCCGGCGTGATTGATCGCCGGCGCGAGCACGGTCGCGAGATCGAGCCGGCCGTGCTCGCGCAGCAGCAGATCCCAGGCGGCGACGGCGCCGGGCACGGTGACGCTGTGGACGCTGCCCGCGGTCAGCGCCTCCACCCCGAGGTCCCGCAACCGCTCGACCGTCGCCGCCGCGGGCGCCCAGCCCGAGCCGTTGACCGCCACCACCCCGCCCGAGGCCGGGGCGAAGAGGGCGAAGCAGTCGCCGCCGATGCCCGTCGACTGGGGCTCCACCACCGCCTGGACGGCGGCGGCGGCGATCGCCCCGTCGACGGCGTTGCCGCCCGCCCGCAGCATGTCGAGGGCGGCCATGGTGGCCAGGGGATGCGAGGTGGCGGCCATGCCTCCGCGCGCATAGGCGGTGGAGCGACCGGGCAACTGGAAATCACGCATCGGGCGCCTCCTCCTGCGGGTCCCGCTCTAGGCCAAACCGGTCAACGCCGCCAGCCCGCCCGGTCCCCGCGGTGGTAGGGATGACCGCGGATGATGCAGGCCGCCCGGAAGAGCTGTTCGGCGAGCATCACCCGCACGAGGAGATGGGGCCAGATCATGCGCCCCAGCGACAGGACCCAGTCGGCCCGTGCGACGAGCCGTGGATCCAGCCCGTCCGCCCCGCCGATCACGAACAGGAGCGGGCCGCGGCCGCGCGCCGACAGCGCTTCGAGGCGGGCGGCGAAAGCCTCGCTGGTGACCTGCTCGCCACCCCCGTCGAGGACCACCACCGTCGCTCCGGCGGGCACCGCGGCCAGCAGGCGGTCGCCCTCGGCCCGCCGACGCCCGGCGGCATCATCGCATCCCCGGACCTCGATCTCGCGCAACTCGACCTGCCAGGGCAGGCGCGCGAGATAGCGGGCCACGAGGGCGTCGATGGAGGAATCGCGGCTGCGACCCGCGGCCAGGACCCGGATCCGCAAGGCGTCTCAGCGCGAGGCGCCGGTGGCCGCCCGCTGCGGCGGGGCCACCGACCAGAGCCGTTCGATATCGTAGAGGGCGCGCGTTTCCGCGCGGAACAGATGTACGATCACATCGCCCGCATCGAGCAGGACCCAGCTCGCCTCCTCGAGCCCCTCCGCCTCGACGGCGCCGAAACCGGCCTCCTTGAGGCGCTCGCGCAGCTTCTCCGCCATCGCCAGGATGTGGCGACGGGAGGTGCCGGTGGCGACGACCATGAAATCGGCGATGGTGGTCTTTCCGTGCAGCTCGATGACCGCTGCGTCGATGGCCTTGTCGGCGTCGAGACTGTCGAGGACGATCCGCAGCAGGTCCCGCGGGGCGGCGGACGATCTTCCGTCGGCCGTTATGGCTTTCACTCCCTGTCCGCGTGCTGCGGCCAGCCGCCGGCCCGGCGAATGGCGGTCGCCGAGGCCGGATGCGGCCGCAGACGCATGAACACCCAACGCGGCGGCGCGAGATCGGCGAGCGCGAACGCCCGTTCCTCGGCCAGCCGCGCCGCGGCGAAACAGTGTGCGACCTGTCCCGCCAGCGCACCATAAGAATAGGATTTCCGCTCGAACACGGCAATGGGCACGAGGCGGAAGATGCGCCGCCAGTGCCGCCAGCGGGGGAGCTGGGCGAGATTGTCGGCGCCGATCAGCCAGACGAAGCGGTGGCCGCGCATGCCCCGGAGGCGTCGCAGGGTGTCGACGGTGTAGAGGGTGCCGAAGCGGGCTTCGAGATCGAGCACCCGGATGCGGGGATGGCGGGCGACGCGACATGCCCGCTCGAGACGTTCCGCGAGCGGCGCGAGCTCGGCCGGCGCCTTGAGCGGGTTGCGCGGCGAGACCAGCCACCAGATCTCGTCGAGACGCAGGCGTCGCAGGGCCTGGAGGCTGATGTAGAGATGGCCCTCGTGGGCGGGATTGAAGGAGCCGCCCAGAAGGCCGATGCGCCGGCCGGGAGAGACGGCGGGGGCCGGCCCGGGCTCGGGCAGCGGCAGGAGAAGACGTCCGCGGGGCGGCCGCCGCGGCCAGCTCAGGGCGCTCATCGACACATGTCCGCCATGATCGCCGCGACCCCCGTTAAGCGCATCTTAACCGTGTCGGACTACACCGGAGCGGACGGCAACATCGGGAAGGCGTCGCATGGGCATTCCGACCGAAGGCACGCAAGGAGACGGCGACAGTAGGCCACGGCTTCGCATTCTCCACAACCTCGCGCGCAGCGGCGGCACCGTCATCGGCCGTTCCCTCGCCTGCATGGACGGCATCGCGCTCCTGAGCGAGATCCATCCCCGCGGCACCGACGTCTTCAATCCACTCGGACAGGCCATGGACTGGTTCGGTCTCGTGGAACCCCGCGACATCCTCGCGATGCGCGAGCGGGGCTCGCTTCCCTTCGACGAGGCGTTGACGCTGATCGAGGCCCGTGCCCGCCGGCGGGGCCTCGCCCTCGTGCTGCGCGACTGGTCGCAGCTCGATTTCATGGGGGTGCCGCTGGTCTCCGATCCGCCCGGTCGCTCCCTCCTGGCCGAGATCCTGGAACACCGCTTCGAACTGATCCGCTTCGCCACCGTGCGCCATCCCTTCGACCAGTGGCTGAGCTGCCTCGAAGTCCCTTCCATCGCGGACCTTCCGCCCGACCGTTTCATGGCCGGCTGCCGCCGTTTCGCGGAGCTCGCCCGCGAGATCGGCTTCGTTCGCTACGAGGACTTCTGCGCCGATCCCCCCGCCGTCATGCGACGCATCTGCGAGGCACTGGAGCTCCCCTTCGATCCGGCCTTTCCGGAAAAGCAGGTGGGCTGGACCCGGATCACCGGCGATTCCCCGGACTACGGCCGGGGCCGGGGCCTCATATGCGAGCTCGAGCGCCGGCCGTTCGATCTCGACCTCCTCGCCGCCGTCGAGAGGATCCCCGACTACCATGCCACCCTGGAGCTCCTGGGATACGCGCCCGTGGAAGCCGCACCCGCCTGACGGGAAGGCCCCGCCCCCTATTTCGGCCGCGTCTGACCGGTTCCCCGCACCAGGTATTTGAAGGTGGTGAGCTGCTCGACGCCGACCGGCCCACGGGCGTGCAGGCGCCCGGTCGAGATCCCGATCTCGGCCCCCATGCCGAACTCGCCGCCGTCGGCGAACTGGGTCGAGGCATTGTGCATCACGATGGCGCTGTCGACCCGGGCCAGGAACGCCTCCGCCGCCGCCCGGTCCTCGGTGACGATGCTGTCGGTGTGGTGGGAACCGTAGGCGTCGATGTGCGCGATCGCCTCCTCGAGACCGCCGACCAGCCTCACCGACAGGATGGCGTCGAGATATTCGGTCCGCCAGTCCTCCTCGGTGGCCGGCACCGCCCGCGGCTCCATCCGGCACACCTCCTCGTCGCCGCGGATCTCGCAGCCGGCGGCGATCAGGGCATCCAGCACCGGCGGCAGGAGCCGTTCGGCGGCTACGCGATCGCAGAGCAGCGTTTCGGCGGCACCACAGATGCCGGTCCGCCGCATCTTGGCGTTGAGGGCGATCTCCACCGCCATCGCCGGATCCGCCGCCTCGTGCAGGTAGAGGTGGCAGAGGCCGTCGAGATGGGCGAGCACCGGGATCCGGCTCTCGGCGTAGACCCGTTCGATCAGCGAGCGGCCGCCCCGCGGCACGATGACGTCGATGTGTTCGTGCATGCCGAGCATGATGCCGACGGCGGCGCGGTCGGTGGTCGGCAGCGACTGCAGCGCCGCCTCGGGCAGGCCCGCCTCGGTGATCCCCTGCCGCAGGCAGTCGAGTATGAGACGGCTCGAATGGAAACTCTCCGAGCCGCCGCGCAGGATCGCCGCATTGCCCGCCTTGAGACACAGCGCGCCGGCATCGGCGGTGACGTTGGGACGGCTCTCGTAGATGATGCCGACGACGCCCAGGGGCACGCGCACGCGGGCGATGTCGAGGCCGTTGGGGCGCCGCCAGCGGGCGAGCTCGGTGCCCACCGGGTCCTCGAGCCCGGCGATCGCCTCGAGCCCCGCGGCCATCGCCTCGACCCGCCGCGGATCGAGCTCGAGACGGTCGAGCATGGCCCCCGAGAGCCCCTTGTCGCGGGCCGCCGCCATGTCCCGCGCGTTGGCCTCGAGGATCTCCCCGCAGCGCTCCCGCAGGGCCCGGGCACCGGCCTCGAGGGCCCGGTCCTTGGCGCTGCGCGGCGCCGCGGCCATGGCGCGCGCCGCCTCGCGGGCCGCGCGGCCGAGCCTGTGCATCTGAGCCTCGAGATCGGGAAGTCGGACGGTGGCCATGATGTCGCCTCTGCGGGCTCGTGGGGTTTCCTGCGACAGGGATATAGACCGGCGCGCCGGCGCCGGCGAGTCGCCTCAGCGCCGCGGTCCGCTCCCTCGGGGACGGTGGCGGGCGACCGAATCGGCGAGCACGCATAGGAGCTCGAACATGAGATTGACCCCCACCCAGGCGGTCATGCCCGAGGGATCGAAGGGCGGGCTCACCTCCACGAGATCGGCGCCGATCAGACGCAGCCCCTGCAGTCTGCGGATCATGCGCTGCGCCTGATGGGTGGTGAGACCACCGATTTCCGGCGTGCCGGTGCCGGGTGCCTGCGAAGGGTCGATGGCGTCGATGTCGAAGCTCACATAGCATGGGTGGTCGCCGACGATCGCCCGGGCCTCGGCCATCACCTCCTCGGGGCCGCGGTCCATCAGCTCCTCGATCATCACGATCCGCACCCCGTGGGCACGGGCCCATTCCACGTCCTCGCCGTCGTAGGCGGTGCCGCGGATGCCGATCTGCACCACCCGCGAGGTGTCGAGCAGGCCCTCCTCCGCCGCCCGCCGGAAGGGGGTGCCGTGGGTGAAGCGGAACCCGCCGAAGTAGGAATCGTAGAAATCGGTGTGGGCGTCGAAATGGATCATCGCCACCGGCCCGCTGTCGCCGACCAGCCCGCGCAGCACGGGCAGCGAGATGAGGTGATCGCCGCCGGCGGTGAGCGGCAGGATGCCCGCGGCCCGCAGCCTGCCGAAGAAGTCCGCGACGCGGGTCAGGGTGTCGGCGACATCGGCGGGATTGACGGGGGCGTCGCCGAGATCGGCGCAGCGTGCGGTGTGAAAGGGACGCACGCCCGTTGCCTGGTTGAGCATGCGGATCATGGTCGAGAAGTCGCGCAGCTGCCGCGGTCCGTGGCGCGCCCCCGCACGGTTGGTGGTGCCCCCGTCCCAGGGCACGCCGACGAGGCCGATCTCCACCTCCGCCGCCTCCTCGAGGGTGAGATGCGGCAGGCGCATGAAGGTGGCGACGCCGGCGAAGCGCGGCGTGTCCATGCTCGACTGCGGCAGGAAGTTCCGGGCGCTCATCTCCTCCTCCCCCTCACGACGCGGCGATGGTGGGCCAGAGTTTCCGCCGCGTCAAACGGGGGAGGGCGCGTCAGACGACCGGCGGGTGATCCCCGTCGGGCACCAGGTTCGCGAGCTCGAGCCCGGCGAACCCGCTACCGCCCCCGTCGATCGGCTTCGGCCTCGATCCCGAGATGTCGAGCTGGAGGTCGTCGAACTGGAGCACCTCCACCGCCTTGATGCGGTCGCGGCCGGCGTCGCCGTCCTCCGGACGCAGGTCCTCGAGGATCCAGATCTTGCCCCGACGGACCAGGGAGAAATCGGCGCTGTCGCCCTCGACCCGGAGGGTGTCGCGCCCGCCGCCGCCGTGGATGCGGTCGTCTCCGGGTCCGGGCATCAGCAGATCCCGGCCGCTGCCGCCAAAGAGGCGGTCGTCGCCCGCACCGCCGATCAGGGTATCGTCGCCGGCCTTGCCGTAGAGCCGGTCCCTGCCCTCGCCACCGTCGAGCCAGTCGTCCCCGCGACCGCCGTAGAGCCGGTCCCTGCCCTCGCCGCCCTCCAGCCGGTCGTCTCCCCGATCGCCGTAGAGCCGGTCCGCGCCCGGACCGCCCTCGAGCCGGTCGTCGCCGTTCTTGCCGTAGAGGCGGTCGTCGCCCGGACCGCCCAGGAGCACGTCCTCGCCGCGGCCGCCGTTGAGGCGGTCCCTGCCCTCGCCGCCCTCCAGCCAGTCGTTGCCGCCATTGCCGAAGAGACGGTCGTTGCCACCCTCGCCCCGCAGCACGTCGTCGTACTTCGTGCCGCGCTGCTTGTCCGCTCCCGGGGTCCCGACCCAGTCCCTGCCTTCCCGGCCGGGACGCGGATCCGGCGTGGCCGGGGCCGGACCGAGGCGTACGACCGCATCCCCGCCGGCGCCGGCGGCGACCCGGAATTCGCCCGCCAGCAGGCGGCCGAACTCGACGGCGAGATCCATGATGCCGTCGGCGTCGAGGTCCACCGAGAGCCGCGAATGGCCCCCCACGACCTCGGTCGCCAGCTGATCGTCGCCGAGGGTCACGCCGACGAAGGCGATCCTGTCCTCGGCCGAGAAATCGACCAGGAGGTCGCCCGCCAGCCCGTCCGGGGTGTCGCGGAAGAGATCGGCGCCACTGCCGCCCGTCAGGATGTCGTATCCGCCGCCCCCGGTGATGACGTCCGCTCCCGCGCCACCGTCGAGCCGGTTGGCGAGATGGTTGCCGACCAGCAGATCGTCGCCGCGGCCACCGATGGCGTTCTCGATCTTGGCTCCGAACGCGATGGCGATGTTGTCCTCGGCGGTGCGGTTGCGTCCGCCACCGTAGCTGCTCTCCGCACCGATGCTGCTGTAGGCGCCCTCGCGCAGATCGATGACCACCGGCAGACGCTGCTCGCCGGCGTCGATGGTGTCCTCGCCGCCGGCATCCCAGATGGTCTGGATCCGTGCCATGCCGTCCGGAAAGCGATAGACGTCGTCGCCGGCGGCATGGGACATGTTGGCGCCGTAGCGCTGCTGGATCACCGCGATGTCGTAGAGCATCGGCGTGCGCGGCTCGGCCTCGCGACCGGCGTTGCCGGCGTCGCGCCCGGTGCCCGGGTGATCGCGGTAGGACATGATGGTGACGCCGCGCTGGTCGAGCTCGGGCGGCAGCGTGGCGGCGCCCTCGAAAGGATGGCCGAGGCCGAGCGCATGGCCGACTTCGTGCATGGCGGCCAGATAGCCGAAGGTCCCGGGGCTCAGATCGTCGGTGCCGGAGGCGGCGCTGTTGAGCCAGATCTCCGCCCGCAGCACGCGATCACTCGCATCCGCGAGCACCCAGGTGACGGCGGCGAGACCCGAATTGCCCGGAAAGTCGGCATAGCCGATGCGGATATCGGCCTGCCCGGGATCGGGCGCCCGGTAAGGCACGAAGTCGATGTTGGCGACCGCTTCCCACTGCGCCATGGCGTCCGTGAACGCGGCCTGCTGGGCGGCGTCGAGGGAGCTGATCGAGGAGGAGGGGGCGAACCGCGGCGGCGTCCTGTCGGCGGGTCCGACGAAACTGTAACCGATGGTCGAGCGTCCCCAGTGGAGCGGCCCCCCGCCCCAGCCCGTCCAGGTCAGGGCCAGGACCTCGTCCGCACCCGGAGGATCGAGAACGGTGCCACCCCCGGAATCACGCATGGTATCTTCTCCCGGCTGAGTAATCCGGCGAACAAGCACAACCTTTACGCGAACAGCCGGTGCCGTCAATACGCGATATCGGGATCCCCGCCACGGCGGCATCCGCACCCCGGGGCCTTGTGACGCGGCAGGCCGAAGCTATCCTGCGGCAAAGCGGAGGGCGGCCGGTGACGGAGGATCGTCGGAGCGAGGTGGCCGGACGGCTCAGGGGGCGGGGCGCCCCGGCCAACCCCGTGGGGCGGTTCGAGGCCTGGCGTCGGGAAGCCGTCGACGACGGCTGGGGCGGCCTCGAGCAACTCGCGGGTGACCCGCCGCCGCGCACCGAGGTCTACACCGACCGGGCGCGTTCGGTCATCAGCCGCAACGATTCGCCGGACGTGCCCTTCGAACAGTCGATCAACCCCTATCGCGGGTGCGAGCACGGCTGCGTCTATTGCTACGCGCGGCCGACCCACAACTATCTCGGTCTCTCTTCGGGCCTCGACTTCGAGACCCGCATCTTCGCCAAGCCCGACGCCGCCGAACGGCTGCGCGAGGGGCTGGCCCGCCCCGGCTACCGCTGCCGGCCGATCGCCCTCGGCACCAACACCGACGCCTATCAGCCCGTCGAGCGGCGACTGGGGATCACCAGGCGCATCCTCGAATGCCTCGCCGCCTGCCGCCATCCGCTGGGCATCGTCACCAAATCCGCCCTGGTGCTCCGCGATCTCGACATCCTCGCACCGATGGCGGCCGAGGGGCTGGCGAGCGTGATGGTCTCGATCACCACTCTCGATCCCCGCCTCGCCCGGCGGCTGGAGCCGCGGGCGGCGGCTCCCCACCGGCGGTTCGAGATCCTCCGCGAGCTGGCGGCGGCCGGCGTGCCCTGCGGCGTGATGGTGGCGCCTGTGATCCCCGGTCTCACCGACCACGAGATGGAGCGCATCCTGGAGCGGGCGGCGGCCGCCGGCGCCACCGCCGCGGCCTATGTGCTGCTGCGACTGCCCCACGATCTCGCGGAACTGTTCGACGGCTGGCTCACCGCCCACTACCCGGATCGGCGGCTCCGTGTGCTCGCCCTCCTGCGCCAGTGCCGCGGCGGCCGGCTCGACGATCCGGCGTTCGGCCGCCGCATGTGCGGCCGTGGCCCCTACGCCGAGCTGCTCGCCCGGCGGTTTCGGGTCGCCTGCCGCCGGTGGGGGCTCGAAAGCCGCTCCCTGCCCGGCCGCTGCGATCTGTTCCGGCCACCGCCACGCAGCCCACAGCTCGATCTGTTCGGCTAGATCCGATCGCCGGCGCGCGCGCCACCCGCGGGCAGCCGCGCGCCGCCGTCCGCCACGCCATGCTCCTTGTAGCCGGTGATCATCGCCTTCACGAGGTTGGTACGCTCGCGCAGGCTCGTGAAGACCACGCCCGCGACGTGGACGGGCACGAGACCGAAGACCAGGAGATCGACGGCGACGGTGTGCAGGTTCTCGACCCAATCCTCGCCCCAGAACATGTCGAGCGTGGTCATCCAGCCCGAGACGCAGATCACGAGCAGGGTGGTCAGCAGGGCCACCACCATCACGCCGCCCAGCGGATTGTGGCCGAGGTAGCGCTCTTCCCGTCCGTGCAGGATGTCGCGCGCGTAGCGCAGCACCTCGCCCGGTCCCCGGACGAAATCGGCGAAGCGGGCGTGGCGGCCGCCGATCAGCCCCCATCCGAGACGGAGCAGCACGGCGGCAAGGACGGCATAGCCGACGGTCTTGTGCAGGCTGCGGAAATCCTCCGTCAGATAGGCGAGCAGGACACCGCCCACGACGGTCCAGTGAAAGAGACGGACGAACGGATCCCAGACGCGGATCCGCTGCCGGTGCGAGGGAAGATGCGTCTTCATCGGGATGGTCCTTTCGCGGGTCGCCGGAGATCGCCGGAACCGGGTCGGGCGACGCCACCGCGGCCGGGCGCCGCCCGTCGCTCGGTCAGTCTTCCTCGTTCTTGCGCACGATCTCGCCCGTCCACGGGTCGATGTAGACCTCGACCTTCCTGCCGTTTTCGTAGCCGTAGAACTCGTAGCAGCCGCCGCTCGAGACCTTCCACTTCCGGATCTCGTAGCCCTGCCGCTCGTACCGCTCACGGACCTGCTCCTGGGGCAGCCTGTCCCCCGTGCCGTCGCACCTCGGCCCCGCGAGGGCGGGTGCCGACAGCGCGGTCATGGCGGCGAAGGCGGAAAGAAGGGTCTTGCGCATGGGATCCTCCGTCTTTGGAACTTCCGGCTTGCGGAGCGGTTATGGAGGGCCCGGGTTGTGAGAACCTTGCGCGTTCCTTGCGACAGGCTTACGCGCCCAGACGACGGCTCGGGTCGATCCGGAATCCGACCGCCGCGCCGCCGCCGGGGCGCGGGCGCGCGAAAGCCTCGCCGCCGTGGAGCCGGGCCACGTCGTGGACGATGGCGAGGCCGAGGCCCGCCCCCTCGGGATGCCGGGGACCGTTGCATCCCCGCACGAAGGGACGGAACAGCTCGTCCGGCGACACCCGCCCGAATCCGGGACCGCGGTCGAGGACCTCGAGCACACAGTCCTCGCCGAGTCTCACCTCGACGGTGCCGCCTGGCGGCGAATGCCGCAGCGCATTGTCGAGGAGGTTGCCCACCGCCCGCTCGAGGGCATCACGACTGCCCCGGATGCGCAGCGGCCGCGCGGGTGCCTCGAGTGCCAGCTCGCGACCGGCGGCGAAGGCCCGGGGTGCCCGCTCGGCGATCACCGACCGCACCAACTCCCGGAGATCAAGCGGCTCGTCGGTGGAAAGCTGGCCACTCTCGAGACGCGCCACCGCGAGGAGCTGATCGACCAGGCGCGCCATGCGTTCGATGATGGCGAGAAGCTCCGCCCGCCCGTCGAGATCGGCGGGCAGCCCTTCGAGCCGGGCCCGCAGGGCGGCGAGCGGGGTCCGCAGCTCGTGTGCGGCCACGGCGGTGAACCGGCGCTGCTGGGCGAAAGCGTCCTGCAGGCGGTCGAGGGCCCGGTTCATGGCCTCCACCAGCGGCAGCACCTCCTCGGGTACGGACCGGTCGTCGAGACGATGCGTGCTGCCGGGCTCCAGCTCGACCGCTTGGCGCGAGATTGCGGCCAGTGGCGCGAGGCCGCGTCGCACCGTGAACACCGCGAGAAGGGTGCCCGCCAGCGCCACGATGGCGATCAGCGGCCCCAGCTCGATCCGGAGTTCGGTCAAGATCCAGTAGAGATAATCCCGCCCTTCGAGCGACCCGCGTCGGGCCACGATCCGAACCACCGAGCCGTCGTCGAAGGCGACCTCGTCGATGAACCCGTATTCGTGTTGCGGCGTCGTGATCCCGCCGAGCACGAAGAAACCCGGCGGCCAGGAGCTGATGGCGTCGACGCTGGCGGAGTTGCCGCGATCGTGGTCGAAGGCGAACAGCACCCTCCCGTCCGCACCGTCGTAGACCTTGAGGTGCAGCGCGTTGACCCGGCGAAGCCAGTCGATCAGCGGACCGTCGGGGTCGACGGGGAGGGCGAGCCGACCGTCCTCGCCCACCACCACGCGGGCCACGAGCTCGCGGGCGATGTCGCCGAGCTCGTATTCGAGCTCCACCGGCTTCAAGAGCGCATAGGTGAGGGTCGCCACGCTGGTGCCGAGAAAGGCCACCAGCGCGAAGCGCAGGGTCAGCGTCCGCACCAGCGACGGGCGACGTTTCACGACGTCGCCGCCCGGAGCAGATAGCCCACGCCACGGATGCTGCGGATCTCGACCGCGGCACCTGCCTCCTTGAGATGGCGCCGGAGACGCGAAACATGGGATTCGAGGGCGTTGGATTCGATCTCCTGGGCGAAATCCCAGATCGCTTCCTCGAGCACGCCCCGGGTGACGACACGGCCGGGCCTGCGCATCAGCGTCGCCAGCAGCATGTGCTCGCGGCGCGGCAGCACGAGTGGCCGGCCGTCGTCGACGGTGAAGGTTCCGGCGGACGGCTGGTAGGTGAGGTTGGCGAACCGCACCGCATCGCCGAGATCCTCCCGCGGCCGGCGCAGCACCGCCCGCAGACGGGCGACCAGCTCCTCGTGGGCGAAGGGCTTCACGAGATAGTCGTCGGCCCCCGCCTCGAGGCCGGCAACCCGGTCGGCGACCGCGTCGCGCGCCGTGAGCACGATCACCGGCAGCGGATCGCGCCGGTTTCGCAGACCGCGCAGCAGTTCGAGCCCGTCGCCGTCCGGCAGGCCGAGGTCCAGCACCATCACATCGTAGCGCGCCGCGCGCGTGCAGGCCTCGGCATCGGCCCGGGTGGGCGCGTGGTCGACCGCGAAGCCGCTGGCTTCCAGGTTGCGAATCACCGCACTCGCCAGGTGCGGATCGTCTTCCACGAACAGCAGTCGCATCGGCCCTCCCTTCGCGTCGCCCGCCTCCTATTCCACGAAGCTTGCCGTAAGCTTGCGGCACGCATCGGCCCCGGTTCGGCCCGGCGCGGCGAACGGCACAGTTGCATCCCCGCAAGACCGTGGCAATTTCCGTGCCATGCTCTCGTTTTCGCCGGCACGGCGACTAGGCAAGGGAACCGACACCCATTATATTGCAGATGATCGCGACGCCCTCACATCTCGCCGTGTCCGTACGCATCCATGGCCGCGTGCAGGGGGTCGGGTTCCGGGCGTGGACGGTTTCGGAAGCCGTACGCCTCGGTCTCGACGGCTGGGTCCGCAACCGGCGCGACGGCACGGTCGAGGCGGTATTCGCCGGAGCGCGGGCGGATGTCGAGAGGATGCTCGAAGCCTGCCGCCGGGGGCCACCGCTCGCGAGGGTGGAGCGGATGGAGACCAGGGAGACGTCGGATCCGGCAGTGCCCGGATTCAGGGTCCTGCCGACCGTCTAGCGGGGTCGGCGAAAAGCGGGGGTGTCGACCATGTCGGCGCGGGATCGCACGAGGGGGACGGCGAGCCGACGTACGTTCATCACCGGAGGCGCCGCCGGACTGCTGCTGGCGCCCGGGCTGGGGTCGCTAGCGGCGTTCGCGAAGCCGGCCGACATCGCCTTCGACATCATCCGCAAGGGCGAGAAGATCGGCGTCCACGAGGTGCGTTTCACCACGCTCGGCGAGGGTGAATTCGAGGTCCACACCAACGTCGACGTGGCGATCAGGCTGGGGTTCATCACCCTTTACCGGTTCGAGCAGGAGATCACCGAGGTCTGGCGGCGCGGGGCGATGGTGGAGGCCCGCGGGATCACCAACGACGACGGCGAGAAGGCGCGCCTGCGGGCCGCGCTCGAAGGCGGGGAGCTCACCATCGAGGGACCGGCGGGGCGCCAGAAGGCGCCGCTCGGCGCGATGACCGACATCGCCTTCTGGAACCCGAAGATCGCGCGCCAGGATCAGATCGTGGACACCTGGCTCGGTCAGCTCGCGCCGCTCCTCGTCGGCGCCGGCGATGTCGAGGAGATCGAGCTGCGCGGCCGGCGGCTGCGGACGCGGCGCTTCTCGTTCGTCGCCAACCGGGGCCGCTCCGGCAAGGTCTGGTACGACGAGGCCGGCGTCTGGGTGCGGGGCTACCTCAAGACCCCGAGCGCCGAGCTGGAC
The DNA here is from genome assembly GCA_027045875.1 of Alphaproteobacteria bacterium. Taxonomy (GTDB): domain Bacteria; phylum Pseudomonadota; class Alphaproteobacteria; order Geminicoccales; family Geminicoccaceae; genus JALSRW01. Next base: position 39,456 of record JALUAG010000044.1, on the reverse strand, counting down.
TATCTCCCGACCGTCTGAAGCGGCGCCCGCGGGTCGTCATTCCGGCCAGACGTAGGCGACCTCGCGCACCTTGGTGCCGGCGATCTCGAGTTCGTTCTCGCTCGCCAGCTCGCCGCCCACATGCTCGTAGAAGCCGCGCGCCGGATTGGCCGCCATCACCCACACCAGCATGCTGCCGTGGCCGCGCTTGGCGAGCTCGTAGTGGCAGGCGTCGAACAGGGCGCGTCCGATCCCTTGGCGCTGGTGGGCACGCAGCACGTAGAGCACGTAGAGTTCGCCGGCCGCCAGATCCGGCTGGCGCGAGCGGCCGCCGGAGGCGAGACCGACGATGTTGGACTGGACCTCGGCGACGAAGGCCCAGCCCCGGGTCATGAAGGTGCGCCGCCAGTGCTGCTCGAAGGTGGCGTAGGAAAGACCGTCGAGGTAGGAGCGCGGCAGCAGATCGGCGTAGGTCTCGCGCCAGCTGTCGACATAGACCCGGGCGATCTGCGCGATGTCGTTGGTGGTCGCCCGGCGGATCTGCAATGCGCGATGCGGACGGGTCGGCAACAGCCAGGCCATGCGTCGCTTCCTCCCGACAAGGAACGGTCCCTCGGCATTTCCCGTGTTAACGGTTCCTCAACCCTAACCGAAGCGCGGGCGCCGGCAAAGCCGCGAGCGGCCGTCCGCGCATAGGCCGGTACGACAGCGGATGCCGTTCCCTCGGAGGTCGAAAACGACCGTTTTCCCGTCTCCCCGGAGGTGGATGCCGGACGGGCAGCGGGCGTCGCGGACGACCGCGCGGCCCCTGCTCAGACCCGTTCCACCGCCAGCGCCAGCCCCTGGCCGACGCCGATGCACAGGGTGGCGAGCCCGAACCGTCCGCCCGTGCGCTCGAGCTGGTGGACAAGGGTGAGCACCAGCCGCGCGCCGCTCATGCCCAGCGGGTGACCGAGGGCGATGGCGCCCCCGTTGGGATTCACGTGTTCGGCGTCGTCGGGGAGACCGAGCTGGCGGAGGCAGGCGAGGGCCTGGGCGGCGAAGGCCTCGTTGAGCTCGATGGCGTCGAAATCGCCGATCCGCATGCCCAGCCGTTCGAGCAGCTTGCGGGTCGCGGGTACGGGACCGATGCCCATGATCCGTGGTGGTACCCCGGCGGTGGCCATGCCGAGGATGCGGGCGCGCGGCCGCAGTCCCGCCCGTACGGCCGCCGCTTCGGACGCCACCACCAGCGCCGCGGCCCCGTCATTGACGCCCGAGGCGTTGCCGGCGGTGACCGTGCCCGGTTCGCGGAAGGGGGTGCGCAGCTTCGCCAGCGCCTCCAGGGTGGTATCCGGGCGCGGATGCTCGTCGGTGTCCACCACCAGGGGGTCACCGCGGCGTTGCGGGATCGTGACCGGCACGATCTCCTCGGCGAAGTAGCCCTCCTCCATCGCCCGTTTCGCCCGCATCTGGCTGCGCCAGGCGAAGGCGTCCTGATCGGTGCGCGGGATGTCGAACTCCTCGGCCACGTTCTCCGCCGTCTCGGGCATCGAATCGATGCCGTACTGCGCCTTCATCAGCGGATTGACGAACCGCCAGCCGATGGTGGTGTCGAAGATCTCGGCGCTGCGCTGGAACGGCGTCTCCGCCTTGCCCATGACGAAGGGCGCGCGGGTCATGGATTCGACACCGCCGGCCAGCGCCAGCTCCAGCTCGCCCGCCCGGATCGCCCGCGCCGCGTAGCCCACCGCCTCGAGACCCGACGCGCAGAGACGGTTCACCGTCAGTCCCGGCACCTCGGGCGGCAGCCCGGCCAGAAGGAGCGCCATGCGGGCCACGTTGCGGTTGTCCTCGCCGGCCTGGTTGGCGCAGCCCAGGATCACGTCCCCGACGCTCGCCGGATCGAGCCCGGGATTGCGCTCCAGCAGGGCCTTGAGCGGCAGTGCCGCCAGATCGTCGGTGCGGACCCTGGCGAGGGCACCGCCGAAGCGCCCGATCGGCGTCCGCACCGCATCGCAGACGTAGGCCTCGGCCATCACGCGTTTCCTCCTCCGTTGTCGCCGTGCGCGCGGGCGGTCCGCCGCTCGAGATCGCGCAGGGCTTCGAGTTCCTCGGCCGTCGGTGGCGCGGTGATCGCGGGCGCTGGGGCGAACCGTACGGGCCAGCCGGTGGCCTCGCAAATCCGTTCGCGGGACACGCCGGGATGGATCGAGGTCACCACCAGCTCCTTCGTGTCGGGATCCGGCTCCAGGATGCAGAGATCCGTCACCACATGGGTGGGGCCGGCGCCCGGCAGCCCGAGCCGGCGGCGCGCGTCGCCGCCTTCGAGGAACCCCACGGTGGTCACGAAGTCGAGCCGTTCGACGAAGGCGCGCCGGGCATGGCGCAGCGTGATGAGGGTACGCCCGGCCATGGCGGCGATCTCCGGCGCGCCGCCGGCGCCCGGCAGCCGGACCTTCGGCCGCCGGTAGTCGCCGATGACGGTGGTGTTGATGTTGGCGAAACGGTCGATCTGGGCGGCGCCGAGAAAGCCGATGTCGATGCGGCCGCCCTGCAGCCAGTAGCGGAAGATCTCGGGCGTCGGCACCACCGTGTCGGCGGTCAGCGACAGCTCGCCGTCGCCGATCGACAGCGGCAGCACCCCGGGCTTGGCGCCGATCGGACCCGATTCGTAGATCAGCACGAGCGCCGGGGCGTGGGTGATCCGGGCGAGATTGGCGGCCGTGCCGGGCAGACCGATGCCGACGAAGCAGACGGCGCCGTCGGGCAGCAGGCGGGCGGCGGCGACGGCCATCATCTCGGCCGCCGTGAAGTCGGCGCTCATCGGTCGCTCTCCGGCGGCAGGGCGAGGCCGGCCGAGCGCAGGTAGCCCGCGAAATCCTCCGTTCCCAGCACGTGCTCCTCCATCCAGGCACGAAAGCGTTCACGGTCCCGGGAGATGGCATCCCAAGCCCGGTAGAAACGGTTGTCACGGCGGTAGTAGCCTTGTGCGTAGGAGGGATGGGCGCCCCCGGGTACCGGGCAGACGGCGGTCACCACCCAATGGGGAAGCAGGCAGGCGTTGGGCCAGGCGCCGAGATCGTCCACGATCTCCTCGACGGTGACGATGCTGTGGCGAGCTGCCAGCACCGCCTCCTTCTGGGCGCCGACGATCCCCCACAGCAGCACGTTGCCACGACGGTCGGCCTTCTGGGCGTGGATGATGGCGACGTCGGGACGAACCGAGCGCACCGCCGCCAGCTCCTCGCCGGTGAAGGGACAGCGCAGGAACCGGATGTGGTCGCCGTATTTCGGCAGGTCGGAACCGCGGTAGCCGCGCAGCACGGCGAAGGGCAGGCCCGAGGCGCCCGCCACGTAGGCGTTGGCGAGATCGGCGTGGCTGCGCTCCTCGAGCTCGAGCGGGTGCGGCCAGCCGTTCTCCACCGCGTCGCGGAAGCGGTGGAGCGAGCCGACGCCGGGATTGCCGCCCCAGGAAAAGACCAGTCGGCGCACGCAGCCCATGCCGATGAGCTGATCGTAGACCAGGTCCGGCGTCATGCGGACGACGGTGAGATCGCGCCGCCCCTGTCGGATGATCTCGTGGCCGGCGGCATGGGGGATGAGATGGGTGAAGCCCTCGAGCGCCAGCGACATGCCGTCCCGGACGAGTCCGGAGACCGCCTCCGCGAGACCGGTGATTTCCGCCATGCCGCCACCCCGTGTGACCCGTCCTCCCTCGCCGGGCGTGGCACAGGCGCGCGCTCGGCGTCAACCCGTCATCGGGAGCCCCCTCAGAGCCGCTCGCGGGGCGGCGCGAGGCGTTCGAGCCGCAGGCGGTCGCGGCGGTCGGTGAGCAGGAGGATGCTGCCCCAGACCGCGCCCAGCACCCCGAGCCCGGTGGCGCCCGAGATGAGGAACATGATGAGGAGCTGGTACTTGACCGCCTCGCGGGGATCGACGCCGGCCAGGATCTGGCCCGTCATCATGCCCGGCAGACTGATCACGCCGGTGGCCGCCATGGCGTTGAGAATGGGGGTGAAGCCGGCCCTGAGCGCCCGCACGAGAACCGGCTGCACGGCGCGGAAGCGGGTGTGGCCCAGGAGGAGCCGCGCCTCGACGGCGACCCGCTCCCGCACCAGCGCCACGTGCAGCCCGTCGAGGGCGAGGGCGACCCCGTTCATGGTATTGCCCAGGATCATGCCGAACAGCGGCAGGGCGTAGCGGGGCGCCCACCAGGGATCGGGACGGATCTGGAGGGTGAGGGCGAAGACGGTGATCAGCATGCCCGCCGTCATCATGGTCGTGGCTCCGAGCCCGTAGCCCCAGATGCCGGCGAGCGGCCGCTGCTGGCGGGCTCCCACCTCGCGGCTGGCCATGGCCAGCATGAAAAGCGCGGCGAACAGCGTGAGCCAGGGGGAGGCGAGGGTGAAGAGCGCCTTGAGCAGCAGCCCCACGAGCGCGAGCTGGACCACCATGCGCAGGGAGACGAACACCAGCCGTCGCTCGAGTCCGAGCCGCGCCAGCAGCGAGACGGTAGCGGCGATCAGGAGGAACAGGGCGGCCAGGGCCACGTCGAGATAGGAGAGCGCGAGATAGCCGTTCACGACGGCGGCTCCACCATGGCCGACAGGTGTCCTTCCCGCATGGCGAGACGGCGGGCGCCGAGGCGACGGGCCTGGGCCGGATCGTGCGTGACGACGACGAGCGGCCGCCCGGCCCGCAGCAATCGGCGCAGCAGCGCCTCCACCCGTGCCGTGGCGGCGGCGTCGAGGCTGGCGGTGGGCTCGTCGAGCAGAAGGGCCCGCGGCTCGAGGCACAGCGCGCGGGCGATGGCGAGGCGATGCCGCTCGCCGGTGGAGAGGCGGCTCACCTCCCAATCGGGACTGTCCGGCGGCAGGCCCAGGGCCTCCAGGAGCGGCGGCAAAGCTTCCGGCCGCTCGAAATGCTCGCTCACCCGGTCCGCCCACCAGCCGCTTTCGGCGGGCACCATCCCGACGAGACGCCGCCAGCGCCAGGCCGGCATCGCCTCGCGTTGCCGCCCGTCGAGCCGGACCCGTCCGCGATTGGGATCGAGATCGACGATGGCCCGCAGGAAACGCGTCTTGCCGCAGCCCGAGGCCCCCTCGATGGTGACACATTCGCCGGCCGCCACGGCGAGATCCACCGGACCGACGAGATCGCTGCGGAGACCTTCGATCGCCAGCATGGGCTCCTTCCGCGGGTATCCGCGCTCCTTCCGGCAGGACCTTCCTAGCCGGTCACGAAGAGCAGCCAAAGGGCGGTGCCGAGGGCCGGTCCGAACGGGATCCGACGCGCCGGATCGCGCAGCGCCCCGAGCGCCACCGCGAGGGCGATGCCGAGCAGGCCGGACAGGAGGAAATAGAGCGGCAGGGCGGCGATCCCCAGCCAGGCGCCGGCGGCGGCGGCCAGCTTCGCATCACCGAGACCGAGCCCCTCGCGACCGCGCAGCCGGCGATAGAGGAACGCGAGGGCGGCGAGAGCGAGACCGCCCGCGGCCGCGCCGGCGAGCGCCGCCGTCGGCGGGGGCAGGCCGAGGGAGAGCGGGAGCCCGCCCTGCGCGAGGGAGAGCAGCAGCCCGGCCGCGAGCAGCGGCAGGGTGAGGGCGTCCGGCAGGCGCATGTCCTCGAAATCGATCGCCGACAGCAGCAGGAGGGTCCAGCCGAGCAGCGCCGCCGGCGCACCCGCGGGCCAGCCGAGGAGGAAAAGCGAGGCGAAGCCGATGGCCGCCGCCGCGACCTCGATGGCGACATGCGCGAGGGCGATGGGCGCGCCGCAGTGGCGGCAGCGCCCCCGAAGCAGGAGCCAGCTCACCACCGGCAGGAGGTCGCGGACGGCCAGCCCGGCACCGCACCGGTCGCAGCGCGAGCGCCCGATGGCCCAGGCGCAACGCCCCCCTCCGCGGCGCGCGAACACCGTCGCGAGGAAGCTGCCGACGGCGGCGCCGAGCAGCAGGCCGGCGAGCCCCCCCGCGAAGGTCCCGCTCACACCGCTCCTTCTTCGACCGCCGCATCCACCGGCGGCGGTTCGTGACGCACGCCGCTCGCGGGCGGGGCCACCGGCGTCGGCGGCTCCGCTTTTCCGGGCCCCTCTTCCGGCTGCGCGGCGGGCTTGGGAGGCGCGAAGGCCCGCATTCGCGAGCGGAGTTCCTCGCTCACCGCCCGCGCATCCTCCGCGTCGCGGATCACCCGCGGCGTGATGAACACCAGGAGTTCGGTGCGGGCAGTGGTGTCGTTGGTGCTGCTGAAGAGCTCGCCGAGGAGGGGAATGTCGCCGAGGAGCGGCACCTTCTCCTCGTTCTGGACGTCGTTGTCCTGGATGAGACCACCCAGGACCACCGTCTGGCCGCTGCGCACATTGACCCGGCTCGCGATCTTGCGCTGCTGGATGATCGGATTGCTGTTCAGGGTCTGGACCCCGGTGGAGGCGAGACGGCTGACCTCCTGGGAAATGGCGAGGGAGACCACGCCTTCCGAGTTGATCCGCGGCCGCACCGAGAGGATGACGCCGGTGCTGCGGTATTCGACGTTGTTGACGATGGGCGCGTCGGGATCGGTGACGCTGACCGAGCTGCGGGTGATGATGGGCACGTCGTCGCCGACGTTGAGGCGCGCCTCGCGGTTGTTCTCGACCACCACCGAGGGCGAGGACAGGACCCTGAGCTTGGTGAGCTTGGACAGCGCCTGGATGGTGATATTGGCATCGGCGCCGGTGTAGATGAAGTTGAACCCGGGCAGCACGGCGAGCGGTTCGAGGCCGGTCTTGGGAACGGTGCCCGGCGTGCCGGTGGTGTTGAAGCCCACGCGCAGATTGGCGGTATCCAGGAAATACTGGACGCCGTAGCGGAGCTGGTCGGTCAGCAGCACCTCGACGATGGTCGCCTCGATCAGCACCTGGAGCGGCGGACGGTCGAGACGGCGAAGGGTGGCCTCGATCATGTCGAAGATCTGCGGCGTGGCCCGGATCAGAAGTTTGTTGGTGGCCTTGTCGGGGACGATCTTGACGGTTCGCAGCAGATCCGCTCTGGCCCCCTCGTCCGCCGTCGGAACGAGCGGCGGTTCGGCCGCGAACTCGGGGCCGGGCTCGGGCTCCGGGGCCGGTGCCGCGCCGACCACGCTCTCCGCCGCCTCCAGCTTCTCGATATCGGCGAGAGCGGCGTTGAGGAGCTTGGCCATCTCCTCGGCCGGCATGTTCTTCACCTCGTAGACGTAGAACTGCACGCCCACCGTGTTGCCGCGATCGAGCCGGCTCACCCAGGTCTCCACCCGCACGATCTGCTGGGGATCGCCGGCGATGGCCAGCACCGCATTGAGACGCTTCACCGGCAGGAACCGGATGAGCGGCTCATCGCCTACGGCGCGCGGCGGGAGGAGCACCGCCTCGAGCTCCGGAATGATCGCCTCCGGCGTCGAGCGCTGGAGGGGAAACAGCCCCACCGAGCGGCCGGCCATCCAGTCCACGTCGAGAGCGACCAGCGTGTCCACCACATACTGGCGCTCGACCCCGTCGGCGGGCACGATGAGGATGTTGCGCGCCTCGTCGATCCGGATGTCCTCGGGCCGGGTCAGCAGCGGCTGCACGAGATTGGCGGCGGTGGCGGCGCTGATGAACCGCAGCGGGACCACCGCGACACCGTATCCCGGGCGCAGCAGCGGGGGCTCGCCGCCCAGGGGCACCACCTCGCTGCCGCCCACGGCGGCGTCCGCGGGCACGACCGCGTAGCCGCCGTCGAGGTCCACGAGGGCGGCACCCTGCATCCGCAGCACGGTCTCGAGGAGGGCGAGCAGATCCCGCTCCGCCAGCGGCCGCACGCTGGCGATCGTCACCGTCCCCTGCACGGCGGGATCGACGGTGAAGTTCACCCCCAGCACGTCACCGAGGACGATCTTGGCGACCTCGGTGATGTCGGCGTCCTGGAGGTTGAGCTGGATGCCCTCGGGAGTCCGGCGCAGGGCGATGCCCTCCCGTCCCGAGGGGGGTGTCGGCTTCTGGCCGAGGTAGACCTCCGACCGCGTCGCGCGCCCGGCCGCGGGCCCGCTGCCGGCCGCCCTCTCGTCCGCGGCCAGCCGCGGCGCCCCCGGAACCTCGAAGCTGAGGTCCTGCAGGGTGCGGTCGAGGGCGGTGGAGCCCGGTCGCCCGGTCTGGGCGCAGCCGCCGACGGCCAGCAAGACGAGCAGCAGAGGTGCGAAGCGCACCCGAAGCAGCGACCTGACACGCATGATCGTCCCTACCTGAGCGGTATGTCGTGTTGTTCCTTCGCCGTGGCAGGCCCGTGGCCGGATGCCCCGCTCCCTCCCCGGGACGCCGGCGATCCGCGGGGCCAGCCTATGACGAGGGACTCCCCCAGTAAACGCCTCTCCTAGTCGGCCTCCCCCTCCGCGATGCGGGCGAGCGCCGAAACCTCCATCTCCACCACGAGCCGGGTACCGCCCTCCCGCGCCTGCACGGAGAAGACGTCCGGAAACAGCGGCGGCCGATGCCTGTCGAAGGCGAGCAGCATCTCTCGCAGGGCGCCGTGGTCGGCGAGAAAACGTGCCCGCAGGCGGATCATGCGGAAGGGCGGCCGGTCCTCGGCGTCGAGGAAGCGTACGCTCTGCAGCTCGGCGCCGGCGGCTGCGATCATGGTGGTGAGCCGGCTCTGCAGTTCGGCCGCCGCCAGGGTCTCGCTGGCGGCCTTGAAGGCCGCGTCCCCCGCCGGCCGCGCCGGTGCCACGGCCCGGGCCGCACCCGACCCGCCGGCGTCGGCGAGACGGCGCTCGACCTCGCCGATCCGCCTTTCGAGAAGGCCCAGATATCCCCGGCGCTGTTCGAGATAGCTCCACCCCCCGGCCAGCAGCAGGGCGGCGAGCAGCAGGAGCAGCAGCCAGGGCCAGAGGCGCGGCGCGGCGGAGGATGCAGCGGTCGGGCCGAGGGTCATCGCGCCGTCTCCACCGCCGTGGCGGCATCGAGGAGCAGCCCGCCGCCGGCCTCGACGCCGAGGCCGAAACGGACCATCGGCCCACCTTCGCCGCCCGCCTCCTCGACCCGGACCGCCGGCGCGGTGAAGCGCAGCCCGGAGAAGTCCGGGGAGGCTTCGAAGAGACGCGCGAGCGCCGCGGTATCCCGCGCGACCCCCCGGATCTCCACCTTCCTTCCCTCCATCCGCAGGCTTTCGAGCCACACCTCGTCGGGGAGCAGGCGGCTCATCGCGTCCACCAGCCGCAGGGGCGACGCGCGCTCGGCCCCGAGCTCGCGCACCAGCTCCGCCTCGGTGCCGGGAGCGTCCGCCTCCGGCCGGACCGGCGTTCTCGCGGCGAGTTCGCGGCGCAGCAGTTCGAGACGGATCTGCCCGGCATTGATGCGGCTTTCCACCGCCGCGAGCTCGAACCCGAGCCGCACACCGGCCAGAAGGAGCAGAGCGAGCGCCGCCACCGTCGCGCCCCGCACGATCGCCGGCAGGCGGCTTTCCGGCGGCGGCAGCAGGAGATCGAAGCGCGGCGGCGCGGTGGGTGCATCCACCACGAAATCGACGATGTCGGGCCGCAGATCGAAACGGGCGAGCGCGGTCAGGGCCGCGTCCACCTGCGCCTTCCTCGCCACCGCCACCGTCACCGCGATGCGTCCGCCCTCGCGCCGCCTGAGGTTCCAGCAGGTGAAGATCGCCTCGTCGGCCGGCCAGGGGGTCAGCAGGTCGATGCGGTGGGCGAGAATCCGGCCGAGATTCCGCGCCGCCCGCCGCGGCAGGAGATCCTCGCGCACCAGACCGGCGTTGGCGCCGAGGCGCAGCACCACGGTCACCGATCGCCGACGCCGGCTGCCGGCCAGCCGCCGCAGGAGACCGGCCAGCCCCTCGCCGGTCCGCGTTTCCGGGGCCCCTTCCGCGAGCCTGCCGAGCGCTTCCACCTTCTCGCCGCGCCGCAGCCAGGCCCGCAGCCCGCCGTCGCCGGCGAGCAGGATCAGCACCGACCGCCGCAGGCGAAGGCGCCGGTCGGCGGCGATCGCGAAGCCGGCCGCACTGGTGCCGGCCGGCGGGCCACCCGGAAGACGGCGATCACTCATCGGACCCCTCCTCCGGGGCGAGGGGGGCCATCCATTCGCGGATGCGCCAGCCGTCGGCCGTCCGTGCCACCACCGCGAGGGTCCGTCGCGCCGCTCCGCCCTGGAACTCCGCCCGGATGTCGATGCGATAGACGGCCGCCGGATCGCGCCCGCCGGCCGGCGTCTTCCCGGTTTGCCCCTGGCGGGAGAGGGCGCCGAACCGTTCGAGCTGCGCGCGCACCGCCGGGCGCGCGAGGTGCGCGGCGGGAACCGGCGCCGCCGTCCAGACGGTGATGTCCGGCAGCATCCGTCCGAACAGGGACGGATCGGCTCCCGGCAGCTCCTCGAGCAGGGGGCGCAACTCGGCAGGATGGCGCAGCGGGCCGGATCCGGCATCGGTCGGATCGCCCGGGGCTCTCCCTCCGTCCGCGGCCGCCTCCGGCACACGGCGCCGGGCCAGCAGCCGCTCGCGAAGCGTCTCCGCCGTCGCCCCGTCGAGACCGTGGGCGGCGAACAGCGCCTCGAGCGCGGCCGGCGAGGCGGCGTTGAGGTCGACCCGGCCGCTCTCTCCGGTGATCCGGTAGCGGAGCCCGACCCCCTCCCAGTGCCAGCGCCGCTCCTCGCCCGCATCCCACCGGTCGGCGGCGATCTCTGCCAGCGCCCGCGCCAAGGCGGCGTCGATCGCCGCCCGCAGGGTCACATCCTCGACCGCGCGCAGGCCGCGCATGCCCTCCTGACGGGCACCCACCGCGAGTGGCGCCATCATCGCCGCCACCGCGGTCAGGATCCAGAGGGTCATGATCAGCGCCATGCCCGCCTCGTCTCGCGACCGGCCCGGCGCGCCGGAGCGGTCTAGGACGGACATGCCGGGGCTCCCGTGGCTTCGCCGGCACAGCCGCCGATCTCGGGAATCCGCAGGGGCACGATCAGGGGCGGCCAGCCGCCCCCTTCGGCGGCGATGCGCAGCGCCCGCGGCGGATCCGTCCGGCGCTCCCACTCCCGCACCCAGCGAGGGGACCCGTCACCGCCGGGACCGTCCAGATACGCGAGATGCAGGCGACCCGCGAAAACCGCCAGCCGCCGCCACGGGCTCTCCTCGAGAGCCCGGAAGGGATCGCTCACCGGTGCCGCCGGTGCCACCCGGACCCTCACCAGCGTGCCGTCGCCGGTGTCCGCGAACGCGAATTCCCAGGCCGCCAGCCCCGCGAGGCGGGAATAGGGGGGTTCGGCGGTCAGCAGGCGGACCGATCGCGTTCCGCCGCGGAACGCCAGGGCGGTCCCGTTCTCGGTGGCGAAGCGCACGGGCAGCGCACGGCCGATGCGCTCCGCCATCAGTCGTCGGGCGGCATCGAGATCGGCGGCCCCGGCGAGCCGCTCCCGGATGTCCGCGGACAGGCTCGCGGTGGTGCGCACGAGACCGAGCAGCGCGAGGCCGAGCAAGGCCAGGAGGGCCGTGGCGACCAGCACTTCGAGCAGGGTGAAGCCGGCGGATCGCGGTTTCATGGCCGGTAGTCGAGACTGTGCAGGACGAAGCGGCGACCGCCGCCATCGGTCACCGTGACCGTCACCCGCTCGAGCCCGGAAAGCGCACCCCCGCCCTCCTCCTCCGCGCCGGCAGGGTCCGCGTAGGGCGACCGTTCGAGGCTCCAGCCGAACCCTTCGGGCATCATCGCCTCGATGGTCTCCGGATCGGCCGCGTCGAGCCGTGCGAGCTGCCACAGGGCGTCGGCGAGCGCCGCCCGCTGCCGCGCCTCCCCGCCGCGCTGCGCGGCCGCCGCCGTCTCGCCCAGAAGGCGCATGATGCCCACCGCCACCAGCCCCAGCACGGCGATCGCCACCAGCGCCTCGAGCACCGTGAAACCTCGCTGCGAGGGGGGGTGGTCACGGTTCACCGGACATCGTCCTCCCCGTCAGCCAGTCGATCTCCAGCCGCGCCGAGCGCGCCTCCGAAACGAGAAGAAAGGCGCCGCCCGAGGAGGTACCGTCGGGCAGGAAGGTCACCGCCGCTTCCGGCGCCCCGCCGATGCGGAGCCCGGGGGCAGCCGCCGCCAGCTCTTCCGCGGTCACCCGGCGGGGACGGCCGCGCCGCATCGCCTCGGCGCGCGCCGTCTCGAGGCGCTCGCGGACCGCCGCCACCCCGCGGGCGAAATCGTTCCCGGCGCCGGCGTAGCGATAGACGAGCAGGCTCGAGGCCAGCGCCAGCACCGTCAGCACCACCAGCAGTTCGAGCAGGGTGAACCCCGCCTCAGCGCTCGGCGTTCGAGATGTCCGCATCTTCACCTTCGCCGCCCGGCCGCCCGTCGGCCCCGAGGGACAGGAGCTCGAACGGCCGTTCCTCCCCGGGTGCGCGATAGACGAACGGATTGCCCCAGGGATCGCGGGGCGGCTCCCTTTCGTCGAGATAGGGACCGCGCCAGCCCTCGACCCCGGGCGGCGCCTCGATCAATGCCGCCAGCCCCTGCTCGGTGGTCGGGTAGGAGCCGACGTCGAGCCGGTAGAAATCGAGCACCGTGGCCAGCCGGTCGATCTGCAGCCGTGCCGTGTCCTGACGGGCGCCGCCCAGATAGCTCATCACCCGCGGTGCCACCAGTCCGGCGAGGAGGGCCAGCACCGCCAGCACCACGAGGAGCTCGAGGAGGGTGAACCCGTGTTCGCCGCCGCTCCGGCGCCCGGCGCGAGGCCGCTGCGTCATGAAAACTCCTCTTCCGCTTCCGTCTGCCGGATCGGTGGTCGCCATTCGTCCCCCGCGGCCGCGCCGGCGATGCTATTCGAGGATAGTGTATTCCTCGTATGCCGTCTCGCTCTCGATCACGAGTCTGGTGGGCTCGACGCGGGTCACCCGCCAGCCCTCGATGTCCGAGCCGACGGTCAGGCGGAGCGGTTCGGCACGGCCGGGCAGCGCCACGAGGGCGATGATGCGGCCGTTGCGTTCGACGGTGCCGAGGAACTCCAGCTCGGGATAGACGGTTGCCGGCTCGGGTGCGGGATCGAACGGCGCCGCCGCGGCCTCCACCAGGGCTGCAGGTTCGGGGCGCCGTCCCGGACGGAAGAGCGGACGTTCGACGATCGCCCGATAGGCGTCGCCGTCGATCGCGCGTTCCGGAACGCCGCCCGCCTCGACCGTTCCGGCCGTGGCAAGGAGAGCGACCGCCAGTGCCACCAGAATTTCCGACCGTTCCCGGGTTCGTTCCCGCTTCCGCAATCGTCTACCGCGCATGCGCTTGTAAGTCCGTCTTCTTCCCCCGCGCGAACCAAGCAACAGACGCGGAGCGGGGCGGCCTTATTCCCTCCCTCGCACGATTTCCCTCCTTCTAGAGGGCCAGCCTGTTGAGGGAAAGGAGGGCCGACAGGACGGCACCGATGATGCCGGCGACGAGAACGCCCAGGAGCACGATGAGGACCGGTTCCAGGACCTGCACGAGCCGCTTCAGACGCTCCGCCAGCCGCTCCTCGAAGCGCTCGGCGAGAAAGGCCGCCGTGGCCTGGAGCCGGCCGCTTTCCTCACCGGTGCGCAGGAGGCGCAGGGCGAGCGGGGCGAGGAACCCGGCCTCGGCCAGGCAGTCCGCGAACCGCCGGCCCTCGCGCAGGCCCCTTGCCACCTGCGCCACCGCCCCGGCGGCATGGCGGTTGGCCAGCATGCCGCGGGTGAGCCAGACCGCGTTGGGGAGCTCGAGACCGCCCTCCAGCAGCAAGGCGAGACCGCGGGTGAATTCCGCCGTCGCGCGCTCGCGGGCGAGGCCGCGCAGACCGGGCGCGCCGAGCGCGAGCCGATCCGCGAAACGGGCCACCGCCGGCAGACGCGCGAGGAGCAGCAGCAGCACGAGGCCCAGGAGGGTCCCGCCGGCCAGGAGATCGAAGCGCCCGCGCAGCAGATCGGAGGCGGCGAAGACGAGGCGTGCGGCGAACGGCAGCTCGGCCCGCCGCTCGCCCACCAGTACCGCCAGCTCCGGCACCACCACGCCCAGGATGAAGCCGATGGAAAGAAAACCCGCCACCAGCAGGACCGCGGGATAGTAGAGGGCCGCCTGCACCTGGCGGCGGAAGCGCTCGCGCCGTTCGCGCAGCTCCGCCAGGTGATCGAGGGCCTGCGGCAGCCGGCCCGCGGCCTCGCCGGCGGCGACCGCCGCCAGATAGGCACCGTCGAACAGCTCCGGAAAGCCCGCGAGCGCACGGCTCAGAGCGACGCCCGAGCGGACCTGCTGCCGGACCGTCGCCAGCATCTCCGCCATCACGCGGTCGCCGTGGCCTTCGGCGACCACGCCCAGCGCCCGCTCGAGCCGCTCTCCGGCCCCCAGCAGCAGGGTCAGTTCGCGGGTGAGCATGGTCACGAGCCGGCCGCGGTCGCGGCGCGCCAGCACCGGGCCCAGCATCCGCCAGCCGCGGCCGGCGGGTCGCGCCTGGATCGGGATCAGACCGCGGGCCTTGAGACGGTCGAGGGCGCTGCGCTCGTCGGCGGCCTCGATCCTGCCCCGGACCGTCTCTCCTCCCGCGCCCAGCGCCCGGAAACGGAAGACGGGCATCACCAGTTCTCGGTCACCCGGCAGACGTCCTGGAGGGTGGTCCGACCGGCCAGACATTTGGCCGCCCCGTCCTCGAACATGGTGGTCATGCCCCTGCCACGGGCGAGCGCCAGCAGCTCCTGGGTGGAGGCACGGGCGCGGATGGCCTCGCGGATCTCCTCGTCCACCTCGAGAAACTCGAAGATGCCGACGCGGCCGACATAGCCCACCCCTTCGCAGCTCCGGCAGCCGACCGGGCGAAAGAGGGTCACCCCCTCCTCGGCGGCGAGGCCGGCCCGGCGCAGCAGCTCCCGCTCGCCGGCATCGGCGGCCTCCGGCCGCCGGCAGTCCGGACACAGCAGCCCGACCAGCCGCTGGCCGAGGACGCCGCGCACCACCGAGGCCAGGAGGTAGGGCTCGACCCCCATGTCCAGGAGGCGGGCGACGGCGCCGGCGGCGGTGTTGGTGTGCAGGGTGGTGAGCAGCAGATGGCCAGTGAGGGCGGCGTGGATCGCCACTTCCGCGGTCTCCGGGTCGCGCGTCTCGCCGACCATCACGGTGTCCGGATCGTGCCGCAGCACCGCGCGCAGCACGCGCGCGAAATCGAGCCCGATCTCGGGGCGGACCTGGATCTGGGTGATGCCCGGGAGCTGGTATTCGATGGGATCCTCGATGGAGACGATCTTGGCCGCCGTGGCGTCGAGCTGCTGGAGTGCGGCATAGAGGGTGGTGGTCTTGCCGCTGCCGGTGGGGCCGGTCACCAGCAGCATGCCATGCGGCGCTCCGAGCTGGCGCGAGAACCGGGCTTCGATATCGGGCGGCAGACCGAGCTCGCCCAGCCCGACGCGCCGCTGGGAATGGTCGAGGATGCGGACCACCACGCTCTCGCCGTGGATGGTGGGCATGGTGGCCACCCGCAGATCGACCTGCCGTCCGCAGATCTGCAGCCGCGTCCGCCCGTCCTGCGGCAGGCGCCGCTCGGCGACGTCGAGCCCGGCCAGGATCTTGATGCGGGAGACCACCGCCGGCCCCAGTCGCGCCGGCGGCGCGGCGGCCTCCCGGAGCGAGCCGTGGACCCGGAAGCGCACGCGCAGCCTGTCGGCGGTGGGCTCGACGTGCAGATCGGAGGCCCGAAGCCGGACGCCGTCGGCGAGCAGCTGGTCGACCAGCCGCACCACCGGCGCCTCCTCGGCCTCGCCGACCGGATCGGTCGTCTCGCCGCCCCCTTCCTCCTCACCCAGATCGGCGACGATGCGGGCGATCGCCTCCGCTCCCTGGTCCCAGTAGCGGGCATGGGCGGCCTCCACCGCCGCGAGCGGCATCACCACCGGCACGATGGCGCGGCCGCTGGCCACCGCCGCGGCGTGGACGAGGGCGGCGTCCGCCGGATCGGCCATCGCCAGGCGCAGCTCCCGCGCATCCGCCGCCAGGGGCAGCAGGCGATTGTGGCGCAGGAAACTGCGGGCGAAGACACCGTCGAGCAGCGGCTCGGCGGGCACCTCCTCGGTGGTGGCGCGCTCCACCCCGAGATGTTCCACCGCCGCCTCGACCCATTCCTCCTCGCCGAGCAGCTCGAGTTCCCGCAGCACCACCGGCAGCGGCAGCCCCGTCTCCACCGCCCGGGCCCGGGCTCGCGCCGCCGCCGCCCCCTCGATGCGGCCGCCGGCGATCAGGCCGGCGAGGATCGGATGGTCGATCCCCGCCTCCTCCCTGGTCGCAGCGGCGCGCGGACCGCGCCTTCGTCCCGACAGCCGTGTCAGCATGGCAGGCCAATCGCTCACCCGTGAGAAGGGACGACCGCGCCCGCTCCCGGCCGGTCGGCCCACCGCCGATGTACCAGAGGTGCGGGCTCCGGGAAACGCGCTTCTGCCGCCGGCGGGAGTTGACCTTGGCGCGGCGATGCCTAATCAATAGGGGCGAAGCGGGTGTAGTTCAGTGGTAGAACGGCAGCTTCCCAAGCTGCATGTCGTGGGTTCGATTCCCATCACCCGCTCCATCTTCCCCCCGGGTTCCGGCCACGATAGGATCGCCTGCGGACGGCGCCTGCCCGCGTCGCCCGGAGAACAGAGCGCCGTTTCGAGGAAGGCGGAGGGAGGACCGATGCTGGCACGCGACGTCATGACCCGCAACGTCGTCACCGTGGGACCGGACACCGCGGTCTCCGAGATCGCCCGCCTGCTCCTGGAAAAGCGGATCAGCGGCGTGCCGGTGGTGGAATCCGACGGCCGACTGGTGGGCATCGTCAGCGAAGGCGATCTGATGCGCCGGGTGGAGGAGGGAGGGCCGCGCCGCGGCTCCTGGTGGCTGGCGATGCTGGGCATCCCGGAGGAGCGGGCCATCGAATACGTGCGCACCCACGGCCGTCGGGCGCGGGATGTGATGACGCGGCAGCTGGTCACCGTGACGCCCGATACGCCCATCGGCAAGGTCGCGCGGCTGCTCGAGGAGGAGCATATCAAGCGCGTGCCGGTGGTGGAGGACGGGCGCCTCGTGGGCATCATCAGCCGCGCCGATCTGCTGCGGGCGCTTGCCAGCCGCCAGGAGGTGCCACCCGCCACCGCCGACGACAGCGCCCTTCGCGAGCGGCTGATGAGGGAGCTGGAGGCGGCCGGTCTCGACTACCATCCGTACGTCAACATCGTGGTGTCCGAAGGCATCGTGCATCTTTGGGGCCTCGTCTCCAGCAAGGCCGAGGCCGAGGCGCTGCGGGTGGCGGCGGAATCGGTCGAAGGCGTGCGCGGCGTCGACAGCCATCTCGCCGTGCTGCCCGCCACCGCCCATCTCTAGGTCCTAGGGGCCGGAGGCCGCCTCCGGCCGCCGCTCCCGGCACCCTTCGAGGAGCGCCGTCAGGAAGGCGCGGACCTCCCGCGTATCGCGCAGGCGGTAGCCGGCGAAGGTGGGGCGCTCCTCCTCTCCCACCACGATGCCGATGCCGCACTCCCGCAGGCGAAGGAAGGCGTCCTCGTCGGTCACGTCGTCGCCGAGGAAGACCGCCCGCGCCTCGCGCGGCGCCACGCGGTCGAGCAGCCACAGGACGGCCCGGCCCTTGTCCCAGTCCTTGGCCGGACGCAGCTCGAACACCTTCTTGCCGCCGCGCAGCAGGAGCGCGGGCCGCGACCGGGCGACCTCCCGCACGGGCTCCTCGATGCGGGCCGCGACCGCCTCCGGGGCGTCCCGGAAATGGACCGCGATGGCGTAGGGCTTGCGCTCCACCCAGACGCCGGGGAGCCCGCGTACCGCCCGTTCCAGCTCGGCCTGGGCGGCGTCCAGCTCCGCCGCGAAGGGCGCTCCCTCGTCGTGCACCAGCCCTCCGGGTCCGGCGATCTCGAAACCGTGGCTGCCGGCGACGAAGATCTCGTCGATGCCCACCAGGCGCCGCACGTCGGAGGCCGCCCGCCCGCTCACCACGGCGACCGGAACGCGGGCCGCGAGCTCGGCGAGGACGCGCCGCAGGCCGGCGTCGAGACGGGCCAGACGCGGATGGGCGGCGATCGGCGCGAGCGTGCCGTCGAAATCGAGGAACAGGGCGAGGCGGCCGGCGCGACAGTCGGCGGCGAGCGCGGGCAGGAGCTCCCGCGCGTGGGGAAGCTCTCGCAGGTGATGCGGCTCGGAGGCGAGCTGTCGGCTCATGGGCAGCAGCGGTTTCCGCAGAAAGTGGGACCGGCCGGGACGGCCCGGGCTCTTTAGCGCCATCGCGGACGTTTGTCAGGGGCGGGGAACACGCTAGGATGCGGAACCAGACGAGAAAGGGGGGAACGCCACATGTCTTCGGCCGCGATTCCGACCCCCGGGCGGCGAAACGATGGCGGGATCGAGATGCGTTTCGAGCCCGGCGCACTCATCTTCACCCAGGGCGAGCCCAGCGAGCAGGTGGGCTTCCTGCTGGAGGGCGAGGTCGAGATCGTGCGGTTCCTGGGCCGCCGCGAGCTGGTGGTGGGCATCGTGCGCAGTGGCGAATACGTGGGCGAGATGGGAGCGATCGAGGGACGCCCGCGCAGCGCCAGCGTGCGCGCCCGGACGGCGGTGCTGCTGCGCCTGCTCGACCGTCGGCATTTCCTCGAGGAGATCAGCCGTCACCCGGAGCTCGCCCACGAACTGCTGCTGCGCCTGAGCGAGCGCCTGCGGAAGGCCGACGACCGGGTGGTCCAGCTCGCGGAGCAGCAGGTCCCGCCGGTGCAGGCGGCGAGTGAGCTGCCGGCGGTGCGGCTGCTGCCGGCTTCGCCGGAACTGAGCCGGCAGCTGCCCGAGGAGGGGGTGGTGATCACCCGCTTTCCCTTCACCGTCGGCCGCCGGCCGGACCGGGGCGAACGCGCGCCCGCGACCGCCGTCGATCTGGCGCTCCAGGACAGCCGCCCCTACCGTTTGTCGCGTCACCACTTCACCATCCTGCGCACCGACCGGGGCCTCGTCGTCTCGGACACCTCGAGCAAGCTGGGCACGGCGGTGAACGGCACCTTTCTCGGCGAGGATTTCCCGCGTTCGCGGGCGCCGCTGCGGCGCGGCACCAACGAGATCGTGGCCGGCGGGCTCCATTCCCCCTATCGTTTCCGCATCGTGGTGGCGTGACCCGAGGGGCGGGCGCCACCGGTTCGAGGGAGCTCCGGGACCATGATCAGGATCCGTGCCGCCCGCCGTGTCTTCCTTCTCCTGCTCGCCTTCCTGCTGCCGGTCGCCGGCCTCGGAGGCGAGGCCCGTGCCGGCCTCGAGGAGGAGGCGCGGGCGGCGCTCGCCGAGCTCCATCGGCTGGTGCCGGGGACCGAGGCGCTGGCGGGACAAGCCAAGGCCGTTCTCGTATTCCCCAGGATCGTCAAGGCCGGCTTCGTGATCGGCGGCGAGTACGGCGAGGGGGTGCTGTTCGAGAACGGCCGGCCGGCCGGTCGCTACAGTATCGTCTCCGCCTCCTACGGCCTCCAGATCGGGGCCGAAGCCTACTCCCTGGCGCTGTTCTTCATGACCGACGCGGCCCTCGGCTACCTCGAACGGAGCGGCGGCTTCGAACTCGGCGTGGACGCCGGCTTCGCGGTGGCCGACGTCGGCAAGGGCGGCCAGCTCACCACCACCAGCATCCGGGACCCGATCATGGCCTTCGTCTTCGGTCAGGCGGGACTCATGGCCGGGATCTCGATCGAGGGCTCGAAAATCACCAGGCTGGAGGACTGAACGCCGGGTTTTCCCCTCTCCTCAGCATGGAGTTTTTGGTATCGTTCGCGCGTGGACCCGGTTCACGGGATCGCGACGACAACCCATACGATCGGGGAGGAGATCCATGTGGCGTTCGACGACTGCGGTCGCGCTTGCGGCCGTCGTGCTGGCGTTCGGCGTCGATCGGGCGGAAGCGCAGTGTTCGCCGGAGAACTGGAAGGCCTGCAAGGGCAAGCCCTGGGTGATCGGCGAGCCGGAAACGCCCATCGGCGAGAAATGGTGGCCGAACCCGCTCTGGGGTGAGGGCGACGAGGCCGGCTCCACCAACTGATACACCAGGCCCGAGGTGGTGATGCGGGCGGTGGCCGAGGCCGACAGGGGCAAGGTCTACAGGCTCGGCCGTCCCTACGAGGCCAAGATGCCGCTCTTCGGCGCACGCAAGTTCTCGTTGCGCATCCCGGGCACGCCCACCGGCGGTCCGTTCGGCGCCAACAGGATCATCTGGCACGACGAGTTCCTGGCCACCGAGATCGGTCAGGTGGGCACCCAGTTCGATGGTCTGGGCCATATCGGCGTGATGATCGGCGGCCCCGGCGACAAGGACCGGATGCGCTTCTACAACGGCTTCACCGAGACCGAAGTGGGCGACGCCTACGGGCTCAAGAAGCTGGGCACCGAGAAGCTCTATCCCATCGTCGCCCGCGGCGTGCTTCTCGACATCGCCGCCGTGCGCGGGGTCGAGATGATGGAGGCCGGCGACGAGATCACCATGGCCGACGTCAAGGCGGCGCTCGAGAGACAGGGCATGGCGGATTTCGCTTTCGAGGAAGGCGACGGGGTGTTCTTCCACACCGGCTGGGGCAAGCTGTGGAACGTCGACAACGACAAGTTCAATTCGGGCGCCCCGGGGATCGGCATGGAGGTCGCCCGCTGGCTCACCGACGAGGTCGAGGCCGGCGTGGTGGGTGCCGACACCTGGCCGACCGAGGTGGTGCCCAATCCGGATCCCGCCTGCGCCTTCTGCGTGCACCAGCACCTGATGCCGCGCCACGGTCTCGTCAACCAGGAGAACATGTATCTCGACGAGCTGGTGGCCGATCGGGTGTGGACCTTCATGTACGTCTACAGCCCGGTGCCGATCGTCGGCGCCACGGGCTCGATCGGGGCGCCGGTGGCGATCGACTGAGCGGCGTCCGAGACCATCGCGACGTCACGGGGGCTTCGGCCCCCGTTCTCCTTCAGCTCTCGGAGGCGGGCCGGAGCGGACAGATGATGACGGTGGCGTCGATGCGGTGGCGCAGCGCGCTCGCCGTGTTGCCGTAGACGAGATCGGTCAGCCCGCGATGCCCGTGGGCGCCGAGGACGATCGCCTCCACACCCTCCTCCTCGACGAGCCGCGCGAGTTCGGTGATGGGATCGCCGAGCCCGAGGCGGCAGGACGCCCGGTATCCCGCCTCGCGCAGGCGTCGGCACAGATCCTCGAGCCGCCGCCGGTCGGCCTCGGTCTCGAAATCGGCGGCATTGGCGCCCATCGCCCGCGCCACCGGGCTCTCCACCACGTGCATCAGCACGATATCGGTGGATTCGCGGTCGGCGAAACGCAGCGCCTCGTTGACGAGCCGCTCCTCGCCCTCGCCGAAATCGAGGGCGACGGCGATGCGGCGATAGCGGGGGGCCGGGCGGACGGCGATGTCGGCGGCCTCCATCCGCCCATGGATGCCGGACGCGGGTGCCGGACGCGGGAAGGCGGCCAGCCGGTCGACCCAGGGGCGGATGGCGACGTAGGCGAGGAGGGCGAGCAGCAGCGCCACCAGGGGCAGCACGGTGATCTGCAGGATCCAGGCCTCGTCGCCGGCGGCCTGCAGCCAGCCCGAGATCTCGTCGATCACCAGCTTCAGATTGAGACCCACGATCACCGCCGCCACCAGCCAGGCCAGGGCCTGGATCACCGGACCGACGGCGAAGTTCCGCATGCGGCGCCGGTCGGCGACGAAGTGGATGAGCGGAATGACGGCGAACGGGAGCTGAAGGGAGAGGACCACCTGGCTGAGCACCAGCAGGTCGCCGGTGGATCTCTCGCCGAGCCAGAGGATCGCCAGCACCGCCGGTCCCGCCGCCAGGAGACGGGTGATCAGGCGCCGCAGCCAGGGCCGGATGCGGATCGCGAGATGCCCCTCCATCACGATCTGGCCGGCCAGCGTGGCGGTGATGGTGGAGCTCTGGCCGGAGGCGAGAAGGGCGAGGGCGAAGGCGATGGGCGCGATCGCCGCCCCCAGGATCGGCTCCAGCATGCGGTAGGCGTCCTGGATCTCGGCGATGTCGTGGAGACCGGCGCGGTAGAACACCGCGGCGGCCATGATCAGGATCGCGGCGTTGACCAGGAAGGCGAGGTTGAGGGAAATCACCGAATCGATGGTGTTGAGCCGGATCGAGGCCCGGATGTCCTTCTCGCTCCGCCCCACGAGCCGGGTCTGCACCAGCGAGGAGTGGAGATACAGATTGTGGGGCATCACGGTGGCGCCGAGGATGCCGATGGCGATGTAGAGGGCGCCGCTGTCGGGCAGCGAGGGGACGAAGCCCCTGAGCACCCCACCCCAGTCGGGCTGGGCGAGGAAGATCTCGATCACGAAGGCGACGCCGATGGTGGCCACGAAGGAGAGGATCACCGCCTCCAGCTTGCGGATGCCGAAGCTCGTGAGCGCCAGCAGCAGCAGCACGTCGAAGGTGGTGATCACCACCCCCCAGAGGAGCGGGATCCCGAACAGGAGCTGGAGGGCGATGGCCGAACCCAGTACCTCGGCGAGGTCGGTGGCGATGATGGCGATCTCGGCCAGCACGTAGAGCGGGATGTTGACCCAGGGCGGAAAGCTTTCGCGGCAGGCCTGGGCGAGATCCCTCCGACACACCACCCCCAGCCGGGCGGCCAGGCTCTGCAGGAGCATGGCCATCAGGTTGGACATCAGGAGCACCCACAGCAGGGCGTAATTGTACTGGCTGCCGCCGGCGAGGTCGGTGGCCCAGTTTCCCGGGTCCATGTAACCCACCGAGACGAGCAGTGCCGGACCGGCGATCGCCCACCAGCGACGGAGGCTCGGTCCGGTCGTCGGCACCCGGACGGACTCGTAGTGTTCCGAAAGCGATTCGCGTTCGATCTTCACTCTACGCCACCTCGGGACGGGGAAATCTCCCGGGCCCGGAACGGGATCCCGGCAGCGACTGGATCGTCGACCATCTGAAGGCTCGGTCCGCCATCGGAGCGGATAGACCAGAACCCGCGGCATCGCAAGCGCATGCCCGGAAGCTCCGTCCTCGCGACCATCGTCGGGCGCTAGCGGAGGCCGGGATTGATCTTACACGTGCGTGAGCGGGTTCGGCGGACAATCGTTCGGTCGCGGGGATTCGCGACGAAGATCGGGGAGGAAACCGGTCATGGTACCTGTGCGACCGCACCGGTTCGCCGATATCGCCCGGGAATCCGGAACGGCGGCGGAGACCTCGGTCCGCGATTTCGGTCCCGAGGCCGAGCCCGTACGCCATCCGGAGCCCGACGTCGTGGTCCCCGACGAGCGCCTCCGCCACGAGCTCCGCAACACGCCGATCGTGCGCCTCTACCGGGGCGCGCCATGGGCCGACGGGAGCGGCCCGGAACACCGCCCGGCGCTATCTCCCGCGGTCCGACAGCCTCGACGCGGAAGGGCTCCCCGGCTGCGGGAGGACGGCCGCGTTTCGCGGCGTTGCCGTTCCCTCCTCCTTCTCTCCCGGTAGCGCCCGGTAGCGGCGCCCCCCTCGACTCCGAAAGGCACCGGATCGGCTTCAGTCACCGTCCCCGCCGGGTCGTCCGCTGCGAGGGAAACGGTTCGGTGACCGTCCCGGCGGACCGGCACGACACGGGCGAGCCGCCGAACATCCCGACGACGGGATGCACGTCTTCGCGCCCAACGGCGACCGGATGGGCCAGATCCACCTGCCCGGAATCTGCTCGAACGTCCGTTTCGGCGGCAGCAAGCGCAACCGCCCGTCCATGACCGCCAGTCGGTCCGTCTACGCCGTGCTCGTCGAGACACGCTGCGCACACATCACCCGGAGCCGCCGGCTCCGGATGTTTTGCTCTTCACGTCGAAGGCCGGCTTGGGCATCGTCCTCCGAATGGGGAGGCTGCAGGTTGTCCGGGCTGCAGTACAAGACAGCGGTCGTCCTGTTCCTTCTGCCGCAGGCGGTCGGCGCGGAGGCGGTGCTGGTGAAGGGCACGCGGCGCTTCGTGGGCTGGCTGGCGGTGGCGGACGGACAGGTCCGTTTCCGGGACTGCGGCGGAACGCTCCGGGACATGACGGACGGCAGGCCCGCGCGCACCTCAAGGCGGTGCGGCGAGCGGCAGCCGTTCACGACCTCGGGCAGGGCGGTGGACGTCGGTCGCGGGCGAGCGCTACCGGTGATCGGGACGGCCGCCGGTGAGCAGCGCTCCTTCGTGGTGGCACAGCCGGCGTCGGGCGTGCTGGGCGAACTCGCGGTCGGCCGGCGGGTCCGGGTGAAAGGACCGGTCCCCGGTCGCGCGAGCCACGTCGCCGCGGTGTGAGAATCGGAACGGAAAGGCGGCGGAGCGGCAGCGAGCTGAGGAACGGGAACGGTGCGGGCCCCGGTGGCCGCGGATCGCAGGCCGCCGTTCCCGACGAACCGGGGCTTCGAAAAACGGGGGGCTTTTCATGCGCGAGTATCCGTTTCCGACGGCGGCGACCGTCGGCCTTGCCGCGATCGTACCGCCGACGGGTCCGAGTTGGGCCGTCGATTCTTCGCGGCTCGAGAATGCGGCCAAGAACCCCAACGACTGGCTGCTGTACCGGCGCAGCCACGACGAATGCCCGTACAGCCCGCTGGATCAGATCGACACTACCAACGTCAAGGATCTCAAGGTCGCCTGGACGCACACCCCCGGGCGGGCGACGCACGGTCTGTAGTCGATGCCCCTGGTCGCCGACGGGGTGCTCTACTATTCGGGATCCTACAGCCGCCCGTTCGCCCTCGACGCCGCCACCGGGGAACTGATCTGGTCCTACATCCCCGAGCTCAACGAGGATCTGATCGTCCAGCAGATCCACTCGCCCTACAACCGAGGCGTCGCCCTCGGCCACGGCAAGGTCTACGTGGGTACGGTCGACGGTCGTCTGATCGCCGTCGACATGAAGACCGGCGCTACGGTCTGGGACACCAAGCTCGTCGATTCCGAAAAGCTCACCGTCGGCTTCACGGGCGCCCCGTCGTCGTCAGGGACAAGGTGCTGATCGGCGCCCAGGGTGGCGAATGGCCGTGGCGCGGTCCGATCTTCGGTGTCGACGCCCAGACCGGCAAGAAGGCGTGGGAGTTCTTCACCGTCGCCGGCGCGGAAGAAACCAAGAAGACCTGGGGCAACGAATCCTGGCGCACCGGCGGTGGCGGCGGCTGGATGCCGGGCACCTACGACGTGGCCAAGGACATCGTCTACTGGGGTACCGGCAACCCGCCGCCCCTCTACGATTGGGCCGGCCCCGACTGGGAAACCGAGGGTCCGCGGCCGGGCACCAACCTCTACACGAGCTCGGTGATCGCCCTCGATCCCGACACCGGCGAGCTCGTCGGCTTCTTCCAGGAGCTGCCGCACGACGCCTGGGATTTCGACAGCGCGGTGGGCGAGTTCCTGCGCATCGAGCGGGACGGCGAGACCTACATCGTCCATCCCAGCAAGGGGGCTACGTCTACGACGAGATGCTCAACTTCAAGAACGCCTGGCCGCTCGTGAAGAACATCAACTTCATCGAGGGCGTGGACGAGAAGGGCAATCTCGTGGGCCGGCGCGACATGCGCGAGGGCAAGCACACCAACCTGTGCCCGGCCATCGCCGGCGGCGTCTCCTGGAACTCGGGCACATACAGCCCGCGGACCGGCCTCTTCTACAAGGTCGGCAACGAGTGGTGCTTGGACCTCGAGATCGTCAAGACGACGCCGATCCTGGAGCCCATGGTCCAGCTCAACCTCGGCGCCAACTTCACCTTCACCGGTCCCGAAGGCGGCAAGGCCTACGGCCGTGTCGACGCGCGAGACCCGATCATCGGCGAGCTCGCCTGGCGGACCGACTTCCCCGAACCGCCTCTGGCGAGCCTGCTTTCCACGGGCGGCGATCTCCTGTTCGTGCCCGACGCGCGGGGTGTGCTGCGGGCCTATGATGCCCGCAACGGCACCGAGCCCTGGTCCCACAACAACGGCCTCGGCCACAACGGCGGCATCATCTCCTATGCCGCCGGCGGCAAGCAGTACATCACGGTGGCGGTGGGCCGGGGCTCGCTCGTGGGTGACGCCTACCCGGATCCGTTCGGCGAGCCGTACGAAAGCATGGCCACCGATCAGGGCTGGCTCGTCACCTTCACGCTTCCCGATTGATCGCCGGGCGCATGACTTCGGGGCAGGGAACGGTCTCCGGGGGGCGGGGGCTCCGGCCCCCGCCTTTCCCCGTCCGCAGCAACGGGAGAATGCGCCATGACGAAAGGGCTCGGCCGCGTCGGCAGCGTCGTCCTGCTGGTGGCCGCATGGATCGCTCCGGCGGCGGCCGATCACATCGACGTCCCCAATCTCTTCGCCAGCGTCTGCGGCTTCTGCCACGAGGACGGCGGCAGGAAGGCCGGCGAGGGTCCCCGGCTCATGAACAGCGAGCGCAGCGACGAATACATCCGCGATCGCATCCGGAACGGTCGCAGGGGGCGCATGCCGGCTTTCGGCAAGATGTTCCCGGAGGAGAATCTCGACGAGATCGTCGCCTACATACGGGCCCTGAAGTCGAGGGAAGAGGCGAGCGCACAGTCAACGGGAAACAGTTTTCGACCGTCGCCGCGTCGCTGGCCGGTCTCGCGCTCCTCGCGGGCGCCGTGCAGGCACGTCCCCTCGAGGACCTCGAACGCCGCGAACGCGCTGCCGTTCGCCGGCCGCAAGGGCGAGCCGCGCGGCATCCAGCTCGATCTCGCGCGCGTCATCGCCGAACGGCTGGGCGTCCGGCTGTCGGTCGACTGGGTGATCCTGAGCTACCAGATGAAACGGGCCGACTGCGACATCGTGATGGGCACCATCGCCGACCGCGAGGCGCTGAAGGACAGCCGCCTCAAGGTGTCGCGCCCCTGTTTCCGCAGCGGCGTCGTCCTCGCCGTGCGTCGGAAGTCGACGGCATCGCCGGCCTCGCGGATCCGGAGCCGGCCCACTGCATCGGCGTGACGCGGAGCTCCATCGCCCAGATGACCCTCGAGCAGCGGGGGCTGACGACGATCCCCTTCGCCTTCGAGGACGAGATGATGGCGGCGGTGGCCAGCGGCGAGATCGACATGGCGGCGGTGACGCCGATCAGCGCCGGCTGGTTCCTGCGCGAGAACCCCGAGTTCGGCCTCCGTCTGCTCGACATCTTCGCCGACATCGGGGAGCTCAACTGGAACCTCGCCGTAGGCATGCGCCGCTCCGACCGTTTCCTGCGGCGCAAGGTCAACGGCATCCTCGAGGATCTGATCGCCACCGGCGAGCTCGCCGAGCTCTACGCCCGCTACGGCATCGCCTACCGCCCGCCCGTCTACAGGAAGCCCTTCAGGGTCGAGAGGAAGACGAGACTGGGAGAGCAGGAGTGCGTAAGGCTCGGTTACTCGCGGCAGTGTGCGCGCTGATCCGCTGGACCACGCCGAGCGCGGCCGAGGGAACCGGACGGGTCTTCGTCAGCAACGAGAAGAGCGACACCATCACCGTCCTCGACGGCGGAACGGACACGGTGATCGGCACGATCGAGGTCTGCGGCCGTCCCCGCGACATGGAGTGGAACGCGGACCAAACCCTGTTCTACGTGGCCTGCGCCGACGACAACGTGTCGGCATCGTGGATCCCGAGAAGCTCGCCTACGTCGACGAGATCCCCTACATCGCCCTGATCGACGACCGATGCCATGCGTCTGCTGCTGCTCGTTCTCCTCCTGCTGACGCCGGGCCTGGCCGCTGCCCAAGAGGAAGTGATCTTCGGCTATCTCGGCCTCAAGAAGGATCCCCGCTACGCACGGCTCAAGACCTATGCCAATCTGGTGCTGCGGCCGGCCATCGATCCGGTCGACGGGGCGATGACCGCGATGCGGGACGCCCGCATCGTCGGCCGGGCGCTCGAGATGACGTTCACCCTCGAGGTGGCCCGCGAAAGGGATCCGCAGGCGCTTCGCGCGGCCTTCGAACGGCTCTACGCGGAACGCGGAGCCCGCTTCTTCCTGGTCGACCTGCCGGGCGATCTGCTCGCCCCCTTCGCCGCCGGGCTGCGTGACCGGGAGGTGCTGCTGTTCAACATCTCGGCCACCGATCCCGAGCTTCGGGGCGAGCAGTGCCAGGGCCATCTCCTGCATGTCATCCCCGGCCGCGACCAGCTCATGGACGGGCTCGCCCAGTTCCTCGCGCAGAAACAGTGGCGGAAGGTGCTGCTGCTCGTCGGCCCGCGCGAGGAGGACGCGCGCCTCGCCGAAAGCTTCGTCACCTCGCTGCGGCGCTTCGGCGGCAAGGTCGCCGACCGGCGGGAGTTCCTGCCGACCAACGATCCGCGGGCCCGCGAGCGGAACAACATCCGGCTCCTCACCTCGGGCGTCGACTACGACGCCATCTTCGTCGCCGACAGCCGCACCGAGTTCGGCCGCTTCATCCCCTACAACGCCTATCTGCCGCGGCCCGTCGTGGGCTCCGTCGGTCTCGTGCCCTCGGCCTGGCACTGGGCGAGCGAGCGCTTCGGCTCGCCGCAGCTCAACCAGCGTTTCGAGCGGCAGGTCAAGGGCAAGCGCAGGATGAGCGACGTCGACTGGGCCGCCTGGGCTGCGGTGCGATCGCTGCTGGAAACCATCACCCGCACGCGTAGCGCAGAGCTCGCGGCCGTCCGCGAGGCCCTGCTGGCGCCCGATGCACGTCTCGACGTCTACAAGGGCGCACCGGCCAACTTCCGCGCCTGGAACCGCCAGCTCCGCCAGCCGATCCTCCTCCACACCAGCAACGCGGTGATCGCCTACGCGCCGCTGCCGCAGTTCCTGCACGCGCGCAACAATCTCGACACCCTCGGCATCGACGAACCCATGAGCCGCTGTCGGCTCTGAACCCGTCCGGAAAACGCACAGGGAGAAAAGGTCATGCGTCCGGGAGCATTCTTTCTGGCCTCGGTATTCGCCATCACCGTCGCCGGCGCGGCCGAGGCCGCGGGCTATCTCGGCAAGCGGGCGGAGCGTCTGCCGCCGCTCAGGATCGGCATCGGCGAGGACGGCTACGGCATGGAACCCAAGTCCTACGAGATCGAGACCGGAAGGGGATACAAGCTCAAGGTGGAGGCCACCGGTCTCGTCGAATGCGAGCTGGTGATGCGCGAGTTCCTGGACAATGTGTGGATCCGCCAGCTCGAGGCCGGCGAGGTGGAGTTCAAGGTGGCCACCATCTCGGTAGTCGAGCTCGACGACGAGGGAGAGTTCGAGCTCACCTTCGTGCCCATCCGGCCCGGCCGCTACCCGTGGGCCTGCGAGGGACTCGAAGCCCAGGGCCTGACCGGGACCTTCGTGGTGAAATAAGGTCGCGGCGGAACGCCGTTTCGCCACGCGACCGACGGCATGCCGGCCGGGCGGTGGGGCGAGCGATGGGATTCGAACCCACGACCCCCAGGACCACAACCTGGTGCTCTAACCAGCTGAGCTACGCCCGCCACGAGACTGCAGCTTATCTCGCGCAAAGCCCCGGTCGCGTCAAGCGATACACCGGCGGCAACGGACCGGCGCGGACGGTCGGCGGCGCCGCCCCGGGCGACGGGCGCCCCCGTTAACCGGACCTTAAGGGAACGGCGCCAGATTCGGCACGTCTCCTGTCCCGAGGGATCCCCGTCCGTGGCCGCCTTCCTGCGTCCGATCGTGCTCCTCGCCCTGCTGTTCGCGACCTCGGCGGCAGCGGCGCCGCTCGTGCCGGCGCGGCTGCTGCTGGATCTCGAGCGCGATCTCGGCGGGGCCATGACCCAGATCGAAACCATCCGCGAAACACCTCTCGAGGGCGGGGAACCCACCTCGCCGGCCGCCCTTCTGGGGATCGCGGACGGCAGCCGCCGGGCACGCATGGCGGCCATCGAGACGACGGTTCGTGCGATACGGCGCCGCCTCTACGACCTCGACGCGGCCGTGCAGGCGGTCGGTGATGCGCGGCTCGAACAGATCCTCTTCATCATGGGGCGCGAGCTCGACCGGCTGGTGGCCGCGCTCGCGGCCGCCCGCGGGGCTCCCGACGACGCCGCGCGCCGCGAGGCCCTGGCGCGGGTCGAGAAGGGGCTCGTGCAGCTCGACGGGGCGACGGCCGCGCTCTGGACCTTCGACTGATCTCCCGGCCTAGAACAGGCGGCCTCGCCGTTCGAAGGTGACCTCGGCGAAGGGCAGCCCCAGCCGCCGGGCGTGCGCCCAGGCGGCGTCGAGCTCCCGCGCCGTCGGCCGGCGGGCGATCTCCCGGTAGCGTTCCAGGAAATGCGGGCTGCCCGGTTCGGCGAACATGTCGGGCCGGTACTGGTCCATGATGTTGACCGGTGCCCGGGGCAGGTGATGCGCGAGCCACTCGAGGACCGGCTTCGTACAGCAGTCGACATGGGCGGGCATCACGAGGTGCCGCACCAGCACGTCCTCCCCCCATTCGGCGAGCCGCGCGAGGCAGCGGGTCACCGTCTCGAAATAGCGCGGTGTGCGGGCGAGGGTGACGGCGCAGCGACCCGGGCCGAACTTGAAGTCGGGCAGCCAGACGTCGACCAGCACGCGCAGGAGCCGCATCACCGGCTCACCCAGGAACATGTTGCTGTTCCAGAGGATCGGGGCATTGAAGCCGCCGTCGCGGATGCCGACCGGAGATTCCGGCGGTTCCATGACCGGATCGAACACGCCCCCGAGGCGGCACCCCTCCCGTCCGCCCGGACGGAACCCCCGGGCCAAGAGGGCGATGGCGGCGGTGATCCGGTGCAGGTGCACCGCCGGTTCGCCGCCGACGAAGTTGATGTTGTGACAGCCCTGCCGGCGCAGCAGGAAGGCGAGGGTCGCGAGCTGCCGCGCGTCCACCGGCTCGCCGTTGTCGCAGTCGGTGCTGATATCGCCGTTCTGGCAGAAGGCGCAGCGCATGTTGCAGGAGGTGAAGAAGATGGTGCCGGAACCGCGGAGGCCGCGGAACACCAGCTCCTCTCCGAGATGCGGAAACGCGCAGGCGACCCGGCTCTCCTCGCCGAGCCGGCACGCTCCCCGCCTTTCCCGCCGCCTGCGGTCGATGCCGCACTCCCAGCGACAGAAGTCGCAGCGCGCGAGCATGCGTTCGGCGAGGGCGGCGCAGAGATCGACGAGGCTCGGCTCGGCCCGCGGCCCGAGTTCCTCCCGCCCCTCGCGGATCGCCCGCCAGCGCACGAGGAACAGGGGTGTCGCCCGCACGAGCGCCTCCTCGAGCGCCACCCGGTCCGCGGTCGCCGGATCGACGCCGGCGGGAACCGTGGCGGCGATCCGGAACTTGGCCGGCCGGCGGTCGGTGGCCACCTCGCGGTACCAGGAGAGCGCCCGGGCGACGGTTTCGTCCTGCCAGACGAAAAGTCGATCGAAATCCGTCCGCCCGTCCATCAGCCGAATCCCTCCGACGCTGATCTAGGACGGGATCGGCCGCCGGCCAGCCGCACCCTCCGGGATCAGAGGCGGGAGGGATCGCTGATCGCGAGGCGTGCCCGCACCCGCTCGCCGAGGGCGGCGCGCAGCGCGGCCTCCCGCCCACCGTCGAAGACGCCCTCGCGGATGTCGCGGGCGAGACGGCGCCGCAGCGTCTCGAGGGCCAGATCCTCGCCTGCGGCACCGTAGAGCGCGGCCAGGGCCCGGCGTTCGGCCGCCGCCATTTCCTCCCCGCGTTCCAGCATGCGGGCGGCGATGGCCATGCAGTTGGCGATCATGGCCGCGAGATAGCGATCCTCGCCGGCAAGTTCGGGCATCAGCCGCGCGCGCAGCTCTTCGCGGCCGGTGCGCAGCAGCGCCGCCATTTCCTGCCGCCCGGTCATGTCCCTTCCAGCCTCTCCAGATAGTCGAGCAGATCCCGCTCGAGGCCGGGGAGAAGGTGGGCGGTGAGGCCGAGCTCGAGGGAGGCCTCCTCGCCGGAGCGATGGCGTTCCGCCTGCAGCAGGGCGATCACCGCCCAGCGCAGGGTGGCCATCGTCTCCCAGTAGAGGAGCCGGCCGGGATCGATCTTGCGGCCGCTCGCCCGCTCGTAGGCGGCCACGAAGGTCTCCTTCGGGCCGATGCCCCCGGCCTCGCGCTCCACCGCACCGAAGCGCCAGCAGCGGGCGCAGAACCAGCCGAGGTCCTCGATCGGATCCGACCAGCTCGCGAACTCCCAGTCGAGAACCGCCACCAGCCGCCCGTCCTCGACGAGGAAGTTGCCGGTGCGGAAATCGCTGTGGGCGAGCACGATGTCCCGGCTCTCGGGCACCCTCCGTTCGAGCCGCCGGAGCGCGTATTCGAGCACCGGTTCGGCGGCCTCGATCGAATCGAGATAGCCGCGGTACTCGCAGATGCGGCGCCGCGCCGGCGATTCCTCGGGCAGCGGCAGGAACGCGAGCTCGGGATGGGGGGGCCGCACCGTGTGCAGGAGCGCGAGCTGCCGGGCGAGCTCCTCGAGCAGGAGATCGCCCGCCTCCCGCACTCTCGGATCGCGCACGATCCGGATCCCCCTGGCCTCGCCGCCGAGCTGGCGCATCAGGTAGAACGGCCGGCCGATGGGTCCGGGATCGGTGCAGAGCGCGATCGGCTCGGGCACCCGGACCCCGAGGGCGTGGGCCACGCGGAGGATGCGGTATTCCTCCACCCTGCCGTGGCTGGGGGCGATCCGCGACGGCGCGTCCGTGCGCAGCACGAGGCGGTGGTCTCCCTCGAGCCGCCCACCGCGGAATCGCACCTCCAAGGCCCAGTTCTCCTGGATGGCGCCGCCGCCGAGGCGCGAGGCGCCGAGCAGTTCCACCGCCTCCGCCCCGGTCGCTTCGGCCAGGAAGGCCTCGAGCGCCCGCCGCTGTGCCTCGATCATCCGCTCACCGGTCCATGAACGGGGCCGGATGCAGGATCTTGTTCTCCATGTGCATGATCATCTTCGAGGCCTCGCCGATGAAGGCCTGCCAGTCGGGATCCGCCTGCAGGGCCGCGCGACGCCGGGCACGGTCGGCGAGATCCTCGTAGGCCCAGAGATGCACGATCTGGTTGAGCGGGCCGATGTCCATGGAGACATACCAGCCGAGCGGCTTTCCGAGATGCCTCGTCTGCACCGGGAACCCCTTCCTCTCGTAGAGGGCCACATAGTCTTTGATGGTTCCCGGGCACAGGGTGTAGGTCCTGTGGTCGACGATCATCGCTCCCCCTCTCTCGCGCCGGGCCGGCGGCGGACCTGCGCAGGCGGCCGGGCGTGACGACACCGGGCTCTGGCTATGAGGCCGGGATCGGTGCGTCAAGGAGCTCTCATGGCGGAGACCTCGATGCCGGCCTCCCCGGGGAGGCGAGGTCGCCGTTCGGAACCGGAAGGGAGCAGCAGGCCGCAGCAGGCGAGCTCGGCGGTCAGCAGCGCCGCCGTCGACCTCCTGTCGTCCGTCATCCCCGATCCTTCTCAGCCGGCGCAGCAGGAGAGCCCGGAAAGGTCCCTGTCGAAGGCCTGGGCGGCGAGCTTGAGGGCTTCCACCGTGGTCAGATAGGGAAAGATCATGGCGCCGAGCTCGCGGACCGTGAGCCCCTGCCGCAGGGCCAGCACCCCGGTCTCGATGCTGTCGGCGCCCTCCGGCGCCAGGATGTGGACGCCGAGCAGGCGCCCGCTTTCCCTTTCCGCGACGAGCTTGACGAGGCCCCGGGTATCCCGGGCGGCGAGCGCCCGCGGCAGCTGATCGAGGGGCAGAACCGAAATCCGCACCGCCAGCCCGGCGGCCACCGCCGCGGCTTCGGTGAGCCCGACACTGGCCACCTGCGGATCCGAGAACACCACCGAGGGAACGGCGGTGTCGTCGTAGCTGTGGAGATCCCCTTCGAGGGCGTTGAGCGCGGCGATGCGGCCGCCGTGCGCGGCCATGTAGACGAACATGTGCCGGCCGGTGACGTCGCCGGCGGCGTAGATCCCCGCGCGGCTCGTCCGCATGTGCGTATCGACGAGGACGGCGCCCTTTCCGTCCCGCGCCACGCCCAGAGCCTCGAGGCCGAGCCCCTCGCTGTCGGGACGCCGGCCGGTGGCGAGCAGCAGGCGCTCGGCGGTGAGCGCGAGCTCCTCGCCGTTCCGCTCCACCGTGAGCCCGACACCGCCCCCGCGTGCTTCGACCCGGCGGTAGCGCAGGCCCGCGAGGACATGGATGCCCTCCTCCTCGAAATAGCCCGTCAGGGCCCGCGAGATCTCCGGCTCCGCCTCGGGCAGCAGGCGCCGGCGACAGACGAGTGTCACCTGCACCCCGAAGCGCGCGAACATCTGCGCCAACTCGACACCGATGTAGCCGGCGCCGACGACGATCATCGAGCCGGGCAGCGTCTCCTGATCGAGGGCCGCCGTGCCGTCCATCCACGGCACCGTCTCGAGCCCCGGCAGCTCGGGCACCGCCGGACGGCTGCCGGTGGCCAGGATCACGCGTTCCGCTCGCACCTGCGCCTCGCCGACCACCGCACCGCCGGGTATGAGGCGCGCCCTCCCTTCGAGGTAGGTGATACCGGGAAACCGGCGCAGCAGGTCCTCGTACTTGGCCTTGCGCAGGGAGGTGACGAGCGCGTTCTTCTGTCGGCGCAGCGCCGGCCAGTCGGTGAGCTCGAGACGGCCGCGGATGCCGTCGAAACGGTGTGCGGCGACCCCCGCGTGGACCGCCTCGGCCGCCCGGATGAGCGTCTTCGAGGGCACGCAGCCGACGTTGACGCAGGTGCCGCCGATGGTGCCCCAGCCCGCGAGCACCACCGAAGCGCCCTGCTCGGCCGCGGTGATGGCGGCCGAAAAGCCGGCCGATCCCGCCCCGACGACGAGAAGATCGGCTTCGTACCGGTTCATCGGACCGGCCGCGCCGGGAAGCCCACACCGTCGGTGGCAGCGACCAGATCCTCCACGCTCACCGTCTCGTCCTCGTAGCGGACCACCACCTCGATGGTCGTGTCACCGACATAGGCCATCTTGTCCACCGCCACGCCCGGAACCCGTTCGAGCCCGCTGCGCACGATGTAGGGGCAGGAGGCGCCGTAGATGTTGCCCACTTCGATGCGCGCCGTGCGCTCGTCGGCGCGAAGCGGCGTGACGGCGGTCGCCACGAGTGCCAGACCGCCGGCGAGCGGTATCCGCTTCATCGCCCTCTCCTTTCGATGAGCGTCCGCCTTCTCACAGCCCGAGAAGGACCGGGGCCAGCCACGGAAAGGCGGCCGCGGCGGCCACCAGCACGGTGGACAGCCAGAGGGATCCCTCCACCAGCCGACGCGGAAGGGGCCGCGCGCAGGTGCCGGCGGCGCAGGCGCGGGCCGGCGCCCCGTAGACCCGCCAGTAGCCGTAGGCCAGCACGCCCAGGGTGGGGATCAGGAAGAAGGGCTCGTAGGGGGCGAGGCTGGTGAGCGTGCCGATCCAGGTGCCCCCGATACCGAGCATGAACAGACCCGGCGGCAGGATGCAGCATGCGGAGCTCATGACGGCGCCGAACAGTGCACCGCCGGCCGCAAACCGCTCCCTGATCCCCTCGGCCGGCCGCCGGAGCCCGACCCCGGCCCGGCTGCTCACCTGCTCGCCCATTCCGCAGCCGTCCCCTTGTTCCGGCGCGCCCCTGATGCGAAGATGCATCCTGTAGCCAATACAGGGTCAAGCCCGGATTTCCGGACGGCCCGGGAGGGGACCG
Source organism: Alphaproteobacteria bacterium (assembly GCA_027045875.1). Lineage (GTDB taxonomy): Bacteria > Pseudomonadota > Alphaproteobacteria > Geminicoccales > Geminicoccaceae > JALSRW01. The sequence continues at coordinate 3,970 of JALUAG010000044.1, read as the reverse complement.
CGCATGCGCAGGAGCGAGATCGCCGGACGAGCCGAATGCCACCCCGAGACCGTGCGCTTCTACGAGCGTCACGGGCTGCTCCCGCCGCCACCACGGAACGAGGCGGGACACCGGGTCTACGGTCCCGCCCATCTGCGGCGGCTGCGCTTCATCGTCCGCTGCCGCGCCCTCGGCTTCTCCCTCGAGGAGATCCGGGCACTGCTCGAGCTCGTCGATCGCGGCGACTGCACCTGCGCCGAAATCCGCGAGCGGACCGCTGCCCATCTGCGGGCGGTGCAGCGCAAGATCCGCGATCTCGCGCGCATGCAGGCCACACTCGAAGAGCTGATCGGCCGCTGCAGCGGCGGCGAGACCCCCGATTGCGCGGTGCTCGAGGCCCTGTTCGAACCACCGGCGGCGCGCGCTTCCTCGTGAGCTGCCGGGTTTCGGGACGCGCCCGCGCCCCTTGCCCGAAGGGGCGGCTGCGCTAAGAGAGAGCGTGTCACGAAGCCGGAGGAACCGATGCCAGAGGCCCTGACCCGGCGCCGTCTGCTGATGGCGGCCTCGGGCGCCCTGCTGGCTGCCCCCGCGACGGCGGCCGCCGCTCCCGTGGTGGCGGCGGCATCGGACCTCCGCTTCGCGTTGCCGGAGATCGCCGACGCGTTCGCCGCCGGCGGCGGATCGCCGCTGCGTCTGGTGTTCGGATCCTCGGGCAACTTCTACCGCCAGATCCTCCAGGGCGCGCCCTATGCCCTCTACCTCTCCGCCGACGAGGACTACGTGCTGCGCCTCGCCGAGCGCGGCCACGCGCCCGATGCCGGCGCGCTCTACGCGATCGGCCGGATCGTCCTCTTCGCGCCGACGGGTTCGCCGCTCGAGGTGGATCCCGCCCTCGACGGTCTCGAACGGGCACTCGGGGCCGGCCGGATCACGCGTTTCGCCATCGCCAACCCGGAGCACGCCCCCTACGGGCGTCGCGCCGAGGAGGCGTTGCGGTATCGCAGCCTCTGGCAGCCTCTGCGGCCGCGGCTGGTGCTCGGCGAGAGCGTGGCCCAGGCGGCCCAGTTCGCGGTCTCGGGCTCGACCCAGGGCGGCATCTTCGCCCATGCGCTGGCCGAGGGCCCCGGCATGGGCGAGCGGGGACGCTACGCCCTGATCCCGGCCGAATGGCACGCGCCGCTGCGACAGCGGATGGTGCTGCTGCGCCCCGAGGATGCGCTCGCCCGCCGTTTCTTCGCCTTTCTGCAGGGCCCCGAGGCGGGTGCCGTCCTGCGGCGCTACGGGTTCGAGCTGCCGGGCGGGAGCGGCTGAGCGATCATGGACTGGGAGGCGCTCCGCCTCTCCCTGGAGCTCGCGCTCTGGACCTGCGCGCTGCTCCTGCCCCTCGGAACCCTGCTGGCGCGAGCCATGCGCTCGCTCCGCCCCGGTCCCCGCCGGCTGATCGGTGCCCTGGTGGCGTTGCCGCTCGTGCTGCCGCCCACCGTCCTCGGATACTATCTCCTGGTGGTCATGGGCCGCGCCTCGCCCTTCGGCGAGCTCTACGCCCGGCTCACCGGAGGGAGCCTCGTCTTCAGCTTCGAAGGCCTCGTGGTCGCCTCCCTCGTCTTCAATCTGCCGTTCGCGGTTCAGCCCCTGGAGCGGGCCTTCGCCGCCATCCCGCGCAACCTCGGGGAAGCGGCCGCGGTGAGCGGCCTCTCCCCGCTCGCCACCTTCCTCCGGATCGAGCTGCCGCTCGCCTGGCCCGGCGTGCTGTCCGCCTTTGCGCTTGTCTTCGCCCACACGCTCGGCGAGTTCGGCGTGGTGCTGATGGTGGGGGGCGCCATTCCCGGCGAGACCCGCACCGTCGCCATCGCGATCTACGATCGGGTGCAGGCCCTCGACGAGGCCTCGGCGGGGATCATGTCGGCGAGCCTGCTCGCCATCTCCTTCCTCACCATCGTCCTCGTCTATCTGTTCGAACCGGGCCGGCGACGCGATGGCTGAGACGCCCGCGCTCGAGGTCGAACTGGCCCAGGAGGGCCCCATCCCGCTGGCCGCCGCCTTCACCTGCCGCCGGGGCGAGCTCCTGGCCCTGGTCGGCCCCTCGGGCAGCGGCAAGACCACCATTCTGCGCGCCGTCGCCGGCCTCTACCGGCCGCGCCGGGCCGAGGTCCGCTGCGAGGGCGAGACCTGGACCGACAGCGAGCGCGGGGTCCATCTGCCGCCGCAGCGGCGGCGTGCCGGGCTCGTGTTCCAGGACTACGCCCTGTTCCCCCATCTCTCGGCTCAGGCCAATGTCGAGGCGGCGCTCGGCCACCTGCCGCGCACGCGCCGCCCCGACCGCGCCCGGGAGCTGCTGCGCGAGGTCCATCTCGAAGGGCTCGAGACCCGGCGCCCGCACGCGCTTTCGGGCGGCCAGAAGCAGCGGGTGGCCCTCGCCCGGGCGCTCGCCCGCGAACCCCGGGTGCTGCTCCTGGACGAGCCCTTCTCGGCGGTCGACCAGGTCACCCGCCGCCGCCTGCAGCGCCAGCTCGTGCTGCTGCGTCAGCGCCTGCCGGTACCCACCATCCTGGTCACCCACGATCTCGAGGAGGCGGCGCGCCTCGCCGACCGCATCTGCGTCCTCCATCGCGGTCGCACCCTGCAGATCGGGCCACCGGCGGAGATCCTCAACCGGCCGGCGTCGGCGCTGGTGGCGAGACTGGTCGACCTCGGCAACGTCTTCGCGGGCGAGGTGGTGGGGCACGACCGCGCCGGGGGTCACACGCTCCTGCGCTGGCACGGGCATCTCCTGGAGGCGCGTCTGCGCGAGGAGGTGCCGCCGGGCACGCGGCTCGACTGGGTGATCCCGCCCGGCTTCGTGGTCATGCACCGGCGCGAACGGCCGTCGCGCGGCGAGCGCGAGAATCCGGTCGGAGGCCGGGTCGAGGAACTCGCCATCTTCGGCGAGACCACCGACGTCACCATGCGGGTCGAGGCGACGCCCGGACTCTCGCTCCATTTCACGGTCTCGACCCATGCCGCGCGCCGCAACCGTCTGGCGCCCGGGGCCGAGGTTCGCGTCTCGCTGCTGGCCGAGGGCATCCACCTCATGCCTTGAAGGCGAAGGGCAGGCAGTTCTCCGGCCGTCGCCGCTCGAGGACCGCGACGAGATCGGCGAGCGGCAGCGGCGGATGCCAGAGATAGCCCTGGGCTTCGCGGCAGCCGGCCTCGTGCAGGAAGCGGCGCTGGGTGTCGGTCTCCACCCCCTCGGCCAGCACCGGGATGCGGAGCATGTGGGCGAGGCTCATCACCGCACGGACGATCGCCCGGTCCTCGGCGTCCTCGGGCAGACCGGCCACGAAGGTGCGATCGAGCTTGAGGCGGCGCACGGGAAAGCGCTTCAGATAGACGAGCGAGGAATAGCCGGTGCCGAAGTCGTCGATCGCCAGCGCCACCCCCATGGCGTCCAGCCGGTCGAGGGTGCGGGCCACCTCCCGCGAATGGCGCAGCAGCTCGCGTTCGGTGATCTCCAGCTCGAGATTGCTGGGCGCGAGGCCGGTCTCGGAAAGAATGGCGGCGATCCGGTCGGCGCTCCCCGCTTCCGCCAGCTCCTGGGGCGAAATGTTGACGGCGATGCGCAGATCGCGGCCGAGGCGGAGGATCAGACGGCGGATGTCCTCGCAGGCGCGGCGGAGCACGAGCTCGCCCAGGGGCTCGATCAGTCCGCATTCCTCGGCGATGCCGACGAAGAGGTCGGGCGCGATGCGCTCGCCGTTCTCCCCCTCGGGCCAGCGCACGAGGGCCTCCACCCCCTGCACGGTCCCGTCCTCGAGGGCGATCACCGGCTGGTACCAGACCTCCAGCGCCCGGTTGGCGAGATGGCAGCGGAGCGCCGCCTCGATCTCGCGGCGGCGTTCGGCGCGCGCACGCATCATGGGATCGAACAGGCAGACGCCGCCGCGACGGCTGTCCTTGGCGCAGTAGAGTGCCGCATCGGCCGCGCGCAGCAGGGCGTCGGGATCTTCGGCAT
>JALUAG010000043.1 GCA_027045875.1 Alphaproteobacteria bacterium | reverse complement strand
GGCGGTCTCCGAAATCGACGCCGGTCCCGTGTACCGTGTCGTCGAAATCCCGCTCGAGGGGCACGAACTGGTGGACGAACTGCGCGACAGGCTCGGTCGGGCCACCGTCGAGCTGTGCCGCTGGTTCCTGGAGCAGGAACGGCCGCCGGAAGGGCGTGTCCAGCGGGGTACCCCCACCTACTACCGCCGCCGGCGTCCGGAGGACAGCCGGCTCGATCCGCACATGAGCCTCGCCGAGCAGTTCGATCTCCTCCGGGTGGTGGACAATCTGCGCTATCCCGCGTTCTTCGATTATCGCGGGAAACGCTACATTGTCCGGATCGAGAAGGGCCCCGATCCGGCAGAGGGGGAAGGAGGACAGGGATGACCGCCCGTCGCGAGATCACGCGTCAAGAGCAGGTGTGGGCCGGCGAGTTCGGCGACGCCTACGTGGACCGCAACCGCCGCCTCGACCAGCTCGCCGGCAAACGCCATCTGTTCGCCCGCATCCTCGCCCGTACCCGCGGCGTCGGCAGCGTGCTCGAGCTGGGCGCCAACATCGGCCTCAATCTGGTCGCCATCGGCGAACTGCTGCCCGGCGCCCGTCTGGCCGGGGTCGAGATCAATCCCAAGGCCCACGCCGAGCTCGCCCGGCTGCCCCGTGTCGAGGCGCATCTGGCGAGCCTGTTCGACTTCGTGCCCGAGGCGCCCTTCGATCTCGCCTTCACCGCCGGCGTCCTCATCCACCTCGCGCCCGAACGGCTCGAGGAGGCCTACGCGCGTCTCCACGGCGCCAGCTGCCGCTATCTGCTGCTGGTCGAGTACTACAACCCGACCCCGGTCGAGGTGCCCTACCGGGGCGAGCGGGAACTGCTGTTCAAACGGGATTTCGCCGGCGAGATGATGGACCGCTTCGGCGATCTCGCCCTCGTCGACTACGGTTTCGTGTGGCGGCGCGATCCGGTGTTCCCGCTCGACGATCTCACCTGGTTCCTTCTCGAGAAGCGCGACGGATCGATGCCATGAGCGAAGGGGTGTTCGCGATCGCCGGCCGGCCGGTGGGACCGGGCCAGCCGCCCTTCATCATCGCCGAGCTGTCGGGCAACCACAACGGCTCGCTGGAGCGCGCCCTCCGGCTGCTGCGGGCGGCGGTGGAGGCGGGCGCCGACGCCGTCAAGCTCCAGACCTACCGGCCCGACACCATCACCATCGACCACGACGGCCCCGGGTTCCTGATCGAGAAGGGCCCCTGGGCCGGCCGCCGTCTGTTCGAGCTCTACGGCGAGGCCAGCACTCCCTGGGAATGGCACGAGGCCCTGTTCGCGGAGGGCCGCCGGCTCGGGGTGCCGGTGTTCAGCACCCCCTTCGATCCCACCGCCGTCGATTTCCTCGAGGGCTTCGAGGTGCCGGCCTTCAAGATCGCGTCCTTCGAGATCGTCGATCTGCCGCTGGTGCGCCGGATCGCCGCCACCGGCAAGCCGATCGTCATGTCTACCGGGATGGCCAGCGAGGAGGAGATCCTGGAGGCGGTGGCCGCGGCCCGTGACGCCGGCGCCCGCGACATCGTCGTCCTCCACTGCAACAGCGGCTATCCCACCCCGGTGAGCGACAGCCGCCTCGCCACCATGGCCCATCTGCGGACGATCACCGGCTGCCCGGTGGGGCTCTCCGACCATACCCTCGGGACCGCGGTGGCGGTGGCGGCGGTGGCGCTCGGGGCGGTGGTGATCGAGAAGCACATCACCCTGGCCCGCGCCGACGGCGGGCCGGACGCCGCGTTTTCCCTCGAACCCGACGAATTCGCCCGCCTGTGCCGGGACTGCCGGGACGCATTCGCGGCCATCGGGGAGGTCAAGCGGGGTCTGTCGGCGAGCGAGGAGGCGAGCCGGGTGTTCCGCCGCTCCCTCTATGCGGTGGCCGACATCCGCGCCGGCGAACCGTTCACCGAGGCCAACATCCGCTCCATCCGTCCCGGCCACGGCCTGCCGCCCAAGCATCTGCCGGAGCTTCTCGGCCGCACCGCCCGGGTCGACATCCCGCGCGGCACGCCCCTTTCCTGGGCGCTCGTCGCCGACTGAGCGCCCCCCTCTCCGGCATTGCGGCAGGCACGATCGGCATCGCTGGCGCGCCCTGAGGGACTCGAACCCCCGACCCGCTGCTCGAAGGTGCGGGCGCACCCGATGCGAGGGCACCCGGCACCACACCGCTCGCGAACGTCCGCACATGCGGTAGCAGCGGCCGGCTGGCAGTCTCGCCCGCAAGGGATGGTGTGGCAGGGTCGGACGCGCCATAATCGACGGCACAGGAACGGGAAGAGGGCGATGGTCCAGCCGGTGTGTACACGCGAAGAGGCTTTGCGCCGACTGCGACGGCTCACCCCCGAGCTTTCGAGGCTCGGTGTCCGTGCGCTCGCACTCTTCGGTTCCTTCGCCCGTGGCGAGGGCGCCCCCGAAAGCGACGTCGACATTCTCGTGGAGTTCGAGGGGCCGACCCGTTTCGACCGGTTCATGGAACTCAGGCATCTGCTCGAGGAAACGCTGGGCCGACGCGTGGATCTCGTCACACATGGGGCGCTCAAGCCCCGCCTCAGACAGCGCATCGAGCGCGAGGCGCTCCGTGTCGCGTGATCCCGAAGGCAGGCTCGAGGATGTCCGCGACGCCTGCATCAAGATCCGGCGCTGGACCGAAACCCTGACCTTCGAGCAATTCGTCGAAGACGAGCGAACGTTCGACGCCGTTCTGCGCAATCTCGAGATCATCGGGGAAGCGGTCAAGCACCTTCCCGAAGAGTTGCGGCAGCGGCACCCGGAGATTCCCTGGCGGAACATGGCCGGCCTGCGCGACGTCGTGATCCACGGGTATTTCGGCGTCGACCCGGAGATCATCTGGGACGTGGTGCGCCACCATCTCCGGCCCCTGCAGGCAGTCGTCGAGCAGATGCTGGATCATGGCGACTTCCGGGAGTGAGCGGATCGGCGTTCGGAGCCCGTCCGCCCCTTCGATCGCGCACGGCTCCCGACGCCGGGAGGACCTGCACCCCACCGGCATTTCTCGACGGCATCCCCCGTGTGACATTGCAGGACAGCCGGCGACTACGTCTCGGGCGTGACGACGAGGTGGCGACAAGTCGGGATCTCGGAGATCGGGTGGTTCGGTCAGGTCTTCGATTTTCCTGGCGCGCCCTGAGGGACTCGAACCCCCGACCCGCTGCTTAGAAGGCAGCAACGTCCGATTTCTTGACTCTCCACGGGCTACGGACGCATTTTGCGTCACTCTGCCATTTTCACAACACCCGGCCGATTGATGCCGGCCGCGAAAAGCTGCTTGAGCTCAACGTGTTGGTCGCCAGATCTGAACTCTCCTCGCCGACTCGCCACGAATCCGCACCCAAGCCTCGCCGGTAGACAGCCGCTCAAGTCGGCACTCCGGTCCGAAGACGCGCCTCGTCGCCCCGGGCTTGGCATTGGTGGCAAACGCAATGACGAGTCCCATTTCAGCGAGGAAATCGTCGTCTTCTCCCTGAAAATCGTCGGGTGACTGGCTGACCAGCAAGATCATTCCTCCCTTAGAGCGGGAAAGGCGAACGAGATTCGAAAGGCCCGGCAGCTTACAACCCAGCACGCGATGTGCCTCATCGATCAAAGCCACCGCGCGAAGGGCACGGTTCCCGTCGTCATCGAGCGCAGAGTCGGGAAGACTGTTGAGCCATCGATCGAGCGCATCCGTTAGAAGCGTCACGACGACACTGCGGACGAGGTCGGGAAGATCCTGCCGAAGCCGGACGATCCATGACTCACGAAAGAATTCCGCTGGTGAGTGCGTGGGTACAAAAAGCGGAAATCGGCAGAGGTCATTGAGGGTAGAAATAGCGCCATCGTAACGCCGATTCCGCTCGTCGTAAAGTTCGACAAGAGCATCGCATATGTCCGACAAGCGGCACGGAACGTGGCGCTTCAAGGCGCGTTCAGCCGCCGTCGCTAAAAAATCACGCTGCTGAGCGCCGAACTGCGTTCCTCTGAGGGTAGCCAAGCTATCTCGCAAGCGCTGCGCTGCAAGTGCGACGCTTGTTTTGTCAGACTGCTCCAGCGCGAGGACATCGAGCGGAATCGGCACTTCCGGCACTTCAACAACCTTCGCCCCGAACGTCCTCTCCAGCTCGCTTCCTGCAAGATCGCCCTTGAAGTCGAATGCGACAAGGGGCACTTGGGCATATTCCCGTAGTCTTGAGAGCATAAACATCGCGGTGCGGGTCTTGCCGCTTCCCACACCGCCCATCATTGCGACATGCGGGCTATTGCCGCGTGCGCAAGGGGAGAAGACAACCTGCTCACCGGTACGGACGTCCCGCGCCTCGGGACCGAGCGGGATACTGCGCGAGAGCGGCTCACCTTGCAGAACGCAAGAAGGGGGTTCGGAACCGCCGGCAGCAGAGGTTAGCTGTGCAAGTCGCTTCCAAAATTCGAGCTCGTTGTTATCGGACTCCCGTAATATTTCCTGCAGCCGACGCGCTCCGCGCACCCAGTGATCGCGAACACGCCGCTGCAGATCCTGGATGGTGGACACGGGCCGCGCCTCATGTTCGATGAACAGCGAGACCCAAGTCGCCATAAACTCCGGCGCACCGAAAAGATTCTCGCCGCGGATCACTCGTCCGGCCTCGCCTGCTGCGGTTCGCGGCAATTCCGGAATGCGCAGTGAGAGAGCCATGGCGAGGCGCGCCGGCATGTAATGCGCCGCCAAACCGAACCGGTCCTTGAGCTCTTGCCCGATCCTGTCGGCCTCACGCGTAGCGCGAAACGATGCGCTGGAGACGGTCGCGAGATCCACGCCCTGCTGCGTGGTTTCTTCGTTTCCTGTGCTCACAATCCCTCCCCCTCAAAATATCCCTCGACCGGCCAGCTCTCTCTTAGGTCACCGATCTGAATGCTCTCTAGCCGATAGGCCTTTGAAATCCTGGGGCGAATAGCATCGAGATATTCGCCCACTACCTCGGTGTTGGTGGAAAGCAGAATCACCTGTGTGTCCCTTGTCGCCAAGTGCCGCAGGACGTTCACACGATGTTGCTGATCCAGCCTTCCCAGTGGGGTATCCACAACCAGCGGAAACTTTCTGCTCGAAACCTTGGCGACTGCCGCAAAGAGAGCTTGTGTGAATATCTGTTTTTCGCCGGCCGAAAGGTCGAATTCTTGAAGATCTCTTCCGTCGCGAGAAAGAAGCCGCACCGTCCCGTCGACTGCGATGTCCACATGGTGGAGGTAATCGTCTCGGTGTGCCATGCTCCTTATGCTGTCGCTCATGGCCCCGGCGATCGCTCGCACACAGAGTGTCCACGCCTCGGTCGAGAGATCCGCCAGGGCATTTGCGATTTTCTGCGCCCGGGCGATGCGCCGCCACACTGGCCGGCTTCCAGCCAGCATCTCGGCGACCCGTGCATACTCCTTTCGCTTCTGCTGCAGTTCGGGTTCACGCGATTTCACGACATTTTCGAGAGCCCCGCGACGACGCTGCAGCTCCTGCAACCTGGATTGAACCTTGCGCAAGCGTTCTCTTTTTTCGCGAACCTCCGGCCCTTGGAGCTGGATTGCTTCGATTACCCGCCGCGTTTCACGCAAATCCTCCGCGGCGCGTTTCCAAGTCCGCAGCGTTCCTTCGATTTCCTGCTGCCGTATCCGCTCGCCGTCTTCCAGCACGGCGACGATTCGCTCTGCGAGCGGACCGACAGCGTGTGGATGCCTAAAGTCCTCAGCCACTTCGGGCGGCGGCGGATGCCAAAGCCGGTCCAGAGCGCGCTGGAGCAGACATTGCAAGACCCGCCGCTGTTCCTCGTTCAATGGCGGCACAAGCTCATCGAGACCCGATTCCAGTTCCTCGATGACCGCGTCTATGCGCTCGCGACCCTGCTCCCTAGCGGCGAGCCATTGCGCGCGGGCCCGCTCACGCCCAAGACGTTCTGTCACGCGCCTGCGAAGGTCGCTTCCCACCAAAGCGAACGGCAGAGAACCTGATACTAATCCTACAAGCTTTTCTTCCGCCGTTGCAATGGATTTTTCGAGATCACTCTTCTTTTGGAGCAGCTCGCCCATCTCTGCTTGCGTGGCCGGGCTCTGTCCCGTGAGTTCATGGACCAGCTGATCCTGCTCCAAAGCGAGGGTGGCGAGTTCGCTCTCGATCTCCTCCAGCTCCCTGCGCTGGCTGCGAAGCTTCTGTTCGAGCTCCCTTATTTCGCCTTCCAGAGCGCGGAGCTTGGCGCTGCTGGCACCCGGGATGCCTTGGCGTCTGTTGGCGGCGTAATCGTGAAGTGTTTCCGCCAGCCTACGCAGCCAGCTCAGCCCCAGCATCCCTTCGATGCTCTCCCGAACTTGATGCGCCATGTCGCGCTCGGCATATATGGCGGCCGCCTCCCCGTCGAAGAAGAAGAAATTCATCTGATTAACCGGGAGAAACCTTCGGAAGATCCACTCCCGGTACCAACGATGGGGGTCCGCGGTCTCCTCGCCGGGTTCCACCACCCTTCGTTCCATACCCTCGAAAATCTGAAGTTCGTCATGAGATGGCTGATAGCGCCCTTTCTCGGAATAGTGCCATTTCCGGATGAGTTCGACAGGACGCCCGCCTTCGTCGTCGAAAACGAGTTTCACGCTGCAGCTCGTGCGTCCCTGCTGCGGCGCCCCGCCGAACAGTACACGCTGCATGAACTGCGCGTATGAGCGGCCGCGTTCCTGCTCGTCCGCGCCGGGCCGGGCGCGTGTGATGAGCTGGATGCCGTCACGTCCGAACAAGCCGAGAACAAGCGCTTCGAAGAAGCTCGTTTTCCCGAAGCCGTTCAGTCCTCCAATCAGAACAACGTTCTCTCTTGAATTTGGCGCAGGGAAATCAAAAGCCGCTTGCTGATACGCCTTGAAATCCCTAAGCTCAATGCGACGGAGATACATCCAGGTTTTCCTTAAGGTCAAGTGTGCGATCGAGAATCTCATCGAATGCCTGGAATAGTCCACGACGTCTTTGTTTCCACTCCATGTCGATCACTAATTCGATGAGCTCCTCCAAATCCGCCACCGTCAGATGAAGCTGCTCGCAATAGCGCTCCAGCAATTTTTTGCCTTGGAGATCATCGAATAACACTACAGCACTTCTCGGCATACCTCACCTCTGCAATACGACAGTCGAGCGCCCTTCAGCACTTTCCGCAAGGGCGTCCTCAGCCCAAATCCGTCGTATCAGGGCAATCTCCTCCGTGGAGATCAGACGTTCCCTCAGCTCACTCTGAAGTGCGAGAAGCCGCTCGAGAATTTCGAGCCGGGTCTGAAGCGTAAAGGGTCCCGGTACCAAGGCCCCGTTCGCAGCCACCATGAAACGTCCGTCCCGCCGTCGGGCCATGCGACGATCCGGCTGATTGCGAATCTCCAAAAGCCAGTCTCGAAAGCGCAGAAGTGGTTCGAAACGTGTAAAACCGGCATCCACGAACCCGGTCAGTGATCGATCCTTTTCCACGACCGTGCACGTCCAGCAGCCGAAACGCGAAGAACGTGTACCACACGAAGGTGCATCTTCCGTGGTCATGACTACGGGACACTCGCCGCCACCGGCGTCGCGGTAAAGCTGGATCAGACGTCGATGTGTTCCGCCCCAAGGCGGCTCGACGGATCCCAGGAACTCCCACACGTCTTCAGTCGAAAGTTCGAGGATTGGTCGATAAACCCAACATCCGGGTAGATCGTTGTGGCGGTTCAGGCGTGCGCCATTGTCATAGCGTCGCGCATTCTGGCGTCGGACGGCACTCTCGCTTCGTCTCACGCCCAACAGCAACACCGCTTCACCGGAGATCGCAACCCGATCCCGGATGTACTGACTTGTTGGTCGGATCTTGAGCCGATCGGTACACCAGCGGAAGTTCCGGTTTGGAGATGGATAACCGCGTCCGATAAGATTGACCCAGAACGTCTGATCCGGGGCCGGTGAGGTGATCACCGTCGTCAACGGCAAATTCCATGCATTCGCGGCTCGCCCCATTTCCCCAAGTACGGAGCGCACATGGGCCATGACGAGTGGGCTTTCGACCAATGTGTCATTTGCGACGATGTGCACAGGACGGCGGCGCTGATCGGGCCGAAGGTCGAGCAGCATCTCGAAGACGAGATGTGCCATGAGCGTGCTGTCCTTGCCGCCCGAAAACCCGAGGATCCACGGGAGGCCATGTGGCCGCCCGTATTCACGACGTAGGTCTCGCCGAATTTCGTCAATCACGCGCTGTAGTTCGGGATCGAGACCGACCAAAACGCCTCCACGATCAACTGTCGTCTTACGCTCCACGACCGATAGGCACCCGCCTCCTGGTTCTAAACCCCGCTATGCCCCAAAAGTCCAGTCTCGAAGCCGCGACACCGGGTCTCTCCAGGCGTGATCCCACGTCGGATCGCGAATTTGGGGCCATATCGGCGAAGTCCTTACGGCCCAAACCGGGAAGCACAACGGCTTCCGCAGATCTCACGCTGCGAACGTGCCCCGCGGAGCCGTTCTTCGAAACGCTCGCTTCAAGTTCGCTGAGGCATGACAGGCTACATCGTCACCCTCACCCGGCCGGTCTCGGGTCAAACACGCCGGTAGCTGGCGCGCCCTGAGGGACTCGAACCCCCGACCCGCTGCTTAGAAGGCAGCTGCTCTATCCGACTGAGCTAAGGGCGCCCGCGGGAATGATAGCCGTCGCGGCGGCCGGCGCCAATCGCCCCTCACACCCGGCGCAGGAAGTTGGCGGCGTAGGATTTGGGGCGGATCGCCCGCGCATGGGGCTCCTCGATCTCGTAGGCGATGCCGCGGCGCTCGCAGTACTGGACCGCCGCCTCGCGGCTCGAAAAGCGCAGGAACAGCTGCCGCTCGGTGTCCGCCGAGCCGACCCAGCCGACGAGCCGCTCCGCTTCCGGCCGCTCGCGGGGCTCGAACTCCACCACCCACCAGCGGGTCTTGGCCCGGCCCGAGGAGGTGGCGGTCTTGGCTGGCTGGTAGATGCGCGCTGGCATGGCCGTCCCGTCTCCGTGGTGACGCCGGACCCTCCGTGATCCGGCGTGCCGACAGCTAGCGGCAAGCCGGTCCGGCTTCAAGACGCGGCATCGTCGCCCCCGAGCCAGCGCCGGCGCAGCTCCCCGCCCCGGGCGCGCAGCCACAAGAGCGGGAACACCGCGGTGGCGGCGGTGATCCGGCCCGCATCCAGCCAGGCGAAGGCCTCGTGCCTCGTGACCACCAGGGTACGGATGTCCTCGTGCTCGTCGGCGCGCCCGAAGATGCCGCCCTCGGCCGGCGCCTCCACCTCGGCGATGTAGACGTGCACCAGCTCGCTGGTGGCGCCGGGGCTCGACCGGTAGGCGCCGGCCCGCTCCAGGCGGCGGACCGGGAGACCCGCCTCCTCGGCCACCTCGCGCCGTGCCACCGCCTCCGGATCCTCCTCCGATTCCCGCAGCCCGGCCACCGCCTCGATCAGCCACGGGCCCTCCGGCGCCTCGAGGGCGCCGGCACGGAACTGCTCGATCAGCACCAGCCGGTCGCTGCGCGGATCCCAGGGCAGCGCCGCCACCGCCTCGCGCTGGACGAACAGCTCGCGCGAAAGCGGCACGCTCCAGCCGCCCGCGAAGCGCTCGAAGCGCAGGCGCAGGAGGTCGAGCTTGAAGAACCCGTCGTGGTGCCGGCGGCGTTCGAGGATCTCGAAATGGCGCCGCCTCGGCATCCGCAGGGGCTCAGGAAAAGGCCTTGAAGGTGATCAGGGTGAAGGTGTCCTTGACCCCGGGCAGGGTCTGCACCTGGCTGGTGACGAAGCGGCCGATGTCCACCTCATCGTCGAGATGGAACTTCATGATGAGGTCGTACTGGCCGGAGATGGAATAGACCTCGGAGACCTGCTCGATCCGCTCGAGGGCCGCGTCGGCCACCTCGTAGGCCTGCCCCAGCTCGCATTTCACCATCACGAAAATGGTGCGCATCACTCCGCCCCGGTCTTGGCCACCACCTTGACGGGCGCCGGCCGCAGGAGGAAGCGCGGCACATGGCTGCCGAACGCCGTCACCGGCTCCTCGGCGGGCGCCTCCCGGGTCACGGCCGGGCGCTTACGTGCGGCCGCCGCGCGGCCGCGAGCCACCCGCGGCGCCCGCTCCGCTCGGGCCGCCTCGGTGCGCGGCGCCTCGGAGCGCTTCGCCGCGCGCCGGCGCGGGCTACCGGCCGCCGCACCTTCCGCCTCCCCCTCCGGCGCCGCCGCCGGCAGGATCGGAAGGCGCGGAATGGTGCGGCCGGTCTGGCGCTCGATGGCCGCCACCGCGCGGCCGTCGGCCGGGGTCACGAGGGTGAAGGCGCGCCCCTTGCGCCCCGCCCGGCCGGTGCGGCCGATGCGGTGCACGTAGTCGTCGGGGGTGTGGGGGACGTCGAAGTTGATCACCACCGGCATGTCGGTGATGTCGAGGCCGCGGGCCGCCACGTCGGTGGCCACGAGAAAGGTGATCTCGCCGCGGCCGAAGGCGTCGAGGGTGGCCTGGCGCACCGACTGGTCGAGATCGCCGTGGATGTCGCGGGCGTTCAGCCCCTTGCGGGCGAGGAAGCGGGCCAGCCCCGACACCTCGCGCTTGGTGTTGCAGAAGATCATGGCGGTGCCGACGTCCTGCGTCTCGATCAGCCGCAGCAGGGCGTCCCGCTTGCGGTGCGGATCGGCGGGCACGAACACGTCCTCGACGAGCTCGGCCTTGCGCTCCGGCGGCGCCACCTCGATGGTCACCGGATCGCGCAGGAACTTGTCGGCCAGGCGGCGCACCTCCTTCGGCATGGTGGCCGAGAAGAGGAGCGTCTGCTGTCGGCGCAGCAGGAGACCGACGATGCGCTCGACATCGGGGATGAAGCCCATGTCCAGCATCCGGTCGGCCTCGTCGATGACCAGGATCTCGACCCCGCCGAGCAGCACCTTGCCGCGCTCGAACCAGTCGAGCAGCCGGCCGGGGGTGGCGATCAGCACGTCCACGCCCTTCTCCAGCACCCGCTCCTGGTCCCCCATGCCGACTCCGCCGATGAGGAGCGCCATGGTGAGCCTGAGGTTCTTGCCGTAGATCTCGAAGTTGCGGGCCGTCTGGGTCGCCAGCTCGCGGGTCGGCGAGAGGATGAGGGAGCGCGGCATCCGCGCCCGGGTCCGCCCGGCGGCCAGGATCTGCAGCATCGGCAGGGTGAAGGAGGCGGTCTTGCCGGTGCCGGTCTGGGCCACGCCCACCACGTCGCGCCGTTCGAGGATGCGCGGGATGGCCTGGGCCTGGATGGGGGTCGGTTCGGTGTAGCCGGCCTCGGTGATGGCAGCGAGAATTTCTTCGCGCAGACCGAGGTCGGCAAAGCTCTTGGGATGGTCGGTCAATCTACGAGTATGCCTGCTGAACGCGTTTTTTTCGGGTCACCGCGGATATGGACCCATTTCGCCAAATGTCAATGCCCTCTGGCCGCACTGTGCTATTGCCGCGGCGTCCCGTGACCCTTCGACGAGGGAGGAAAGACCTTGCTGCTCGACCGTACCCGCTCGCTGCTGCTGGTGATCGACGTCCAGGAACGGCTGGCTCCGGCCATCGCCGAGGGCGGCGCCCGCATCGCCCGCACCCGCCTGCTGCTGGAAGGCGCGCGGCGCCTCGAGGTGCCGGTGCTGGCCACCGAACAGTACCCGAAGGGCCTCGGCCGTACGGTGGCCGATCTCCTGCCCTGGCCGGCGGGCACGGAGGTGTTCGAGAAGATCGCCTTCTCGGCGGTGCGCGAGCCCGCCTTCACCGACCGTCTCGCCGCCCGCGAGCGGGATCAGATCGTGCTCTGCGGCATGGAGAGCCATGTCTGCGTACTGCAGACGGCCCTCGATCTGCTGGCCCGCGGCTTCGCGGTGTTCGCGGTGGCCGACGCCTGCGGCTCGCGACGGCCGGAAAGCCACGAGCTGGCGCTCGCCCGCCTGCGCCAGGAGGGCGCCCGGGTGGTGAACGCCGAGATGGTGCTCTTCGAGTGGCTGGAACGGGCCGGCACCCAGACCTTCCGGGCCATCAGCCGGCTCGTCAAATGACGGGGTTCAGCTCTCCAGCACCCGCTTGCGCTCCTCGTACTCCTCGGGCGTGATCTCGCCGCGGGCGAGGCGCTCCTTCAGGATCTCCAGGGGATCGGGCCGCGCGGCGGTGCCCGTCGTGCCGCCACCGAACGCGGCCGGCCCGCCGATGCCGAGCCAGCGCAGGACGAGCACCACGGCGGCCACGACGAGCACGATCAGCAGGATCATGAAGAGGGGACCGAAGAACCAGCCGTAGCCCATCATCGGGTGGCCGTAGCCCCAGTTGCCCTGCGGATCGGCGAGGGCCGGCGCGGCGGCGAGCAGGAACGGCGAGGCGAGAATCGAGGCGCGCAGAGGAATCATCGGGCAGCTCCGTCATGGCCGGCGGGTACGGTGGTGCCCGTGAGGTGGGCCGGGACGGCGGCGAATCAAGCGCCTCCCTCCGGGCCGCCGGCGCCCCGCTCACGGCCTTGTCATCCCGTCCCCGCCGGGGAGCGCCTACGGAGGGCCCCATCCTCCGCGCCCCCGCGACAGGGAGATCCCGGTCATGCGCGCCATGATTCTACTGTTCGCCACCCTGTTCCTCGCCCTGCCCGCCCTCGCCGGTCCGCTGCCGGATGCGATCCCCGGCTGGCGCATCCTGCACACGCCCCACGACTACCGGACGCTGATTGCGCGCGTCGACGAGGCGGTCGCGGCGAGCCCCGTCAATGTCGTCACCCGCGCGAGCGCGACCATGGGCGCGAAGAGCCTGGGCAAGAGCATTCCCGGCAACATGGTGGTCGGCGTCTACGGTCCCGGTTTCGCGGTGCGCATGCTGGAGACCAGCATCGCCGCCGGCATCGAGGCGCCGCTGCGCCTCTATCTCACCGAGAATGCCGACGGCACCGCCACCCTGAGCTACAAGCTGCCGAGCGTCGTCTTCCGGCCCTATTTCGAGGACGGCGGCGAGGCCCTCGAAGCCCTCGCCGCCGAGCTCGACGGCATCCTGGCGGCGATCGCGGACCGCGCCGCCGCCCCCTGAACCCGCATCGCCGTGCTTGCCGCCGTCCCGCCGCCGCGCGATAGAAGCGGCAGCACGGGGGAAGGACGGTGACGATGCCGGAGCAGGCTCTCGAACGGGCGGAGATCGTCAATCTCGCGGGGCCGCGGACCGTGTTCGGCGCCGCGACCACCTCTCCGCGGGTGGCGGCGGCGGTCGCCCGGGCGCTCCGGGGCAGCTACGACATGGAGCGGCTCCTGGACCTCGCGGGCCGGCGCCTCGCCGCGTTCCACGAGGCCGAGGCGGGCTTTCTCACCCACTGCACCGCCGGATCCCTCACGGTGGCCGCCGCCGCCTGCCTCGCCGGCACCGACATGGCGGCCGTCCGCCGGCTGCCGGACACGAGCGGCCTCGCCCGCGACCGCATCCTCCTGATGCGGGGCCACGACGTCGATTTCGGCGGCCTCGTCTCGCAGGCCCTGCGCACGAGCGGTGCCGGGATCCTGGCGGTCGGCGGCGTCAACCGCTGCAGCGAGGCGGAGCTCGACGCCGCCCTGGCCGATCCCCGCCTCGCCGGCGCGCTCTTCGTGGTCTCGCCGGGGATCGAATCCGACGGGCTCCCCGATCTCCCGCCGTTCCTGCGTCTCTGCCGGCGGCACGGCGTGCCCGCCATCGTGGATGCCGCCCATCTCGCCTCCGCGGTCCCCTTCCTCGACGCCGGCGCCGATCTCGTGCTGCTCAGCGCCCAGAAGGCGCTCGGCGGGCCGACGGCCGGGATCCTCGTCGGCCGCGCCGATCTGATCACCGCCTGCCGGGCACAGATGGCGGGTGTCGGTCGGCCGGTGAAGCCGACCAAGGAGGCGGTGGCCGGCGTCCTCGCGGCCCTCGATGCCTTTCCCGCGGAGGCCGGTCTGCGGGACCGGCGCCTCGCCCGTCGCCGCGCGCGGCTGCTGCGGCTCCTGCGCCGCTTTCCCGGCATCGCGCTGCTGCCGGCGCCGGAAGAGACGCGGGTGCGGTTCTCGGTCGATACCGCGCGCCTCGGACGCGGCGCGGGCGACATCGCCTCGGCCCTCGCCGCCGGCCGGCCGCCGGTGCGGCTGCGCGACGACCGGGCATCGAGCGGCATCCTCGAGATCGATCTCTCGGTCGCATCGCCGCGGGCCTTTTCCCTCGGGCTCGCCGCCCTGCGCGCCGCCCTCGAAGACGCGCGGCGCGGCGGCTCTTAGCGCAGGGTCTCGAAGAGGCGCATCAGGAGGGTCGCCCGCGGGACCAGCGAGGAGATCAGCAGATGCTCCTCCCTGGTGTGGGCGCCGGCGCCGTCGACCCCGAGACCGTCGAGAACCGGCAGGCGGTCGGCCAGGAAATTGCCGTCGCTGCCGCCGCCCGAGGGGGCGTCCTCGAGCACGAAGCCGATCTCCCGCGCCAGCTCCCGGGCGTGCGCGAAGAGGGCGGCGGTGGCCTCCGTCTTCTCGTAGGGCGGTCGGTCGAGGCCGCCTTCGACGGTGATGGTGACGTCGGGATCGACCGGCACCCGCTCCAGAAAGCGCGGCACCAGGCGCTCGGCATCGGCCACCCTCGGCACCCGGAGGTCGATCAGCGCCTCCGCCTCCTCGGGCACCACGTTGACCGCCGTGCCGCCGGAGACCACCCCGACGTTGACGGTGATGTCCCGGGCGTAGTCGGTGAAGGCCTCCAGAGCGAGGATCTGATGGGCGAGCTCGCGCACGGCACTGCGCCCCTCCCAGTGGCGGGCGCCCGAATGCGAGGGCCGGCCGCGCAGGCGCATCACGAAACGGGCGACTCCCTTGCGGGCGGTGACGCATTTGCCCCCGTCGCGGGCGGGTTCGGTGACCAGCACGTATTTCGCGCGCCGTCCGGCGGCGCGGATCAGATCGCGGGAGGTGGGACTTCCCACCTCCTCGTCGCCGGTGAAGATCCAGCGCAGCGGCAGCGGCGTGCGGCGTTCGTGCAGCACGAGGGCGCGGAAGGCGGCGAAACCGAGATAGGCGCCCCCCTTCATGTCGTAGATGCCGGGTCCGTAGGCGCGGTCGCCCTCGATACGGAAGGCGAGACCGCCATCGAGGGTGCCCAGGGGGTGGACGGTATCGAGATGACTGAGGATCAGGATCCCGGGCTCCTCCGCACCGCCCCAGGGCGCCTCCACCTCGAGATGGCCGGCGTAGCCGTCGCGGCCGGGAATGCGCCGCGTGCGCGCGCCGAGGGCGCGGAACTCGCTTTCCACGATCTCCATCAGATGGTCGATCTGCGCCGGCGCGCTCGTCGGCGTCTCGATCTCCACCCAGCGTCGGATCTCCTCCAGCATCTCTCCGGCATCGAACATCCACCTCTCCCCCTTCAGGATCTTCCGCCGCGGGCCAGTGTGAGGAAGGCGGCCGGCCCCGCCAGCACCCCGAGCCCCATGATGGCGAAGCCCAGCACCCAGCCGGCGGCCTCGCCGTCGCCCGCCCAGTCGAGGGCGTAGCCGACGAGAAGCGGGCTCGTCATGGCCATCACCGAGGCCAGCGCCGTCTGGGTGGCGATCGCCGTGCCGCGGCGCTCCGGTGCCGCCTGGGCCAGGGTGCCGACGGTGATCGCCGCGCTGTCCGCCATCACGAGACAGGCATAGACGGCGGCGATGGCCACGACCAGCGGGAACGGCAGGCCGGCGGCCGAGCCCAGCAGCAGCGCGAAGGCGGCGGAAGCGCCCATGATCCCGCTCAGCACCAGCGGCCGCGGCAGGCGGGAGGCGAGCTCGTTGCCGGCGATGCTGGCGGGCAGGCCGATCATCACCAGCGCGGTGGCGATGGCGGCCGCGGTCGCGGCCTCGACGGGACGGCCCGAGGCGGCGCCGGCGAACAGCAGGAAGGCCACGATCCAGGTGCGGAAGGCGGCCATCTCGAAGGCGTGGCCGGCATAGGCCAGGATGTAGGCGAGCGCCCGGCGGTCCCGCAGCACCGGGCGGGGATCGAAGAGGAGCCGCGCGCCCGGCGCCATCGGCGGCGCCTTGGGGCGCAGGGAAAGGAGCGCGAGGAGACCGGCCGACAGCGCGAGCAGCCCCACCCCCAGAAAGGCGCCGCGCCAACCGAGGAGATCGGCCAGATAGGCGGTGGCGAACAGGGAGAGCGCCGAACCCAGGGAAAAGCTCGCCGTGTAGAAGGACTGGAAACGGCCCTGTCCGGAAGGCTCCAGCCGGTCGCTCAGGGCCTTGAGGCCGGGCATGTAGCTGCCCGCGACGCCGATGCCGGTGAGCGCCCGGAACAGCACCGCGCTCCAGAAACCGTCGGCGAGGAGGCCGAAGCCGGCGGCGGCGACGAAGCTCACCCCGCAGGCGGCGATCACCACCCGGCGGGCGTCGACGCGGTCGGTGAGGGCGGTCAGCAGCGGCGCGAAGGTGGCGTAGGTGAGATAGGAAATGGCGGCGATCCAGCCGGCCTCGGCGTTGGTGAGGTCCCAGAGCTCCCGGAACATGGGGATGAGGGCCTGGAAGCTGAGCCAGCCGGCGAGGGCCAGCACCTGCATGGCGCAGAGAAGGAGGGTGAGCCGCAGCCCCCCGCTCATCGGTCCCGCAGGAGGCGCGCGGGATCGAGGGCCTCGAGGAGCCCGGCATCCGCCGTCCCGCCCGTGCCGGCGATCGCCGCCGCCGCCAGCGCCGCCATCGCCGGTGCCGTCTGGATGCCGTAGCCGCCCTGGCCGGCGAGCCAGAAGAACCCCTCCGCACGGGGGTCGAAGCCGAGCACCGGAGTGTCGTCCGTGGCGAAGGTGCGAAGGCCGGCCCAGCGGTGGCGGATGTGACGGACCGGCAGATCGAAGGCCCGCTGGATGCGCTCGACGGCGATCGCCACATCGAGCTCCTCGGGCGCCGCGTCGCAGGGCGGCGAGGGCGTCTCGTCGGCGGGCGAGCAGAGGATGCGCCCGGCATCGGGCTTGATGTAGAATTGTTCCTCGACGTCGGCCACGAGCGGCCAGCGCCCCACCTCCACCCCATCCGGGGGATCCACGAGGAAGGCGGTGCGCCGCCTGGGCACGAGGCCCAGGGGCGACAGGCCCGCGAGCCCCGCGACCGCATCCGCCCAG
Organism: Alphaproteobacteria bacterium; assembly: GCA_027045875.1. Classification (GTDB taxonomy): domain Bacteria; phylum Pseudomonadota; class Alphaproteobacteria; order Geminicoccales; family Geminicoccaceae; genus JALSRW01. Next base: position 39,721 of record JALUAG010000043.1, on the reverse strand, counting down.
GCGCCGGCGGCGTCCACCACGACCGGTGTCGCGAACTCGCCCGCCCGGCTCGCCACCCGCCAGCCCCGCTCCTCGCGGCGGAGCGCCGTCACCTCGGCGTTGCACAGGAGTTCGCCCCCCGCGGCCCGCAGCCCCCGCAGGTAGCCGCCCATGATGGCGGCGACGTCGAGATCGCGGGCCTCGGGGTCCAGCATCGCCGCGGCCGCGTATCCCGGTCGCAGCAGCGGCACGAGCGCCCGCGCCTCGTCGGCCTCGAGCCGGCGGACGGCGGGCACGAAGCGGCGGGCGAAGGCGATCTCCTCATGGAGCTTGGCGAGCTGGTCGCCGCGGGCCACGAACATGAAGCCCCGCGGCGTCAGCAGCGGCACCTCGGCGAAGCCTGCCGGCGGCTCCCGGTAGAAGGGCTCGGAATCCACCGTCAGCCGGCGGACGGTGGCGTTGCCGTAGCATTTGATGAACAGCGCCGCCGAGCGTCCCGTGGTGTGGTAGGCGGGCTGGCTCTCCCGCTCGAGCAGGACCACCCGCAGGCCCGCCCGCGCCAGGGCGAAGGCGGCCGAGGCGCCGGCGATGCCGGCGCCGATGACGACGACATCGGCGGTACGGGCCGCCGCCGGGCTCATGCCGGATAGCCGAATTCGGCGAAGCTCGTGAAGGGCACGGGATCCCCTTCGCGAACCTCGGCCAGCGGCTCCTCCAGGGTGACGATGCCGTCGGCTTCGGTCATGCCGGTGAGGATTCCGGAGCCCTGCCGCGCGATGCGCCGGGCGGCGAGGGAGCCGTCCTCCCGCCGCACCAGCATGGCGCGCAGGAATTCGGTGCGGCCCGTCTTCTTGCGCATCGAGAAGGCCGCCGGCACCGGGAAACGCGGCGGCTCGCGCCAGCTCGCACCGCCGAGGCGCAGGAGGAGCGGCCGCGCGAAGAGGAGAAAACAGACCGCCGCCGCCACCGGATTGCCCGGCAGGCCGACGAAGAAGGCCCGGCCGATGCGGCCGAAGGCGATGGGCCGACCGGGCTTCATGCGCACGCGCCAGAAATGCAGGCGGCCCAGGGCCTCCACCGTGCGCACCATGTGATCCTCGTCGCCCCGCGAGGCGCCGCCCGAGGTGACCACCACATCGAAGCGCTCGGCCGCGGCGGCCAGCGCCTCGCGCACCACCTCCTCCCGGTCGGCCAGGATCCCGAGATCGGTCACCCGCACCGGCAGCGGCGCCAGCAGCGCCTTCAGGATCTGCCGGTTGGCATCGTAGACCGTCCCTTCGGCGAAGGGCTGTCCCGGTTCGCGCAGCTCGTCGCCGCTCGAGAACACCGCCACCCGCAGGGGCGCGTAGACGGTGAGCTCGCCCCGGCCGAGGCTGGCGGCGACGCCGAGGTGCTGGGGCAGAAGCCGCGTGCCGGGCCCGAACAGGACACCGCCCGCGGCGACGTCCTCCCCCCGCTTGCGGGCGTTGGCCCCCGCCCGGTAGCCGGCGGGGATCACCACCCGGCCGTTCTCGATGCGGACCTGCTCCTCCATCGCCACCGTGTCGGTGCCCGCCGGCAGCACGGCGCCGGTGAGCACCCGGACGGCGGTGCCGGGCGGCACCCTTTCCGGAAAGGGATGGCCGGCGGCCGCCCGTCCTTCCACGAGCGGCAGGCGGGTCTCGCGGTTCTCGGCGAGGCCCGCCGCGGCGAAGGCGTAGCCGTCGACGGCCACGTTGTCGAAGGCGGGCACGTCTCGGGGCGCCACCAGCGGTTCGGCCAGCACCCGGTAGGCGGCCTCGGCCAGCGGCACGGTCTCCGCCTGTACCATCGGCGCCGCCACTTCGCGCAGACGGTCCAGGGCCTCGCGGACCGGGATCTGCCCCTCGGCGTCGTATTCCATGCAGTCGCAAGCGCCGCTCATGGCCGCCGTCCCGTACGTGCGAGGATGAAATCGGCGATTTCGGCGATGGCGTCGAGATGGAACACCGGCCGATCGAGATCCGGCAGCGGCTCGTCGGAGGCCACCGCCAGCACGCTCGGATCCTCGCGGGCGATGAGCGGCGTGCCGCGGGCCTTGCGATGGACCTCGATCTTGGGATGGGGGAAGCGCTTGAAACCCTCGACGATGACGAGATCCGCCGGTGCCATCTTGGCCAGCAACTCCTCGAGCGGCGGTTCCGGTTCGTCCCTGAGCTCGTGGATCAGCACCCAGCGCCGTGCGGTCGCCAGCACCACCTCCGAGGCGCCGGCCTCCCGGTGGCGGTGGCTGTCCTTGCCCGGCTGGTCGACATCGACGCTGTGATGGGCGTGCTTGACGGTCGACACCCGGAGCCCCCGCGCCACCAGATGGGCGACCAGCCGGGTCACGAGCGTGGTCTTGCCGTTGTTCTTCCAGCCCACCACGCCGATCACCGGCACCGCGGCCGCGTTCTCCCGCTGCATCCCCCTCGCCTTCCCGGAAAAGGACGGTTAGCCTGCCGGCGCTTGCTAGCACGCGTGGAGGATGGCGCAAATATGGAGTGTGTCGAGCTCGACGCCCGCGGACTGTCCTGCCCGCTGCCGGTGCTCAAGGCGCGCAAGCGGCTCCGGGACATGGCACCGGGAAGCCGGCTCCTGGTGCTCGCCACCGACCCCAAGGCCCCCCGGGATTTCGTCCATTTCTGCGAGACCGCGGGCCACCGTCTGGTGCGCAGCGAGGAGGAGGCGGGGATCTATCGCATCCTTCTCGAGCGGGCGGGCGCGGGAAGGTGAAGGACGGCGGACGGCGGGGCGCGATCCGCCCCGATATCGCGGCGCTCGAACTCTCGGGCATCGCCAAGGTGGCGCTCGAGGCGCTGGACGATCCGGAGGTGGTGCCGCTGTGGTTCGGCGAGAGCGACATCGTGACGCCCGACTTCATCCGCGAGGCGGCAAAAAGGGCGCTCGACGCGGGCCGGACCTTCTACTCCTATTCCCGCGGCCACCGGCCGTTGCGCGAGGCGCTCGCGGCGTATCACCGCCGCCTCTACGGCATCGAGCTCCACCCGGACCGCATCACCGTGCCCGGTTCCACCATGCTGTCGGTGATGATCGCCGGACAATGCGTGCTCGAGCGGGGCGACGAGATCCTGCTGGTCTCTCCCTACTGGCCCAACATCCGCACCGTGGCGGAGATCCTGGGGGCGGTTCCGGTGGAGGTGCGGCTCGAGGAGGGACCGGAGCGCTGGCGGCTCGACATCGGCAAGCTGGCCGCCGCCATCGGCCCGAAAACGCGCGCCGTCTACGTCAACTCGCCCTCCAACCCGACCGGCTGGGTGATGTCCCGGGAGGAGCAGGCGGCGGTGCTCGACCTCTGCCGCCGCCACGGCCTCGCGCTCATCAGCGACGAGGTCTACCACCGCAACCTCTTCGGACCCGAGGACCCGGCACCCTCGTTCCTGGAGCTCGCCGACGAGGAGGAGCCGGTGTTCGTCCTCAACGGCTTCTCCAAGGCCTGGGCGATGACCGGCTGGCGGCTGGGCTGGATGATCACGCCGAGATCCCTCGCCGAACCCATGGCGGTGCTGGCCGAATGCAACAACACCGGCGCCACCGCCTTCGCCCAGTACGGCGGCATCGCCGCCCTCACCGAGGGCGAGCCCTTCGTACGCGCGTTCCGCGAGCGCTGCCGGCGCAACCGCGATCTGGTCGTCGAGCGGCTGGGCGGCCATCCGCGCGTCACCTTGCTGCCGCCGGAGGGCGCCTTCTACGCCTTTCCGCGCATCGAGGGCATCGGCGACGGTCTCGCCTTCTGCCGCCGCGCGGTGCGCGAGGCGCGGGTGGGGCTCGCCGCCGGCTATACCTTCGGCGCCGGCAACGAGGACCACATCCGCCTCTGTTTCGCGATCGCCACCGAGCGGCTGACGGCGGCCCTCGACCGGCTGTCGGTTCTCCTCGACCGCCTCTGAGGGAACGGATCGGGCGCCGCCAGCCATGCGTTCCGCGCATGGCTGCCTCCCGCAACTGTGGCTTCTCCGGGACCCGCTTTCCGACTAGCTTTTCTGCAGCGCAGCAAGGACGGATCGAGCATCGTCCGGCTGAAGCGAGTTTCCCTTCCCTCCCTGGCCGATGGTGACGGCGGCTTCCTCCGGGAAGCCGCCTTTCCCTTGCGTCCTCCGAACCCTTCCGCTGCACTGGTGCGCACCGGGAGGGACGCCGTGGCCGAGATCGTGATCAGCGAGTTCATGGACGAGGACGTGGTGGCCGAACTCGCCGCCGATTTCGCCGTCCTCTACGATCCCGGCCTCGCCCACCGGCCCGCCGATCTCGCGGCCGCCCTCGGCGATGCCCGGGCGCTCGTGGTGCGCAACCGCACCCGCGTCGACCGGGCGCTCCTGGACGCCGGACCGCGGCTGCGGGTGATCGGCCGGCTCGGCGTCGGGCTCGACAACATCGATCTCGAGGCCTGCCGGGAGCGGGGGATCGCCGTCCGTCCGGCCACCGGGGCCAACGATGTGGCGGTGGCGGAATACGTGATCGGCACTGCCCTCCTGCTGCTGCGCAATCTCACCGCCGCCACGACGCGGATGCTGGCGGGGGAATGGCCGCGACCGGAGTTCGTCGGCCGCGAGCTCGCCGGAAAGGCGCTCGGTCTCCTGGGGTTCGGGCGGACCGCCCGCGCGGTGGCCCGCCGGGCGATCGCCTTCGAGATGCGGGTGATCGCCCACGACCCCTACCTGCCGCCGGCGGATCCCTCCTGGCGCGGCGTGGGGCGACGCAGCCTCGAGGCGCTCCTGGCGGAGGCCGACCTGCTCTCCCTCCACCTCCCCCTCACCCCCGAAACCCGCGGTCTCATGGACGCCTCCCGGATCGCGCGCATGAAGCGGGGGGCGGTGCTCGTCAACGCCGCCCGCGGCGGTATCCTGGACGAGGCGGCGCTGGCGGCGGCCCTGCGGGAGGGAAGGCTCGCCGGGGCGGCGCTCGACGTGTTCGAGGAGGAGCCGCTTTCGGCAGCGGCGGCGGCGCGGTTCCGCGGTCTCCCCAATCTGCTGCTCACGCCGCACATCGCCGGCATCACCGAGGAGAGCAACCTCCGGGTCTCGCGCGTGACGGCGGCGAATGTCAGGCAGGTCCTCACCAGCACAGACGGCGGATGACGAACTCCGGCACCGCGCCGTGGGCCGAGGCCAGTTCCCGGACCCGCGCGAGGAGCTCGGGTTCCGGCAGATCCGCCGGCAGCTCCTCGCGGTGCACGCCCGATGTGACGAAGCAGGAGGCGAGGCCGGCATCGTGCGCCCCGCGGATGTCGTGGGCCAGGGAATCGCCGATCGCCAGGATGCGGTCGCGCGGGATTCCGTCGAGGAGGGCGAGGCAGGCCCGGTAGATGCGGGGGTTCGGCTTGCCGATGTAGGTCACCGGCCCGCCGAGTTCCTCGTATTTCCGGGCCACCGCGCCCGGCGCCAGGGCGAGCCGGCCCGCCACCGGCGCCACGATGTCGGGGTTGGAGCAGATGGCCGGGATCCGCCGCTCGGCCGCCCGTTCGACGATCGGCAGATAGTCCTCGAGGGTCCTGTCGGGACTGTCGACGCCGGTGATCAGCAGGAAATCGGCTTCGGCCACGTCCTCGACGAGCTCGAGATCGAGCCCCTCCACCACCGCCATGTCCCCGAAACGGGTGAGCAGGAAGCAGCGGCGGCCGAGACGGGAAAAGGGCGGCTCCGCCCGCCGCGCCAGCGCCTGCCAGGTGACCTCGCCGGAGGTGACCGAACCGTCGACGAGGGCGGGATCCAGCCCCATCTCCATGAGCCGCGCGTCGTTGACGGCCGCCCGCCGGCCGGAGTTCGACAGCAGCACGATCCGCCGGCCGCGTGCCTTCAGCTCGCGGAAGACCTCGCGCACGCCGGGGAACAGGGCCCGCCCGTCGTGCATCACCCCCCACTGGTCGATGATGTAGCCCTCGAACCGGTCCGCGATCTCCCGCAGACCACCGATCGCGCGCGGTACGTCCATCACCTCCTCCTGCCCTGGCGGAGCGGGCCGTTCCTAGGCGAGGGACGCCCGCCCCTCAAGCCCGCGCACGGTCGCTTGACCTGACAGCCGCCGCCGTCATCTGCTAGGTCATCGCGAAGAGAGCCGGGGAGCGGAAGCGGTGGCGGACCTCCTGGATGTGACCCTCGACGACAAGTACCGCCTCGAGCGGGGTCGCGTCTTCATGACCGGGGTGCAGGCCCTCGTGCGCCTGCCGCTCGAACAGCGGCGTCGCGACCTCGCCGCCGGCCACAACACCGCCGGCTACGTCACGGGATACCGGGGATCGCCGCTCGGCGCCTACGACCAGGAGCTCCAGCGGGCGAAGGCGCTCCTCGAGGCGCACGAGATCGTCCATCGTCCCGGCGTCAACGAGGATCTCGCCGCCACCGCCTGCCAGGGGACCCAGCAGGTGGGGCTGTTCGGCGAGAGCCGCTACGATGGTGTGTTCGCCATCTGGTACGCCAAGGGGCCGGGGGTCGACCGCTCGGGCGACGCCGTGCGCCACGGCAATCTCTTCGGCACCGCCCCCCTCGGCGGGGTGCTGATGCTGCTCGGTGACGATCACCTCTGCGAGAGCAGCACCACCGCGCACCAGTCCGAGTACGCCATGGTGGACGCCATGGTGCCGGTGCTCAATCCCTCGGGGGTAGCCGAGATCCTCGAATACGGGCTGCTCGGGATCGCGATGTCCCGCTTCTCCGGCGCCTGGGTGGCCCTCAAATGCGTCCACGACACGGTGGAGAGCACGGCCTCGGTGGCGGTGGCGCCGGACCACCCCGCGATCCGCCTTCCCGACGACTACACGCCGCCGCCCGACGGGCTCCACATCCGCTGGCCCGACCACGGCATCGGCCCCAGCATGGCGCTCGCGCAGGAGGCGCGGCTGCACCTCCACAAGCTGGAAGCCGCCCGCGCCTTCGCGCGCGCCAACGGCATCGACCGGATCGTGATCGACGCGCCGGATCCGAAGCTCGCGGTGGTCACCACCGGCAAGTCCTGGATGGACCTCCTGGCCGCCCTCGACCTTCTCGGACTGGATGCCGCGCGTGTGGCCGGGCTCGGTCTGCGCATCTACAAGGTCGGCATGACCTTCCCCCTGGAGCCGGTGATGCTCGAGCGGGCGCTCACCGGCGTCGAGCGGGTGATGGTGATCGAGGAGAAGCGCCCGCTGGTCGAGGACCAGATCAAGACCCTGCTCTATGGCAGCGAGCACCGGCCACGGATCGTCGGCAAGCGGGACGAGCACGGCGCGCCGCTGTTCCCCTCCCACGGGGCGCTCACCATCAACCTCATCGCCCGCGAGCTCGGCCGCCGGCTGGCCGAACTCGGCGGCGACCGTGCGCTGCGGGCGCGGGTGGAGGCGCTCGACCGGATCGAGCGGGAGCACGCAACGCGCCAGCCGCCGGCCGTGCGCCTGCCCTACTTCTGTGCCGGCTGCCCGCACAACCGTTCGACGAAGGTGCCCGAGGGCTCGCGGGCAGTGGCCGGCATCGGCTGCCACTTCATGGTCCAGTGGATGGACCGCGATACCGCCACCTTCACCCAGATGGGCGGCGAGGGCGCCTCCTGGCTGGGTCAGGCCCCCTTCTCCACCTGCCCGCACGTGTTCCAGAACGTGGGCGACGGCACCTTCTACCATTCGGGGTCGCTCGCCGTGCGGGCGGCGGTGGCGGCGGGGGCCAACATCACCTTCAAGATCCTCTACAACGACGCGGTGGCGATGACCGGCGGCCAGAAGATGGAGATCGGCAACCTCACCGTGCCCCGCATCGCCCGGCTGCTCGAGGCCGAGGGGGTGGCCGAGATCGCGGTCGTCACCGACGAGCCGGAGAAGTATCCGATCGGCGTCGATTTCCCCCGCGGCGTCCGCGTTCATCACCGCGACGAGCTCGACGAGGTGCAGCGCCGGCTGCGCGAGGTGCCGGGCGTCACTGCCATCATCTATGACCAGACCTGCGCCGCCGAGAAGCGTCGCCGCCGCAAGCGCGGCCTCATGCCCGATCCGCCGGTGCGGGTGTTCATCAACGAGGAGGTGTGCGAGGGCTGCGGCGACTGCGGCGTCCAGTCCAACTGCGTCGCCATCCTGCCCTCCGAGACCCCGCTCGGGCGCAAGCGGCGCATCGATCAGAGCGCCTGCAACAAGGACTTCTCCTGCATCGAGGGTTTCTGCCCGAGCTTCGTCACCGTCCGCGGCGGGCGGCCGCGACGGCGCGCCTCGGGAACCCGCGAGCTCCCCTTCCCGGCCCTGCCCGAGCCCAGGCTGCCGTCGCTCGATTCGCCCTATGCCGTCGTCGTCACCGGCATCGGCGGCACGGGCGTGGTCACGGTGGCCGCCCTTCTCGGCATGGCCGCGCATCTCGAAGGCAAGGGCGTGGCCGCCCTCGACATGATCGGTCTCGCCCAGAAGGGGGGCGCCGTCGTCTCCTTCCTCAAGATCGCCCGCCGCCCGGAGGAAACCGGCGCACCGCGGGTGGCGGTGGGCGGCGCCGACCTGCTGCTCGGTTGCGACATGGTGGTCGCCGCCGGCCGGGTCGCGCTGCCGACGGTGGCCCGGGGTCGGACCCGTCTCGTGGTCAACACCGAGGAGGTGATCACCGGCGACTTCACCCGCGATCCCGAATTCCGCCTGCCGGGTGCGGCGCTGCGCGCGAGCCTCCTCGAGGCCGCCGGCGAGGGGGCGGTGGACTTCGTCGAGGCGACGCGCCTCGCCCGCGCACTCCTGGGCGATGCCATCGGCGCCAATCTGTTCCTCGTCGGCTACGCCTGGCAGAAGGGGCTGCTGCCGCTCTCCGCCGAGGCCATCCTGCGGGCGGTGGAGATCAACGGGGTCGCGGTGGAATTCAACCGCCAGGCCTTCCTCTGGGGGCGCCGTGCGGCCCACGATCCGAAGGCGGTGGAGGCGGTGCTCGGCCGCGCGACGGCGCGCGAAGCGCCGCCCCACGACCTCGACTCCCTGATCGCCGATCGCGCGCGGCGCCTCGAGGCCTATCAGAACGCCGCCTATGCCGAACGCTACCGGGCGCGCGTCGCCGCCGTGCGCGAGCGGGAGCAGCGGGTGGCGCCCGGCAGCACCGCGCTCGCCGAGGCGGTGGCGCGCAGCCTCTACCGGCTCATGGCCTACAAGGACGAGTACGAGGTGGCGCGCCTCTATGCCGAGGGCGATTTCCTGCGCCGCCTCGAGGAGGAGTTCGAGGGCTGGAAGAAGCTCGAGTTCCATCTCGCGCCGCCGCTTCTGGCCTCCCGCGATCCGCGCACCGGCCGGCTGCAGAAGGCGCGCTACGGCCCCTGGGTGATGCACGCCTTCCGCCTGCTGGCGCGCCTCAGGGGGCTGCGGGGCACCCCCTTCGATCCCTTCGGCCACACCCGCGAGCGGCGGCGGGAGCGGGCGCTCCTGCGGGAATACGAGGCGCTGCTCGAGGAGCTGTCGGCGCGGCTCGACCGCGAGATCCTGCCCCTCGCGGTGGACCTCGCCCGGCTTCCGGAACGCATCCGCGGCTTCGGCCACGTCAAGGAGGCCTCCATCCGTGAGTACGAACGCGAACGGGAGGCGCTCCTCTCCCGGTTGCGCGGCGGCGAGGCCGGACTGCGGGCAGCCGAGTGATCCTCGGGCGGAGAATCCCTACCTAAACGTCGCATTGCGCCGCCGCGGAACTTTCCCTAAACGGAGGCGGGGTCGCCGCATCGGCACGAGACGAGGGAGTCCGCCCGAACCATGAAGATCGGTGTGCTCAAGGAACGGCGCGAGCCGGAGGATCGGGTCGCCGCCTCGCCGGATACCGTCAGGCGCTACCGGAGCGACGGCCACGAAGTGCTGGTGGAGCGCGGGGCCGGCGCCGGCTCGATGATCACCGACGCGGCCTTCGAGGCGGCCGGCGCCACCCTGCTCGACGATCCGGGCGAGATCTGCGCCGCCGCCGACATCCTGCTCAAGGTCCAGCGGCCCCTCGAGGAGGAGATGGCGCGGCTCCGCGAGGGGCAGGTGCTGGTGGGCATGCTCGACCCCTACATGAACCGGGAACAGGTGGCGGCCTATGCCGAGAAGGGGGTGATCGCCTTCGCCCTCGAACTGCTGCCCCGCACCACCCGCGCCCAGGCCATGGACGTGCTGTCGAGCCAGGCCAATCTCGCGGGCTACCGGGCGATGCTGGAGGCGATGGAGGCCTACCGGCGGGTGGTGCCGATGATGATGACCGCTGCCGGCACCGTGACCCCGGCCAAGGTGTTCGTGGTCGGCGCCGGCGTCGCCGGCCTGCAGGCCATCGCCACCGCCCGGCGCATGGGGGCGGTGGTCACCGCCACCGACGTGCGGCCGGCCGCCCGCCACGAGATCGAGAGCCTGGGCGCCAAGTTCGTCGGCTTCATTCCCGAGGATGCGGCGACGGCGGGCGGCTACGCCCGTCCCCTCACCCCCGAGGAGCAGGCCAAGCAGGCGGAGATCGTCGCCGAGCACATCAAGGGCCAGGACATCGTCGTCACCACCGCCCAGATCCCGGGCCGCGAGGCGCCCCGCATCATCACCGCGGCGATGGTAGCCTCCATGAAGCCCGGCTCGGTGCTCCTCGATCTGGCGGTAGAGAGCGGCGGCAACATCGAGGGCAGCCGGCCCGGCGAGACGGTGGAGGCGGACGGGGTGACGATCCTCGGCCCGCGCAACGTGCCGTCGCGGGTGGCACCCACGGCCTCGCTGCTCTATGCCCGCAATCTCAACAACTTCCTCGCGCTCGTTGCGAAGAAGGATGCGGAAGGCGTGGAGATCGATCTCGAAGACGAGCTGATCCAGGGCACGCTTCTGACCCGCGACGGCCGGATCGTGCACCCGAACTTCCAGAGCTGAGCCGGAGAAGGAACCATGGAAACCGTCGATCCCGGCGTCATCAATCTGATCATCTTCGTACTCGCCATCTTCGTCGGCTATTACGTGGTGTGGTCGGTGACCCCGGCCCTGCACACGCCGCTGATGTCGGTCACCAACGCCATCTCCAGCGTGATCGTGGTCGGCGCCCTGATCGCCACCGGTGCCGGCGGTTCCTGGGCGGCTCTGGTGTTCGGCTTTCTCGGCGTGATCCTCGCCTCGGTGAACATCTTCGGCGGCTTCGCCGTCACCCAGCGCATGCTCGCCATGTTCAAGAAGCGCGGCTGAGGGGGCGCCGACGATGACTGCCAATCTCGCCGCCCTCGGCTATCTGGTCGCCGCCGTCTGCTTCATTCTCGCACTCCGCGGCCTGTCGCACCCGAGCACCGCCCGCCAGGGCAACGTCTACGGCATGGCCGGCATGGCACTGGCCGTCGTCGTGACGCTGCTCGTGCTGCCGGCGCCCTCGGTCGGCACCTACCTGCTGATCCTGGTCGGCATCGCCGCCGGCGGCGGGGTCGGCTTCATGATCGCCCAGCGCATCCAGATGACGGCGATGCCCCAGCTCGTCGCCGCCTTCCACTCGCTGGTCGGTCTCGCGGCGGTATTCGTGGCCAGCGCCGCCCTCCTCGATCCCGAGGCCTATCACATCGTCAAGAACGGCAGCATCAAGACCGCCTCGCTGCTCGAGATGGGGCTGGGCACCATCATCGGCGCCGTCACCTTCACCGGCTCGGTCATCGCCTGGGGCAAGCTGCAGGCGCGCTTCCCGAAGCACATCGAGGAGAAGATCCCGGAGCCGGTCCTCGCGGTCTTCCGCCTGTTCATGAGCAGCAAGCCCATCCTCCTGCCCGCGCGCCACGTCATCAACCTCGCCATCGGCGCCGGCATCGTCCTGCTGCTGCTCGTCTTCATGGGCACCGAGAGCGGCTTCGTCTTCCTGCTGATGACGCTCCTCGCCTTCGCCCTCGGCGTGCTGCTGATCATCCCCATCGGCGGCGCCGACATGCCGGTGGTGATCTCGATGCTCAACAGCTACTCGGGCTGGGCGGCGGCCGGCATCGGCTTCACCCTCAACAACCCGATGCTGATCATCACCGGCGCGCTGGTGGGCTCCTCGGGCGCCATCCTCTCCTACATCATGTGCAGGGCGATGAACCGCTCCTTCGTCTCGGTGATCCTGGGCGGCTTCGGCGAGACCGGCGCGGCCGCCGCCGAGGAGGGCGAGAAGGTGGCCAAGGCGGGCTCGCCGGAGGATGCCGCCTTCATCATGGAGAACGCCCAGAAGGTGATCATCGTTCCCGGCTACGGCATGGCGGTGGCCCAGGCCCAGCACGCGGTGCGGGAGCTCTACGACGCCCTCACCAAGAAGGGGGTGGAGGTCAAGTTCGCCATCCATCCCGTGGCCGGACGCATGCCCGGGCACATGAACGTGCTGCTGGCCGAGGCCAACATCCCCTACGACGTCGTGTTCGAGCTCGAGGAGATCAACAACGAGTTCCAGACCGCCGATGCCGCCTACGTGATCGGCGCCAACGACATCACCAATCCCTCGGCCAAGGAGGATGCGGATTCGCCCATCTACGGCATGCCGATCCTCGACGTCGAGAAGGCCAAGGCGGTGTTCTTCGTCAAGCGGTCCCTGGCACCGGGCTACGCCGGCATCGACAACCCGCTCTTCTACCGGGACAACACGATGATGCTGTTCGGGGACGCCAAGAAGATCACCGAGGAGGTGGTGCGGGCGCTCGATCCCTGAAACGCGGCGGAGGATCGCGGGGGAAGGTGCCCCCTCGATGCCCGCCATCCCGGCCGGCCGGCGGCGCGGCTCCTCGCGGCACCGGCACCTCGGGGGCGAAACGACGAAGCCCGCCTGACGGCGGGCTCCCGATTCCGATCGCGTCTTCCTGCGGGGTTCAGAGCTCGTCGCGTTCCATCCGCTTCTTCATCAGCTTGCGGTAGCGGCGGATGGCCTCGGCCCGCTCGCGGGCCCGCCGTTCGGAGGGTTTCTCGTAGAAGCGCCGCATGCGCATTTCGCGGTAGAGACCTTCGCGCTGCATCTTCTTCTTGAGCGCGCGCAGCGCCTGGTCGATGTTGTTGTCGCGGACGGTGACCTCGATGATGGCTCGAACTCCTTCGCTGGCGGTTGGACTCGGGACGCACCCACCCTTGCCCGCGCGAGCGGGCGCTGGTCACATAATCCGTTCCGCGCCCGGACGCAAGAGGGCCGCGGGTTCGGGGCTGCGGTCGCGGTCTCCGGAAGACGGCCCCGGCCCAATCTCCTTTTGCTGCCGGCGCGGGATCTGCGCTATCTCGCAGGTGAGCGGCGGCGGACGCGGATCCGTCCCATCTGCGAGCCACTGGGGGAACCGGCGTGAGCGACCCGGCCGAAGAGCGAACGGCACTCAAGGACCGCATCCTCGAAGCGGCGCTGATGCACGCCGCCTTCGACGGTTGGGGGACGCAGACGCTGCGCAACGCCGCCCTCGACGCCGGTGTCGAGCCGGCCACCGCGAGACGCCTCTTCCCGCGCGGCGGCGACAGCCTCCTCGCCTGGCTCGACGACTGGGCGGACCGGCGCATGCTCGCCCGGGTGGCGGGCGAGGATCTCGACAAGCTGCCGGTCGGCCGCCGCATCGCCCGTCTCGTACGGGCGCGCCTCGAAGCCCTCACCCCGCACCGCGAGGCGGTGCGCCGGGCGGTGCTGGCGCGTGGTCTGCCCCACAATCTGCCGGGCGGAATCACGGCCCTGTGGCGCACCGTCGACCGCATCTGGGAGGCGGCCGGCTTTCCGGCCGGCGAGCGTCGCGATCTCGACTACTATACCCGCCGGTCGCTCCTGGCCGGCATCCTCGTCGCCACTCTGCTCTACTGGCTCGAGGACGATTCCGAGGGCTGCCGCGAGACTTGGGCCTTCCTCGATCGCCGCATCGCCGAGGTGCTGCGCTACGGTCGGCTCACCGGCCGGCTGTTCGCATTCCTGCGCACGGCCCCGGGCGGCGGCCGCAGCCGGCGCCGCTGACGGGCCGCCAGCCGGCCCTCAGTGGGCCTCCTCCCAGTTGCGTCCCCAGCCGACATCCACGACGAGCGGGACATCGAGCCGCGCCGCTCCCTCCATCACCCGCCGCACCAGCGAGGCGGTCTCCTCCACCTCGCCCTCCGGCACCTCGAACACCAGCTCGTCGTGCACCTGCAGCAGCATCCGGGCGCCCGAACCCGCCCGTTCGAGCTCGCGGGCGACGCGGATCATGGCCCGCTTCATGATGTCCGCGGCGGTGCCCTGGACGGGCGCGTTGATGGCCTGGCGCTCGGCGGCGCTGCGCCGCGAGGGCACCCGGTGGTTGATGTCGGGGATGAAGCAGCGGCGGCCGTAGAGGGTGGTCACGAAGCCCTTCTGCCGCGCCTCCTCCTTGGCGCGCTCCATGTATCTACGGACTTCGGGATAGCGCTCGAAATAGGCCTCGATGTAGGCCCGTGCCCGCTCCTGGGGGATGCCGAGGCGCTGCGCCAGCCCCCAGGCGCCGATGCCGTAGATGATGCCGTAGTTGATGACCTTGGCGGCGCGGCGCAGCTCGTAGTCCACCCGATCCAGCGGCACGTCGAACATGCGCGCCGCCGCCGCCGCGTGGATGTCGAGACCCTGAGCGAGCGCCTCCCTGAGGGGCGTCACCTCGGCCATATGGGCCACCACCCGGAGCTCGATCTGGGAATAGTCGGCCGACAGCAGGAGATAGCCGTCCTCGGGCACGAAGGCGGCGCGGATCGCCCGTCCCTCCTCGGTGCGGACGGGAATGTTCTGGAGATTGGGGTCGCTGGAGCTCAGCCGGCCCGTCGAGGTGGCGGCGAGGTTGTAGGAGGTGTGCACCCGCCCGGTCTCCGGGTTCACCTGCGCGATCAGGGCGTCGCAATAGGTGCGCACCAGCTTCTGGAGCTGCCGCCATTCGAGGACCACCCGCGGCAGCTCGTGCCCCTGGGCGGCGAGTTCCTCGAGGATGTCGGCGCTCGTCGACCAGGCCCCGGTGCGGGTCCGCTTGCCGCCCCCGTCGAGGCCGAGCTCGTCGAACAGCACCTCACCGAGCTGCTTGGGCGAGCCCGGGTTGAACGGCCGGCCGGCGAGCTCCTGGGCCCGCTCCTCGAGCTCCGCCATGCGGGCGCCGAAGCGGTCGGAAAGCTCGCGCAGGCGCGTCGTGTCGACACGGATGCCGAGCCGCTCCATCGCCGCCACGATGGGAACGAGCGGCCGATCGAGCCCCTCGTAGACGCGGGTGATGCGCTCCTCGACGAGCTGCGGGCGCAGGGCCTCCCACAGCCGCAGCGTGACCTCGGCGTCCTCGCCGCCGTAGGCCACCGCCCGTTCCACGGGCACCCGGTCGAAGGTGATCTGCGAGGCGCCCTTGCCGCACAGGGCGGCATACGACATGGTCTCGTAGCCGAGATAGCGGTTGGCGAGCTCGTCGAGCCCGTGGCCGTGGCTGGTGCCGTTCAGCACGTAGGAGACGAGCAGCGTGTCGTCCTGCGGCGCCACCGCGAGCCCGTGGCGCCCGAGGATCGCCATGTCGAACTTGAGATTGTGGCCGATCTTGAGGATGCCGGGATCGGTCAGGACCGGCGCCAGTCGCTCCGCCACCCCGGCGAAGGCGAGCTGCCCCTCGACGCGGTTCCCGAAATCGTCGACATGCCCGAGCGGCAGGTAGAAGCCCTCGCCGGCCTCGACCGCGAGGCAGATGCCGACGATGCGGGCACGGTCGACGGCCAGGGAATCGGTCTCGAGGTCGATCACGAGCCGTCCCACCTCGCGCGCCCGCGCGAGCACCCTCTCGAGGGCCGCCGGATCGCGTATCGCCGAGAAGCGCGGCGCCTGCGCCCTGCCCGCCTCGCGGGCATGTTCGGCGGCGGCCTCCTCGGCCACCCGTTCGAGGCGGGCGATCAGCGACTTGAAGCCGTTCTCGCGGAAGAAGGCGAGGAGCCTCGCGGGATCCGGCTCCCTGCGCCGGAACTCCGCGAGGTCGAAGGGCAGCGGCACATCGTCCCTGAGGCCGACCAGCGCGTAGGACAGTCGGGCGTCCTCGGCGTGCTCCTCAAGGGTGCGGCGGCGCCTGGGCTGGCGGATCCGCTCGAGACCGCTGAGCAGCGCCTCGAGCGAGCCGAACTCCCGCACCAGCTGGGCCGCGGTCTTGACGCCGATTCCCGGCACCCCCGGCACGTTGTCCGAGGGATCGCCGGCGAGCGCCAGCACGTCGCGCACCCGCTCCGGCGGCACGCCGAAGCGCTCCTCCACCTCCTCCGGGCCGATCATGCGGTTCTTCATCGGATCCCACATCGCGATGCCGGGACCGACGAGCTGCATGAGATCCTTGTCGGAGGAGACGATCACCACCTCCCGCCCCGCCTCGCGGGCGCGCCGCGCGAGGGTGGCGATGACGTCGTCGGCCTCGAAGCCCTCGAGTTCGAGCACCGGCAGGTCGAAGGCCTTCGCCGCCTCGCGCACGAGCGGGAACTGCACCTCCATTTCCCGGGGCGGGGCCTCGCGGTTGGCCTTGTATTCGGTGTAGACCTCGTTGCGGAAACTCGGCTTTCCGGTATCGAACACGACCACGATGTCGTCTTCGGGGTTTTCCTGCATCAGCTTCAGCAACATGTTGCAGAAGCCGAACACGGCGTTGACCGGCAGGCCGTCCGGGCGCGTCAGCGGCGGCAGGGCGAAGAACGCCCGGAAGATGTAGCCCGAGGCGTCGACGATCAGGAGACGGGGGGCGGCGCTCGCGTTCATGCCGCCAAGCTAGCGCAGCCCGCGGCCGGCTTCCAGCACCGCCGCCGGCCACCGCGGATGTGGATTTCGCCCCGCTTTTGTCCTACACGGAGCCGCCGGCGGCGACCGGCGGGATCGGGGAGTCGATGAACGCCACCCTTTCTCTTCTCCACATCATCGGCAGCGTCGCCCTGCTGCTGTGGGCGGTGCGCATGATCCGCACCGGCATCACCCGCGCTTTCGGTGCCCGCCTCCGGAGCATCGTCGCCCAGGGTGCCGGCAACCGTTTCCGCGCCTTCCTGGCCGGTCTGGCGGTGACCACCTTCCTCCAGAGCAGCACCGCCACGGCGCTGATCGTCAGCTCCCTCGCCAGCCGCGGCGTGCTCGCCACCCTGGGGGCGCTGGCCGTGATGCTGGGGGCGGATCTCGGCAGCACGGTGGCGGCGCAGATCCTGTCATTCAAGCCGCACGCCCTGTCGCCGCTCCTGATCACCCTCGGCGTGGTACTGTTCATGAGCGCCGAATCGGGCGTCCGCCGCCATGTCGGCCGCTTCTGCATCGGCCTCGGCCTCCTGCTCCTCGCGCTGCGCATCCTGCTGGAGGCCACCGCTCCCCTGCGCGACAGCCCGCTCCTCGCCTCGGTCATCCAGGCGCTCACCGGCGAACCGCTGATCGCCGTGCTGCTGGCCGCCGTCATCACCTGGCTCGCCCATTCGAGCCTCGCCACCGTGCTGCTGGTGATGTCGCTGGCCGGCCACGGCGTGATCGCCCCCGAGGCCGCCTTCGCCCTCGTGCTCGGCGCCAATCTCGGCGGCGGCATCGCACCCGTCGTGATCACCGCCGGCAGCGCGCCCGCCGGACGCCGCGCGCCGGTGGGGAATCTCGTGATGCGGGCCATCGGGGTGGCCATCGCCCTGCCGACGGTGCCCCTCGTGGCGCCCTACGTGGCCATGCTGGAGGCGGACGCGGCGCGCCAGGTGGTGAACTTCCACACCCTGTTCAATCTCGCCCTCGCCGTCGTCATGCTGCCGCTTCTGGGCGGCATCGCCCGGCTGTGCACGCTGATGCTGCCGGCGCCGCCGCGGGAGACCGACCCGGGCGCCCCCCGCTATCTCGACCGGGAGGCCCTCGACACCCCGCCGGTGGCCCTCGCCGCCGCGGCCCGCGAGGCGCTCCGGATGGGCGATGTGGTGCAGTCGATGCTCGCCCGCTCGCTCGATGCGCTCCACGGCAACGACATGGCCCTCATCAACCAGATCAAGGCCCAGGACGACCTGCTCGACCGGCTGCACGAGGCCATCAAACTCTATCTCACCCGCCTGTCGCAGCAGGAGCTCGACCGCGAGGAGAGCCGGCGCTACCAGGAGATCTTCGCCTTCATCACCAACATGGAACACATCGGCGACATCATCGATCTCAACCTGATGGAGATCGCCGAGAAGAAGACCAGGGAACGGCTGCGCTTCAGCCCCCCGGGTTACGAGGAGCTGCGGCGCATCCACGGCAAGGTGATGGAGAACCTGCAGCTCGCCCTCGGGGTGTTCATGACCCGCGACCCGCGCCTCGCCCGCCAGCTCGTGGCCCAGAAGAAGATCGTGCGGGATCTCGAGATCGAGGCCTACGAGAACCATCTGCAGCGGCTTTCGCGGCGTGTCGCCGACAGCGTGCAGACCAGCGCCCTGCATCTCGACGTGATCCGCGATCTCAAGCGCATCAACAGCCATCTGACGGCGATCGCCTATCCGCTGCTGGAAGCCACCGGCGAGCTGCGCGAGACCCGCCTCATCGAGCCGCGCGCGGACACCCCGCCCGAACCGTCGGCCGAGGTGACGGAGCAGCCGAACCTTGACGCCGGGACGCAGTCGGGCCAGCCTGTCGGGGAGGGGAAACCGCGATCACCACAGTCCACAGGGAGGTAGAACATGTTCCTGCGTCGTCGTGTGCTGGGCACCGTTTTCGGCGCGCTGGCGCTGGCCCTCGCGGGGCCGGTGTGGGCCGCCGAGGATTGCCCACGGGGGGATCTGGACGAGCGTTTCTGCGATCGCGACGGCGACCTGGTCGCGGACATTCCCACCGACCCGTCCGAGTGGGTGGATCCCGACACGCTGATCTTCGCCTACACGCCGGTCGAGGATCCCGCCGTCTATCGTGAGGCCTGGTCCGATTTCCTCGACTATCTCGAACAGGTGACCGGCAAGAAGGTGGTCTTCTTCCCGGTGGAATCGAACGCCGCCCAGATCGAGGCCATGCGTTCGGGCCGCCTCCACATCGCCGGCTTCAACACCGGCTCCAATCCGCTGGCGGTCAACTGCGCCGGCTTCCGTCCCTTCACCATCATGGCCGGCGACGACGGGTCCTTCGGCTACGAGATGGAGATCATCACCTATCCCGGTTCGGGAATCGAGAAGGTGGAGGACATCCGCGGCCGCACCCTGGCCTTCACCTCGCCGACCTCGAATTCGGGCTTCAAGGCGCCGTCCGCCATTCTCAAGGCCGATTTCGACATGATCCCGGACCGCGACTTCAAGGCGGTGTTCTCGGGCAAGCACGACAACTCGATCCTCGGCGTCGCCAACAAGGACTACGACGCCGCCTCGATCGCCAATTCCGTGCGCGACCGCATGGTCCGCCGCGGCGTGATCAAGCCCGAGCAGGTGATCACCATCTACAAGTCGCAGACCTTCCCGACCACGGGCTTCGGCGTGGTCTACAACCTCAAGCCCGAGCTGCAGGAGAAGATCAAGGAGGCCTTCTTCACCTTCGACTGGGAGGGCACCTCCCTGCAGGAGGAGTTCTCCAAGTCCGGCGAGTCCCAGTTCATCCCCATGAACTACAAGGAGTTCTGGGCCGTCATCCGCAAGATCGACAAGGCCAACAACGTCTCCTACGCCTGCAAGTGAACCAGACAGGAGCGATCGGCCACGCCCCCGGCGTGGCCGGTCGTGCGCCCATGCTCGAACTGCGGCAACTGTTCAAACAGTATCCCACCGGCGATCGGGCCCTCGACGGCGTCGATCTCGAGGTGCCGGCGGGACAGGTGATGGCCCTGATCGGCCCCTCGGGCGCCGGCAAGAGCACCCTCATCCGCTGCATCAACCGCCTCGTCGAACCCACCTCCGGCGAGGTCTTCCTCAAGGGCGAGAGCATCACCCGGCTGGGGCAGCGGGCGCTCAGGCGCATGCGCCGGCGCATCGGCATGATCTTCCAGGAATACGCGCTCGTCGAGCGGCTGACGGTGATGGAGAACGTGCTCTCCGGGCGGCTCGGCTACGTCGGCTTCTGGAGGAGCTGGTGGCGTCGGTTTCCGGCCGAGGACGTGGAGAAGGCCTATCATCTCCTCGAGCGGGTGGGCCTCGCCGAATATTACGACAAGCGCGCCGACGAGCTGTCGGGCGGTCAGCGCCAGCGGGTGGGCATCGCCCGGGCGCTCGTCCAGGATCCCGAGATGCTGCTCGTGGACGAGCCCACCGCCAGTCTCGATCCCAAGACCTCCCGCCAGGTCATGCGCCTTCTCTGCGAGCTCTGCGAGGAGCGCGGCCTCGCCACCATCATCAACATCCACGACGTGATGCTGGCCCAGATGTTCGTCGAGCGCATCGTCGGGCTGCGCGCCGGCCGCATCGTCTACGACGGTCCGCCCTCGGAGCTCGATCCCGAGGTGCTGACGACCATCTACGGCGAGGAGGACTGGACCACCACCGCCTCGGCCGAGGCCCGCCGACGCGATCCCGGCGGCCCGGGGACCGACGAGGAGCGGCTCGAGGGAATGGTCTGATGGCCACGCCGATCGGCTTCGACGCCCGCGCCTGGCGGCCACCGCCACTGGTCACGAGCCCGCTCCTGCGCTGGGGGATCGGCCTCGGCTTCGCGCTCTATCTGACGGTGGCCGTGGGCACCCTCGAGATCAACTGGGCGCGGGTATGGGAGGGGCTCGACCGCGGCTGGGCCTTCGTGCTCGCCTTCACCGAGCCGGACTTCACGAGCCGCTGGCGCGACATCAGCCAGGGGCTGCTCGAAAGCCTCACGATGACGGTGGTCTCCACCGTCGTCGGCATCGCCATCTCCATCCCCATCGCGCTGGGGGCGGCGCGCAATCTCGCGCCCCTGCCGATCTACCTCCTCTGCCGCGGCATCGTCGCCGTCTCGCGCAGCTTCCAGGAGGTGATCATCGCCATCTTCTTCGTGGCCATGTTCGGCTTCGGTCCCTTCGCCGGCTTCCTCACCCTGTCCTTCGCCACCATCGGCTTCCTCGCCAAGCTGCTGGCCGAGGACATCGAGGACATCGAGCGCGGCCAGGCGGAGGCGGTGCGGGCCACCGGCGCCTCCTGGCTGCAGTGGCTGGTCTACGGCATCCAGCCACAGGTGATGCCGCGGCTGATCGGTCTCTCCCTCTACCGTCTGGACATCAACTTCCGCGAGAGCGCAGTGGTCGGCATCGTCGGCGCGGGCGGCATCGGCGCCACCCTCAACACCGCCTTCGACCGCTACGAGTTCGACACCGCCGCCGCCATCCTGCTGATCATCATCGGCATCGTGATGGCCGCCGAATACAGCTCCAGCATGATCCGCGCCCGGATACAGTGAGATGCCGCTCATCACCCGCGACGACCGCATGATCTGGCGCCGCCGCGCCACCGGCCGGGACCTCGCCGTCTGGGCGGGCTGGCTCGTGGGCACGGCGATCTTCGTCTGGTCCTGGCAGGTCATTTCCGAGAACACGATCTGGTTCTTCGTCAGCGATTCGCCGCGCGTCGCCGCCGATATCGGCTCGCGCATGGTCCCCCCCGCCTGGGACTATCTGCCGGCATTGTGGAAGCCCCTGTGGGACACCATCAACATCGCCACCCTGGGCACCCTGCTGGCCCTCGTGATGGCGGTACCGGTGGCCTTCATGGCCGCCCGCAACACCACTCCGAGCGTATTGTTCCTGCGGCCGCTGGCGCTTCTGATCATCGTCTCCTCGCGCTCCATCAACTCCCTCATCTGGGCCCTCCTGCTAGTGGCCATCGCCGGCCCGGGCGTGTTCGCCGGCATCATCGCCATCGCGCTGCGGTCGATCGGCTTCGTGGCCAAGCTCCTCTACGAGGCGATCGAGGAGATCGACCCCCTGCAGGTGGAGGCGGTGCGCGCCACCGGCGCCAGCGAGGGTCAGATCATCAGCTACGCCATCGTCCCCCAGGTGATGCCCGCATTCGCCGGCATCTCGGTCTTCCGCTGGGACATCAACATCCGCGAATCGACGGTGCTCGGCCTCGTCGGAGCCGGCGGCATCGGCCTCGAGCTCCAGGCCTCCCTCAACGTGCTGGCCTGGCCGCGGGTGACGGTGATCCTGCTCGCGATCTTCGCCACCGTGCTGATCAGCGAGTGGGTCAGCGCCCGCATCCGCCACGCCGTCATCTAGCGCCGACCGTTCCCCGTGATATACCGGCCTCCGAGAGCCAACGAACCGGAGGACCCTGAGGTGCGCGTCACCGTTCCCGCCCTCGCCCTGACCCTGTTCCTCGCCGCCTGCACCACCGGTCCCGAAGGCCGGCCGGAGGTCGGCCAGCGCACCGCCACCGGGGCCGCCGTGGGTGCGGTGCTCGGCGGCGTGGCCGGCGCCATCCTCGACAAGAACGACGTCCGCGGGGTGGCCGTGGGCGCCGCCGTCGGCGCCGCCATCGGCGGCGGTATCGGCTACATGATGGACCAGCAGCAGAAGGCGTTCGAACAGGCGCTGGAGGCGGAACGGGCGCGACGGGTGGCGGAGGTCGAGCGGGTGCGCGAGGACCTGCTCCGCATCACCCTCTCGAACGAGGTCAGCTTCGATTTCGACAGCGCCGAGATCAAGCCCGCCTTCCGCCCCACCCTGCAACGCCTGGCCGAGGTGCTGATCAAGTACGACCGCTCCCGCGCCCGCATCGTCGGCCATACCGATTCGGTGGGAGCCGAGGACTACAATCTCGAACTGTCGCTGCGCCGGGCCGAGGCGGTGCGCGATGCGTTGATCGCATACGGGGTGCCGCCCGAACGGCTGAGCGCCGAGGGCCGCGGCGAGGCCGAGCCGCGGGCGAGCAACGCCACCGAGGCCGGACGCCAGCTCAACCGCCGCGTCGAGATCTTCGTGTCACCGACCGCGGCCTGAGGGTTCCGAACGACGGGGAGGAGGACGGGCATGAGCGAAGGGCGTCACGTGCTGGCGATCGACCAGGGGACCACCAGCAGCCGGGCGATCGTCTTCGATGCCGCGGGCGGGATCGTGGCCACCGCCCAGAAGGAGCTCACCCAGCACTATCCCGCCGACGGCTGGGTCGAGCACGATGCGCGGGAGATCTGGGCGGATACCCTCGCCACCTGCCGCGAGGCGCTGGCCCGGGCCGGCCTCGGGGCCGGAGACGTGGCCGCCATCGGCATCACCAACCAGCGCGAGACCACCCTGCTGTGGGAGCGGGAGAGCGGCGAGCCCGTGCATCGCGCCATCGTCTGGCAGGACCGCCGCACCGCACCGCTGTGCCGCGAGCTGGTGGCCGAGGGCCTGGAAGAGCACGTCCGCGAACGCACCGGCCTCCTGATCGACGCCTATTTCTCGGCCACCAAGCTCGCCTGGCTGCTCGACAACGTGCCCGGCGCCCGCGAGGCGGCCGAACGGGGACGCCTCGCCTTCGGCACCGTCGACAGCTTCCTTCTCTGGCATCTCACCGGCGGGCGGGTGCACGCCACCGACGCCGCCAACGCCTCCCGCACCATGCTCTGGGACATCCACCGCGGCTGCTGGGACGCCACCCTGCTGCGCCGGCTGCGCATTCCCGAGGCGGTACTGCCCGAGGTGAAGGACAACAGCGGCGCGTTCGGCACCACCGACAGCGGGCTGTTCGGCCGCGCCCTCCCCGTCACCGGCATGGCCGGCGACCAGCAGGCGGCCACCTTCGGCCAGGCCTGCTTCGCCCCCGGCATGCTCAAGAGCACCTACGGCACCGGCTGCTTCGCCCTCCTGAATACCGGCGAGACCGCGATCCCCTCCCGCAACCGTCTGCTGACCACCGTCGCCTGGCGGCTCGGTGGCCGCACGACCTACGCCATCGAGGGCAGCATCTTCATCGCCGGTGCCGCCGTGCAGTGGGTCCGCGACGGGCTCGGCATCATCGCGGACGCGGCCGAGAGCGAAGCCATCGCCGCCCGGCTCCCCGACACCGCCGGCGTCTATCTGGTGCCCGCCTTCACCGGTCTCGGCGCGCCCTGGTGGGATCCCGACGCCCGCGGCGCCATCCTCGGCCTCACCCGCGCCAGCCGGAGGGAGCACATCGTCCGCGCGGCCCTCGAATCGGTCTGCTACCAGACCGCCGACCTCATGCAGGCGATGGCCGAGGACGTGGCCGCCGCCGGCGCCGCGAGCCCGCCGCGGGAGCTGCGGGTGGACGGCGGCATGGTCGCCAACAGCTGGCTCTGCCAGTATCTGGCCGATGTCCTCGACCGCCCCATCGACCGTCCGGCGGTGACCGAGACCACGGCGCTCGGAGCCGCCTATCTGGCCGGCCTCGCGGTCGGTCTCTATCCCTCCATGGAGGATATCGCCACCGCCTGGCGGCGCGAGCGGCGCTTCGAGCCGGCGATGGACGCGGCCACCCGCGAGGCGCGGCTGCGCGGCTGGAGGGACGCCGTTTCCCGGGTGCGCAGCCGGCAGGTCTGAACGATCACCCGTGCGGCTGCGCATCGCCACCTTCAATCTCGAGAACCTCGGTGCCGGGGACGGGCCGCCGCTCGAGCAGCGGATCCGCGTCCTGCGTCCGCAGCTGCTGCGGCTCGAGGCCGACGTTCTGTGCCTGCAGGAGGTCCACGGCCAGAAGCCGGCGGGTGCCTCCGAACGGCGCCTCGCGGCCCTGGACCGGCTGCTCGCCGATACCCCCTATGCCGCCTTCGCCCGCGTCGTCAGCCATCTGCCGGGAAGCGCCGGTGCGGTGGCCGACGTCCACAATCTGGTGGTGCTCTCGCGTCTGCCCGTGACGGCACGGGCGCAGGTCCGCCACGACCTCGTCCCGCCGCCCCTCTACCGGCCGCGAACCGCCGATCCGCCGCCCCGGGAGCCGCAGCCGATCGGCTTCGACCGCCCGTTTCTCCACGTCACGCTCGATCTCGGTGGCCGTGCCCTGCATCTCCTCAACCTCCATCTGCGGGCGCCGCTCGCGGCACCGGTCGCGGGCCAGAAGGAAAGCGCTTCGGTGTGGCGCAGCTGCGCCGGCTGGGCAGAGGGTTTCTTTCTGGCAGCGGTCAAGCGGAGCGCCCAGGCGCTCGAGGCGCGCCTTTTGGTGGACCGCCTGTTCGACGCCGACCCCGAGGCGCTGGTCGCGGTGGTCGGTGACCTCAACGCCGAGACCTTCGAGGTGCCGGTCCGCCTCCTGCTGGCCGAGCCCGGCGATACCGGCAACGGCGCCCTCGCGCCCCGTGCGCTGGTACCTCTCGAGCGGTCGCTGCCCGGCGACCGGCGCTTCTCGGTGATCCATCACGGCCGGCGGGTGCTGCTCGACCACATCCTGGTCTCGCGTCCGCTGCTGGCCGGCTTCCGCCACATCGAGGTGCACAGCGAGACCCTGGGCGACGAGGTGGAAGCGGCGTGGCCGGGACGTGATACCGGCGAATCCTGCCACGCGCCGCTGGTGGCCGAGTTCGCCCTGCCCGATTCCGCCTGACGGCTAGCCGGGACCCGCCTCGGGCAGCTCGTGCACATGCACGTCCTGGGCGGCGTGGCGGGCGAGGATGGCGAGCGCCCGTCGCTCCTGCTCGGGATCGTCGATCCGCACCCAGAGCAGGATCCCGCCCCGCTCGAGCTGCTCCTCGAGCCAGCGCGCGTGCCGGTCGTCCATCCAGTGGGCGAGCACGGTGGCCAGTGCCGCTCCGCCCACCGCGGCGCCGATGATGGCCGCCGCCAGCGGGCCGGCGGTGGCCACCACGGTACCGGCGGCGATCAGGGTCGGCAGGATGGTCACCGAGTTCCACACCGTGGTCTCGCGCTCGGCGAGATCGCGAAGGGAGACGAAGGCGGTACGTGGCGCCTCGGGATCGTCCTCCAGCTCCTCCACCCGCCGGTAGCGGTGGCCGAGCTTCTTCTCCACCGTCTCCTCGCCGGCCAGCATGCTCAGGGCGTCGCGCGAAAAACCGGCGGCCAGCAGTTCCTCGACCGCCGTTTCGAAGGCGGCGACATCGTCGAACACCGCCACCGCCTCGCGCCGCCTGCCGGCTCCGCTCTCCGCGCTCCGCTCCATCACCGCCTCTCGCTGGTTGACCGGCGGATCTTAGAGAGACGCTCGGCGCTCGTCACCCGCTTCGACTCGTCCGGCGGCCCCCGACACCGATCCCGCGCTCCGTCCCCGGGTCGGCCGCGGCGGTGCCGGGCCGCCCGCCGTCTCGCACCGCCGGGCGGCGGCCCGGCTCGGAAAGGGGCAGGCGGCGGACGCGCATCGCGTCCCTCCCGACCGTGCGGGGAAGCGGCGACGGAAGCGCCGGCATCGTGCCCACCGGCGGACCGTCTCCCGCGCGGGGCGGAGCGGCTCAGTTGCCGCGCTCGCCCGGGGTCTCGGCGCCGAAGGGCACCGCCGCGTTCCCGGCGGATGCCGATCCCTCCTCCCCCTCGTGCAGCGTCTTCGGAGGTTCGGCCCTGCCCGCGTGCAGGAGAACGATGGAGATGCGGCGGTTGCGCGGATCCCGCGGATCCTCGGTGACGAAGGGTTCGGTGTCGGCCTTGCCCACCACCTCGGCGATCCGCTGCGGGTCGAGGCCGAGCTCCACCAGTTCCTCGCGGGTGGCGTTGGCGCGGTCGGAGGAGAGCTTCCAGTTGTCGTAGCCCGAGGAGGCGGAGAAGGGCGTGGCGTCGGTGTGGCCGCGGATCGAGATCTTGTTGGGCAGCCCCTTGATGGCCTCGACCACCAGGCCGAGGAGCTTGCGCGTGTGGGGATACATGCGCGCGCCGCCGGCGGGGAACATCGCCGAATGCTCGCGGTCGATGAGCTGGATGCGCAGCCCTTCCGGGGTCTCGTCGATGAGGAGCTGGTTCTTGAACTTCTCGAGCTCCGGGGTGCTGGCGATGGTGTTCAGGATGGCCGCCTTGGCGCGGTCGAAGCTCTCCTGCTCGCGCCGTTCGCGCTCGGCGGCCAGCAGCGGGTCGTCGGCCCCGGAATCCTCCCCCTCGACCGCTGCCGCGTCGCTCAGATCGAGCTCGAAGGCGGGCGGCTCTTCCTCCTCGGTGGTGGGCACCCGCATCGACATGTCGAAGGGCGTGACCGGGGCCGGCGAGACCGACCGCTCCGGCGTCACCGTGATGCCGTCGAGTAGTCCTCCGCTGCCGCCGGGAGTGCCCACGTTGAGGTCGCTCTCGCTGAAGTAGCGCGACAGTCCCTCGAGCGTCGCCTTGTTGGCCGAGGCGATCAGCCACAGCAGCAGGAAGAAGGCCATCATGGCGGTCACGAAATCCGCGTAGGCCACCTTCCAGGCGCCGCCGTGGTGTCCGTGGCCGCCCTCCTCGACGACCTTGCGGATGACGATGGGCTGGTTGGGATCAGCCATGACGGTCAGGCGGCCAGCGGATCGGAGGGCAGGCTGTTCAGGTGCTCGTCCATCTCCTGGAAGCTGGGCTGAACCTCACTCGGCACGTTGCCGCGCGCGAGTTCCACCGCCACCGGCGCCGAATGCCCCTGGAGATAGGCCACCAGCGCGTCGCGGATGATGGTGTAGAACTGCCCGTCCTGCTCGTAGATCTGGTTGAGCCGCGCCGCCATCGGGCCGACGAAGCCGTAGGCCATGAAGACGCCGAGGAAGGTGCCTACGAGGGCGCCGCCGATCATCGCCCCGAGCACCTCCACCGGTTCGTTGATCGAGGCCATGGTCTTGATGACACCGAGCACGGCGGCGACGATGCCCAGTGCGGGGATGCCGTCGGCCATGGTCTGCAGGGCGGCCGCCCGGGCATGGGCCTCGGCGTGATGTTTCTTGAGCTGGCGCTGCATGCAGTCCTCGACCTGATAGGGATCGTCCATGCTCATGGTCATCATGCGCAGCGTGTCGGCGATGAAGTCGAGAGCGAAATGGTCGTGCTGGATCTTGGGAAACTTGCCGAAGAGCGTGCTCTCGTGCGGCTTGTCGACATGGGGCTCCAGGACCAGTACACCGCGCGTCTTGAGCAGTTTGACGATCATGTACATGAGGGAAAGGAGGTCGCGGTAGTCCTCCTTCTTCCACTTGGGTCCGGAAAAGATGAGCTTCATGTCGGCGAGGGTGCCCTTGAGGACGCTGCCGCCGTTGGCGATCATGAAGGCGCCGATGGCCGCACCGCCGATGATCATGAGCTCGAACGGGGCGGCCTTGATGATGACGCCGAACTTGCCGCCGGCGAGCGCGAAGCCGCCGAAGACCATGACGAAGACCACGACGATGCCGATGATTGCCAGCATGGACCGCTCCGGTGTTCCGGACGGCCCAAGCAATACAGCCCCGATCTTACGGAAAGGTTAACGGCGTCTTGATCCTGTGCCCTCACTCGGTCGCGCGCTGACGGACGAGCCGCGCCTTCTCGCGCTGCCAGTCCCGCTCCTTGAGCGCCGCCCGCTTGTCGTGGAGCTTCTTGCCGCGGGCGAGCCCCAGCTCGACCTTGACCCTGCCGTTGGGGGCGAAATAGAGGGCGAGCGGCACGAGGGTCATGCCCTTGCGCCGCACCGCGCCGCTCAGCCGCTCGATCTCCCGCTTGTGCAGCAGCAGCTTGCGCGGACGCGTGGGCTCGTGGTTGAAGCGGTTGGCCGGCCCGTATTCGGGAATGTTGCAGTTGAAGAGCCAGAGCTCGCCCTGCATCTCGCCGGCATGGGCCTCGGCGATGCTGGCCCGTCCCTGGCGCAGCGCCTTCACCTCGGTGCCGGTGAGCACGATGCCCGCCTCGATCCGCTCCTCGATATGGTAGTCGTGGAAGGCGCGCCGGTTGCGGGCGACGATGCGGCGACCCCCGTCGGCGGCGCTCATCGCATGGTCAGGAGAGCAGTCCGAGGCCGCGCATGGCCGCCTCCACCGCCCGCCGGGTGGCCTCGCCCACCGGCACCAGCGGCAGCCGCAGCTCCTCCTGGCAGCGGCCGAGCCGCGACACGGCGTATTTCACCGGCGCCGGGCTGGTCTCCAGGAAGAGGGCGCGGTGGAGGGGCAGCAGGCGCCGGTGGAGCGCGAGCGCCTCCGCCGCGTCACCGCGACGCCAGGCCTCGTGGAGGGAGGCGCAGAGCCCGGGCGCCACATTGGCGGTGACCGAGATGCAGCCCTGCCCGCCATGGGCCAGGAAGGCCAGGGTGTTGGCGTCCTCGCCCGTGAGCTGGCAGAAATCCTCGCCGCACAGCTCGCGGGTCACGAGCGGACGCACGATGTCGCCGGTGGCGTCCTTGACGCCCACGATGTTGGGGAGCTCGGCGAGCCGCGCCATCGTCTCGGGGCTCATGTCGACGACGCTGCGGCCGGGAATATTGTAGACGATGATGGGCAGATCGACGGCGTCGTGGATCGCCCGGTAGTGGGCGTAGAGACCTTCCTGGGTGGGCTTGTTGTAGTACGGGGTGACGACCAGCGCGGCGTCGGCCCCCGCCCGTGCGGCGTGGCGGGTGAGCCGGATCGCCTCCTCCGTGCAGTTGGACCCGGTGCCGGCGATCACGGGACGCCGTCCGGCCACCGCCTCGATGCACAGCTCGACCACCCGCTCGTGCTCCTCGTGGCTCAGCGTCGGGCTCTCGCCGGTGGTGCCCACGGGCACGAAACCGTGCGTCCCCTCGGCGATGTGCCATTCGATCAGATCGCGGAAAGCCTGGACGTCGATCGCCCCGTTGCGAAACGGCGTGATCAGCGCCACAATCGAGCCGTGGAACGCCATCTTTCGACCCGTGATGTTCATCGCCCGTTAACCAAAGGGCAGCATAGAGGGAGGGAGACGCAGCAGCAAGCGGGGCCGGGGGGCGGACAGCCGGAGGCGGCGTACGGATGAAGCGATCCCCGATGCGTTCGACCGACAGCCTGTTCGTGGCCCTGTGGACGGCCCTCCTGCTCTTCCTTCTCCTTCCGTCGCCGTTCTCCGGGAACGTGGCCCGCGGGGCCACCGACCGGCCGTTCGAGCGGGCCGTGGGTGCGCTGCGGGCCGAGGACTGGCCGCGGGTGCGCGAGCTCGCGGCGCGCCTGCGTGATCCGGTGCTGCGCGACTATTTCACCTGGCGCGACATCCGCGACAACGGCGAGGAGCTGCCGGTGGCCCGGCTCGTCGCCTTCCTCGACCGCCGGGCCCACTGGCCCGCGGCGGGTACGTTGCGGCGGCTCGTGGAGCGGCGCCTGCCTCTCGCCACCGAGCCGGAGCGGGTGATCGCCCATTTCCGCCGCCATCCACCGCTCACCGGTCGCGGGCGGCTGCTCCTCGCCCGCGCCCTGCTGCGCCGCGGCGACCGCGCGCGGGTCGCCGAACTGGTGCGCAGGGGATGGCCGGAGGCCGAACTCGATCCGATCGACGAGGCGGCCTTCCGCAGCGCCTTCGCCGACTGGATCGACCGCCGGCTCGAGGTCGCGCGCCTCGATCGCCTGCTGTGGCAGGGAAGGCTCGACGCCGCCCGCCGCATGCTCGAGCGGGTGGGACGGGACCATCGACGCCTCGCCCTCGCCCGTATCGCCCTGCAGACCGCGAAGCCCGGGGTGGACGGCTACATCGCGCGGGTGCCGAGGCGGCTGCTGCGGGATCCCGGCCTCCTCCACGACCGTCTGCAATGGCGGGCGCGCAAGGGCCGGCGCGCCGGCGTGCGGGAGATCCTGATGCGGCCGCCGGAGCGGCTGGTGGACCCGGTTCGCTGGTGGCCACCGCGCCGGGCGGAGATCCGCCGTCTGCTCGAAGAGGGCGACTATGGGCGGGCCTACCGGCTGGCCCGCGGGCACCGCCAGCGGCGCGGGCTCGCCTATGCCGAGGCGGAATGGCTCGCCGGCTGGATCGCGCTGCGTTTCGTCCGGCGCCCCGGGGAGGCGCTGGCCCGTTTCGAACGGCTCTACGAGGCGGTGAAGACCCCGGTCAGCCGTGCCCGCGCCGCCTATTGGGCGGGCCGGGCGGCCGCCGCCCTCGGCCGGCGGCAGGCGGCCCACCGCTGGTTCGACCGGGCACGCGCCCATCCCACCACCTTCTACGGCCAGCGTGCCGCCGAGGAACTCGGCGCCCGGGCCGCACTCGAGATCCCGCCTTTGCCCGAGCCCGCCGCGGCGCTGCGCCGCCGCTTCGACGAGGACGGTCGGGTGCGGGTGGTGCGCGCCCTGTGCCGGGCCAGCGCCGGCACCTTCGCCCGCCCCTTCGTGCTGCGGCTGGCGGCGGCCGCCGAGAGCCCGCCCGAGGGCACGCTGCTGCTGCGTCTCGCCCGCGACTGCGAGCGTCCCGAGCTGTTCGTGACCGCCGCCAAGCGGCTGGTGCGCCGCGGCCTCGTCGATCGCCTCTACACCTTCCCCCTGCCCCGCTTCCGCGACGCCGTGATGCCCGAGGGGGATCCCGCCGAGAGGGCGCTGCTGCTGGCCATGGCCCGCCAGGAGAGCCATTTCGAGCTCGCCGCGCGCAGCCCGGCGGGCGCCCGCGGTCTCCTGCAGCTGATGCCGGCGACCGCCCGACCGCTCGCCGCCCGCGAGGGCCTTCCCTTCAGCTTTCAGCGGCTGCTCGGGGATCCCGGCTACCAGTTCGATCTCGCGACCTCCTACCTCGCGCGGCTGCGGGCCCGCTTCGAGGGGCATCCGGCGCTCGCCATCGCCGCCTACAACGCTGGTCCCTCCCGGGTGCGGAACTGGCTCGCCGCCTACGGCAGGCCACGGCCCGAAGACACCCACCGCCTCGTGGACTGGGTGGAACGCCTGCCCTTCGCCGAGACCCGCAACTACGTCCAGCGCGTACTCGAAGGGCAATTCGTCTACGGCCGCCTGCTGGCCCGCCGGGAACTCCCCCGTGATTTGCGCGTTCCCGTGGCCGCGGGCAGAATGGCGCTGCCGCTGCCCCGCCGGAGACCGGAACGATCCTCGTGAGCCGCGCCCTCGACCCCGAACCGATCCGCGCCTGCGTGTTCGACGCCTACGGAACCCTGCTCGACTTCTCCTCGGCGGTGGCCGGCGAGAAGGCGGTCCTCGGTGAGCGCGCGGACGCCCTCGACGCCCTCTGGCGGCGCAAGCAGCTCGAGTACACCTGGCTGCGGGCGCTGATGCGGCGGCACGCCGATTTCCGTACCGTCACGGCGGAAGCCCTCGACCATGCCATGGAAGCGCTCGGCATCGGCGACGAGGGCCTGCGCGACCGTCTGCTCGCGGCCTACGACCGGCTCGCGCCCTATCCCGAAGTGCCGGCTACCCTCGAACGGCTGGCGGCCGGCGGCCTCCGCCTCGCGATCCTGTCCAACGGCACGCCGGAGATGCTGGCGAGCGGCGTCGCCAGTGCCGGCATCGGCGGCCGGCTGGAGGCGGTGCTGTCGGTGGAGGAGGTGGGCGTGTTCAAGCCCGCTCCCGAGGTGTACATGCTGGCCACCCGCAGTCTCGGCCTCGCCGCCCGCGAGATCGCCTTCCTCTCCTCCAACGCCTGGGACGCCCATGGCGCCGCGAGCTTCGGGTTTCGGGCAGTATGGATCAACCGCTCGGGAGCACCGTGCGAGCGGCTTCCGGGCGAGTTCGCGGCCGAGATCCCGAGCCTCGCCGAGCTGCCTGCCCTGCTGGGGGTGGCGTCGTGAGCACCGCCGGAGCGCCCGCGGCGACGGATGGCGGGGACGCTCCCCTCCCGACCTTCGCCGATGTCCTGGCGGCCGCACGGCGGTTGCACGGTGTCGCCCGCAGGACGCCGCTCCTGTCGCATGAGCGCCTCGACGAGCGGGTGGGCGGCCGGCTGCTGATCAAGCCGGAGCCGCTCCAGCACACGGGCTCCTTCAAGTTCCGCGGCGCCTACAACGCGCTCCGCTGCCACGCAGCCTCGGCCGTCGTTGCCTATTCCTCCGGCAACCACGCCCAGGGGGTGGCCCGCGCGGCGCATCTCCTGGGCATTCCCGCCTGTATCGTCATGCCGGCGGACGCGCCCGCCATCAAGCGCGCCGCCACCGAGGCCTGGGGCGCCCGGGTCGTGACCTACGACCGCGACCGGGAGGTGCGCGAGGAGATCGGCGAGCGGATCGCCGCCGAACGCGGTGCGACCCTCGTCCGCCCCTACGACGACCCCCATGTGATCGCCGGCCAGGGCACGGTCGGCCTCGAGATCGCCCGCCAGTGCCTCGCCCGCGGCATCCTCCCCGACGCCGCCCTCTTCCCCTGCGGCGGCGGCGGGCTCGTGAGCGGCAGCGCCCTCGCGCTGCGCGCCTGCCTGCCCGGGATCGCCGTCCACAGCGTCGAGCCCGAGGGCTTCGACGATACCGCCCGCTCGCTGCGTGCCGGGCGGCGCCTGGCCAATCCGCCGGGTGGGGAGAGTCTCTGCGACGCCCTCCTGGCGCCCACCCCGGGCGCGCTCACCTTCGCCCTCAACCGCCGCCTCCTGGCCGGCGGGCTCGCGGTCTCCGACGCCGAGGTGGCCGAGGCCATGCGCCTCGCCTTCGAGACCCTCAAGATCGTGGTCGAGCCGGGCGGCGCGGTGGCGCTGGCGGCCGTCCTTTCCGGGCGCTTCGACGGCCGCGGGCGGACCACGGTGGTGGTGCTGTCGGGCGGCAACGTCGATCCCGCCCTGTTCGCCGCCGTCCTCGAGGGGCGGGCGCCGCCCGCCTGATCTCACTCCGCCGCCCGCAGCTCGGCCTCGCGCACCGGCAGGGTGAAGCAGATGGCGGCGCCGCCGAGCTGTCCCTCCTCGCACCAGATGCGGCCGTCGAAATGCTGGACGATCTCGCGGCAGATGGCGAGGCCGAGACCGGTGCCGTGGGGCTTGTCCTTCATCGAGCCGCCGATCTGGCGGAACTTCTCGAAGATCGCCTCGCGCATCGGCGGCGGCACGCCGGGACCGTTGTCCTCCACCCGCACCAGGAACTCGCTGCCGAGACCCCGCAGCTCCACCCGGATGCGCCCGCCCCGCACGGGCACGAACTTGGCGGCATTGGAAAGCAGATTGAGCATCACCTGGGTGATGCGGTCGCCGTCGCAGCGCACCGGCGCCCGCCGCACCCCGTACTCCACCGTCACCTGGATGCCGCTTTCGCGCATCAGCCCCTCGGAGGCGCCCACCGCCTCCTCGACGATGCGGCGCAGGTCGTGGTCGGCCACCTCCCATTCCATGCGGCCGGATTCGATCTTCGAGAGATCGAGCACATCGTCGATGAGGCGCGTCAGCCGCTGGCTCTCGCGGGCGATGATGTCGACGAAATGGCGCTGCTGCTCGGCCGGCAGCTCGGGGTTGTCGAGCAGGATCTCGGAAAAGGACCGGATCGAGGTCAGGGGCGTGCGGAGCTCGTGGCTCACGGTGGCGATGAAATCGTCCTTGAGCTGGTCGAGCTGGCGCAGCCGTTCGTTGGCCCGCCGGAGCTCGTCGGTCAGGCGCTCGAGCTCGCGCGACTTCTGCTCGAGCTTCTGGCTGTACTCGATCGCCTGGGAGGTCTCGTCGAGGATCTCGAGCAGGGCGTCGGGACCGATCACCTCGCCGCGCACGATGGAGGCTACCATGAGACGTGCCGAAGTGGCGCCGATGGCCCGCGCCAGCTGCCGCTCGGCGAGCTGGACGAGTTCGGCGTCGGCACGATCCCCCGCCCGCAGCGAGCGGCCCCGCCGCAGCGCCTCCCGGGCGAACACGCGCACCGCCCGTTCGCGGCCGAGGAAACGCACGAGCAGATCCTGCAGCGCCGCCACCCGGGTCTCGCCCCGCCACAGCCGGGTCGAGCTCTGCCGCTGCTCGACGTCGACGAAGAGGATCGCCTGCAGCCGGCCGAGATCGCTCGGCCGGGTGGCCAGCGAGCCCACCACCATGAGCAGGGTGTTGGCACCCAGGCTCCACAGCACCGCATGGGTCACCGGCGTCAGACCCTCGAGCCCGAACAGCGCCTGGGGCCGCAGCAGCGAGAGGCCGAAGAGGCCCTCTTCCAGGATCGCCGGGTCGAGCCAGCCGGCGAACACCAGCGCCGGCAGGATGAGGGTGAAGAACCAGACCGCGAAACCGGCGGTGAGTCCCCAGAGGGCGCCCGTTAGGCTGGCCTGGCGCCAGAACAGGCCGAACAGGATGAGGGGGGCGAGCTGGGCGATGGCGGCGAAGGAGATGAGGCCGATGGAGACGAGCTCGATGCGCTCGGCGACCAGCCGGAAGAAGGCGTAGCCGGCCAGCAGCTGCAGGAAGATGGCGGCCCGGCGGATGGCCAGCACCAGCGCCGAGAGATCGTGACGCTGGCCCAGGCGCAGCCGTTCCACCCGCAGCAGGGCCGGCATCACGAGATCGTTCGAGATCATGGTGGAGACGGCGATGGTGGCGACGATGACCATCGCCGTGGCCGCCGACAGCCCGCCGATGTAAGCGACGAGGGCGAAGGTCTGGCTGCCCGCGGCCAGGGGCAGATCCAGCATCAGCGTGTCGCCGCCGCGGCCCAGCACCGCCCCCGCCATCGCCACCGGCAGGACGAAGATGTTGATCGCCAGCAGATAGAGGGGGAACATCCAGGTGGCGGTGCGCAGATGGTCCTTGTCGACGTTCTCGATCACCGCCACCTGGAACTGGCGTGGCAGGGCGAGGAAGGCCAGCGCCGCGAGCAGGGTGTAGGTCACCCAGTCGACATAGCCGAGCCCGGTGGCGCCGAAGGTCAGCAGCTCGCCGCGTCCACCCTCGACCAGCCGCCCGAAGAT
The DNA here is from genome assembly GCA_027045875.1 of Alphaproteobacteria bacterium. Lineage (GTDB taxonomy): Bacteria > Pseudomonadota > Alphaproteobacteria > Geminicoccales > Geminicoccaceae > JALSRW01. The sequence continues at coordinate 4,397 of JALUAG010000043.1, read as the reverse complement.
GTCACCGAAACCGTCGAACATGCCGTAGGTCACGAACAGGCCGACGGCGATGAAGGCGGCCAGCTTGACGAGGCTCTCGAAGGCGATCGCCAGCACCATGCCCTCGTGGTGCTCGGTGGCGTCGATGTGGCGGGTGCCGAACAGGATGCTGAAGGCCGCCAGCACCAGGGTGACGATCAGCGCCGGCTCGGGAACGGGCCCGTTCGCCTGCTGGTCCAAGGAGGCGGCGAAGATGGTATCGAGGCTGTTGGCCACCGCCTTGAGTTGCAGGGAGATGTAGGGGATGGTGCCGAGCACGGTGACCAGGGTCACGAGGCCGCCCAGGAGACTGCTCTTGCCGTAGCGGGCGGCGATGAAATCGGCGATCGAGGTGATGCCGTAGGCCTTGGCGATGGTGAGGATCTTGCCGTGCAGGATGGGAAACAGCACCGCCACCACGGTGGGACCGAGATAGATGGGCAGGAAAGCCACTCCGGCCTCGGCGGCGAGGCCGACGCTGCCGAAGAAGGTCCAGGCGCTGCAGTAGACGGCGAGACTCAACGTGTAGACGAGGGGACTGCCGATCAGGGTGTCGCCCCGGGCGGCGCTGCGATCGCCGTAGTTGGCGATGCCGAACAGCAGTGCCAGATAGGCGAAGGAGAGGAGGAGGGCGACGAGGGTCCCGATCACCGCCGCCCCTCCCGGCGCCGCACGACGAGGAGCGCCGCGAGCCCGATCACCAGTGCCCAGATCAGGAACAGGTAGAGCGGCAGCAGCCCCGGCAGGCAGCAGACGGCGAGCGCGTCCACCACCACGAGCACCGGATAGCCGAAGGCGAGACTCGCCAGCACCGCCAGCACCAGGAGGATGCGCTCACGGCCGTCAGTCATGGCCGCTCCCCGCGGCATCCATCAGTCGCTGGCGCTGCCGCGCCTCCCGCCGGCAGGCGGCGAGCGCGGCGCCCAGACTGTCGATCCCCCGGCGCTCGAGCCGCGGCACCAGGGCGAGGAACAGCTCGGCGGTGGCCATGGCATCGCCGAGGGCGCTGTGGCGTGCCCGGATGGTGATGCCGTGGCGGGCCGCCGCCGCGTCCAGACTGTGGTCCTCGGTGTCCGGGTCGAGCAGCGCCGAGAGCAGCAGCGTGTCCAGCACCGGATTGTCGAAGCGCACGCCGGCCAGCTCCTTCTTGCGTCGCAGAAAGGCGACATCGAAAGCGGCGTTATGCGCGATCAGTATGGCGTCGCCGAGAAAGGTTTTGAAGCGCGCGAGGGCGATCGCCGGCGGCGGCGCGCCCTCCAGCATCGCATCGGTGAGACCGTGGAAGCGGGTCGAGGAGGGCGGAACGGGGCGCCCCGGATCGACCAGCTGCTCGAAGCTTTCGCCCCGGAGCAGGCGGCCGCCCACGATGCGCACGGCGCCGATCTGGACGATCTCGTCGCGGGCCGGATCGAGGCCGGTGGTCTCGAGATCGAAGGCGACGGCGACGAGGCGGGACAGCGGCTGGTCGAACCGTCCCTCGAGGTCCACCTCCGGCAGGTCGAAATCGTAGAACTCCGGTCGCGGCGGCAGCGCGCGGCGCCGCACCACGGGATGGAGGCCGGTGGCCGGCGGCAGATCGAGATGCAGCCGGCCGCCCCCCTCGCCCGGCACCAGCCAGGGCTGGGCACCGTGCCGGAGCAGGATCTCGCGGGGGGTGAAGCCACCGGGCGCGCCGAACAGCGGGCCGTCGCGCCAGCGGCGGAACCAGTCGCGGTCCGGGGTGGCGCCCGCGAAGGCGAGTTCGAGCTCCACCGCCCGCTCGGCCGCCGCCGCGCCGAGCTCGGCCCGGCGTACGCCGAAATCGCGCGCCAGGGCCTCCAGAAAGCCGAGCAGGCATTGCCCGAGCAGGAAGCTGTCGCCGCTGCACCAGATCTCGCCGGTCCGGTCGACCAGTTCGAGCGGCACTTCCCGCTCGGCCAGCCGTTCGCGCAGCAGCACGACCAGATCGGCGAGGGCGAGATCGGACAGCGGCCACTGGGCGATCACGAACTGCCGCGCGCGTTCGGAGAGATCGGCGAGGATGCGCTCGAGCCGCTCGGTCTCCTCCTCCACCACGAGGAGGAAGGTCGCGGGCTCGCTGCCCTCCCGCGGCGCCTCGGCGAGGATCTCGCTGGCCGCCCGCAGGCTCGCGAGCGGCCCGCGCCAGGCGCGGTCCATCTCCTCGAGGAAGCGTTCCGTCTCGGTGCCGGCGATCCGCCGCGAGGCGTCCTCGAACACCAGCACGAACCCGCCGGCCTCCTCCTCGCCCTGAAGCAGGCTCAGCCGGCAGCGCAGGACGCGATCCCCCTCGGCGGTGGAGCAGAGGAAGGGCTGGCTCACCGGCGGCACCTCGCCCTCCCGGGCGGCGTCGCGCAGCAGGCGCCGGTGATGGTCGAGGGCGAGCCGGTCGAGCACGAGATGATAGGGGCGCCCCAGCCCCAACCCGGGCGGCGCGCCCAGGATCTCGCGGGCGGCGTCGTTGTAGAGCTGGATCCTGCCGTCGGCCCCGCAGCAGATCAGACCCTCGGCGAGATCGCGGAGGATGGCGGCGAGGCGCTGCCGCTCCCGTTCGAGGGCCCGGGTGGCCTCGGCGCGCGCCCCCTCGAGATGGCGCTCCACCTCCGCGAGGCGGGCGAACAGGCGGGAGAGGGCCGGCAGCAGCGGGGCGAGCAGGGAGTCGGGGGGAAGCGTCGGCCCGCGACCCCGGTTCTCGAGACGCAATTCGAGATCGCGGGCGAGGACCTGCGGCGGCAGCAGGAAGCGGCGATCGAGGAGAAAGGCCAGGAACGCCGTCAGCAGGACGCCGCCCAGACCGGCGAGACCGAGCAGTCGCGCCGCGCCGGGATCGGCCGCGATCAGCCGCTGCGCCGCCCACCAGGCGAGCAGCGCCGTCGCCCCGCCCGTGCCCAGGAAGGCCGACCAGAGGAGAAGCCGGGCGCGGCGCACGGGACGGCTCAGCCTTCCCCGAGCATGGCCTTGACCCTGGCCACCAGCTCGCGGGTGGAGAAGGGCTTGGTCACATAGACGTCGGCGCCGAGGGCGAGCCCCCGCTGGCGCTCGCTGTCCCGGCCGCGGGCGGTGAGCATGACGACCTTGGTGGCCCGGCCGCGGGGATCGGCCCGCAGCCGTTCGCAGACCTCGAAGCCGTCCATCTCCGGCATCATGACATCGAGCAGCAGCACGTCGGGCGGCTGCCGCGCGATGGCCTCCAGAGCCTCCTGGCCGTTGCGCGCCACCTCCACCTCGAAGCCCGCCTTCTTCATCAGGAACTCGAGCGAAAGCACGATGTTGGGCTCGTCGTCCACCACCAGCACCCGCTTGCCCATGGCCCTCCTCCCCGGCCGTCTCGCCGCGCTTCGGGACGTTCGCAGCAGATACCAACCATCCCGGGCCCGCGACAACACCTTCCCACGCCGCGACGGCTGCTCCCGCACCGGCGCGGCGGGCTCGGAGCCGGTCGCACCCCCGGCAACGGGCGGGGCAAGTCGATCGATGGGCCAGGCACAAGACCCCCGGGTGGTTCCGCGATCCCGACGCAGCGCGGTCCCTGGACGGGCGAGGTCGTGAACTCATGATGACGTTCGATCCGGAGGCGGATTGCGGCGAGAGCGATGGCGGCGAGGAAGTTGCTGCCGAGCTTGTGATGGCAGGTGGCGATGGTACGGTAGTGTTTGAGCTCTCTGACGTTGCGCGACACGGTCATGGCGAATCCGCGACAGCCTTATGGCGAACCCGCACAGGATCGCATCCTCGACCTCCTTCGCCACCCGATCGGGATGCGGCCCCCGGGCTCCGGGCAGGCGGTCGATCAGCCCCTCGACGCCGCAGGTCCGGTCGTTGCTGCGGATCGCGTAGAACTGCTGGCGCGAATGCCCCCACGATCCGGCACGCCCCGGAGACGTTCTCGAGCTCCGCCGCCAACTGTAGGAGACTCGGTTTCCTCCGTGCTAGCTCGTCCTCGGTGGTCACGTCGTTCTCCCGAAAGGTCGGTGCTTCGCAAGAACCACCTTCATCCCTCCGGGAGCGGCCCGGCCACCGCCGGCCCGCCTGCCTCCTCACGGGGCGCGGGCCCGCGGCCCAGACTGTCAGGTGATTGCCGTCTCGGGACACTCGGACATCCCGCAACGTAGCGGTCGTCAATTCTCACATGCTCTCATGGTGCTCCGACCCGAGCGGCCGCCGGCTGGTTGCGACAAGAGCACACGCATCGGTACGCACGATAGCGGACCCGGCCGGGAGCCGGCGCTCATCCGCGGACGGCGGGATCGGCCGACGGCTGCCGACGGTTCACCCCCCGGCCCTCGGCCGGCTCGCGCGACTTCGGGAGCCGGCACCGCGGACAGTCGGCGTACCAGGCGGGATCGGGCGGCAGGTCGCGGGCCCGACGGCCGCCCGGAAGC
>JALUAG010000042.1 GCA_027045875.1 Alphaproteobacteria bacterium | reverse complement strand
CGATGTGGACCATGCCGATCACCACCTTGGACTTGCCGCCGAAGAAGTCGAACAGCATCAGGCCCTCTCCTCGATCTCGCAGGGTTCCGCCACCACCAGCTCGACACCCGCGGCGCGCAGGGCGCCGGCGAGCGGCGGCGGCGGCGGCGCGTCGGTGATCAGCCGGTGGACGCGTTCGAGATCGCACACCTTGACCACCGACATGCGGGCGAACTTGCTGGAATCGCACAGCACCACCCGATGGGCGGCGCGCTCGATGTAGACCGTCTTGATTTCGGTATCCTCGAGGGAATAGTCGAAGCAGCCGGCAGCCGTGATCCCCGATACCCCGAGAAAGGCGTAGTCGAGCCAGTAGTTGCGCAGCTCGCGGACCGCCACCGGCCCGCAGACGGAGAGCTCGGTGCCGCGCACCCGCCCGCCCGGCAGGTAGACGTCGTGGGCGGCATTGGCCAGGAGCCCCGCGGCCCGCAGGCTGTTGGTGAAGATCTTGAGGCCCCGCATCTCGGCCAGCCGACGGGCGAGCTCGAAGGTGGTGGTGCCGACGTCGAGGCCGATGGTGGCGCCGGGGCGCAGCAGCTCCAGCGCCGCCCGGGCGATGGCGCGCTTGGCCTCGGCGTGGCGCCGACTGCGGGCCTCGAAGGCGGGTTCGTGCAGATCGACCGGGGTCGGCGCCTCCTCCTGCGCCAGCACCGCGCCGCCGTGGGTGCGCTGGAGCGAGCCGTCGGCCTCGAGGGCGGTGAGATCGCGGCGGATGGTCATCTCCGAGACGCCGAGCCGGCGCGCCATTTCGCCCACCGAGAGGAACCCCCGTTCGGCTACCAGCGCGCGCAGCCGGCGGCGGCGCACCTGCGCGGGCGGCTTCATGCGCAGGCCGCTCTCCTCCCCTTCACGCTCCCGCACGGCGACGGCTCCTCGCGATGCTCATGCCGATGCCCCCGGGCATCTCCGCCTCCCGGCGTCCGACCCCCTGGCCGGGATGTTCGATTTCCATCGGATACGAACAGGATAGCGAGCCTACCTGGCTATTGTCAATCTTGGATGATTGACTCTGTTCGTATTCGCACATATCCTGTCAGCACCACGACGCAGGGAGGTCGCCGTCCATGTGCCTGGGCCAGGATCTGCGCGGCAAACGGGCCGTCGTCACCGGCGGCGGCTCCGGCATCGGTCGGGCCGTGGTCCACGCCCTCGCCCGCTGCGGCGTGCGCGTCGCGGTCGCCGATCTCGACGAGGAGCGGGCACGCAAGGTGGCCGCCGAAGCGGGTGCCGATCATCTGGCGCTGGCCGTCGACGTGCGCCGTCGCGACAGCGTCGAGGCCGCCTTCGGGGAGATCGAGGCGCGTTGGGAGGGCTACGACATCCTGGTCGCCAACGCCGGCGTCTCCACCATGAACCGGGCGGTCGATCTCACCGACGAGGAATGGGACTTCAATTTCGACGTCAACAGCCGCGGCGTCTTTCTCACCAACCAGATCGCGGTACGGCAGTTCCTGCGCCGGGGCATCCGCGGCGTGATCGTCAACAACGCCTCCATGGCGGCGCGCATCGGCGCCCCTCTCCTCGCCCACTACTCGGCCAGCAAGTTCGCGGTCCTCGGGTGGACCCAGGCGCTCGCGCGCGAGGTGGCGGGGGACGGCATCCGCGTCAACGCCGTCTGCCCGGGCTTCGTGCGCACGCCGATGCAGGAACGCGAGGTGGCCTGGGAAGCCCGGCTGCGCGGCATGACACCGGAGGCGGTGCTGGCCGAATACGTCGCCCTCACGCCGCTCGGACGGCTGGAGGAGCCGGAGGACGTGGCCGAGGTGGTGGTCTTTCTGGCCTCCGACGCCGCCCGCTTTCTCACCGGTGAGGCGATCAACGTCAACGGCGGCGCACGCATGGACTGAAGGGGGGCGCGGCACCGGAAAGATTCCGGCATCGGGCCGGAAGGCGGAGGCTCTATCGGGAGGGACGAGCCATGACGACGAAGACACGCAAGCGATACGCGGGCCTGCTCGCTGGAGCGGCGCTCCTCGCGCTGGCGCCGACGGCGTCGGCGGTGGAGCTCAACGTGATCATGGAGGAGGTGCCGGACTACGACATCGTGGCCCGCCTCACCGAGCGCTTCGAGGCGGCCAATCCGGACATCCAGATCACCTTCGACGCCATGCCCTACGACGCCATGCGGGACAAGATCCTGACCTCCTTCCTGGCGCCGGAGGCGACGTACGACATCATCATCGTCGACAACCCCTGGATGGACGAGTTCGCCCGCGCCGGCTACCTCGCCTCCCTGGACGAGCTCGTGAAGGGCACGGACGGCTACGACTACGAGGACTTCGTCGCGCCGCTGCGCGCCATCGGCGAGGTGGACGGCAAGATCTACGGCGTGCCCTACTACAACTACGCCCTCGGCCTGATCGTCCGGCAGGACGTGTTCGACGCCAAGGGCATCGCCGTGCCCACCACCCTCGAGGACTATGTGGCGACCATCAAGAGCCTCACCGAGGGCGACTTCTACGGCGCCGCCATGCAGCCGCAGCAGGGCTACAAGATCTTCGAGGAGTGGAAGAACTGGCTCTACGCCATGGGCGGCGATCTGATGGACGAGAACGGCAACGTCGTCATCGACAGCCCCGAGGCGGTGAAGGCGCTCGAGATGTACATCGACGCCTACAACAACGCGGCCCCTCCGGGATCCCTCAACTGGGGCTTCGACGAGGCGCTCCGGGCGGTGGCCTCGGGCAAGGCGGCGACCATGATGAGCTACAACTGGATGCTGCCCACCCTCAACAATCCCGAGGGACCGGCCGGTGAGCTCGCGGGCAAGTTCCAGCTCTACGAGGTGCCGGGCGGCAAGGCGGTGCTGGGTGCCTGGCACTGGGCCATCCCCGCCAACGCGGAGGACAGGGAGGCGGCCTGGAAGTTCGTCTCCTGGATCACCTCGAAGGAGGTCGACAAGGAACGCGTGATCCTGGGCGGGGCCCCCATCCGCACCAGCGTCATGACCGATCCCGAGGTGTGGGAGAAGGGCTACGGCGAACGCTACTACAAGACGGTGCTCGCCATCCTGGAGGATGCCGAGCCTCTCGCCACCGGCAACAACGCCGAGGAGCTGATCGACATCGTCGGCACCGAGCTCAACGCCGCGGTGGCCGGCAAGAAGAGCCCGAAGCAGGCGCTCGCCGACGCCGCCCGCCGGGTCAAGGCGGCGCTCGAGTAGGAACGCGCATCGGGCCGCGCATCGGAGCGCGGCCCCTCCCTTTCCCGACGGTGACGGGACCCGGCGATGGCGGTCGAAGCCGAAGCGAACGGAATGGCGATCCCCGCCTCGCGCTGGGGCCTCCGCTACCGGTTGCTGCTGCCGCTCACCCTCACCCTGGGGGCGGTGCTGCTCTACCCGCTCCTCTTCTCCTTCTGGGTCTCTCTCCACCGCTACCAGCTCACGCGGCTGCAGGACGTGCGCTTCGCCGGCCTGCGCAACTATCTGAAGCTGTTCGAGGACCCGGCCTTCTGGAACGCCATCCTGAACACCCTGACCTTCGTGTTCGGGGCGGTGACGCTGGAGCTCGTCCTCGGCTTCGCCCTCGCCCTCCTGCTCCACCGCCTGCCGCGCTTCCGCCATCTCGCCCGGGCCATGCTGCTGACGCCGATGTTCGTCACCCCCATCGCCGTCGGCCTCATGTTCCGCTTTCTCCTGAACCAGCAGCTCGGCGTGCTGCCCTGGCTGCTCGAGGGTCTGGGTATCCGCATCGACTGGTTCGGCCCCGGCATGGCGCTGTTCTCGATCATTCTGATCGACGTCTGGCAGTGGACGCCCTTCATGCTCCTGCTGCTGCTGGCGGGGCTCGAATCGCTCCCCAAGGCGCCCTTCGAGGCGGCCCGCATCGACGGTGCCTCGGCCTGGATGACCTTCACCCGGGTCACCCTGCCGCTGATGAAGCCGGTGCTGCTGGTGGCCATCGTCATCCGCGGCCTCGACGCCTTCAAGGTGTTCGAATACATCTACGCCATCACCCGCGGCGGTCCCGGCGGCAGCACCGAGACCATCCTCTTCTACATCTACAAGGTGGGCTTCCGTTTCTTCCGCATGGGCGAGGCCGCGGCCATGGCCTACGTGCTGGTGGCCGTCACCCTGGCGCTGGTGACCCTGCTCTACCTCTTGATGACGCGCGAGGGGAGACGGCGCTCGTGACCGTGCCCCTCCTGCGCCGCCGCCTCTATCTCGCGCTCCAGACGGGGGTCGTGGGGCTCGCCCTCCTCACCGTGCTGTTCCCCTTCTTCTGGATCTTCCTCACCTCCCTGAAGCCGCCCGATCTCGTGGCCCGCCCCGACGTCTGGACCTTCCTGCCGAGCGCCGCCAACTGGCGCGAGGTGTTTCTCGAATCCGACGTCCCGCGCTACATCGCCAACAGCCTCCTGGTGGGCGTCGTCACCGTCGCCATCGCGCTCCTGGTGGGTTTTCCCGCGGCCTACTCCTTTTCCCGCTACGGGACCGGCGGCGGCCTCGCCCGCTTCGCCGTGCTGGCCGCCGAGATGGTGCCGCCGGCGGTGCTGATCGTGCCCCTCTTCCTGGTCATGTACCGGCTCGCCCTCACCAACACCCTGGTGGCGGTGATCGCCGCCCATCTCACCTTCGTGGTGCCGGTGGTCACCTGGTTCCTGATTGGTTTCGTCGACGAGGTGCCGCGCGAGCTCGAGGAGCAGGCGATGGTGGACGGCTACACCCGCGGCCAGGCCATCCTGCGCGTCGTGCTGCCGGCGGTGCGGCCGGGGATCGCCGCCGCCGGCATCTTCGGCTTCGTGCTGAGCTGGAACGACATGTTCTACGCCCTCATCCTGACCGGCGGCGCCAGCAAGACCCTGCCGGTGGCGATCGCCGGCTACTGGACCTTCCGCGGCATCGAGATGGGCAAGATGGCGGTGGCCATCCTGCTCGCGGTGGTGCCGGTGCTGGTGGCTTCCTTTTTCGTCCAGAAGCACCTCGTCAAGGGCCTCGGCGGCGGTGCGGTGAAGATGTGAGGGCACGGATGCCGGGTGTACGGCTCGAAAAGGTCAGCAAGCGCTTCGGCGAGGTGCGGACCCTGCGCGACATCGATCTCGAGATCGCCGACGGCAGCTTCACGGTCCTCGTGGGCCCCTCGGGCTGCGGCAAGACCACGACGTTGCGCCTCGTGGCCGGCCTCGAGACGGTCAGTTCCGGCCGCATCCTGATCGGCGAGCGCGACGTGACGGCTCTCGAGCCCCGCGAGCGCAACGTCGCCATGGTGTTCCAGAACTACGCCCTCTATCCTCACATGACGGTCTACGACAACATCGCCTTCGGCCTGCGCGCGAAGAGGATGGACGAGGCCGAGATCCGCCGCCGCATCCTCGATGTGGCCGCCATGCTGGGGCTCGGGGACCTCCTCGCCCGCCGCCCGGGCGAGCTTTCGGGCGGCCAGCAGCAGCGGGTAGCGATCGGCCGCGCCATCGTCCGCGAGCCCAACCTCTTCCTGTTCGACGAGCCGCTTTCCAATCTCGACGCCAAGCTCCGGATCGGCATGCGCACCGAACTGCTGAAGCTGCACCGGGAGCTCGGGACCACCACCATCTACGTCACCCACGACCAGGAAGAGGCCATGACCATGGGCGACCGCATCGTGGTCATGGAGGCGGGCGAGATCCGCCAGACGGGCACCCCGCGGGAGATCTACTTCCGTCCCGCCGATCTCATGGTGGCGCGCTTCGTGGGCAGCCCGCCCATGAACATCTTCGAGGGACGCCTCGAAGGCGGCGCCTTCGAGGGTGCGGGACTGCGCCTTCCCCTGCCCGGCATCGGGAGCTTCGCGGGCCGGGTGCTCCTGGGCGTGCGCCCGGAGGACATCCACCTCGCCGGCACCCTCGAGCCCGAGCGCGCCAGCGCCCCGTTTTCGGCCCGGGTCGAGGTGATCGAGCTCCTGGGTGCCCGGGCCATCGTCACCTTCGCCCTCGAAGGCGCCGAGATCAAGGCGGTGGTGGAGGAGCGCCAGCTCGACACCCTCCGCGAGGACACCGACGCCTCCCTCGTCCTCGACCACCACCGCCTGCACCTCTTCGACGCGGAGAGCGGGGAGAGGGTGTAGGCAGGGGGTGGAGTGCACGAATTCGAGCATTGAACCCAGCCGCAGGTAGAGGCGTCCGATCTCGCCGAGGTGGCAACTCGGCGTGGTACGGCAAGTATTCATTGCCCCAGGGCTGATGAAGGGTACCGGACAGATTCCCATTAACGTCGAACGCAACGCGGGCCAGCCTCCGCGGAGCATTCACGCACCTCATTCGAGTTAGTCGGATGCGTCTACACCGCACCGCATCGATCGACGGGACAACGACGCCGCACGCACCGGCGGCCAGCGCCCACCACAATCATCGTCGATTTTTTGCCTCCATAGCTGGATGCCGGACGCCGAGGGCAATCCTTCATCTAGACCACGCAGGACCTGATGACATGGATGAGAGACCCGATACCTTCTCATCGAGATGTGTTTTCTGCAAACATGTTTTCGAGGTAGTGCGAAAGCAGGCGAAAATGTATCTTCATTGATCTCAAACAGGCTCGCGAATTTCTCCTAGGCATCCGGCAAGAGACGTCGCGCTGCATGCTTGAACGGAAGCTCGAATGAGCGTACCTTCCGATGGACATCGACCTTCAACGGAATGAATGATGGCCTTTTATATCTATGAGAATTGGCGAGCAGGGCCGCACAAAGCTGTTATACATCATGGATCCTGTGGGTACTGCAATCATGGTCAAGGTCGAGCTGACGGGTATGATCCACGAAATGCCGCATGGCTTGGTCCTTATGCGACCCTCGTGGAAGCCAGACAAATTCAGAAAGCGATGAACGTGGCAGCCCGTAAGGAATGCCGTTGCGTCACCGCTGGTTCGAGACTGTGGAAGGCGGCCGTCTGAACGTTCACGTTCCGTATGTTGAACCTCGTGCCTGACCGCATCGCCGCCGCCACCCGCTAGAAGATCAGCGCCTCGCGGCGCAGGCGGCGCAGGCCGAGCACGACGGCGAGGGCGACGCCGGCCACCGGCGGCGGGTCGAACAGCGGGAATGCCGGAGAGGTGGGGAACTCGCCGCTGGTCCAGCCCGCCCCGCCGCCGGCGTCTCCGGCACCGTCCCGGCGGGCGGCCGGCCGCGGGCTTTCCCGGATCGCCGGAGCCGCCGCCCTCGTCCGCCGGGGGCTCCGTTCCCCTCGCGCCCATGCGCCCGACCATCCGGCGCTCCCCTGCACCCGGGGCCGTCCGTTCCCTCGAGGTCGCCCGGGGCCCCGGGATGCTTCGATCGGAAATTGTGAGAATCCTCGCCGGGACCCGCCCGCTCGGGCGGGAAACCCCGCGATCCGACCGAACTTCTTGCTGCGGGGGAAGGCTGGTCGCTACAACGGTGGGGGACGGCGGATTGCGGAACGCGAGGGAGCAGATGCCATGGCAGAGGGTGGCAAACCGGAGACCAGCGGCAGCAGTGCCCACATCACCGCCGAGGAGGCGCTGCGCCTCCATGCCGGCGGCCGTCCCGGCAAGATCGAGATCACCCCGACGAAGCCCCTCACCACCCAGCGCGATCTGTCCCTCGCCTATTCGCCGGGGGTGGCCTACCCCTGTCTCGAGATCCGCGACGATCCCGCCAAGGCCTACGACTACACCGCCAAGGGCAATCTGGTGGCGGTGGTGTCCAACGGCACCGCGGTGCTGGGCCTCGGCGACCTCGGCCCCCTCGGCGCCAAGCCGGTGATGGAGGGCAAGGCCGTTCTGTTCAAGCGGTTCGCCGACATCGATAGCATCGACATCGAGGTCGACAGCCGCGAGGTGGAGGAGTTCGTGGCCTGCGTGCGGCTCCTCGGTCCCAGCTTCGGCGGCATCAATCTCGAGGACATCAAGGCCCCGGAATGCTTCGTCATCGAGCAGCGGCTGCGCGAGGCGATGGACATCCCGGTGTTCCACGACGACCAGCACGGCACCGCCATCATCGCGGTGGCCGGTCTCATCAACGCCCTCGATCTCACCGGCCGCAGCCTCTCCGGCATCCGCCTCGTCATCAACGGCGCGGGTTCCGCGGGCATCGCCTGCGCCGAGCTCCTGAAGGCCATGGGGGTGCCCCACGACCATGTCATTCTCTGCGATACCCGCGGCGTCATCTACCGCGGCCGCGAGGCGGGCATGAACCAGTGGAAGTCGGCCCATGCGGTGGACACCGGACTGCGCACCCTCGAGGAGGCGGTGCGCGGCGCCGACGTGCTGTTCGGCCTCTCCGCCAAGGGCGCCTTCACGCCGGAGATGATCCGGTCGATGGCCAGGGATCCGATCGTCTTCGCGATGGCCAATCCCGATCCCGAGATCACCCCCGAGGAGGCCCAGGCGGCGCGGCCCGACGTGATCGTCGCCACCGGCCGCTCCGACTACCCGAACCAGGTCAACAACGTCCTGGGCTTTCCCTACATCTTCCGCGGCGCCCTCGACGTGCGCGCCTCGGCCATCAACGAGGCGATGAAGATCGCCGCCGCCTATGCCATCGCGGCGCTGGCCCGGGAGGAGGTGCCGGACGAGGTGACGGCCGCCTACCGCGGCCGCAAGCTGCGCTACGGGCGGGACTATCTCATTCCCACCCCCTTCGACCCGCGCCTCATCACCCACGTACCGCCGGCGGTGGCCAAGGCGGCCATGGAGAGCGGGGTCGCCCGCCGCCCCATCGTCGATCTCGAACGCTACCGCACCGACCTGCGCTCGCGCCTCGATCCGGCGGCGAGCCGCATGCAGCTCATCATCGACCGGGTGCGGTCCAACCCCAAGCGGGTGGTGTTCGCCGAGGGCGAGGAGGCCAAGACCATCAGCGCCGCCCACGCCTGGCGTTCCGCCGGCATGGGCCGGCCGATCCTGATCGGCCGCGAGGACCGGGTGCGGGCCACCGCCCAGGCCATGGGCCTCAACGATCTCGAGGGCATCGAGATCCACAACGCCCGGCTGTCCGAGCACAACCGCACCTATGCCGAGTTCCTCTACCGGCGGCAGCAGCGCAACGGACTGCTGTTCCGCGACTGCCAGCGGCTGGTCAACCAGGACCGCAACGTCTTCAGCGCCTGCATGCTGGCGCACGGCCACGCCGATGCCGTGGTCACCGGCCTCACCCGCAACTACAACACGGTGCTCGAGGAGATCCTCCAGGTGCTGGATCCGAAACCGGGGCGGCGGGTGTTCGGTCTCACGGTGATGGTGGCGCGGGGACGTACCGTCTTCATCGCCGACACCATGGTCCACGAGCTGCCCTCGCCCATCGAACTCGCCGACATTGCCGTGCAGACCGCCCAGATGGCGCGGTCGATGGGCTTCACCCCGCGCGTCGCGCTGCTTTCCTTCGCCACCTTCGGCAATCCGCCGGTCTCGAAGGCGGCGCGGGTGCGCGACGTGGTGGCGGAGCTCGACCGCCGTGCGGTCGATTTCGAATACGACGGCGAGATGGCCCCGGACGTCGCCCTCGATGTCGAGCTGATGCGGCAGTACTACCCCTTCTGCCGCCTCTCGGGTCCGGCCAACGTGCTCATCATGCCGGCCCTGCACACCGCCCACATCTCCTCCAAGCTGTTGCAGCAGCTGGGCGGCGGCACGGTGATCGGACCGCTCCTCGTCGGCCTCGAGCATCCGGTGCAGATCGTGCCCATGAACGCGAGCGTCTCCGACATCCTCAACATCGCCGCCATCGCCGCCCACGACGCGCAGGCCGACGAACAGGCGGAGGCCTCCCCGGCCGCCGAGTAGCCCCCGCCGGCCCGCCTCGCGGGCGGAACAATCCGGGCCCGCCGGCGTCCGTGGAACGCGGGATCGGACCTGCCGTGCCCCCGGGACGTCCTCCGGGGTGATCACAGTTCGGCGAGACGAACCGGGCCGGCCTTCCGAAACCCGGAAGAAGCTCTACAAGTCGGACGGGTCATGTTCGAAACGAAAGGTAGGGAGGGAACCGGCGCCGCCGCCGGCCGGGGATCCTCGTCGGCAGCGGCGGGAAGCGCGGAGCGGCGGCGGATCGCGGCAGCGGCGCCCGCCGCGACAGCCGCCCCGCCGGATCCCGCGACCGCTCGCGTCCCGGCCTCCGAAACCACGACCTTGTACGCAACGAGAACACATTCGGGCCATCCCGGTAACGGACAGCATATGCCTCGGCCGGCCCCGCACGGCGATCCGATCGGCATGCCGCGCCAGCGTTTCCGTCCCCTTCTCGACGGCCGGCGGCTGCGCGCCTGGCTGCGGCGACGCACCCGCGGAGGCGGCGGTGCGAGGCGGCCGAACGCCGGGGGCGGGGGTTCCCGCACCCCTGCCCGGACCCTCCGCCGCCTGTGCCTCGCGGCACTGGTCCTCGCCACCTTCACCTGGATGACGGGAAGCTTCCTGCGCCTGCTCGCCGCCGACGGGCTGACCCTGCCCGAGTTCCTGCACATCGGCGTGTTCGCGCTGCTCGCCCTGTGGTTGTCGCAGTCCTTCTGGGTCCTGAGCGCGGGGTTCCTGCTGCTGTGGCGGCGGCGCCGCCCCGTGGCGGCGTCTCCGGCGCCCACCGCCACGGGACCGCGGGTGGCGCTCGTCATGCCCGTCTACAACGAGGACACCGAGCGGGTGTTCGCCGGCATCGCGGCCATCTGGCGCCAGCTCGCCCGCGATCCGGTGTTCGCCCGCTGCGACTTCTTCGTGCTCAGCGACACCACCTCCACCGACCTGTGGCTGCGCGAGGTGGACGCCTGGCAGCGGCTGCGCCGGGATCTCCCCGGCGGGGCGCGGATCTTCTACCGCCGCCGGCTGGTGAACCGGGGACGCAAGACCGGCAACATCGAGGACTTCCTCCTCCGCTGGGGCCGCGACTACGGCTATTTCCTGGTCCTCGACGCCGACAGCCTGATGAGCGCCGGGACCGTCGCCGCGCTCGTCGCACGGATGGACGCCGATCCCGCGCTCGGCCTCCTCCAGGTGCCGCCGAAGCTGGTCCGCGGCCGCACCCTGTTCGCCCGCCTGCTGCAGTTCGCGGGCGAGCTCTACGGGCCCCTGGCCGCCGCCGGCACCGCCTTCTGGGCGATGGATGCGGGCAACTACTGGGGGCACAACGCGATCATCCGTACCCGCGCCTTCATGGCCCATTGCGGTCTGCCGGAACTGCCCGGCCGGGCGCCCCTGGGCGGCCCCATCCTGAGCCACGATTTCGTCGAGGCGGCGCTGATGCGGCGGGCCGGCTACGCGGTGCGCATCGCCTGGGACCTGGACGGCTCCTACGAGGAACCGCCGCCCACCCTCGAGCAGTTCCTGCGCCGCGACCGCCGCTGGTGCCAGGGCAATCTGCAGCACGGCCGCATCCTGCTCGCCCGGGGGCTGCATCCGGCCAGCCGGCTGCATCTGCTGATCGGCATCATGTCCTATCTCACCTCGCCGCTGTGGCTGCTGTTCCTCCTGCTGGCGGTGATCCGTGCCTGGCCGCTCGTTCCCCTCGCCGCCTTCGGCGACGGTTCGCCCTGGGCGGTGCTCCTCGCCGTCCTGCCCGCATCGGCCGGCTCGGCGGCGCTGCTGGCGGTGACCTTTCTCCTCCTGCTGCTGCCCAAGCTCCTGGGGCTGGCCCTCGCCCTCGGCGATGCGGAGCGGCGGCGGCGCCTCGGCGGCGGGCCCCGCCTCCTCGCCGGCTTCCTGCTCGAGAACCTGTTCGCCGCCCTGCTCGCCCCCGTGACGATGCTCTTCCACAGCCTGTTCGTCGTCTCCATCCTGGGGGGCGCGGCGGTGGACTGGAAACCGCAGCGGCGGGTGGTGTCGGCGGGCACCGCCGCTGCCCTCCGTCGCCTGTTCGCCTGGCCCAGCCTCGTCGGCCTCGCCCTGCTCGCCCTCGCCTTCGCCCTCGACCCGCGGCTCGGGCTCTGGCTGTCGCCGGTGCTGGCGGGCCTCGCCCTCGCCCTGCCGCTCGCCTTCCTCACCGCCAGCGAGGGGCTGGGCGAGCGACTGCGCCGCGCGCGTCTGCTGCTGGTGGCCGAGGAAAGCGCGCCGACCCCCGTGGTGGCGGCGGCCGAAGCCCGCCTCGCCCACCGCCGCCCGCGACCGATGGCGGAGGATCTGTTCGCGCGGACCCTCCTCGAGCCGGCGCGCTTTGCGCTCCATCTCGGCCTGCTGGCCATCGGCGGCGGCGGGCGCGGCTGCGATGGCGCACGTCTGCAGGCGCTGGCCCGCAAGGCCTTGGCCCTCGGACCGGCGCGTCTCGATCAGGAGGAGCGGCGTCTCGTCCTCGAGATGCCGGCGCTGCTCGTCCGCCTGCACGGGGAGCTGCGCACCCGCTGGTTCCCGCCGGCGTCGGAGGGGAGCGAAGAGGTGGCGTGCGGCTGGATGCGGGCGCGGCTGGCCGCCGCCGGCTGAGGCCTCACGAGCCGTCGGCGGGGCGCACCGTAACGGCGCTCTGGCCGAACAGATGCCGACGCGCCTCCTCGTCGACGGTGGCACCCCTGCGGCCGATCCTGTCCTTCCAGGCATAGGCGCGGACGGTCGCCGGCCGTTCGGCGATGGCGCGGAACCAGCGGGCGAGAGCCGGAAAGGCGGCGAGATCCTGGTTCTGCCGGGCGTGGGAGACGATCCAGGGATAGCAGGCCATGTCGGCGATGCTGTAGTCCTCGCCGGCGAGGAAGGGATGGCGTTCGAGCCGCCGGTCGAGCACCGCGTAGAGACGGCTCACCTCGTCCAGGTAGCGCTTCTCGGCGTAGGCGCAGCGTTCGGGCGCATAATGCAGGAAATGATGGGCCTGCCCCGCCATGGGGCCGAGTCCGCCCACCTGCCAGAACAGCCATTCGAGCGTGCGCACCCGCGTCCTACCCTCGGGCGGCAGGAACCGGCCCGTCTTCTCGGCGAGATAGACGAGGATGGCGCCCGATTCGAACACCGACAGCGGCTCCCCGCCGTCGGCCGGGCGGTGGTCGACGATGGCGGGAATGCGGTTGTTGGGCGCGATCTCGAGGAATGCGGGCGCGAACTGGGCGCCCCGGCCGATGTCCACCGGCACGATCCGGTAGGGCAGCCCGGTCTCCTCGAGAAAGAGGGTGATCTTGTGGCCGTTCGGGGTCGGCCAGTAGTAGAGCTCGATCATGCGGCGCCTCCAGCACGGGGACCGGAACCGCGGCCCCCGCCCCGGCTCATGCCGGCTTCGCCGCCTCGATGCAACCGCTTCCCGGGGCCGATACCGGAAGGCTGAGTTCGATCCGCGTGCCCCGCCCGTCGCGCGCCGGTCGCAGCCGGGCCCGTCCCCCGAGATGACAGAGCGCCTCCGCCACCAGCCGCAGCCCGAGGCGGGTGTAGGCCGGCGCACCCTCGGGATCCTCCAGCACGGCCGCCACCCTCATCGCCTCCTCGGGGGCCAGGCCGGGTCCGTCGTCCTCGATGCGGATCCGCAGCCGCCGCTGCCAGCGCCAGCAGCGAACGGTCACCCGGCCGTCCGGCCGGTCGTGGTGCCGCACCGCGTTCTCGAGCAGATTGCGCAGCACGATGCCGAGCGCCACCGGATCGGCCACCGTTTCCGCGATCCGACAGTCGAGCTCGAGGCGGAACTCGGGGGGTTTCGCGATCTCTTCCCAGATGGCCGCGAGGAACGGCTCGAGGGGAACCGCTTCCGGGTGCCGCCGCCCCTCAACCAGCCGGCACCAGGCCAGGAGATCGTCCACCAGACAGCGGGCCCGGCGGGCCTGGGACACGAGGCTCAGGAGCTGCGGGTCCTCCCGCCCGGCATCCCGCTGCGCCTCCAGGGCGAGACGCTCGAGCCGCCGCAGCGGTCCCTTGAGGTCGTGGGCCACGAGGGGCACGAACATTTCCAGCCGCTCCCGCGGGGCACGGGGCGCCCGTTTCGCGCGTCTCGGCATCAGGGCATGCGCCAACCGTGTCACTCCTCGCGGCCCGGCAATCGTGACGGAGACGACGCCGAGCTTTTTCAACCACAAGTATATATAGCAGGCCGGCTCCTTCTTGCAAAGCATCCGTTCGGTCTTCGTTCGGAGCGGGAATCCCGGAGGCTCAAGGGCTTGTCCGCGAAAGTCGTGGAGAATCCCCCGGCCGCCGCATGCCACCGCTTGGCCTCGTCCGACGGTCGTGTTTCAAGAACGGGGGCGGGAATCGAACGGAGGGAGGCGAGAATGGAACGCGATGCACGACGCGCCGTCGGCCGGAGCGGACTGGAGGTGCCGCCCCTGGGGTTCGGCTGTGCGCCCCTGGGCAACATGTACGCGGCGTTCAGCGACGAGCAGGCGCGTGCGACCGTGGAGACGGCCTACGAACTGGGGCTGCGGCTGTTCGACACCGCTCCCCTCTACGGGCACGGCCTCGCCGAGCACCGGCTGGGCGAGGCGCTGCGCTGGCGGCCGCGGGAGAGCTACGTCCTCTCGACCAAGGTCGGCCGGCTGCTGCGGCCGCGCGATCCGGCCGGCCTCGAGGGTGGCCTGTTCAAGCGCATCCTGCCCTTCGAGGGGGTCTACGACTATTCCTACGACGGGGTGATGCGCTCCTTCGAGGACAGCCTGCAGCGGCTCGGTACCTGGCGGGTGGACATCCTGCTGATCCACGACGTCGACGTCTGGACCCACGGCAGCGAGGAGGCGCGGCAGCAGCGCTTCAGGGAGGTGATGGAAGGCGGCTACCGGGCCCTCCTCGAACTGCGCGAAACGGGGGTGATCGGCGCCATCGGCGCCGGCATCAACGAGGTCGCGGCCTGCGAGGCCTTCGCCCGCGCCGGCGATTTCGACTGTTTTCTCCTGGCCGGCCGCTACACCCTGCTCGAGCAGGGGGCTCTCGACAGCCTGCTGCCGCTCTGCGCCGAGAAGGGGATCTCGCTCCTGATCGGTGGCCCCTACAACACCGGCATCCTGGCCACCGGCGCACGTCCCGGTGCGTTCTACAACTACGCGCCGGCCCCGCCCGCGATCCTCGACCGCGTGGCCCGCATCGAGGAGGTCTGCGCCGAGTTCGGGGTGCCCCTGGCGGCGGCCGCGCTCCAGTTCCCGCTCGGCCATCCGCAGGTGGCGGCGGTGGTACCGGGCGCACGCAGCCCGGAGGAGGTGCGGCGCAACCGGGAGCTGTTCGCGACCCCGATCCCGGCCGCCTTCTGGCAGGGGTTGCGGGAGCGGGGGCTGCTGCGCGAGGACGCGCCGGTGCCGACCTAGGCGGGGGCGATCGTCCCTTCGGGGGCGCCGATGCGGACCGCGCAGGAGCCGATCCCCGCGATGCGTACCTCGACGCGATCGCCGATCGCGAGCGGTCCCACGCCGGCCGGGGTGCCGGTGAACAGGAGATCGCCGGGCGCGATCCGCACCGCGCGGGAGAGATGGGCGATGATCTCGGGCACGCGCCAGATCATGTCGGCGATGTCCTGGTCCTGGCGGATCTCCCCATCGACGGCGAGGGTGATGCGCCCCCGTTCGGGATGGCCGATCTCGGCCGCGCTCCGGATCGCCCCGACCGGTGCCGAATGGTCGAAGCCCTTGGCCCAGTCCCAGGGGCGTCCCTTGCCGCGCAGCGCCTGCTGGAGGTCGCGCCGGGTGAGATCGATGCCGGCGGCGTAGCCGAACACATGCGCGAGCGCCGCCTCCTCGGCGATGGCGAAGCCGCCGCGGCCGATCGCCACGACGAGCTCCGCCTCGTGATGGAGTTCGCGGGTGAGCGGCGGATAGGGCACCTCGCCTCCGTCCTCGACCACCGCGTCGCGGGGCTTGGTGAAGAAGAAGGGGGGCTCGCGCTCCGGATCGCCCCCCATCTCCCGGGCGTGGGCGGCGTAGTTGCGGCCGACGCAGAAGATGCGGCGCACGGGAAAGCGGGCGTCGCTGCCGGCGACGGCCACGGACACCACGGGTGGCGGCGGAAACAGGTAGCGCATGGACGGCCCTCCGCGACGGAAGCTGCCGTGGACCCTAGCCGCGGAGGCCGGTCGTGACGAGGGGCGAGGGAGGCCAGGGAACGCGGGGCACCCGCGCTCACTCGGCGGGAATGGCGAGCGGCCGGTCGACGCCGTCGCGCAGCAGCTCCTCGAGTTCTTCGGCGGTGACCGCGCGCGAGAACAGGTAGCCCTGGGCTTCGTCGCAGCCCTCGCGCAGCAGAAAGGCGCACTGTTCGGCGGTCTCCACCCCCTCGGCCAGCACCTTCAGGCGCAGCGTCTTGCCGAGGCTGATGATGGTGCGGGTGATGGCCGCGCTGTCCTGGTCGTGGGGCAGGTCCTGGACGAAGGAGCGGTCGATCTTGACCTTGTCCAGGGGGAACCGCTTGAGATAGCTCAGGGAGGAGTAGCCGGTGCCGAAATCGTCCAGCGCGACGCCGACGCCGAGCTCGTGCAGGGCCCGGAGGGTGCCGACCGCGCCCCGCTGGTCGCGCATCAGGGTCGATTCGGTGATCTCCACTTCCAGCCGCCCGGGCGGCAGGCCGGTCTCCTCGAGGATCTCGGCCACCTCCTCCACCAGATCCTGGAAGGCGAACTGGGCCGGCGACAGGTTGATGGCCACCCGGTCGAGGGCGAAGCCCTGCCGCAGCCAGCGCTGGGCCTGCCGGCAGGCGTGCTCGAGGATCCAGCGGCCGAGCTCGAGGATGAGGCCGCATTCCTCGGCGACCGTGATGAACTGATCGGGCGGCACCTCGCCCAGTTCCTCGTCCCACCAGCGCAGCAGCGCCTCGACGCCGATCATGTGGCCGGTCGCGAGCTCCACCTGCGGCTGGTACATGATGGTCAGGCGGTTCTCCTCGAGCGCTTGGCGCAGCCGGGTCTCGGTCAGCCGCCGTCGGCGCAGCGCCGCGTTCATCTCCGGCGAGAAGAAGCGGAAGCGCCCGCGTCCCTCGGCCTTGGCGGCATAGAGCGCGAGATCGGCGTAGCGCAGGATCTCCGTCGCATCCTCGTTCTCGCCGTCGCCGACGGCGATGCCGATGGAGGCCGAGGTGAAGAGCTCGTGATTGCCGATCTGGTAGGGCCGGCCCAGCGCTTCG
Organism: Alphaproteobacteria bacterium; assembly: GCA_027045875.1. GTDB lineage: Bacteria > Pseudomonadota > Alphaproteobacteria > Geminicoccales > Geminicoccaceae > JALSRW01. Next base: position 40,330 of record JALUAG010000042.1, on the reverse strand, counting down.
ATCACCCGATCGGCGAGGTTGGCGGCCATCTGCGGTCCCTCGAGTTCGGTCTGGATGACCGCGAACTCGTCGCCTCCGAGCCGCGCCACCGTATCGACACCGCGCACCGCCTCGCGCAGGCGTTCGGCCACCTGCTTGAGCAGCCGGTCGCCGACCGCGTGACCGAGGGAATCGTTGACCCCCTTGAAGTCGTTGAGATCGAGGCAGTGGACGGCGAAGAAGCTGCCCTTGCGCCGCGCCTGCAGCGCCGCCTGACGGAGCCGGTCGTCGAACAGCAGCCGGTTGGGCAGGCCGGTCAGCGAATCGTGCTGGGCGAGCCGCCGGATGCGCTGTTCGGCCTCCACTCGCTCGGTGATGTCCTGGCAGGTGCCGAACAGGGCGACGGCGTTCCCCTCGGGATCGAGCTCCACCTCGCCGTCGACGCTCATGTGCCGCAGCGCGTCGTCCGAGGCCCGCCGCGTCCGCACCACGACGTTGTAGCGGCGTCCGCCGGCCACCGCCGCCGCCTGGGCCTTGATCAGCTTGCCCCGGTCCTCGGGGTGGACGAGGGCCATGACGCTGCGCTCGCTGGGAAGGAAGTGCTGGGGATCGACGCCCCAGAGCGCGTACATCTGCTCCGACCATTCGAGCTGGCGGTCCGCGAGGCGGAAGTACCAGGAACCGATACGGGCGATCTGCTGGGACCGTTTGAGGCTGGCCTCGCTGCGCTCCAGCTCCTCCAGCATCCGCCGGCGCTCGGTGACGTCCTCGCTGATGGTGACGATGTAGCGGCAGCTGCCGTCGGGGTTGGCGATGCCCACCTTTCGCAGCCGGTACCAGACGTCGCCCTCGGGGTCCGAGAAGTGGATCTCCCGCTCGATCACCTGGGCCGGATCGGCGATGATCCGCTCGTCGAGCTCGTCGACGAGGGCGGCGATGTCCGGGGGATGGATGTCCTCCGCCCGCTTGCCCAGCACCGACATGCCCGGGTCCACGACCCCGCGGGTGGGGTTGCGGTTGGCGAGGATGTAGCGGCGGGTGGTGGCCTCCTTGACCGAGAGGACGAGCGGCAGATGGCCGATGATCTGGCGCAGGAAGGCGCGGCTGTCGGCGAGCTGCTGTTCGGCTCGCACCTGGTCGGTGACGTCGAGCTGGATGGTGACGATGTGCTTCGCACAGCCCTCGGGATCGGGGATCGCCACCTGGTACATCTGGAGCGTGCGCGCCCCCCGGGCCAGTTCGACGGAGATGCGCTGTTCCACCACCGAGCCGGCGTCCCGGCGCAGGGTGGCGTCCGCCGTCGCCACCGCCTCCGCGAGGCCGGCGTGGATCTCGGCCAGGGTGCGCCCGACCAGCTCTTCCGAGGGCAGATCGAGGAACTCGCCGGTGCGTCGGCTGACCCGCTCGATGCGCCCGGTCTCGAAGTCGCGCACCCAGACCAGCGCCGGCAGATGGTCGATCACCGCGTCGAGGAAGGCATTGGTCTCGAAGATCTTCTCCTTGGCCTCCACCTGGTCCGTGATGTCCATGTTGAAGGTCAGGATGTAGCGGGGGTCGCCCTCGGCGTCGGGCACGATCAGCTTGCGCGAATAGAACCAGCGCTTGCGGCCGCCGACCTCGTTGGCGAACTGGGCCTCGATCACGCGGTCGGGATTGTGGACCAGCTCCTCCTCGGTGGCGTCGATCGCCGCCGCCTGCTCCGGCGAGTAGAGTTCCTGGGCGCTGCGGCCGATCAGATCGGCCCGCGAGCCGCCGCTCAGCACCCTGTCGATGCCGGTGGCGAACACGAAGCGCCGGGTGTGGACGTCCTTGAGGGAGAGGAACCCCGGCATGTAGTCGAGGATGCTGCGCACGAGGCGGGCGTCGCCGGCGAGCCCGTCCGGGGAATCGAGATCGGCGGTGATGTCCTCCACCGTAACGAGCAGCATCGGCGCGCCGCTCGGGGCGGTGACGGGGATGCGGGTGAAGCGGAGCACCCGCTGTTCGCCACCCTCGAGCTGCTTGACGTGATCGGTGCGCATCGCCCGGTTGGCGGCCAGCGCCCGCCGGTCGAGCTCGCGCACGTCGGGACCGAGCCCGAGGCTCTCGGCGAGCTCGCGCCCCGTCATCGCCTCGCGCTCCCCTCCGGCCAGCGCCGCCAACGCCTCGTTGAGGCAGACCGCCCGCCCCTCGCGGTCGAGGAGGGCGCAGCCCAGCGGCAACCGCTCGAGGGCGAGGCAGGCCATGCCCTCGTTGCCGTCCACCGGTGGCCAGCGCAGACAGAGGAAATAGGCGGTAACGCTACGGCCGCGGTACAGCGGTGTCAGCCGCGCCTCGCAGAAGCTGTCACCGGCGAGACGGAGCCGTCCCTGCCAGCTCCGGCGGCCGAGATCCCGGATCGCGGGGAGATCGGCGAGGACGGTGTCGATCGGCCAGCCCTCCTTCGGGGGCAGGTCGAGGAGCGCGCGCGCCGGCTCGTTCGCCTGCAGCACGCGGCCGTCGGCGGCCAGCAGCAGCGCAGGGTCGAAGCTCGCCGTGACCAGCGCACGGAAGTGCTCCGGTACGGTCGGTTTCGACCGGGAGGTGGATCTGCGCCGCAATCGCCAAGCCCCAGCTTCGGGTCCGTGTTGCGGCCAGAGTTGTCACGATATCTTTAAGAAAAGGTTGTATTTTAGACGTTCGGGGGAGGAGCCGCGGCCCCTCCCCCGATCCGAGACATAGCGGAGGACTTCAGCCCTTGATGTCGGGCATCGCCTTCCCTTCCTGCCAGGCCTGCAGCAGGATGTCGTAGTCCACCGTCTGCCCCTGCGGCTTCTCGTTCTCGAGCTTGGCCTTGGGCGCACCCGGCTTCTTGAGCCACTCCTCGGGATCGGTCTCCGGGTTGAGCCTGGGGCCGCACTCGCCCTGGATGCCGGCGCGCTGGATCCTGGCCATCACCCGATCCATCTCGCGGGCGAGATTGTCCATCGCCGTCTCCGGCGTGACCTCGCCGGCCACCGCCTCGCCGATGTTCTGCCACCAGAGCTGGGCCAGCTTCGGATAGTCCGGCACGTTGACGCCGGAGGGCGTCCACATCACCCGCGCCGGGCTGCGGTAGAACTCGACGAGACCGCCGAGCATCGGTGCCCGCTTGGTGAAGGACTCGTGGTTGATGTCGCTGTCACGGATGATGGTGAGGCCGACGTGGCTCTTCCGGAGCGAGGTGGTCTTGCAGACCGTGAACTGGGCGTAGAGCCAGGCCGCCTGCCGCCGCTTGACGGGAGTCTGGTTGAAGAGGGTCCAGGAACCGCAGTCCTGGTAACCCAGCTTCATGCCCTCCTCCCAGTAGGGTCCGTGCGGCGAGGGGGCCATCCGCCAGAGCGGCCGGCCTTCCTCGTCGACCACGTTGTTGCCGCTCTCGCGCGGCGCCACGAGGGAGGCGGTGAAGGCGGTGTACCAGAAGATCTGCTGGGCGACGTTGCCCTGGGCGAGGCTCGGCAGCGACTGGTAGAAGTCCATGCCCAGAGCCCCCGGAGGCGCGTACTTGCGGAGCCATTCCATGTACTTCCGCAGCGCGTACTTGGCCGCCGGCCCGTTCGTCGCGCCGCCGCGCGAGACGCTGGCACCGACCGGGTTGCAGCCCTCCATGCGGATGCCCCATTCGTCCACCGGACGGCCGTTGGGCAGCCCCTTGTCGCCGGCACCGGCCATCGACAGCCAGGCGTCGGTGAACCGCCAGCCGAGGTCGGGTGCCTTCTTGCCGTAGTCCATGTGCCCGAACACGGCCTTGCCGTCGATCTCGCCGATGTCGTTGGTGAAGAACTCGGCGATGTCCTCGTAGGCCGACCAGTTGACCGGAACACCGAGCTCGTAGCCGTACTTGGCCTTGAACTTGGCCTTGAACTCGGGGTTGGTGAACCAGTCGTAGCGGAACCAGTAGAGGTTGGCGAACTGCTGGTCGGGAAGCTGGTAGAGCTTGCCGTCGAGACCGGTGGTGAACTCCTTGCCGATGAAGTCGTCCACGTCCAGCGTCGGCAGCGTCTGGTCCTTGCCCTCGCCCGCCATCCAGTCGGTCAGGTTGACCACGTAGGGGTAGCGGATGTGGGTGCCGATCAGGTCGCTGTCGTTGACGTAGGCGTCGTAGATGTTCTCGCCCGACTGCCACTGCGTCTGCAGCTTCTCGATGACGTCGCCTTCCTGGATCAGGTCGTGGGTGACCTCGATGCCGGTGATCTCCCGGAAGGCCTTGGCGAGCACCTTGGATTCGTACTCGTGGGTGGGGATGGTCTCGGAGACCACCTTGATCTTCATTCCCCGGAAGGGCTCGGCGGCCTTGTTGAACCAGGCCATCTCGGCGAGCTGCTCCTCGCGGGAGAGGGTAGAGGGCTGGAACTCCTCCTTCACCCAGCGTTCCGCCGCGTCCATGCCCTGCGCCCAGAGATTCCCCGGACGGGCGACCAGCGCACCGAATGCGCTGCCCAGCATGAGCTTGTTGACCGTACGCCGTTTCATTTCCGTTTCACTCCTTCTGCAGCCTCCCTGATCTCCCCGCCGGCACTCGGCGACACCCGGACCGCGGAGGCGACACGGCCCGGGCGCGGGTTCCGGAAACTCACGCCCAGCGCATGACGATCCCCGCCCACAGAAGGGCGAGGCCCGAGGCGTACCAGAGCGGCAGATCGCTCAGCCCGAGCCAGGCGAGATGGATGTAGGCGGCGGACAGCAGGCTGATGAACAGCCGGTCGCCGCGACTGGTCTCGATGGGCAGGAAGCCGCGGCGCTCGACGGAGGGCCAGACGAGCTCCAGCACCGTCATGACCACCAGCAGGAGGGCGATCGACGCGAAGAAGATCGCGGTCGGCCAGGTCCATGCCATCCAGGCGAAGACGGACATCCCGGACCTCCCTACACCCGGCCGAGGGCGAAGCCCTTGGCCATGTAGTTGCGCACGAAATAGATGACGAGAGCACCCGGCACGATGGTCAGCACCCCGGCGGCGGCGAGCAGCCCCCAGTCGAGGCCGGTGGCGCTCACCGTGCGGGTCATCACCGCCGCGATGGGCTTCGCCTCGGTGGTGGTGAGCGTGCGCGCCATCAGCAGCTCCACCCAGGAGAACATGAAGGTGAAGAAGGCGGTGACGCCGATCCCGGTCTTGATGAGCGGCATGAAGATCCTGAAGAAGAAGCGGGGGAAGCTGTAGCCGTCGAGATAGGCGGTCTCGTCGATCTCCCGCGGGATGGCCGACATGAAGCCCTCGAGCACCCACACCGCCAGCGGCACGTTGAACAGGGTGTGGGCGAGGGCCACGGCGATGTGGGTGTCGATCAGCCCCATCGTCTGGTAGAGCTGGAAGAAGGGCAGCGCGAACACCGCCGGCGGCGCCATGCGGTTGGTGAGCAGCCAGAAGAAGACGTGCTTGTCGCCGATGAAGCGGTAGCGGGAGAAGGCGTAGGCGGCGGGCAGCGCCACGCTCACCGAGATCACCATGTTCATGGTGACGTAGATCATCGAATTGATGTAGCCCGAATACCAGCTCGGATCGGTAAAGATCTTTATGTAGTTGTCGAAGGTCAGATTTTCCGGGAACAGGACGAAGGTGGAGAGGATGTCGGCGTTGTCCCGCAGCGACATGTTGACCATCCAGTAGACGGGCAACATCAGCATCACCAGATAGGTGGCGAGAGCGAAGCGGACGATTCCGGTCTTCATCGTGCCTTCCCCCGGCCGACGTTCTGCAGCACCTGGTAGAAGAGCCAGCTGAACAGCAGCACGATCAGGAAGTAGATCACCGAGAAGGCGCCCGCGGGTCCGAGGTCGAACTGCCCGAGCGCCACCTTGACGAGATATATCGAGGGGAAGGTGGTGGCGTTGCCGGGTCCGCCGCCCGTGAGCACGAAGGGCTCGGCGTAGATCAAGAAGCTGTCCATGAAGCGCAGCAGCACGGCGATGGTCAGCACCCCCCGCATCTTCGGCAGCTGGATGTAGCGGAACACCTTCCAGGCGCTGGCGCCGTCGATGGCCGCCGCCTGGTAGAAGGCCTCGGGAATGGCCTTGAGCCCGGCGTAGGCGAGCAGCACCACGAGCGGCGTCCAGTGCCAGACCTCCATCAGCATCAGGGTGATCCAGGCATCCAGCGGCGAGGCGGTGTGGTCGAAGGGGATGCCGAGGGAGTTGAGGCTGTAGCCCAGAAGGCCGATGTCGGGGCGGGTGAAGATGATCCAGATGGTGCCGATGACGTTCCAGGGGATGAGCAGCGGCAGGGCGAGGATCACCAGCACCAGCGACACCGCCCAGCCCCTGCGCGGCATGGCCAGTGCGATCAGCACCCCGAGCGGGATCTCGATCAGCAGCACGAGGCCGGAGAACAGGAACTGCCGCAGGAGCGCCTCGTGCAGGCGCGTGTCGCCGAGCACCTCCCGGTACCATTCGGTGCCCACCCAGTAGGCCTGACCGGGGCCGAAGATGTCCTGCACCGAATAGTTGACCACCGCCATCAGCGGCATGACGGCGTTGAAGGCGACCAGCAGCACCACCGGGACGACCAGCAGCCAGGCGCCGTTGTTGGTGGGCTTGTCCACTTCGTCCCCTCCTCAAACCAGCAGTCGGTCGTCGGCGTAGAGCCGGGTGCGCGTCGGCGGAAAGCGCAGGTTCACGGTCTCGCCCCCGATCTCCCGTCCCTCCGGCACCTTGGCGAACAGCCGGTGGGGGCCGAGCACGGCCGAGACCAGCTTGTAGTTGCCGAGATCCTCGACCCGGAGCAGCCGTGCCTCGACGCTGCCCGGCTCCGGCCGCGCCAGCACCTCGAGATGTTCGGGCCGGATGCCGAGCTCGAGGCGGGCGCTCGGGCGGCTGGCCGCCTCGGCGAACCAGGCCCCGCCCAGCACCACCTCGGTGCCGTCGATGCCGAGGCCGTTGCCGGCCAGATGGCAGGGCAGGAAGTTCATGCCCGGCGAGCCGATGAAATAGCCGACGAACCGGTGCAGCGGCCGCTCGAACAGGTCCTGGGGCGACCCCACCTGGACGATCCGACCGTCGTACATGACCACCACCCGATCGGCGAAGGTCAGGGCCTCGTTCTGGTCGTGGGTGACATAGACGAAGGTGTGGCCGTAGCGGGCGTGGACCTCCTTGAGCTTGCGCCTGAGCAGCCATTTGAGCTGCGGATCGATGACCGTCAGCGGCTCGTCGAGGAGGATGGCGGCCACGTCCACCCGCACGAGACCGCGGCCCAGCGACACCTTCTGCTTCTGGTCGGCGGTGAGCCCGGCCGCCCGCTGCCTGAGGACGCCCTCGAGCTCCAGCATCTCCGCCACCTCCGCCACCCGGCGGGCGATGGCGGCGGCGGCCAGCCCCCGGTTGCGCAGCGGGAAGGCCAGGTTCTGCTCCACCGTCATGGTGTCGTAGATGACCGGAAACTGGAACACCTGGGCGATGTTGCGCCGGGCCGGAGGCAACGCGGTCACGTCGCGGTCGTCGTAGAGGACCCGGCCGCGGGTGGGGCGCAGCAGGCCCGAGATGATGTTGAGGAGCGTGGTCTTGCCGCAGCCCGAGGGGCCCAGGAGGGCGTAGGCGCCGCCGTTCTCGAAGCTCGCGTCCAGGGTCTTGAGGGCGAAATCCCGTTCGTCGCGCGGATGGCGCTCGTAGCTGTGGGCGACCCCCTCGAAGGTGATGCTCGCCATCCCCTACCTCCGCCCCAGGGCGATGGGGGGTGCCGCCTCGAGCACGCCCAGATGGTCGAAGGCGTAGAGATCCGCGGGATCGAGGTAGACGCGGAGCGGTTCGCCGAGGGCGTATTCGTGCACCCCCTCCTCCTGCAGCACCCAGTCGACGCCGGCATGATGGACGTGGACGAAGGTCTCCGAGCCCGAGACCTCGGCCAGCGTGACCTCGGTCACGATCTCGAGATCCTCCTCCCGGCGCCGCCTCGTCGACAGATGGGCGGCGCGGATGCCGAAGCTGTGGCGGCCGTCGGGCAGGTTGGCGAGATGGCCGCGCAGCGGGATGTGGAGACCGCCCGCCACCATCGCCACGCCGTTGCGCACGGCCACCGTGACGAGGTTCATCGGCGGGTCGGAGAACACCCGGGCCACGGCGACGTTGCCGGGGCGATGATAGACCTCGGCGGTGGGTCCGCTCTGCAGCAGCCGGCCCTCGTCGAGGACGATCACCCGCCCGCCCATCATCAGCGCCTCGAGGGGCTCGGTGGTGGCGTAGACGACGGTGGTTTCCTGGCGCGCGAACAGGTCCCGCAGCTCGACCCTGAGCTCCTCCCGCAGCTTGTAGTCGAGGTTGACGAGGGGCTCGTCGAGCAGGAGCAGGCGCGCCCGCTTGACGAGCGCGCGGGCGATGGCGCAGCGCTGCTGCTGGCCGCCGGAAAGCTGGGCCGGCAGGCGGTCGAGCAGCCGCTCGATGTGCAGCATGCGCGCCATCTCCCGTACCCGGCGGTCGATCTCGGCCCGGGGCAGGCGGGCGATCCGGAGCGGCGAGGCGATGTTCTCGTAGACCGTGAGCGAGGGGTAGTTGACGAACTGCTGGTAGACCATGGCCACGCTGCGCTTTCGGACCGAGGTGCGGGTGACGTCCACCCCGCCCTCCAGCACCCGGCCCGAAGTCGGCCGCTCGAGCCCGGCCATGATGCGCATCAGCGTGGTCTTGCCGGCCAGCGTCGGGCCGAGCAGCACGTTGAGCCGTCCGGGCTCCAGGGTCAGCGAGATGTCCTCGAGATGCATCTCCTCGCCGACCGTCTTGCCGACCATGTCGAGGACCAGGCTCATGTCGCAGTCGTCGCCCCCTGTTGCCGGCTGCGCGCGGCGAACCAGTCCTCCAGCGCCGCCACCGTGTCCTCGCCCGCGAAGAGTCCGAGCTTGCTGCGTCGCCAGAGCACGTCCCGGGCGCTGCGCGCCCATTCGCGCTCGTGGAGATAGGCCACCTCCCGCTCGTAGAGGCCGGCCCCGAAATCGCGCCCGAGGTCGGCGAGGGAACGCGCGTCCGCGAGCCACGTCTCGGCACGCCGACCATAGGCACGGGCGAGGCGGGTGGCGAGCGCTTCCGGAAGCCAGGCGAAGCGGCGGCGGAAACCGTCGAGATAGCGGGCGAAGTCTCCCGCCTCGAAATCGCCCCCGGGCAGCGGCGCCGCGGCGGTCCAGGGCCGGGCCTCGAAGGCCAGCGCCTTCTGCAGCCGCGCCACCGCATGTTCCGCGAGCTTGCGGAAGGTGGTGATCTTGCCGCCGAACACGGAAAGGAGCGGCGCCCCCTCGGCGAGATCGAGATCGAACACATAGTCGCGGGTGACCGCCGAGGGATCCTTGCTGGCGTCGTCGTAGAGGGGACGGACGCCGGCGTAGCTCCAGACGATGTCCCGGCGGCGCACCGGCGGGCGGAAGTAGCGGCCGACGGCGCGGCAGAGATAGTCGATCTCCTCCTCCGAGATCGCGAGCCTCGCGGGATCCCCCTCGAAGGGGATGTCGGTGGTGCCGATCAGCGAGAACGCGCCCTCGAAGGGGATCACGAACACCACCCGGCGGTCGTCGTTCTGGAGGATGTAGGCGTGATCGCCCTCGTAGAGGCGGGGCACGACGATGTGCGAGCCCTTGACCAGCCGCACCCGGTTGCGGGTGTCGGCGCGCGCCGCCTCCTGGAGGAAGCGGGACACCCAGGGACCGGTGGCGTTGACGAGGGCGCGGGCGGCGACCGTGTACGTGGTACCGTCGGCGGCGGCGAGCTCCGCCCGCCAGAGGCCGTTCTCGCGGCGGGCCGCGGTGCAGCGGGTACGGGTACGGACGGTGGCGCCGCGTTCGGCGGCGTCCATGGCGTTCAGCACCACGAGGCGGGCGTCGTCGACGTAGCAGTCGCTGTAGGTGAAGCCGCGGGTGAACTCGGGCCTGAGCGGTTCGCCCAGGGGCGTGCCCGGGCCGAGGACGACGCCGCGGGATCCGGGCAGACGCTCGCGGCCGCCCAGGTGATCGTAGAGGAAAAGCCCGAGGCGGATCATCCACACCGGCCGCATGCCCGGCGCATGGGGGAGCACGAAGGTCAGCGGATGGATGATGTGAGGGGCCGCCCGCCACAGCACCTCGCGCTCCATCAGCGCCTCGCGCACGAGACGGAACTCGAAGTACTCGAGATAGCGCAGGCCGCCGTGGATCAGCTTCGAGGATTCGCTCGAGGTGTGGGCCGCGAGGTCGTCCTGCTCCACGAGCAGCACCGAAAGCCCGCGTCCCGCCGCGTCGCGGGCGATGCCGACACCGTTGATGCCGCCGCCGACCACGAGCAGATCGTAGGTTTCCGCAGCCACGCTCCCCCCTGGTGTCGCTTGGTTCGTCGTCGGCCGCCGTGGTGCCGTCGCACGATGGCTAACAGGGGCCGTTGATGTTCGCAAGCGAAAAAGGATGCGCGGCTTCGAAACGCCGTTCAGTCGGAGGCGATGTGCAGCGCCGTCTCCGAGGCCTCCAGCACGAGGCGAATGGGCTCCGGCGGCGGCAGGTCGGTGAAGAGCGCGTCGACGTCGGCGAGATGGCCGAGCCGGGCCATCGCGTTGCGTCCGAACTTGGAATGGTCGGCGGCCAGGAACACGGTGCGGGCATTGCGGATGATGGCCTGGGCGACCCGCACCTCGCGGTAGTCGAAATCCAAAAGGGTGCCGTCCATGTCGATGCCGCTGATGCCGATGACCGCGAAGTCGACCCGGAACTGGTCGACGAAGTCGATGGTCGCCTCGCCGACGATGCCCCGGTCCCGCCGCCGCACCACGCCGCCGGCGACGATCACCTGGAAGTCGGGCTTCTCGGCCATCATGTTGGCGACGTTGAGATTGTTGGTGATCACGCTGAGGCCGCCGTGGTCCATCAGCGCCTTCGCCACCTCCTCGGTGGTGGTGCCGATGTTGATGATCAGCGAGGCGTTGTCGGGAATGTGCTGGGCGACCAGCCGGGCGATCCGCTTCTTGGCCTCGAGATTGAGGATCCGGCGGGTGGCGTAGGCGATGTTCTCGACGCTCGAGGGCAGGCCGGCACCGCCGTGGAAGCGCCGTAGGCGACCCGCCCGCGCGAGGCTGTTGATGTCGCGGCGGATGGTCTGCGGCGTCACGTTGAAGGTGGCCGCGAGCTGGTCGATGGCGGCGAACCCCTGGCGCCGTACGATCTCGACGATGTGGGAACGTCGCGCTTCTGCTTCGCCCAACGCCCTTCCTCCGGCTGTGGCGCTTCGTATTCGAACATTATGATGCGGGAAGACGCTTTCGAAAACAGTCATTTGTGTCGCGGAGCGTCACCCGTGGCTTCACTCAGGAAGGCCTCCAGCGCCCGTCGCGTCTCTTCCGGCCTTTCCGCCTGGGGCCAGTGGCCGGCGCCCTCGAGAGTGACGATCCGCGCCCACGGGAAGAGGGCGCGGATCCGCGGCAGCTGGCGCGCCTCGACATAGTCCGAACGCTCGCCGCGCAGGAACAGAACCGGCCCCTCCCATCGGCGCCCTTCGAGGGCCGGCGGAAAGCCGGTGATGGCCGGCAGCCAGCGCCGCAGCACGGGCAGATTGCAGCGCCAGCGCAACCCTTCGGGACCGCGCTCCAGGTTCTGCAGCAGGAAGCCGCGGAAGGGATCCTCGGGGATCGCCGGGCGCAGCGCCGCGTCCACCTCGGCGCGCGAGCGGAAACGGGCGAGATCCACCGCCAGCAGCGCATCGAGCAGCGGTTCGAGCCGGCGCCGGTAGGGCACCGGCGCGATGTCGACGACGATCAGCGCCCGCAGGCGCGGGTGGCCCTCGAGGGCCAGGGTCATCGCCGCCTTGCCGCCCATGCTGTGGCCGAGGACGATCGCCTCCTCCAGCCCCTCGGCCTCCAAGAGCGCCGCCACGTCGGCGGCCATCGCCTCGTAGGTCATGGGCTCCGCCCAGGGGGAGGCGCCGTGGTTGCGCAGATCGACGAGCAGGCAGGTGAAGCGGTCGGACAGGGCGCGGGCGATGCCCTTCCAGTTGCGGGCGCTTCCCAGGAAACCGTGGAGGAAGAGGAGTGGCGGCCCTCGGCCGGTGCGGGTGAAGGCCAGCCGCACCGGCCGCGGCGTCCCGTTATTCGGCGGCATGCGCCGTCGGCTGGCGGTGGCGATATTCGAATTCGAACATGTAGTCGCGGGTGATCGGCACCACGTCCCGCTCCTTGGCGAGCTGGAGCTGGAACACCATGCCGTCCAGCACCCGGAAGAAGATCTCGGCCGCCACCAGATAGTATTCCCACATCCGGCAGAAGCGCTCGTCCAGAAGCCGCGCCGCCCGCTCGCGGTTGGCGAGGAAGCGCTCGCGCCAGGCGGCCAGCGTGTGCGCGTAGTGGAGCCGCAGGATCTCGAGATCGCAGGCCCAGAGCCCCCGTCTCTCCACCACCGGCAGCACCTCGGAGAGCGCCGGCACGTAGCCGCCGGGGAAGATGTACTTGCGGATCCAGGGGCTCGTGGAGCCCGGGCCCGCCATGCGGCCGATGGAATGGAGCACCGCCACCCCGTCCGGTGCGAGCAGATCGGCGACCTGACCGAAGAAGCGGTCGTAATGGTTGACGCCGACGTGCTCGAACATGCCCACCGACACGATCCGGTCGTAGCGTCCCCGGTGCTGCCGGTAGTCCTCGAGCAGGAAGCGCACGCGGCCCTCGAGCCGGCGCTCGCGGGCCCGCTCGCGGGCGAGCTCGAGCTGTTCGGTGGAGAGCGTCAGGCCGGTCACCTCGACGTCGAACTCCTCGGCCAGGTAGAGGGCGAGCCCGCCCCAGCCGGAGCCGATGTCCAGCACCCGCATGCCGGGACGCAGCAGGAGCTTGGCCGCGAGATGGCGCTTCTTGGCCCGCTGCGCCGCCTCGATGTCCTCCCCCGGGGCCTCGAAATAGGCGCAGCTGTATTGCATGTCCGAATCGAGGAACAGCCGGTAGAGTTCGTTCGACAGATCGTAGTGGTGGGCGACGTTGCGACGGGCCCGGCCGACGGGATTGATCTGGTACCAGCGCCGGGTCAGGGTCTCGAGCTGCCGCAGGAGACGCCCGGCGGGGCGCCGGCGCATCCGCACGTAGTTGCGGGCCACGAGATCGAGCAAATCGTAGAGCGAGCCCTCCTCGAGGATCAGCCGACCGTCCACATAGGCCTCGCCCAGCGCCAGCTCCGGGCGCAGCGCGAGCCGGTGCTCGGTCGCCCGGTCGGCGATGCGCACGGCCACCCGTGGTCCGGATCCGTCACCGAAACGCGCGACCCTTCCCTGCGCGTCGCGGACTGCGAGATCGCCGTCGCGAACGAGCTGTCGCAGCAACCAGGCGAAAAGCATCGCGTTTCTCCCGGCCTGTACGGTGTCTTTTCCCGAAAGCGCCCGCCCCAGGCTCCCGGGCCGCGCCTCCCGCCCGCACAGAATGTCCGCTTTTGACCATTCTGCCAACCGGTTCCGGCATATGGCCCGCCATCTACGGCGATCAGCCGTGGTTCCAGACCACCGTCTTGAGGCGGACGAACTCGTAGAGGCCGGCGAAGCCCTTCTCGCGGCCGTGACCGGAGCGGCCGACGCCGCCGAAGGGCAGCTCGATGCCGCCTCCGGCGCCGTAACCGTTCAGGAACACCTGTCCCGCCCGGATGCCGTGGGCCATGCGCAGCTGGCGCCCGCCGTCGCGGGTCCACACCCCGGCCACCAGCCCGTAGGGGGTGGCGTTGGCGATGGCCAGCGCCTCCGCCTCGTCGGCGAAGGGCAGGCAGGCGAGCACCGGACCGAACACCTCCTCGCAGGCGAGCCGCTCCTCGGGCGGCACCGGTCCGAGGAGGACGGGCGCCACATAGTAGCCGCCGGCCGGCGCGTCCTCGGCGATCCGCCCCTCGGCCAGCACCGGGATGCCGCGGGCCCGCGCCTCCTCGAGATAGCCCCGCACCCGCTCCATCTGGGTGCGGTTGATGAGAGCGCCGAGATCGAGATCGCGGTCGTGGGGCCCGGCCACCAGCTCCCGGAAGCGGATCGCGAGACGGTCCGTCACCTCCTCGTAGATCCCGCGCTCGATCAGCACCCGCGAGCCCGCGGAGCAGGTCTGGCCGGCGTTCTGGACGATGGCCGCGACCACCACCGGCAGCGCCGCCTCGAGATCGGCGTCGGCGAACAGGATCTGCGGCGACTTGCCGCCCAGTTCCAGAGTGCAGCCGACATGGTTGCGGGCCGCCGCCGCCTGGACGGCGGTGCCGGTCTCGGGCGATCCGGTGAAGGAGATGAAGTCGATCCCGGGATGGGCGGCGAGCGCCGCCCCCGCCTCCTCGCCGAGGCCGGGCACGATGTTGAGGGCGCCTTCGGGAAGGCCGGTCTCGAGCGCCAGCTCGCCGATCCGGAGCAGCGACAGGCAGGCGTCCTCCGCCGGCTTGAGCACGCAGGCGTTGCCGGCGGCCAGCGCCGCCCCCACCGAGCGGCCGAAGATCTGGGCCGGGTAGTTCCAGGGGATGATGTGGGCGGTGACGCCGTGCGGCTCCCAGAAGGTGGCCGCGGTATAGCCCTCGAGGAAGGGGATGGTGTCGCCGTGCAGCTTGTCCGCCGCGCCGCCGTAGTATTCGAAGTAGCGGGCACAGGCCCGGATGTCGGCCCGTCCCTGGCGCAGGGGCTTGCCGGTGTCCCGCGATTCGAGGGCCGCCAGCTCCTCGGCATGATCGAGAATGGCCTCGCCGAGCCGCATCAGCAGCCGGCCCCGCTCGAAGGCGGGCAGACGTCCCCAGGCCCCGCTCTCGCGCGCCCGCCGCGCCGCCTTCACCGCGGCATCGATGTCGGCCGCCCCGCCGCTCGCGATCTCGGCGAAGGCGCGCCCGTCGCTGGGACAGATCACGGGCAGGGTCTCGCCGCTCGCGGGTGGTACCCAACGGCCGCCGATCAGACACCTGCCGCTGCTCTCCGACCGACCCGTCTCGCTCATTCCCCTTCCTCCCTCCGACGCGTTTCAGGACAGGACGCGGTGACGATGGACGGGAAGGTCCCGCCGGATGGTCTCGAGATAGTCCATGTCGAGATCGGCGGCCGCCACCCCGATCCCGTCCTGGACCTGGGCGATCACATGGCCCCAGGGGCCGACGATCATGCTGTGGCCGTAGTTGTGCCGGGTCTCGCGGCCGGAAGGGAAGGCGCCCCACTGCGCCGCCGCCGCCACGTAGCACTGGGTCTCGATGGCCCGCGCCCGCAGCAGCACCTCCCAATGGTCCTTGCCGGTCAGGAGGGTGAAGGCGGCGGGCACCAGGATCAGCCGTGCGCCGGCCTCGGCGAGCCGGCGGTAGAGCTCGGGAAAGCGCAGATCGTAGCAGATGCTCAGCCCCACCTTCACCCCGTCGAGCGCGAACAGCACGACCGCCTCGCCGCGGCAGACGAAATCGGATTCGCTGTAGGTCCGGCCATCGGGAGTGGTGACGTCGAACAGGTGGATCTTGCGGTAGCGCGCGACCTCGTTCCCCTCGCGGTCGAACACCACGCTGGTGTTGTAGAAGCGCTCCCCGTCGCGCTCGAACATGCTGCCACCGTGCAGGTACAGCCGGTGGCGGCGGGCGAATTCCCGCAGCATGGCGTAGGTCTCGCCGTCGGGGAAGCGCTCGGCCGAACGGTGGCGGGCCTCGCGGCTGCCGCCGATGAAGGCGAAGGTCTCGGGCAGGCTCAGGAGATCCGGGCGCTCGCGCGCCACCGCCCGCTCCATGAGCCGCCGGGCCTGGGCCAGATTGGCCGCCTTGTCGGCGGTCGAGTTCATCTGGACGACGGCCACGCGCATCCCGTTCCTCCCCCGCCACGCGAGAGAGATGGTGGTCCGGCCGGCCGCGCTGTCAACGCTTTTCCGTGCCCCGCCCCGCGGGCCGGCGGCAGCGCCTAGGGGCGCAGGAAGCCCACGAGGTCGTAGACCTCCTCGAGGATCGGATCGGCGATCGCCCGCGCCCGTTCGGCGCCAAAGCGCAGGATGCGGTCGATCTCCGCCGGATCGGCCATCAGCTCCCGCATGCGGGCATTGATGGCGGACAGCTTCTCGACCGCGAGCTCGGCCAGCCGCTTCTTGAACTCGGCGAAGGGAGCCTCGCGGAACTCGGCCTCCACCTCCGCCCGCGGGCGGTCGGCCAGGGCCGCGTATATCGTGAGCAGGTTGGAGGCCTCGGGCCGCTTCTCGGGATCGTACCAGATGCCGAGGATGCTGTCGGACTTGGCCCGCTGGATCTTGCGGGCGATGGTCGCCGCATCGTCGGTGAGATTGATGCGCGACATGTCGGAGGCGTCCGATTTGCTCATCTTGCGGGTGCCGTCCCGGAGCGACATCACCCGCGTCGCCTCGCCGGCGATCATCGGCTCGGGCAGGGGGAAATACTCGATCCCGAACTTGCGGTTGAAGGCGCCGGCGATATCCCGCGACAGCTCGAGATGCTGCTTCTGGTCCTCGCCCACCGGCACCAGCGTCGCCTTGTAGGCCAGGATGTCGGCCGCCTGCAGCACCGGATAGGCGTAGAGCCCGACGGGTGCGTTCTCGCGGTGCTTGCCGGCCTTCTCCTTGAACTGGGTCATGCGGTTGAGCCAGCCGAGCGGGGTCACGCAGTTGAGCACCCAGGCGAGCTGGGCGTGGGCCGGCACGTTGCTCTGCACGAACAGGATCGAGCGCTCGGGATCGATGCCGCAGGCGAGGAGGGCGGCCGCCACCTCGCGGGTATTGCTGCGCATCTCCCGGGCGTCGTGCAGCGTGGTCAGGGCGTGCTGGTCGACGATGCAGTAGATGCACTCGTGGGCGTCCTGCAGCCGCACCCAGTGGCGGATCGCGCCCAGATAGTTGCCGAGGTGCAGGCCGTGGGTCGGCTGGATGCCGGAGAACACGCGCGCGGTCATGCGAACTCTCTTTGCCGTGAGGAGCCGTCGGGGCCGGCGGGCCCCGCTCGGGCGGCGCCTCAGGAACACGGGGTCCGGGGGTTCGTCAAGCCTGCGGTTGTCGCAAGGCGGCGCCGAGGCTGCGCAGATCCACCGCCCCCAGGAGCTGGGCGGCGCCGAAGAAGGTGAGGACGCCGGAGGGCAGGATGACCGCCAGCAGCAGCAGCGGATGCAGGCCGGCACCCAGTTCGGCGACCAGCAGCAGTACCGCCGCCATGACCGCCGCCGCCAGCAGCATCCGCAGCAGCCTTCGGCGCAGCTCGGGGGTGGGCGCGAGGGCGTCGCGACGCCACAGCACCCAGGCCAGGAGCCCGGCGTTGGCCCAGTTGGAAAGGCCGGTGGCGAGGGCGATGCCGACATGGGCGAGCGGTCCGATGAGGCCCAGCACCAGAAGGACGTTGAGGCCCAGACAGAGGGCGGCGATCTTGGCCGGGGTGGCGGTGTCCTCGCGGGCGAAGAAGGCCGGTGCCAGGATCTTGATAAGCACGTAGGCCGGAAGACCGGTGGCGAAGGCGGCCAGCGCCCCGGCGGTGGCCCGGGTGGTGGCGGCGTCGAAGGCGCCGCGTTCGAACAGGCCGCGGACGATGGGCTCGCCCACCACGATGAGCGCCGCCGCCGCCGGCAGGGTGAGCAGCATGCCGATCTCGATGGCCCGGTTCTGGAGGGCGTGGGCGGCCTCCCGGTGACCCGCCCGCAGCGCCCGGGCGAGACCGGGCAGGAGCGCCGTGCCGAGCGCCACCCCCACCGCCCCGAGCGGCAACTGGTTGAGGCGGTCGGCGTAGAACAGGTAGGAGATCGCGCCCTCCGGCAGATGCGAGGCGAACCAGGTGTCGACCACCAGATTGAGCTGGTAGACGCCGGCCCCGAGGGCGCCGGGCAGCACGAGCTGGAAGAGCCGGCGCATGCGCGGGGTGATCCGCGGCCGTCGCAGCCGCAGGACCATTCCGGCGCGGGCCGCCGCCCGCAGCACGAGCGCGAGTTGCAGCACCCCGGCGGCGAGCACGCCGTAGGCCAGGAGACGGGCCGGCATGCCGAACAGGAAGGCGGCCAGCAGGAGCGCCGTGATCAGGGTCAGGTTGAGCAGCACCGGGGCGAAGGCGGCGGCGGCGAAACGCCCGAGCCCGTTGAGCACGCCGGAAACGAGGGCGGCCAGGGAGATGAGCAGCAGATAGGGGAAGGTGATGCGGGAGAGCTCCACCGCCAGGGCGTAGCGCGGGCCGGCGGGGTCGAAGCCGGTGGCGAGCGCCCGCACGAGCCAGGGCATGGCGAGCTCGGCGGCGAAGACGACGAACAGGAGGATGGTGGCCATCAGCGAGAAGGCCTCTTCCGCCAGCCGCCTCGCCGCCCCCTCCCCCTCGCCCTCGAGGGTGCGGGCGAACAGGGGCACGAAGCCGGCGTTGAAGGCCCCTTCGGCGAACAGCCGCCGCAGCAGATTGGCGAGCTTGAAGGCGACGAAGAAGGCGTCGGCGACCACCCCCGCGCCCAGCATGCCGGCGATCAGCGCGTCCCGCGCGAAGCCGCTGACGCGCGACAGCAGCGTGAGGGAACCGACGGTGGCGGTGGCACGCAGAATGTTCACGCGGGCCCGTCTCTCATGCCTGGGCGAGCACCTCGAGCAGCGCCTTGCGCAGGCGCCCGATCTTGGCCTCCTGCGCGAGCTTCATGCCGAACACGTCCTTGACGTAGAACACATCCACGACGCGTGCACCATAGGTTGCGATGTGCGCGCTCTTGATCACCAGCGCGTGCTCCTTGAACACCCGCGCGAGCTCGTAGAGCAGGCCCGGCCGGTCGCGGCCGCTGACCTCGACCACGGTGTGCAGCCGGCTCGCCCTGTTGTCGACGATCACCCGCGGCTCGACCCGGAACAGACGCGCGGGGGTGAGCCGGCGGCGGCGTTCGGCCAGCGCCTCCTCGAGCGGGATCCGGCCGCCGATCACCCGCTCGAGATTGCGGCGGATGCGCTCGAGACGCCCTTCGTCGGCGATGGCCCGCCGCGTCTCGGCGTCCTGCAGCCCGATCAGATCGAGGGCCATGCCGTCGGTGGTGGTGAAGATCCGGGCATCGACGATGTTGACGCTGCTCAGCGCCAGGGCGCCCGCGATCTTCATGAACAGGCCGGGATGGTCGGCCGTGTAGACGAGGAGTTCGGTCCGCGCCTGGAAGGGCCGGGGGCGGAACTCCACGCAGAGGCCACGGCCGGCCTCCTCGGCGGCGGTGACGATGCGCGCGTGACGGAGCAGGTCCTCGATCGGAAAGGCCAGCCAGTAGCCGGGCTCGTGGCGGGCGAGCCAGGCCGCGATCCGTTCCCGCGGCCAGGGCGGCGATCCCTGCGCCAGTTCCTCGGCCAGGCGCTCGCGCGCGGCCTCGATGCGCGCCCGGCGACGGCCGCGCGGATCCTCGCTGGTCATCGCCGCCAGGGTCTCGTAGTAGAGCTCGCGCAGCAGCTGACCCTTCCAGCCGTTCCACACCCCCGGTCCCACCGCGCGGATGTCGGCCACCGTCAGCAGCAGCAGCAGCCGCAGCCGCTCCGGCGACTGCACGACGGCCATGAAGTCGGCGATGGTCGTGGGATCCTCGATGTCGCGGCGAAAGGCGGTGGTGCTCATCAGGAGGTGATGGCGCACCAGCCACACCACCGTCGCCGCGGCCTCTCCCGGGAGCCCCAGGCGATGACAGAGCCGGCCCGCGATCTCGGCGCCGATCTCGCTGTGGTCGCCGCTCCGTCCCTTGCCGATATCGTGCAGGAAGGTGGCGAGATAGAGCTCGGTGCGCGACTGGATCTCGGGCAGGAGCTCGGTGGCCAGGGGATGGTCCTCGG
The DNA here is from genome assembly GCA_027045875.1 of Alphaproteobacteria bacterium. GTDB lineage: Bacteria > Pseudomonadota > Alphaproteobacteria > Geminicoccales > Geminicoccaceae > JALSRW01. Next base: position 20,712 of record JALUAG010000042.1, on the reverse strand, counting down.
CGAGCTCGCCCCGCTCGATGCGATGCAGCACCTCGATCGCCCGGATGGTGTGCTCGTCGGTGGTGTAGACATGGTAGAGGGTGTGCTGCATCTGGGCCACGATGTGGCCGAATTCCGGAATGAAGCGGCCGAGCACCCCGGCCTCGTTGAGGCGGGTGAGGGTGAGCGCCGGATCCTTCCGCGAGGTGAGCATCTCGAGGAACAGGCGGTTGGCCTCGGGATCCTCGCGCACGGTGCGGTCGATCCGCCGCAGATGATGGTCGATGGCGCGCAGGGCGTCGGGATGGAGGTCGAGCTCGCGCTCCTGGGCGATGCGGAACAGCTCCAGCATGCGCACCGGCTCGCGCGCGAACAGCCCCGGATCGGCCAGCGACACCCGATTGCCGATGACGCGGAACCCGCCGATGCGCCGCCTGCCGAAGCCGAAGCGGAAGGCGAGGCGGGGCCGGCGCTTGTGCTGGTCCTCGAGAGCGGCGCAGACGATGCGGGTCAGGTTGCCGACGTCCCGGGCCACCAGATAGTAGCGCTTCATGAACCGCTCGACCCCGAGCGAGCGCGGCCGGTCGCGGTAGCCCATGGCGGCGGCGATGCGCGGCTGGAGCTCGAAGGTGAGGCGTTCCTCGGGCCGGCCGGTGAGATAGTGGAGGTGGCAGCGCACCGTCCACAGGAACCGCCGCGAGCGGGTGAAGACGCGGAGCGATTCGGGGGTCAGCATGCCGTGGCGCACGAGATCGGACGGGCTCCCGGCATCGTATAGGAAGCGGCCGAGCCACGTCAGGGTGTGGAGATCGCGCAGCCCGCCCTTGCCTTCCTTGATGTTGGGTTCGAGCAGATAGCGGCTGTCGCCGAGCCGTCGGTGGCGGGCGTCGCGCTCGGCGAGCTTGGCCTCCACGAACCGGGCCTCCTGACCGACCACCAGCTCGGCCCGGAAACGCTCGCGGAAGCGCGCGAACAGCGCCGTCGAACCCCATACCGGGCGCGCTTCCAGGAGCGTCGTGAGGACCGTGAGGTCCTGCCCCGCGAGCCGCAGGCATTCGTCCACCGAGCGGGTGGCGTGGCCCACCTTGAGGCCGAGATCCCACAGCTGGAGGAGCAGGAACTCGGCGAGCTGCTCGACGAGCGGCGTGCGCTTGTAGGGGTGGAGGAACAGGATGTCGATGTCGGAGCAGGGGGCGAGCTCGCGACGGCCGTAGCCGCCCACCGCCAGTACCGCGATCTCCTCGCCGAGCGTGCGGTTGCCGGCATGGTAGCGATGGTGCGCGGCGAAATCGAGCGCCGCGCGGACGAGCTCGTCGGCGAGGGCGGCGAGCTCGCGATGCACCGTCTCGGCGCTGCCGCCGGTCTCGAAGAAGCCGCGGATACGTGTCCGCTCGGCGTCGAGATGGCGGCGCAGGGCCGCCAGCACCGCGTCCCGTCCGCTGTCGGATTCCAGCCCGGACAAGACGTTGGCGAGCTGCGACGCAGTGCCGCTGTACGCGGTTTCGGGCAACGGATTCATCCAGCGCGATATCGGGCCACCTTGTCTGGGGGGGAGGCCGCCACCATAACCCTGTGAGCCGGCGGCTCGTGCCCGCCGCCTTGGTGTAGGTTCGGCCGGTGCCGCGGGCAAGCGCCGACGGACCTCGCGACCGGGGGGACGGACGGGAGGAGAGATGCGCGAGTTCTTCTGGATGGACGGCTACGGTCCCTATGTCTGGGCCGCCTACGGCATCACCCTCCTGGTCGTCGTCGGCCTCCTTCTCCAGAGCTGGTGGTACGCGAAGAAGCGGGTGGCGGAACTCGCCGCCCTGCGCGAACGGACACCGCGTCGCGCGGGGCGGGCGCGTCCCCTGCGGGCCGAACGTCCCACGGCTGCGGAGCAGACGGCGGCAGCCCCGGGCCGACACTCCTGACGACGAGGACATCTCCGATGCGTTTCCGCAAGCGACAGCGGCTGGTCCTGGTGGTGGTGGCGATGCTGCTCCTGAGCGGCGCCACGGCTCTGATCCTGGCTTCCCTGCAGGACAGCATCGCCTTTTTCGCCACCCCGAGCGAGCTCGCCGCCCGCGAGGTGGAACCCGGCAAGACCTTCCGCATCGGCGGCCTGGTGGTGGAGGGCAGCGTGGTCCGCGAGCCGGACGGCACCGTGCGCTTCGCCGTCACCGACACCGTCGAGCAGGTGCCGGTGGTCTACCGGGGAATGCTGCCCGATCTCTTCCGCGAGGGTCAAGGGGTGGTGGCCCTGGGCAAGCTGGGCGACGACGGCGTCTTCGTCGCCAGCGAGGTGCTGGCCAAGCACGACGAGCGCTACATGCCGAGGGAAGTGAGCGACGCCCTCAAGGAAGCGGGCTACTGGGAAGAGCAGGAAGCGGAGACCCCGCAATGACCATCGAACTGGGCCACTTCGCGCTCGTACTGGCGTTCGCCGTGGCGCTCGTGCAGGGAACCGTCCCGCTCCTCGGAGCGGCACGCCGGGATCCGGTGCTGACGGGCATCGCGCCCTACGCCGCGGTGGCCCAGTTCCTGCTCGTGAGCTTCGCCCTGGCGGCCCTCGTCCAGGCCTACGTGACCTCCGACTTCTCGGTGCGCAACGTGTTCGAGAACTCGCACTCGAGCAAGCCCCTCTTCTACAAGGTCACCGGCACCTGGGGCAATCACGAGGGCTCGCTCGTTCTCTGGGTCTGGATCCTGACCCTGTTCGGTGCCGGGGTGGCGGTGTTCGGCCGCCGCCTGCCGCCGACCTTCCTGGCGCGCGTGCTCGCCATGCAGGGGCTCATCGCCGTCGGCTTCCTGGCCTTCATGCTGCTGACCTCGAACGCCTATCTGCGGCTCGATCCGGCACCGGCCGACGGACGTGGTCTCAATCCCATCCTGCAGGATCCCGGCCTCGCCCTGCATCCGCCCTTCCTCTACCTGGGCTATGTCGGCTTCTCGACCGCCTATTCCTTCGCCATGGCGGCGCTGCTCGAGGGCCGGGTGGATCCGAGCTGGGCGCGCTGGCTGAGGCCCTGGGTGCTGGTCGCCTGGCTGTTCCTCACCGTCGGCATCGCGCTCGGGAGCTGGTGGGCCTACTACGAGCTGGGCTGGGGCGGCTGGTGGTTCTGGGATCCGGTGGAGAACTCCTCCTTCATGCCCTGGCTCGTGGGCACCGCGCTGCTCCACTCGGCGATCGTGCTCGAGAAGCGCAACGCCCTCAAGAGCTGGACCATCCTCCTCGCCATCCTGACCTTCGCCCTCTCGCTCCTGGGGACCTTCCTCGTGCGCTCGGGCGTGCTGACCTCGGTCCACGCCTTCGCCACCGATCCCGGCCGCGGCGTCTTCATCCTCGGGCTGCTGGTGGTCGCCGTCGGCGGTTCGCTGACCCTGTTCGCGATCCGCGCACCGGCCATGCAGGGCGGTTCGCTGTTCGCGCCGATCTCCCGCGAAGGGGCGCTGGTGCTCAACAACCTGCTGCTGTCGACGGCGACCGCGACGGTACTTCTCGGCACCCTCTACCCGCTGGCGCTCGAGGCGCTCACCGGTGCCAAGATCTCGGTGGGACCACCTTACTTCAACGCCACCTTCGTGCCGCTGATGATCCCGCTGCTGCTGGCGTTGCCGATCGGCACCATGCTGTCCTGGAAGCGCGGCGATCTGCCCGGAGTGGTCTCCCGCCTCAAGTTCGCCGTCGCCGCGTCGGCGCTGGTCGCCGCCGGCTATCTCGCGCTGTTCGACTGGCGCGGCGTGCTGGCCGCCTTCGGCTATGCGCTGGCGGCCTGGCTGGTGGTCGGTTCCCTGCTGGAACTCGCCGGTCGCATCGCCCTCTTCCGCATCCCGATCGGCCGCAGCTGGAGTCGCTTCAAGGGATTGCCGCGTTCGGCTCTCGGGATGACCACCGCCCATGTCGGGCTCGGCATCTTCATCATCGGCGTGACCGCCACCACCAGCGGCCAGATCGAACGCATCCTGGTCATGAATGCCGGCGATACCACCACCCTCGCCGGCTACGAGGTGATCTTCAAGGGCGTGACCGAACGCCGAGGGCCGAACTACATCGCCGAACGGGGCACCTTCGAGGCCCGCCGCGACGGTGAGCTGGTCGCCGAGATCCATTCCGAACGGCGGTTCTATCCGGTGGAGGGGCAGACGACCACCGAGGCCGGCATCGACACCACCCTGTGGCGCGACCTCTACTTCGTCATCGGAGACAAGGTCGGCGACGAGGGCGCGCGGACCGTGCGGCTCTACTTCAACCCGCTGGTCGTCTGGTTGTGGGGCGGGCTCGTGGTGATGGCCATCGGCGGTCTGGTGTCGCTGAGCGACCGCCGACTGCGCGTCGGCGCGCCGGTGCCGGCGAGGATGCGGGCCGCCGCCGCCGGAGGATAGCAGGAAAGGGGGACGAGGAGATGACCGCGACCACCGAATCCGCCGCCGCCAACCGGCGCATGTGGCCGTATCTGCTGCCGGTGCTGGTGTTCGTCGTGATCGGCGCGTTTCTCGCCTACGGCCTCACGCGGGATCCGACGGTGCTGCCCTCGGCACTGCTCGACCGGCCCGCCCCGGAGTTCGAACTGCCGCCCATTCCCGGCCGCGACGACCACGGTTTCAGTCGGGCGGACCTCGGCGGCGAACCGATGCTGGTCAACGTCTGGGCCTCCTGGTGCGTGCCCTGCCGGGCCGAGCATCCCCTGATCATGCGCCTCGCCCGGGAGGAAGGCATCACCGTCAACGGCCTCAACTACAAGGACCGCGCCGAGGACGCCTTGGCGTGGCTCGCCGAGCTCGGCGATCCCTTCACCTACGTGGGCTGGGATTTCAAGGGCAGGGTGGGCATCGAATGGGGTGTCTACGGCGTGCCCGAGACTTTCGTCGTCGATGGCGACGGCCGGATCGTCTACAAACAGGTCGGACAGATGACCCCCCGGGTCGTCAATGAGGTCATCCTGCCCCTGATCGAGAAGCTGAAAAAGCAATGAGACGCCTGCTGCCCTTCCTGTTGCTGGCGCTGCTCTGGAGCGGAGCGGCCGGCGCCGGCGGCGTGAAGCCGGAGGAGATGCTCGACGACCCGGTTCTCGAAGAGCGGGCCCGCATCCTGGGCAAGCAGCTGCGCTGTCTGCAGTGCCAGAACCAGTCGATCGACGATTCCGACGCGCCGCTGGCCGCCGACCTCCGGCGGCTGGTGCGCGAGCGCCTGGTGGCCGGCGACACCGACGAGGAGGTCAAGGCCTTCCTCGTCGCCCGCTACGGCGAGTTCATCCTCCTCCGCCCCCCCGTCCGTCCGGCCACCTGGCTGCTGTGGGCGGGACCATTCGTGGTCTTGATCCTCGGGGGAGTCGCGGTAGGCTTGTACATGCGGCGACGGTCGGCACGGGGAGAGCCCGAAATCGGGGATCTCAGTCCGGAAGAACGGGCCCGCCTCGAGCGTCTGCTGGCCGAGGACACCCGACCGGCAGGCTGAGCGCAAGCGCGAGGAGTCGCTCGTCGCGGATACGAGAGGCAGAAGAACACACAAGGAAAACAGGGAGGACGCATGTTCCACCGGCGCCCAGGCCGCAAGGCGTACCCGTGGCGCCGCGCCGTTTCCGGCGGCCGCGGTCGCCGTCCCCGATCGGCGACGAAAGGCTCGTCTTCCCTCCGGGTGACACCGGCGACGCCGACGGACCGGCGTTCGCCGACCCGGTGAGACGAGGTCATGATCAGGCTCAAACGCATTCACGACATGCCGGCGCCGGAGGACGGGCTTCGCGTGTTCGTCGATCGGGTCTGGCCGCGGGGGATCGGCAAGGGCGAGGCGGCGATCGACCTGTGGCTGCGGGAGATCGGGCCGAGCACCGAACTGCGCCGCTGGTTCGCCAACGATCCGAAACGTTTCGAGAGCTTCTGTGAGCGCTACTGGACGGAACTCGAGAACCGGCCGGAGGCGGTCGCGCGGCTGCGGGATCTGGTGGAGCAGGGGGACGTCACCCTGCTCTACAGTTCGCGCGATCGCGAACGCAACACCGCGGTGGCGCTCAAGCGCTTTCTCGAACGGGCGCCGGCCCGTTGAGGGAAGCGGCCGGCGCGACGGTCGTGCGGCCGGTCCCGGTCGCGGAGCGGGACGGCGCGTCGGGGGGAGGAACGATGCCGACCATGGCGTTCGTCGGGCTCGGGGTGATGGGCCTGCCGATGGCGCGGCGCCTGGTGGCCGCCGGATACCGGGTCGTCGGCCACGATCGCGCCGAAGCCGCGCGCGAGGCCGCCCGCGCGGGCGGCATCGAGATCGCCGCCGATGCCGCCGAAGCCGGTCGGGAGGCGACCATCGCGATCACCATGCTGCCCACCGGCGACGATGTGCGCGAGGCGCTGTTCGGTGCCGGCGGGCTGCTCGAGAGCTTCGCACCGGGCGGGCTCGTCATCGACATGAGCACGGTGCAGCCGCTCGAGACCGACGAACTCGCTTCCCGTCTGGAGGCGGGCGGCTGGCGCTTTCTGGATGCGCCGGTGGGTCGCAGCTCGCAGCATGCGGAGGAGGGCCGTCTGCTGATCATGGTCGGCGGTACGGCCGCGGATCTCGAGCGCGCACGCCCGGTCCTCGCCGTGCTGGGTGACACCATCGTCCATTGCGGGCCGGCCGGCAGCGGTGCGCGAGCCAAGATCGTCAACAACTATCTCTCCATCGTGAGCAACGTGGTCACCGCCGAGGCGCTGGTGCTGGCCGACCGCTGCGGCCTCGACCGGGAGGCGGCGCTCGAGGTGATGCGGGGCACGCCGGCCGGCCGGGGACACCTCGGCACCACCTACCCCGCCAAGGTGCTGGCGGGCGACGTCACCCCGGGCTTTGCCGTCGATCTCGCGCACAAGGACCTGTGGCTGGCCCTCGAGCTCGCGGCCCGGCTGCGCTGTCCGCTGGCCACGGGCGTCGCCGCCGAGGCGGCCTACGACCTCGCCCGGGCCCGGGGCCGCGGGCGCGAGGACTGGACGACGGTGCTCAACGTCCTCGCCGAGGCGCATGACGCGGGCGCGCGAAGGCGCTAGGCTGCGGCCGTTCTCTCGCGGAAGGGCCCGTCCGATGACGCACCAACTCCTGCCCGCGGTCTGCCCCCACGACTGCCCGAGCGTCTGCGCCCTCGAGGTCGAACGGACCGCCGACCGCCGGCTGGGACGGATCCACGGCAGCCGTCGCAACCCCTACACCGCCGGTGTGGTGTGCGCCAAGGTGGCGCGCTACGCCGAACGCCTCCATCATCCCGAGCGGCTTCTCCACCCGCTGCGTCGCGACGGTCCCAAGGGTTCGGGCCGGTTCGTGCGCATCGGCTGGGAGGAGGCGCTCGACCGCGTGGCCGAGGCCTTCCTCGCGGCGGAGCGGCGCTACGGGCCGGAGACCGTCTGGCCCTACTACTACGCCGGCACGATGGGTCACGTGCAGCGGGACGGCATCAACCGGCTGACCCATGTGAAGCGCTATTCCCGTTTCTACTCGACGATCTGCGTGCGGCTCGCCGATACCGGCTGGGAGGCGGGCTGCGGGCGGCGCTGGGGGGTGCCGCCTGTGGAGATCGGCGAGCATTCCGATCTCGTCGTGGTGTGGGGGGCCAATCCCGTCTCCACCCACGTCAATTTCATGAGCCACGTCGCCCGGGCACGCCGGCAACGGGGGGCGAAGCTGGTGGTGATCGACCCCTATCGCTCGCCCACCGCCCGCCTCGCCGATGTGCATCTCGCGCTCGCGCCGGGCACCGACGGGGCGCTCGCCTGCGCGGTGATGCACGTGCTGTTCGCGGAGGGCTACGCCGACCGCGACTATCTCGGCCGCTACAGCGACTGCCCGGAAGCGCTCGAGGCCCATCTGCGAACGCGGGATCCGGACTGGGCGGCCGCCATCACCGGCCTCGATGCGGAGCAGATCGTCGCCTTCGCCCGTCTCTACGGCCGCACGAAACGGGCCTATCTGCGGATCGGCTACGGCTTCACGCGCTCGCGCAACGGCGCCGCCAACATGCATGCGGTGAGCTGTCTGCCGGTGGTGACCGGCGCCTGGCGGCATCCGGGCGGCGGCGCCCTCTACAGCATGAGCGGCCTCTACCGGCTCGACAAGACGGTGATCGAGGGGCTCGATGCCGTCGATCCCTCGGTGCGCCTGCTCGACCAGTCGCGGATCGGCCCCGTCCTCACCGGCGATCCCGACGCGCTCGGCGGCGGGCCGCCGGTCACCGCGATGCTGATCCAGAACACCAATCCGATGTGCGTGGCGCCGGAGCTCGCCAAGGTACACGCCGGCTTCGCCCGCGAGGATCTGTTCCTCTGCGTGCACGAACAGTTCATGACCGACACCGCGCGCATGGCGGACGTGGTGCTGCCGGCCACCATGTTCCTCGAGCACGACGACATCTACACTGCCTCCGCCCACACCCGCCTGCAGATCGGCCGCAGGCTGTTCGACCCGCCCGGCGAATGCCGCCCCAACCACCGGGTGATCGCCGATCTGGCGGCCCGCCTCGGCGCCGAGCATCCGGGCTTCGCCATGTCGCCCTGGGAGCTGATCGAGGACATGCTCGCCCGCTCCGGGCTTCCCGACGCCAGCCGGATCTACGAGAGCGGCGGCTGGGAGATGCTGCCGGACTTCGAGACCGCCCACCATCTGCGCGGCTTCCCCACGGAGGACGGACGCTTCCGCTTCCGCCCCGACTGGACGCGCTTCGGCCCCGCCCACGCGGCCATGCCGCCGCTGCCCGATCATCTGGCGGTGATCGAGGAACCCACCCCGGAGCGGCCGTTCCGGCTGGTGGCGGCGCCCGCGCGCAACTTCCTCAACACCAGCTTCACCGAGACCCCGACTTCACTGGCCAGGGAAGGTCGGCCCACCGCCCTCCTCCATCCGGAGACGATGGCGCGCCTCGGTCTTCGCGACGGGGACCTCGTCCGGCTCGGCAACCGGCGGGGCTCGCTGCTCGTGCATGTGGCGGCCCGCGAGGGGCAGCGCCCGGAGACCATCGTGGTCGAGAGCATCTGGCCCAACCGCCACTGGCCGGAAGGCGTGGGCATCAATCTCCTGATCGGGGCCGACCCGCCACCGCCGGCGGGCGGCGGCGCCTTCCACGACACCGCCGTCTGGCTGGAGCCGGTGGAGACCGGGGGGCCGGAGCGGCCGGCGGTGGAGGCCACCCTGCCCGCGCGAGCTGCGGGCGGCGCGTGACGCTTCCCGTCAGGCGGCCCGGATTTCCGAAAGGAAGCGCTCGACGCAGCTGCGAAGCTCTTCGGTCTGCCGGGCGACGACGGTCACCGCATCCCGCACCCGGTCCGAGGCCCGATCGTTGAGACCCGCCGCATCGCGTACCCCGCCGATGGCCTCGCTGGCCCGCGCGGTGTCCGACGCCGCGCTCTCCGCCTTGTCCGACATTTCCCGCACGGCGATCGACTGTTCCTCGGTGGCGCTGGCTATGGTGGCGGCGACGCCGTCGATTTCCGACAGCACGTCGTGGACGCGCTGCACCGCTCCGACCACCTGGCTGGTCGCGCCGCCGATCTGCTCCACCAGGGCACGCACCTTCTCGGTGGCGTCCGCGGTGGCACCGGCCAGGTTCTTGACCTCTCCGGCCACGACCGCGAACCCGCGCCCCACCTCGCCCGCTCGCGCCGCCTCGATGGTGGCGTTGAGCGCCAGCATGTGGGTCTGTTCGGTGATCGAGGAGATCAGGCCGAGCACCTCCTCGATCCGCCGTGCCACCTCGGCCAGCTCGCCGGCGACCTGCCGCGCCCGGTCGGCGTCCGTCACCGCACCGCCGGCGATGGTCGAGGCGTGGCCCGCCTGACGGGCGATCTCCTCGACGGATGCGCTCAGCTGGCGGATGGCGGCGGCCATCGTCCTCATGTCGGCGGATACGCGCTCCGCACTGCCGGCCATCTCGTCGGCGTTCCCGTGGGTCGCCTTGGCCGTTTCCGTCATTTCCGTGGCCGCCTGATCGAGCGTGGCGGTGGTTTCCGAGAGGGCGGCGAGAACGCCGCCCACCCGCTCGCCGAACCGGGCCATCGTCTCCTCGAGGCGTCGGGCGCGCTCCGCCTTGGCGCGCTCTTCCCGGTCGGCTCTTTCGCGGACCTCGCGGAAATGCTCGAGAGCCCGCGCCATGGTGCCGATCTCGTCGCGCCGGTCCGTCTCGCCGATCTCGACCGAGGTGTCGCCGTCGGCCAGGCGACGGGTCTTCTCGACCAGGCGCGCCAACGGCACGGTGATGCTGCGCCACACCACGGTGCCCGCTCCCAGCAGGAAGACCAGGGCGACGAGCGCGGCGACGCCGAGGCGACGGGCCTGCTGCTCCGCATGGCCCGCGAGGGTGCCCGCGAGGACGGCGAGCTCGCGCACGGAGCGATCCTCGACCGCCTTCATGGCGTCGATCTTGCGGGTCACGGCGGCGAACCACTGTTCGCCGGTCGTGGATCCGAGGTCGCCGGTGCCGACCCCCCGCGTGACCGTCTCGCGCAGGCGCTCGACCTCGCGGAACGCCGGACTCTCCGAAAGTTCGTCGATGAGGCGGCGCATTCCGGGCTGCGCCCAAAAGCGCGCTTCCCGCAGATGCTCGGCCTGGAGCACCGCCTTTTCGAGGAAACCGTTGTAGAGCACCGGCGAAAAGCCGCCGCGTCCGAACCCGACGGCACCGAGCGCACGCTCCAGCCCCGACAGTTCCTTGGCCTCGAGCAGATGGACGTGCGCCAGGATGGCGCGGAGGAGGCGCGGGTCCTCGGCCACGCCGGTCATCGCACGTGTCGTATCGAGGAGCCTGCGCACGAGCTTCGTGTAGCGGCGCGCGAGCTCCGGCACCTCCACGAGCAGCCCGTCGACCTCCCGCCGAAGGGTCGGCAGGAGGTCGAAACGCGCGAGGTCCGCCTTCAGTTTCCGCAGATAGGGGAGCTCGGCCCCGTCCGCCGCGCGTTCGTCGACCGCGCGTCGCAGCCCGGCGAGAGCCGTGTCGGTCGCCGCCCGCTGGTCCGGAAGCCGGTCGCCGAAACGCGCCCCGTCGCTGCCGACGAAGCCGGCCGACATGCCGCGCTCCTTCTGCAGTTCGTGAACCAGCGCGCCGAGAGAGGGACCGAGGGACACGATCTCGGCGATGCTTTCGGCCTGGGCCGCCATCGCTCGTTCGCGTTCGTACAGATATCCACCGACGGCGCCCAACAACGCGAGGGGCAGGGCGAGCAAGAACAGGATGCGGGTGCGGATTCCGACCCTTGCCAAAGGCGAAACCATGGCCACCTCCGTCGACTACCCGTTCCGCGCCACCAACCCTACGCTTCCGGGGCGAAGCGTACCGCCACCCCGACGCCTAGCGCCGGAAATCTAAGTTTTCGTTAACGTGATCGGCCGTCGCGGGCACTGCCCCGACAGCCGGCCGACGGGGGGCGGGTTCACCCTCCGGGGGGCGCGATGTCCTTTTCGAGGAGGAGCTTGAAGAGGGTCTCCTGGTCCGGCAGGCCGGTCCTGCGCAGTCCCTCGCTTTGCTGGAAGGCCTCGAGGGCCGCCCGCGTCTTGGGTCCGTAGCGGCCGTCGGCCCCGCCCTTCAGGAAACCGCGCTCGATCAGCGCCTGCTGGGCGCGTTTCAGGATCTCGTGGTAGACGGCGAGCTTGCCGTTCTCGCCGGCGTCGATCTCGACCACCTCCGACCTCTCGGCGAGCCGGCTGCTGGCCAGCACCTCCTCGAGGTTCTGCACCGCCTCGAACAGCCGCTGATCGGGGTTGTTCTGGCAGTGGGCGAACAGGAGCGCCATCAGCAGCCGCGTCGTCTGCCAGGGGGCGATGTCGAAGGTGTCGGGACGGTAACGGTTGGTGGCCGTGAGATGGCCCTCGATCCAGCCGGCGAAGACATCGAGCAACGGCGATTTCGCCCGTGCCGCCTCGACGTAGCTCGAACAGCGGTCGATGCCGATGCCCTTGACGGCATATTCCCCCGTCTTGCTGGCCGCGAGGCCGGGTGCCGGAGGTGCGACGACCGCCGCGATCAGGGCGAAGGCGGCGACGGCGGGGAGCATGCGCATCTGAACCTTCCCGAGCGGCCGCCGTGCTGCCGGCCCGGCGGCGAGGCGGCCGAGCAGCTGCCGGACACGCGAGCCATATCGGTCGCGCATCCGGCGATGGCAAGCGCGGGCCACGAGCTCACGGATCCGTGATCGGGGTGAAGGTGAAGTCCTCGCGCTCGCGGGCGACCTCGGTGAACAGCGTGAGCAGCGCCTCGGCGAAGGGGCCGAGCTCCGCGCGGAGCCGCGGATCGAGCCGCCAGACGATCTGCACCGGCCCCTCGACCTCGGTCGTCAGCACGTCCCAGAGGGCGTCGAGATTGCGGCCGAAATGGGGCGGCAGGTCGAGATCCCGGGCGAGCCGGTCGTAGATGGCGGCCGGCGTCCGCTGGCGCCCGTCCAGCCGGCAGCGTTTCACTCGTCCGGACACGGCACCCGCCGGAAGCTCCGGTAGTGGTCGAGGGTGACGAAGACCAGCCGGTCGTCGGAGAAGACGAGCCGTTTGGGGCCCCGCCGCCCGCAGGCGAAATCGAGGTCGGCCTCGTACCAGATCCGCCCGGATGCCTCGGGCAGCCGCCGCTCGCGGTTGCCGAAGCGGTCGCCGCCGATCGCCCGCCCCGGGGCCACCGCGCAGAGATCCCGCCCGGGACGCCAGCCCCGCGCCCGCGCCTCCCGCTTGGTGAGATAGCGCTCGGGCAGGCGGCCGGTGCGGCACACCGTCTCGACCGTTTCCACGAACCCCTCGACGTCGCGCAGCCCGAGCTCCCGGGCGAGATCCCCGAGATCGGCGGCGCCCCGCGGCAGCCCCACGAAATAGAGTGCCGCCAGGATCCCGAGCAGCGCGGGCCAGCCGCGACGCGCGTAGATCATCGGCCGTTCTCCCCTTGCCGGAGCCTCTGGAGGTAGAGCACGGCGGCCACCGCCGTGGCGAGGTTGAGACTGGACACTCCGGGGCGCATCGGCAGCCGCACTCGACGGTCGGCCCGGGCCAGCAGGCCCGGTGAAAGCCCCTGCCGCTCCGAACCGAAGGCGAGGATGGCGTCGTCGGCGATCCGGGCAGGCTCCAGAAGATCCCCCTCGGGATCGAGGGCCACGATCGGGCGACCGACCTCGCCGAGCTCCGCAATGCGCGCCACCGGCAGGGCGAACTGGAGCCCGGCCCCCGCCCGTACCGCGGTGGGGTGCCAGGGATCGAGCGGGCCGAGGGTCAGGAGGGCGTCCGCACCGGCCGCCGCCGCCACCCGTACCGCGGCCCCGAGGTTGCGGGCATGGGCCGGACGGTCGAGCAGCACGAGCGGCCCGACGCCCGCTCGAAGATGCCGCATCCCGTCGACGTCCGGCCGGCGGGCGAGGGCCAGCACCCCGGTCTCGGGCGGCCTGGGCGCGAGCTCGGCGAAGAGTGCGGCCGGTACCGGCCACAGCAGCGAGGCGAGCGATGGCGCGACATCGCGTGCGAGGCGGCGGGCGAGGTCGATCGCCGTCTCGGGATCGGCGGTGACCGCCTCCAGAATCTCGGCGCCGAACCGGAGCGCGTGCTTGAGGGCGTGGAAGCCCTCGATCACCACCAGCGCGGGATCGCGGCGGGCGGCCCGGAAACGCGCCACCAGCCGCCCATTCTGCGCGTTCACACGGTCTTCCCGGGCCGCGCGCCGCCCCGCTGCCACTGGATTCGCCCGGCGATCCGGCTACAGTGGCGGCGCCGACGCACGTCGATCACAGGGAGGTTTCCGTCATGCGCAAGCCGCTCCGTGGCGCCCTTCTGGCTCTCCTGCTGGCGGCCCTGCCACTGCTGCCGGCAAAGGCCCAGAAGATCACCATCGCCGCCCTCACCTTCGTCTCCTCCTCGCCCCTCTTCATCGCCCAGGACAAGGGCTACTATGCCGAGGAGGGGCTGGAGGTCGAATTCTCCTTCTTCCGCGCCGCCCAGCCGGTGGCGGTGGCCATCGCCTCGGGCGACGCCGATTTCGGCGTCACCGCCTTCACCGCCGGCTTCTACAACCTGGCCGGCCAGGGGGCGCTCAAGGTGATCGGCGCCCAGAGCCGCGAGGAACCCGGCTTCGACTTCTCGGGCTACTTCGTCTCCAACCAGGCCTATGAAGCCGGCTTCACGAGCCCCGAGAAGTTCCCCGGCCGCAGCCTCGGCATGACCCAGTACGGCTCCAGCTTCCATCTCATGATCGGCATGCTGGCCGACAGGCTCGGCTTCCCGCTCTCCGAGGTGAAGCTCGTGCCGCTGCAGAGCGTCCCCAACATGATCGCCGCCGTCAAGAGCGGCCAGGTGGACAGCATCATCCTTCCCGCGCATATCATCAAGGCCCTGGAAGCCAAGGGCAACGGCCGCATCGTCGGCTGGGTGCATCAATATACGCCTTACCAGCTCGGCGGCCTCTTCACCTCCACCCGCAACGTGCAGGAGCGGCGCGAGGTGGTGGAGAAGTTCGTGCGCGCCTACCAGCGGGCGGCGACCGAATACCACGAGGCCTTCAACCAGCTCGACGCCCAGGGCCGGCGGGTGTTCGGCGAGAAGGCCGAGGCGCTGATCCCCATCATCCAGAAGTACACCAAGGCCAAGCCGCAATCGATCTACAACGGCGCCCCGTACATCGATCCCCTGGGCCGCCTCGACGTCGGCAGCGTCTACGACCAGATCGCCTGGTTCAAGAAGCAGGGGCTCGTGGACGAGAAGGTGGATCCGGCGGAGATCCTCGATCTCTCCTTCATCGAGGGGCACTTCAACATCCCCGAGTGACGGCGGGAGCCGGGCGGGGTGCGGCTGCTGTTCGAGGGGGTGGGGCACGCCTTCGACGGGCTCGAGGTGCTGGAGGGGATCGATCTCGCCGTGGCCGCGGGCGAGACCCTGGCCATCCTCGGCCCCTCGGGCTGCGGCAAGTCCACGCTCTTGGCCATCGCCGGCGGGCTGCTGCGTCCCGCGCGCGGACGGGTGCGGCTCGCCGGAACCCCGCCCGAAGGCTGTCTCAACCCCCTCACCTACGTGTTCCAGGACTTCGCCCTCCTGCCCTGGCGCACGGTGGCCGGCAACGTGGCGCTGGCCCTCGAGGCCGCCCTCGACCGCCGGCAGCGCCGGGAACGGGTGGCGGAGGTGCTGCGCCTCACCGGGCTTTCCGATTTCGCCGGCGCCTATCCGCGTCAGCTCTCGGGCGGCATGCGGCAGCGGGTGGGGATCGCCCGGGCGCTCGCCGTCCGACCGGCGGTGCTGCTGATGGACGAGCCCCTCTCGGCCCTCGACGCCCAGACCCGCGAACTGCTGCTGGAGGAGTTCCTGGCCCTCTGGCGGCGGGCCCGCACCACCACCCTCTACGTGACCCACAATCTCGACGAGGCGCTCAGGATCGCCGACCGCATCTGCGTCCTCTCCCGCCGGCCCGGCAGGATCCGCGGCATCCTGGAGGTGCCGCTGCCGGTGGCCGAGCGCACGGCGCCCGGCCATGCGGCGGTGATCGGGGAGCTCCGGGCCGAGCTCTGGCGCATGATCGCGGACGAGGTGCGGGCCGCCGACCGCGAGCTCGCCGGCGCCGCCGCGGCCCATGAGTGAGCCCGTCCGCGAGGTGCCCTTCCGGGGCGGCGGCTTCGCGCCGCGGCGCATCCGCCGCCTCGCCCCGCCCTTCTTCCTCCTCCTTCTGCTGCTGTGGGAGGGGGCGGTGCGCGCCGGCACCGTCTCCGCCCTTTTGTTGCCGCCGCCCTCGGCGATTCTGGAGGCGCTCTACGAACTGGCGGCGAGCGGCGATCTCTGGCGCCATCTCGAAGCCAGCCTGCAGCGCCTCGTCCTGGGCTGGGCGCTCGGCACCGCGGCCGGCCTCCTCCTCGGGCTCGCCATCGGCATCTCGAGCCTCGGCCGAACCCTCGGCATCCCGCTGGTGGCGGCGCTCTTTCCCATCCCCAAGATCGCCATGCTGCCGCTCTTCATCCTCTGGTTCGGGATCGGCGAGCCCTCCAAGGTGGCGACCATAGCATTGGGCAGCTTCTTTCCCACCGTCATCAACGCCTATGCCGGCATCGACGCGGTGCCCAGGAGCCTCGTGCGCATGGGCCAGAGCTTCGGCCTCTCGCATCGCGCCGTCATCCTCAAGATCCTGCTGCCGGGGGCGCTGCCCGGCATCCTCGCCGGTGCCCGCATCTCCTCCTCCATCGCCCTCGTGCTCCTCCTGGCGGCGGAGATGATCGGCGCCCAGTACGGCATCGGGGCGCTCGTCCTCCAGGCGGGCAACCTCATGCGCACCGACCGGCTCATGGCCGGCGTCGTCGTCCTCTCCCTCCTCGGCCTCGCGGTGAGCGCCCTCATCGGCCTCGCCGAACGCCGCCTCCTCGCCTGGCGCTGAGGGGCCTGTGCATCACCGATGCGATACCCCGCCTGCGATCGCGTTCCGATTCGGTAGTCGGTGTCTCGCCTTTCGCCTCACGACGGATGCAGCAGACCGAAGAATGGTCTGGCGTCACCATGGGACGCGAATCTGCGGTGGAGGCTTGGCGCGCGACGGCCTCGGCTGTAGACTGGTGCGTGCTTCCCGGCCGGAACAAGAGGCCGGGCCTCATTGTCTCGCGTGCAATCGATGCCACAGGTTGGCCTTCGCCAGTGGTACTTCGGGCAACACCCCGGTTCTTCGAGCCGGGGTGTCGCTCGTCGGCCGACACGCTGCGGCACAAATTTTCATTGAATGCCTTGGATCCTATGGTATCCTCAAAGCGTGCTGGGAATGGACCCAGCGTTAACCTTGAAGGAGGTAGATATGGAAGTTTTCCTAAGCAACTCGGCCCTGCCGGGTCCGAAGGCGAACCGCGGTTCCGATTCGATGCGAGACATGTGCAAGGACAGGCTTCCTCTCCTGGCCTTGGTAGGCGCAACGGTCGGAGCAGAAGAGTTTGTCGCGGTTGTGTTGGGCCTGTGGCTCTTGTTGACCGCAATGCGGGCTCTGATTGACACTCTCGCGCAGTGAGAAGTGGCAGCCCGCCCGCCTTGGCGGGCGGGCTGCTCTTCGCCGATGCGAGTCCTGACGAACGATTGCCTGTCCGAAGGTTCGATCCGCACAGACCGCGGACGCGAACAACAGCCGCAGGATCGCTCGGCCCACGACATATCGGGGAGGTAGAAGCGCTCATGGCCGAGCGTCTCACATATGCTGCGACTTATTCAGTCGTCACCCCGCTGTTTCTGGGCGACGCGCTGCGTGACGCCACCCGTTTTTCCCTGACGAGCTTCAAGGGCCAGCTCCGCTTCTGGTGGCGGGCGCTGGTCTGGTCCGAGATCGGCGATCTCGCCCGACTGCAGCAGGCCGAAGCGCGATTGTTCGGAAAGGCGGGCGAGTCCGGGAAGGAAGCGCTGGGGCAGTCGCGTGTGCTGATCCGCATCGAGGCTACGGCCCTGGGCGAGGCACATCCCGAGGGCCACAGGCTCGGGCCGGGTCCCGGAGCACGCTATCTCGGATACGGTTTGATGGGCGCATTCGGCAAACGCGCTGGCGTCCTCGACCGCTCCTGTTCCCCCGCCGGCGGGCAGTTTCGGATCGGGCTTGCCTTCCGCGACGACGTTGACCCCGGCGAAAAAAAGCGCGTGCTCGATGCCCTCAAACTGCTGGGCCTGCTGGGTGGGCTCGGCGCGCGCGTGCGCCGCGGCTGGGGCTCGCTGACACTGGAGAAGCTCGAGGGCCCGGATGCCGACTGGAGCAAGCCCGAAAGCATCGAGGCGTATAGGAAAGCCGTTCGGGACATCGTCGGGAGGCCGCAGGTGGGGCGGCCCCCGTTCAGCGCGTTCTCCGCCGAAAGCCGGGTCGATCTTCTGGCGACCGGCACCGAGTCTCTCGCGCTTCTCGATCGTGTCGGGCGGGAAATGGTCCGCTATCGCGCCTGGGGCTTCAACGGCAGGATCCTCGATGGTGAACCGGCCCTGCAGCGTTTCGAGGACGATCACGACTGGGCCAAGCAACCCTGGACGGGGAAGAGGAACAGCTACCTACCCAAACGTGCCGCGTTCGGCCTGCCACACAACTACGGCCCGAAATGCCACAACGCGGGTGTCACGACGACCGGCGCCGATGGCGCCGGTGATCGGCGCGGCAGCCCGCTTTTCCTCCACATCCAGGATCTCGGTCGGGGCGGCTTCGCCGCCGTCGCCACCTTCCTGCCGGCCGCCTTCACACCCGACGGCAAGGCAAAGGCGAAATGGGACGGGGGGGGATACGAGGCGCCTGTGCGAACCGACTGGTGCGACACCATCACCGAGTTTCTGGACGGGCATTACGTCCGCGACAAGAGGCAGGTGAAGTTTTTCCCCGATCGCGTGGCGTTGTTGCCATGACCACCATCCTCCACTGGCAGATCGCCTCGCCCGCGGGGGTTCAGGGCTGGATCCAGGGTTCCCGCCGGATCCGCGATTTCTGGGCCAGCTCCTTTCTCACTTCCTGGCTGTCCGCCTGCGCCATGAAGGCGCTGATAGACGGCGGATACGGTCAAATCGTTTTCCCGGCGGTGGAGGAAGACCCGCTGTGGCTCGCCATGCACGGAAGGCGCCACGACGGCAAGGAAGGTGAACCCCACTGGTTCGTGGGAACCCTGCCGAACCGCTTCAAGGCCGAGTTCGCCGATGTGAGTGCCAAGGATCGCTTCCTTGCCGACGACCCTTGTGGAAAGGCTGTTCGCGGCAAATGGCAGGCGCTCGCGGACGCGGTCTGGGAGACGTTCGTCAACCCCGCACTGCAGGAATTGAACGGGGCGCTGACGAAGAAGGACAAAGAGAAACAGTTGGAACAATCCCGGCGGATCTGGAAGCGGCAGATCACCGGCTTCTGGGACATCAACTGGGTGCTGGGGAAGGATCCAAAGGACGGTTCCGACGGCGCCTGGCTCGACCGCCGGAAGAACTGGCGGGCGCATCTCCCGAGCACCGAGGAGCCCGGCGACCACTGCCGCATGCTCGGCGATTTCCAGGAGCTTTCCGGCTGGGTCCGGGCGAAAGGACAAGCGAGCGATCAGGACAAGTTCTGGCAGGCCGTGCGCAAGCGAGTGCGCGACGTCGTCAATCCGGGCGCCAAGGACGATACCTTCGAACTTCTGGAGATCCGCAATACCGAACGGCTTTCGGCTCCGGCGCTGGTCAAGCGGCTGTTTCTCTGTCTGCCGGCCGACCAGCTGCGGAAGGTCCTCGGCTGGGTACCCCAAGGATTGCAGGAGCACCACGGCAGGATACCGGGAGATCTGCCCGCGAAGGTCCGCTTCTGGCCGTCTACGGCTTACATGGCCGCCGTCCCCTGGATGTTGGCCGCGTGGGACACAGTCCCGGACGCATGCAAGACTTTCCAACAGGCCTGCCGGTCGAAGCTCCACGTGCCCTCGGTGGCCGAACACGACAGCTACGTCGAATCCTTCCGAAGGCTGGGGCGCGAGGCGAGAGAGTTCGGCCTTCTCGACGGATCCTTCTTCTTCGACGACATGCTGCACACCGAAGCGAGAAACCTCGAGCGCGAGGCGGAATCTCTTGAGCAGACCGATCCGGACCGTGCCCGGAAGCTCCGGGAACGCTCCCGGAAGGTGGAGGAGATCCGGGGCGAACTCGCGAGGCTCCGGGAAGCCTACCGACGCCGGGTCGAGCCGAATTTGCAGCCCCGTCAGGCCAAATCGCTGACCGCCTCGCCATTTTACGCGCTCCTGGTCATGGACGGAGATGCCATCGGAAAGCTGCTCTCCTCCGCGGCGAAGGCCGGGAGGGAGCGTGATGTCAGCAAGGCGCTGCGCCGGTTCACTGGACAGGTGAAACGGATCGTCGAGGAAGAGCGCGACGGCACGCTCATCTACGCCGGCGGGGACGATGTGAAGGCCTTCCTGCCGCTGCCCACCGCCATCCCATGCGCGATCGCCCTGCGACAAGCCTATCTCGACGCCATGAAGAACGTGGCCGGGAAGCTCGACGAGCCACCCACCATCTCCGCCGGCCTGGTCTTCGCCCATTATCACGTGCCGCTGTCGACCGTGATCCGAAAAGCCCGTGACCTTCTCGACAAGGTCGCCAAGGAAGGCAACGGCCGCAACTCGATCGCCGTTTCGGTGGAAAAGCCCTCCGGAACGATGGCCGAATACGTGACCAGCTTCCTTCCGGAGAAGAAACGAACGCCCGAGAAGTGCGAAAAAAGCCCGATCGATCACATGCAGAAGCTCGCACGTGCCTATGCGCGGGACATCGAACGCTCGACCAGCTTTCTCTACAACATGAAAGACCGCTACGAGCACGTTCTGGACATCTTCGGGAACGACCGCGAGAGGCTCGAGAAGGTCATGCTGGCGGAATGGGTGAAGGGAAAGAAGGGTCGGACCAAAGGGGACGAAGACCGCATCGACGAGCTTCTCGACGTCTGCATGACCACCACCGGCAATGGCAAGGCGGTCTTCCGCCTAGCCGGCGGGCTGATCGCCCGGTTTCTGGCCGACAACGGCGTGGGCACCCTCGATGCCCGTTATCGCTCTCCCGTGCCCGCTGGAGACGGGGCATGACGCGCTATCTCGTCCATCCCGTCGATACCCTCTTCTTCCGCGACGGCCGCCCCTTCGAGCAGGAGGACGAGGGCATGGCGGACGTCCGTTCTCTCTTCCCGCCCTGGCCCTCGGTCGTAGCGGGTGCTTTCCGCGCCGCCCTCGCGCGGGCGATGGGATGGAACGGGCGCGGTAGCTGGGCCGACGATCCGTCGATGAAGCAGGTACTGGGGGACGGTCCCGACGACATGGGCGAGCTCCGCTTCGGCCCGCCCGCGTTGCTGTGTCGGGGGCGGG